>OZ247587.1:610129-1220258 GCA_965233865.1 Candidatus Neptunichlamydia sp.
TTTTCAAACATAACCAACCTTATCTATAAACAAAGCAGTTTACGACTCTCCCGTATAATAATCAATACTTGCCTCAATAGACTCAACCTGTTAATATTGAGGTACAAAAAACTCAAACAACTGATAGTGAGAGGTTTATGTAATAAAATTCATTTGTGGTATAATACAAATGGGGGTGCATTGGTTTCGACTTGGAAGCAAAGTACCGATGGCATGCAGAGGATTCGGTTGGCCTCTTAAAAAAGCCGAGACGACATAACTGTCAAAAAATCAAATGTTGTAAGCATCGCTTCTCACGCTGGTTTCACTAGCGAAGGTGCGGTTGCTGCGGTTGCTGCTTAAGACCTAATCCGTCTTTGTAGCCGACCCTCTAAGATTGAACCAGGGATCTTGGAAAGGTTGTCATAGATCTTGGCATGAGCTACTGCCGCTTGACTTCCAGAGGTAGTGTTTCGAGATTAAAGGAAGTGTGCGGGCCCTTAGTGGGGTTCCTTACAGCAAGGCTTGCACTATAAATTAAGGGACTAAGCATGTAGGCATTGTTATAGAGTTTACTAAGGACGAGAGTTCGAATCTCTCCACCTCCAATCCAATTTAAGGCTTCATTTTTCGGAGTGAAGCCTTTTGTTTTCAACGAAGTACACCAAATCAATTCACTTCAAAAATCCTGGTATTCTCAACTCATTTACGCACTATTTACGCACTAGACTGAATGAAACCAGACCAATACTACCTAAAACTTTGCGTACATCCCCTGTTTACCTGTGACATCTGTGACACCTGTGACTTCCAGGGAAACTTCTGTCTCACATTAGAATTTTAATCCCATGACATCCGTGACAAATCCTTCTTAAAATGTAGAAATAGTGCGTAAATCTAGCAAAATCTCTTTTGAAGAGATTAGAATACAACGATTTAAATCAAGAAGTGATGAGAATAAGCATCTTTATTGTGGTTTATTCCCCTTTTTTCTATGATCACCTCATATCTATATGGAATAACCATGGGCACGATTCGACCTTACGATAAAGAAGATGGAACCACAACCTATCACACTGAAGTGCGATTAAAGGGATATCCAACGCAACGAGCATCCTTTAGAACTAAAACACTCGCTAAAAAATGGATTCAAGATACAGAGTCTTCTATTCGAGACGGCAGACATTTCTGAACCGCTGAAGCCAAAAAGCATACAATCAATGACCTGATTGAACGGTTTTGTTCTCAATGGCTTACTCAATTCCTTCATAGAGTAGTCAGACAAACCGCCTATCTATCTTGGTGGAAAGATCGTTTAGGGCATTTACTACTATCCGATTTAACCCCTGCAATTATAGCTGAAGCAAGAGATGCTCTTCTTGCTGAAAAAACTCATAGGAATACCCCACGCAACCCTTCTACGGTAAACCGATATTTAGCCGCTTTTTCCAGACCGCTTACAATAGCTGTCAAAGAATGGGGATGGCTCGACGACACCCCGATACGAAAGGTTTCAAGCCTCTCAGAAGGGAATGGTAGAAATCGACTTCTATCCTTAGAAGAAAAAGACCGGCTACTCAAAGCTTGTAAAAAGTCCCCGAATCCTCATCTTTATAATATCGTTTTCCTCGCCCTCTTAACAGGGATGCGTCAAGGAGAAATCTTGACCCTATCCTTTAAAAGCTGTGGTTTTCAGAACAAGCTAATCACACTTGGAAAGACAAAGAATGGAGAAGGCGCCCAATATCTTCCTTAATCAATGCATATGAAGGAGGTTTAGCGAGATCTAAACGATCATTCTTTTCTAGAGTTTCAATTGTATCAAAAGGAATGAAAAAACTATGATTATCTTCGATGAGTGAAAGGGCTAGCTTAATTCCAGGGTAAGCACCCTCAAGCGAAGTTCTCTTCTTGATCCGTGCATAGGATTTTTGTTTAACAAAATCCCAGTCCACCCTATCGCTATAAATAAAATTCTCCTCCATAACAGCAAGAGCTTCCTGGAGATAATTCTCCACTTCAGAGGATGCTATGTCAGTATCACTTTTCCAAACTTTTCTTAAGGAATACATTCCCAAAAGCACAACTACGCAAGTTGTTAATATTTTAATAAGGGCATAAACTCTTTTTTTTCTCCAATACATAAAGAAGTATTATTGTGCTTAATAAGCAAATGCTTCTAAAACGTCTTTGGCCAAATTAATAATTTTTTGCCATTCAAGCGTGTTTATAAAATCTTCTGGAAGATAAGGTCGATCCCCATCGGCAAAAGATTCGAATAAATCTCGGAATTGAGCCAATATCTGATATTGTCTTTCTATGATGTTATATTCTTTATATTTTTTAAAATTGGATCTCTGTCGTCAAAAAAATGACAGGCTGTTTCATCAAAATCATCAACTTCAGGCCCTTCACCACGTATCCAGACCATTTCTTGGTATTCTTTACTTGCTATGTGGGAAATATTTCTTAAATGTTTATTAAGAATATATTTTTTATCTTCTTCTTTCAGTTTCAAAGCAAATCACGCTCTGGCTCAATGTCAGCTAAACCAATATCTTCTTGACTGATGTTAAAGACTTCAGTTTGATTCTTCATAAATTCAATGACCGTATGATAAGCCATAAGGTAACCATTATTAAAACTGTCTTGTCTTTCTTTTGGATGGTCTGCTTCTAGCTTTGCTTTTTTTGCTTGTTTCTTAATTATGGATATTAAGTCTGTAAGATAGTTTTTGTATTTTTCGTTTTCCATAATTTTAATTAATCCTTTCATTTAGAATAGATTGAAGAATATCTCTTTGTTCAGTACAACATTGTATCTCAGCTGGCCATTTTTTGTTGATTAAAGCCTGCTGTCTTTCTGGATGTAACTTATCTCAATGGGGAATAAATTTTGATGGGCTTGCAATTTTTTCTTGGTGAGTGGCTATTTGCTTCTCATAACTCCTAATGCCTTTTTGAATTTCTTTAGCCGACTTCTCAAGATAGTCTCTTACCATCTTTACGCGACTATCTTTACTAATTGCAGCTTTTAAGATATTACTTTCTGATTGGGAGACCAATGTATCCAAGCGGCTATTAATAGCACTTTCTAATTTACTTGCTTTTTGTAACTGTCCCATTTCTTTTCCAGTAAGCCCTATTTCTTCCCCCAGAAATGCACTTGTCTTACCTGCATTAATAATTTCTCCTACCTTAGCAGTATTTCCAACTCCGGCTGCAGCTTCAAGAACGAGAGTTCCTTCAGCCTTTTGGATATTTTTTAAGACAGCAGCCAGTTTTCTCGCGCTCTTTGCACTCTTGCTTGCGATTTTGGCTACAGTTCCAGGTGCTACAATGTCTGCCCCATGTTTTCCAAAGGCATATCCAGCAAGCTCTCTCCTTTTATCTGAAGGGAGAGTGTCCCACTGGGTAACCAACTGATGAATTTCTGGAGATAATACCTCTCCGATCACCCCCCACTCATCATCACGAGCAAGTCTAGCAAGTGTTGAGAGAGCATCATACATTTGCGTTGAAGTGTGAATAGGATGAGAGATTAAGTCTCCAAGAAATAAAATAATCCCTTTTCTAGATTCATAGATCCCTTTTGGCAGTCCCTTTGCAAAACCTAGAGTAAACTCTGGTGTAGAAAATGGAATGTTTTCTGGGCCTTTCTCAATTTATAGAGATGCTTATCATAAGCTCTCTTGCTTTTCTTATTTTTTCTGAGAGGGATAACCGCCTTCATTCCTTGAGAGATCGCTTGAGTTGCGATTGCATCGCTGTCATAACCCCGATCTGCTAGTAGGTAATCGGCGTTAATTTCCTCTATTAGATGTTTGGCCTGAAGATAGGTGGAACCCGTAAGAAAGTTTCTTTAATCACGTCTAGCAGATTCACCATGGACCATTTTTTAAAAAGTTCATCCTTAATCAAATGTAAATTTGGAGGGTCTGGTTGAGCAGTCAATGGAGACACAGAAATCCATCCATTGTTTTTTCGATAGATCTTCACCTTAGAGTTTTTGGGGATATTCTTGTTGAAGCTGACTAAAGATTTGCGGAGTTTCCTCTTCAGATGATTTACGAACATTTCAGAGGAAAGAGGAAGATTCTCTAACGGTAGTGATGATTTCTGTATCTTTAGATAAGGGACCTAACTTTTGCAAAAAAGCATCAACAATGGCAGAGATCTTCTCAGATATTATCGGACTAACAATTGCATCAGAATGAAATTGATACAGAAGGCTTGCTTCTTCTTTAGTTGTTTTAGAAAACAGCCCTTTGTTTTCCTCAATAACTTCCTGAAAAAGAGCAGAAAACTTGCCTAACTTTCTATCTTGATGAAGAGCGTAACATCTTCTATCCACTAAATCATCAATCTGCTGCATTTCAGGAGAGACATCTAAAAGCGCACGGATCATTTCAGGATTTAAAGACTTTTGTTCTTTCTTTGACATTCCAGCTGAATAACTAACTGTTTCAGCATTATGAACTTGTGGTTGAAACATTACTGTTGTAGTCGTAGATACCTCCTTGTAATATTCAGGAGAATTATATAAGCAGGAAAATGGGAAATTCCTTTCTCAATTTCTTCATAGCTCTGTATTTGCTTTTGACATCGAGGAGAAAATACCCATGGCCTTTTTTAAGACTTCTCTTTCCTGCTTTAAGATCCTATTTTCTTTTTTTAGTCGCTTAATCTCTTCTTTAAGTTCGAGAAGTCTATATCATAACTGTCCTATTTTTCGGGGGAAGATCAGGGATGGGACATTTTTTGATGCAGATGGGAGCCGTCCCAGATTTTTGTACATCAAATCGGGGGTTTGATACGGCTCAGGAGTTTTCAACAATGCTAAAAACCTCAAAATGTTCTGATATAGCCTGGTCTATTTTTGGTGTGCCGGTTTCTTTATTGAATGCAATGCTTCATACTTTAGTTTTAGGATTGGGGTATCGTTTCAGCTTGAAGAGAAATCTGATGGGAGCCTTATGATGGAAACGCAAGTTTTTGTGAACAAGTTTTATCCAGAAGAGTTTAGACGAAAAACAGATAGCGAAAAATACCTTTCCAAGGGCACATGCGAGGTGCATCTAACGCTAGGTTATGTAGAACTTGATCTCAAGAATATCACATATCGGATTGATCATGAAGGGAAAATCCTTTTGAAACCTCCCTTGAGGATCCATTCCAGCAAAAAGGCTGGGGTCAAACCAAGGCTCGTACCTTCTATTTTTTTTAAGGAGGCTGGGGTCTGGGGTTAAATTGAAGAAACAATCAAACACGAGCTTGCTAAAGAGGTTTTAACGCTTCCTAGAAGGGAGTGTTTACAGCTGGATTTGTTTGGAGATTAAGTTAATGTATTAGAATTGTAGGAGGATCTATGGATCTTTATGTGGGGAATCTCCCGTTAAATTTAGACAGCGCTGGGCTGAAAAAATCTAAATCTGTATCAAGACTTTGAGATAGGTCTTGATTCTTTAGTAAATTAAGTAACAGGAGATTGTGCAACTTTTTCCCAAAATCTCCCACTTTTTTTTGCTGCTTTGATTTCAGTAAAACTAGGCATAGATTGTAAGCAATTTTTCACTGAAACCGTGTTTTTAGCAACACTACCGTTCAGCGTACACCCCCCACTAGAAAGAAATGATATGCTTACTGAATACTTCAGTCACA
Source organism: Candidatus Neptunichlamydia sp. (assembly GCA_965233865.1). GTDB lineage: Bacteria > Chlamydiota > Chlamydiia > Chlamydiales > Simkaniaceae > Neptunichlamydia. Next base: position 615,769 of record OZ247587.1, read on the forward strand.
TTTTTAAGCTCCATTTTATACTCTTCTTCTTTAATCCAATAGAAGCCCCTCTGCATTAAACCATGAGGATAAAAATGCTTCTCAAACGCTTCTGCAAATAAGCTTTGGTCAGGATGATTAGGGTAAACATGGCAGCTACTATCAGGGGTAAACTTCCTTGGAACATTAATTCCGCAGTTTTCCAAAATCAACTGTATACGCAGGTCCGAAATAATGAGTTGTTTGCTGCCGCGATTCTCCTCTAGTCTAGCCGCTACTTGCTGACTATTTGGGTTTATTAATAATTTAGTCATCATCAACCACCTCTTTGTCTATAAAGCACTTTCTTTATCAAACTGTTCAGACAATGTTTGAAACACTTGGTTCGCTGTTGTCTGTTCACTCAAAATCTCACCCCTTATGGTATTAGCAGCAAAGCGCATCCATTTAATCGCACCTTCACTCATACCACGATCTCTCATAGTTTCTTCATATTTCTCTAAGTTTTCAGGTGTTACTAAGGAGCCTAATTTTAGCATAAGGGGCCTATTAAACGCATGCTTAAACTCTAAATATTCTATTTTTAATGGACGACCATCTAAAACCATACAAGCATCATGATCGATTCCAATCATATGAATGATATCCGCTCCTTGTTTAAATAAATAATTTCCACTATGGCGATCCAAATTGCTAAAGAGTAAATCAAAAACAAAAGATTTCTGTAAATCAAGGACTGATACTTGATTCCTGTTTTTGTCATTAACATCTATATTATTGTCAATGAATATTTGGGCCGATCCCTGATGACCTTTTATATCTACGAGGTACGTTGCGGGAATAGAGAATTGTTTATGGTGATTTAATGCATAAGCTGTACACTCTCTGTTTGTATTTTTTGAATCTTCGGTTCCAATAACCATATATCCTTGTTGGTAATTTTCGAGTGTTGGTTTAAAAACCCATCGACAAGAAGATGTTTCTCTGTCTCGAAGAATATAAGCTTCATGAATATTTATACCTCCAAACCAATCTCTAGCGGTAAATAGAGGGCAATCATTGATTTTAGCCATTAATTGAGGAATTAAAGCAAAACATTGAGGATCGTTTTTGTTTTCCTTGCAAAATTGTAAAATTTTCTTAATATCTGCATTCGGATCTTCTATTATGCCTTTCAATTGTTCATCAGCATCAATATAATGACGCCTGCTATTTATAGCCTCTGAGAAGCTATGATGAGAGTCAATTTTTTCAATACATTCATGTAAAGACATAAACACAAATGCAGGGTGGGGATTGAAGGGATCCACTGACTGTTTAAATTTTTCAGCAGTTTCAATATCGGGCCACAGATATCCAAAAAATAAATAAGCTACGCCTTCAATTTTTTCGGTTGTCAAACACTCTCCGCTTTCCAGTAGCTGCTTTGCTCTGTCTATACAAAATTCCTCTATATTACCATCAGTACATTGGTTTACTTCAGCAATTGGAATGTTAAACAATTCGCTAATTTCTCCATGCATAGCAGTTTTTGGCGCCACTTTGGAACTCTCAAAATTAGAGACATTTTGATCTCCTTTCAAAGGGTCATTACTCTCAATACTCATAAAATAAACCATATTTTGATATTAATTATTTAAATAATCATTTTTATTTAATTTAACAATATAAAAATATTTTTAAAACTTTATACCAATTGAAAAAATGAAGTGTAATATATTAGCCATTACTCCATCTATTAGGAATATTCCCTTAAAACGATAGCCCGTCATCTAGCATGGAGGGCGGTCAAGAGATTTACCTAGGCTGCTTTAAATGGGCAATAAGAGAATATGCCACTTTTTTCCCTAAATCCCCCACTTTTTTACATGAAGCCCTTCTCCTTCCTGGTGAACCTGAAGATGACCTCTACAGGATTGGGACAGCCTAAGAACCTCTGTAAGCTCTTATTTTACAACATCAGATGCTCCAGTATAGCCTGACACTCCTTCTTAAGCTACTCTAGTAGAAGAACTAAGAATAAGTAACAATACAGCAAGGTTTTTTAATAAGCCTATTTGTGTTAAGATAAGATTAAAGAGTATTGTCTTTCACTTAGATCAGGACCTATTTTGCATATGCTTCTAAGTCGTGGACAACCCTTTAATAAATTTTATCTTATTAATAATAAAACAGTTAAGGAAAACCTATGTCCATGATCAACCAAAGTAGTCCACTTCCCCCAGCTCAGCAAACAAAAGGCACCACTCCCCAGGCTCATACAAGTCCAGGAAGTTTCTAATCAGGGAATAGAGCCAATACCACTGCCATTTTAGCTTTAATCGCTGCTATGATGGAACTCGTTAATGACAAGAATATTATGTATACATCTCAAGCAATTATTGCATCTCATCTATCTAACGAACTTTCAGCCAGCTAGATCGAGCTAGAAAAAAAGCAAATGACAGAAAAAATTGTCGAAGGCAGCACTGAAACAGTAGGTAGGCTAGGAGCAGGGTATGCTGGGGTTCAAAATGAGCGCGAAAAAGGTAGAATGCAACCTTTAAAAGACGATGCTGAAGGCTCACAAGAGTTTCTAAACACCCTAAAACACAATCCAGATGAATCTTTGACGGATCTGGAGAGAACAAAGTCTCCTGAAGTCAAAGAACGCCTTGAAAGTCTCATTGACAAAGTAAAATCTGGAGAACTCCAACTTAATGATGGTAAAAAATCCTCCGGCCTTTCCAAGGAAGATCAAGAGTTTGTTGACACATTAAGCCAACCTCAATTCCCTCTATAGATAAAATATTTCGTTTTAGTTATACTTTTTTGAATGACGTATTCATTAGATTTTAGAAAAAAGGTACTGCTGATCCGAAGCACAGAAAATTTAAGTTTTGCTAAGACAGAAAAACGTTTTGGTGTAAGTATAAATAGCATATTTCTTTGGTCTAAGAGGCTAGAGGCAAAGCGCACTAAAAATAGACCTGCAATTCTTGGCAATCCAAAATACAGCCTCTACAAAGCAACGAGTTTTCTCTTTGTTATTTGTGTGTATTTTGGGGTAATTACTCAGATATTCGTAAAGTTTCGACCAGGCGTGGTCATTTATTTTATGCGGGTATAGCATATAGATCTCCTTCTTCAGGAAGTCAGCTTGCACCATTTATGGAAATTTCTCAACACAACCTAACAGACCCTCCTGAAATTTTGTGGAGCATCTTGACTCAAAATTCTTAAAATTTCTACCCAGAGCCTGTTAAAAATATCCTGTACTCAGCTCTAAATTACAAAAAGACCGAGTTTTACTCGGTCTTTTTTATTGGAGTGGAAGTCCAAGTACTTAGCAAATCCGAAAGTTTACGAAAATGCCTGGACTCCAAATCTCTCTACTAGTTAGCGGTTAGGTGCAGATTTTAACTGAAGGTATGCCTCTGAAAAGTTATCAGGGGCATAAACCGTACATTGAAAATTAGTTACTATAAACCCTTAACATTTTTAGCTTCTGGACCCTTGCGGCCTTCTTCTTCATCATATTCAACATTTTGTCCTTCGTTTAGAGATTGTGTATCTCCTTCAAGACTGTTGACATGAACGAATAATTCCTTCCCACCTGACTCAGGAGTAATAAAACCGAAACCTTTTTGTGAATTAAAAAACTTAACTGTACCTTTGGATTTTGTCATTTGGATTTCTCTTCCTTTAAAAATTTAAAAAACACCCACCAATATATTGTAAGTTTATACCAGTGGAGCCCATGTATTTGAGCAGTTCAGAGGTATTGTAGCTTATTTCGGATAAATCTAAAAGAAAAGCTCTTATAAAAATTTCACATTCTCAAAGAGAATGGTTTTATACTGTTGATGATTAGACGATTAAGATTTATTTTTATCACTGATAAATTTCCAATTCAAAGTTCTGAGCGCATCCAACTACCTACAAATAGTCTAAAAAGAAGACAGCAACTTGGTAAAGTTGCTAAGATCGAATGCAAATATAGATAGGAAAAGGTGGGCCAAATCCTTAAAAGAAGTTTAGGGGTACACCCTAGGTACATTTTTTAACGAATTCTGACTTGAGCATGATTTCACCAACCCCCTTAACCTTGGCATCAATATTGTGACCGTTTACCTCTTCGACTACACGAATGTTCTTTACTTTAACCCCAACCTTAAGAACGGAAGAGGTTCCTTTGACTTTAAGGTCCTTGATGATCGTCACACTATCTCCATCTTTAAGACTATTCCTGTGTACATCTTTCACAATTAGCTCTTCTTCTGCACCTTCAGAAAGCGTATCTATTGGCCATTCATACGCACAATCTGGGCAAATATACAAACCTTCACTTTCATACGTATATCTAGAAATACACTTAGGGCAGTAAGGCAGATCTTCCATCTCGAGTCACCTATTTCTATTTGATAAATCCTATTCTATCAAGCATAAGAATAAATTCCCACAGAGGGCAAGTAAGTAAAGCGATCGTCTCCGGTTCCTTTCAAGAGTTTTGTTGGTATGATCCAAGCTCCCTGGGGTTCGCCCAAATCGACAGTAATCCTCCTCAGTAAAACACTATGCGATCCTGGCAACCGACTGCACCGCCTTTAAGCCAACGATAGATAGACCTCTCCCATGGATACACAGTGGCGTCTACGCCTAACTGCTTATTATCTATTAGAGTATCTATATTCATCTCTCAAAATTATCTTTTTTCAAAGATTAAAAAGATCTCAGTGAGTCATGAAAGCTTAAGTGAGTGATCTTTTGGCATTAGATTCAGCAGTTGATCGAAGCAATAGACACCTAATCTACATATTAATTGATGTTGATAAGTTATAAGTGCAATACCAATAAAAACTGGGAGAATACTGATAGGAGAAATTTTTTTTATTACTTCTTTCCTTTTTTCTTCGGGAATAATTCTTTGCATGCCGTGGAAGTTGAAACCCATATGCACAAGAATGCTAGCTGTTAATCCTACCTTTGTTTTTGCTACGGAACATAATGGACCCAAAATAACGGCACAAAAACCGACTTGATAAGCAACCTTAGCAAACTTCCTAGAGGTTTTCCTTGTATTGAAATAATTTAAAAAATGCACAAGACCAAACGCTCCACTGCTAATTGCTGCTGTTTGTAGATTTGTTAGTGTATAATAATTAGGAAGTAGTGTGTCAGGCAAGTATTTTCTATAAATAATTTCTTCAGAAATTGGAGCTAAAATCGTCATTATGACAAGAGTGAAGAGAATCTCATCATTCCTGCTTTCAGAGATCTCTTTAGTCTCTGCTTCTGTAAGATTTAGTCCCCTGATGAATCCGCCAAAAAAACTTACCGGATACTGAGCTAAGTACCCAACAGATCCACAGGCTAGTGTTTTAGCAATCCATAAAGCATTAACTTGCTGTGAAATTTCACTTAGAGAGTGAATTCCTTGAGCAGAATATAAGCAAACAGAGTTTAACTTATAATTAAAAATATTTGATATCATCTTTCCCCTTCAGCGGATATAATATACATATATTATACAATTCGTTATTAAAATAAAATAATTAAAAAGATAATTTTATTATAAAAAATATTTTATATTATTTTTTAACAATTTTTGAATACAACTATTCTATTGTTTCATCCGCCCGGCATAACTAGTTAAATTGGATTCTCGAGCCTCGTAAAGATTGGGGATTTCTAACCTGAGTTTTAAGTTTGTTTTTGCTTATTTTCATAAGAGATTTTGTTGAAATTTTCCCTCATTTTGACGCAATGAAGGGCCAGTTGACCCTTTTCAAACCAAAAAGATGGAAAAGATCCCTGAGAATGAGTAAAATACACTCAAAACTTAGGTTACTAAGACGTTGGTCTCAACCATGTCCCCTGCTCTACCTAGAATCAACTTACACTCAGAGCTGAGGTGGCGAAGGCGAAGTTTTTTACCTAGTACCATATAGTGTTCGGTAATAAATTGTATCGCTTCAATCGCCGAGTGATCAGTCACCCGCGCATGCATAAAGTCGATAATCACCTCTTTCGGATCATTTTTTATCTCAAACAAGGTTTTGAATTGGGATACAGAGCCGAAGAATAGCGGCCCATGCAGAATGTACTCTTTTTCGCCTTTGGCATTGATTTTCGTCTCGGTATAGATGTTTTTTGCAGTGCCCCATGCAAAGACCAATGCGGCAATAGTCACCCCTACGACAACCGCAACAGCTAAATTAGTAAAAACAGTAACAAGCGTCACCAAGGCAATAATAAAAGCATCGTGCTTGGGAATTTTACGAATGAATTTAAACGTTGCCCATTCAAAGGTTGCAATCACCACCATAAACATCACACCCAGAAGAGCTGCCAAAGGGATCAGTTTAATGATTGGCCAGAGGAAAATGATAAAAACAAAAAGCGTGATCCCAGCAACAATGCCTGAAATCCTCCCGCGCCCACCGGAATTAATGTTAATCATGCTCTGCCCTAGCATCGCGCAACCACCCATTCCTTTGAAAAAACCAGAAATGATGTTTCCAAGACCCTGGGCGATACACTCTTTGTTAGCACGACCTCTGGTGTGGGTCATTTCGTCAATAAGAGACAAGGTCATTAACGACTCAGAAAGCCCAATAATGCACAACGTTATAGCATAGGGCACGATAATTTTAAGAGCTGAGAAGCTCAGCGGAATCTGTAGCCAGGTAAATGTCGGAAATGCTGCAGAAACCTGCTCCCCACCCATCATATCATCAACCACACGCGTATCTAAATTGAAGAGATGCACCAGTGATGAAACAAGAACAATTGCAACTAGAGCAGACGGTATTTTTTTGGTGAATTTTGGGAGAAAATAGGTCACAGCCATAGCAACACCGATCAGCCCAATCATCAAATACAGAGGATACCCTGTTAACCAAACTGTTTCACCACCACCGGTGACTTTAAACTGCTTTAGTTGCGCCAAAAAAATAACAATCGCTAAACCGTTTACAAAACCTACCATTACTGGCTTAGGGAGTATACGGATAAGTTTACCCAAACGGAATACTCCCACCAGTATCTGAAAAATGCCAGTTAACACCACAGTTGCAAATAGATACTCAACCCCATATTGGATGACTAAAGAAACAATGACTACTGCCATCGCGCCCGTTGCACCTGAGATCATTCCAGGTCGTCCACCGAATATTGCAGTAATAATGCACATGAAAAACGCTGAAAACAACCCCACTAATGGATCAAGATGTGCCACCAGTGCAAATGCAATAGATTCAGGAATGAGAGCCAAGGCAACGGTAAGTCCAGAGAAAAAATCAATATTCCATTTACCTTCAAAAGGCATCAGAAATTTCTTAACACTTTGTATCATTGGTGTCCAATTTATGGTTCATATATCAAGGGATTAAGCATAAGTTTTAAACAAATTTTTATCGAGAGCGCATTTTTTGCAACACTACCAAAATGACAGGAAGCATCCTCTAACTTAGATCAAAAAAATTCTTGAACTCAACCCCTCTATCCCCAAATAGATTTTGATAGAGTCAAAGAAATATCGCGCATTTTCATGAGTATTAACATAGGGTAAACGTGAAAATTAGTTCAATGCATTCTTTTTTGAAAGACGGTCTGTATAATTTACATATCTTTTAACGGATCAAACATGATAGACTGGCAGAAGTTTAAAAATTAAGTTGGTTAAAAAATGACATTCGATAATTTAGATCTTCATCCTAAGATTCTTGAGGCGATTACTGCTGCAGGATATTCTGAACCAACAGAGGTTCAAAAAGCGGTTATCCTGTAGTTAAGGAAGGAGTTGACATCCGGGCTTCAGCGCAAACAGGAACGGGGAAAACAGCTGCCTTTTTGCTGCCTGCTATTAACCACTTAGTAACCTCCCCCTCAAAAGGTGGCAAAGGACCTCGAGTTCTGATCCTTGTTCCAACACGTGAGCTTGCAATGCAGATTGAAACACAAGCCAAAAAATACACAAAGTATCTCCCTCATGTCAAGGCTGTTTCTGTTGTTGGCGGAATCCCCTATCACAAGCAAGCTCCAAAACTTAAACGCTCGTTGGACATTCTTATTGCGACACCTGGAAGACTGATTGACTTCATTCACCAAAAGAAAGTTGAGTTCCCTCGACTCGAAATGCTTATTCTTGATGAAGCCGATCGAATGCTCGATATGGGTTTTGTAAAACCTGTAGAGGATATCGCTTCGAAAACCCCCTCTGACAGACAAACGTTAATGTTTTCTGCAACAATGCAGGGAAGTATCATCAAATTATCGCAAAAACTCTTAAATAAGCCTAAAGAGATCGCAATTGCCTCTCAGCAAGTCACTCATAAAAATATTGAACAAAAAGTACACTTTGTTGATGACCTACACCACAAAAATCGCATTCTTGATCACATTCTGAGTCAGGATAACGTAACAAATGCGATTGTCTTTACTTCAACAAAGCGCCATGCAGGCCAGCTTGTTGATGAATTGCGCGATAAAGGATACCCTACAGGCGCCCTTCATGGAGATATGAATCAGAGACAACGCACTCGCACCATAGCACAGCTTCGAAACGGATCGATTAATATCCTTGTTGCAACCGATGTCGCCTCTCGAGGAATCGATGTCCAAGAAATCTCTCACGTTATTAACTTCGACATTCCTGAAAATGCAGAAGATTATGTCCACCGTATCGGCCGCACTGGACGAGCTGGAGCTAAGGGAATAGCCCTGACTCTAGTCGCTGGACGCGATGCCTATATGATGAAGCAGATTGAGAAGTTCACCGGGCAACAGGTTGAAAGTGCCGTGATCCCAGGCTTAGAGCCAGATCCAACTAAAATTTCTTCAAATGGTCCCCCACGAGGAGCGCGCAATCACAGATCTAACCGCTCACGTTCATCTCGCGGCGGTAGTAAGCCTAGTTTTTCTCGAGGTGATAAAAAGACCGGATCATCCTGGGGCGACAAAAAGCCTAGTTCTTCCTATGGCGAGAAGCGATCAAGTTCTCCTCGTGGCGAAAAGAAAGCTAGATCATCCTGGGGCGACAAAAAGCCTAGTTCTTCCTATGGCGAGAAGCGATCAAGTTCTCCTCGTGGCGAAAAGAAAGCTGGAGCATCTTGGGGCGACAAAAAGCCTAGTTCTTCCTATGGCGAGAAGCGATCAAGTTCCCCTCGTGGCGAAAAGAAAGCTGGAGCATCTTGGGGCGACAAAAAGCCTCGGGGCAAGGCTCATTCTTCTAGAAATGAAAATCAAGGCTTCAAACCCAGAAAAACTACACAAAACAAGAGCCGTGGTAGATAATAACCTCTAATAAAAGTTTGGTATTACTGGAATTTTAGGGTGCGGTAAGCATCGTCGATCTGATCAAGAGAGGCGATGCAGCAGCTAAGATCCTTAAGAAGTCCTGTCGAAATGTCATAGACCCATCCATGAATGGTGAGCGTTCTACCTTTAGCCCAGACGTTTTGAACAATCGTGGTATGACAAACATTCATCACCTGCGTCAAAACATTCAGCTCCACAAGGCGTTTATACCTTTCCTCTTTATCTTGAATTTGATCAAAAACCTCTTTCTCGCGGAAATAGACATCGCGAATATTGCGAAGCCAATTATCAACGAGCCCAAACTGAGCATTTTCCATAGCAGCAGCAACGCCCCCACATCCATAATGCCCGCAAACAATGACATGCTCAATCCCGAGATTTTCCACTCCATATTCTAAAACAGAGAGGCAGTTGACATCGGTATGGGGAACAATATTTGCCACATTGCGATGAACAAAGACTTCTCCAGCCTCTAATCCTATCATTTCATTTGCAGGAATCCGGCTGTCAGAACAACCAATCCAAAGGTACTTTGGAGCTTGTCCCTCTACATGCCGTTTAAAAAAATCGGAATCCTCTTCCCTCTTTCCTTCAGACCATGTGCGATTATTCTCAAATAATTGTTCTAGCTCTCTCATGGTGCTATTGTAGGTTCTTACCCTGATTTATTTCTATAATCTTTATTAATTTACAGATATTTTCCTATATTAATCTTCAGTCACTTACATTCTTACAACTCTGCTTTTTCGCTCCTAATTACAGCTATTTTCTACGAAAAATTTTATGCATCTCAATTTTGGCTATTCTTGTAGAGTAGGATTGGTCTTTAAGAAACCGTCGTAAAGGGAAGCGCTACAGAAAGAGTCGTCACAACAACGAGGGAAAAGATAAACATTTTTCGGGCCCAGCGTGCATCATTTTTAGCAGAAAAGCCTTTGAGGGCAAAAATAAGCCAAGAAATGCTAACGAGCGCCATAATCATCATGAAGGTCAGCGTGGTATAGCCACAAAGAGTTAAAAGAGCCGTTGCCATAATGAATGCGAGAAGATACACAGTCATATGAACCTTTGTCTTGTGCATTCCTTTAACGCGGGGGAAAACAGGAATTGAGGCTTTGCTATAGTCGCTGAGGCGATAGATAGCGATAGCAAAAAAATGAGGCATTTGCCACATGGCAATAATAGCAAATAGGATAAATGCACCAAGATCAATGGTATGCGCCGCGGCGGTATAGCCCACAACTGGAGGAATAGCGCCCGCAATACTTCCGATAAGAGTACCATAGGTCGTCTGGTACTTCGACAGTGAGTAGACAATCACGTAGAAGAAAAAACCTGTTAAAGCAACGCAGGTTGTCAATGGGTTTGTTCCTAAGGCAAGAGTCAATGTGCCTAAAAGACCAAGCCCTGTTCCGAAAAAGAGAGCTTTTCGATGGGGAATGATTCCACGAGCTAAGGCGCGATACTTTGTCCGATTCATTTTTGCATCGTGATTGCGATCGATATAGTTATTGAAAACACAAGCAGACGCAATGATTAGTCCAAGTCCTAGAACCATAGATAGAAAAAGTCCTAAATCAAATTGTCCCCTTGCTGCTAAAGCATACCCTCCAGCAGTCGTCAATATATTCCCCAAGATAATCCCGGGTTTCGTCAGGAGAAGATAATGTTTTAGCGTTAGAGGCTTTCTTAGTGTATTTTCCATCTAATGCCCCATATGAAGCATGACATTGTAGTTTAAGTTGCTCATGATCCAAAGCGTCCCTAAAATGATGCATATGATCAGTACAACTCCAAATACAAATATCCAGAGATTCCAGTGTGGCTTTTCTTCTAAGCCTAAATGGAGGAAAAAAATCAACTGAATCACAGCTAAAACGCACCCAATCGAAATGATCGATGACATGAGTAGCCCATGCGTTAGGTGATAGTGATCCACAATCCGATAAGCAGCCAGCACTAATACAAGAGAGATGATAAACCCAATCCATATAGGTTTAAAACTTATATTCCATCCATGATGTTGATCTATCATATGATTCCCACTAGGTAAACAATTGTATAAATAAAGACCCAAACAATATTGAGAAACTGCCAAAACATTTTAAGGCACGTTAAGCGTCGAACACAGCGTCCTGACACTCCAGAGCGAAAGACTGGTATAAGAAGAATAATCACCCAAAAAAGTGCAATGACTAAGTGGAGAAGAAACATTCCCACAAGAGTGAAAAATGCTGATGCAAAACCACTTTTTTCCCAGCCACTTCCAGCAGATATAAGATGGGAGAACTCATGAAGCTCCATTCCAAAAAAGATCAGCCCTAAAAAAAACGTGATAAGGAAAAAGGTAATCGCTCCCCCTTTCTTCCTTCTGTGAGTGTAACCCCCCCCAACTCCAACTGTAAAAGTACTAATGAGGAGTATAAATGTCTGGATGGTCGTATAGTCTAAATTGAAGAGTTGTTTTTGGGTTGGGCCTCCAAAGTGATTTGAACCAAGCACAGCATAGGTCGCAAAAATAGCGGCAAACAGCATGAAATCAGTTAGCAGGTAAAGCCAAAAACCAAAAACTGTTTTGGAGTAAATATCGTGATAAGCATCAGGGCTAACCTCGTGCGTATTCATGTGGCTCTACTCCTCATTTCAATTTCTCTTACTTCCTCAGCCTTAACATAATAGTTTGTTTCCTTGACAAAGAGACGAGCGATTAAGGTAATCAAAATTCCCAGGGTACAGAGACCTGCCAGCCAGAAAATGTGCCAGACAAGAGCGAATCCTAAGACACAGCTTAAAATGCCAATGTTGACACCCACCATTGAGTTTTTCGGCATATGGATGTCTTGATACTTAAGCTTTCCTAGCTCTTTCTTCGATTTCTTCATCTCCCAAAAGGCATCTTTATCATGCACTTCAGGGATGATCGCAAAATTGTAGAAGGGAGGTGGAGAAGCTGTGGACCATTCAAGTGTCCGCCCATTCCAAGGATCTCCTGTCGTATCCTTTAATTTTTCGCGATTCTTAATACTTTTATAAAGTTGGGCTGCCTGGAACAGAACCCCGATAAAAATCAAAAGTCCTCCAATTGCAGCAACAATAAAGAGCGGTTGCCACCCATTACCATCAGGGTAGTGGTTGATCCGGCGTGGAGCTCCCATAAATCCAAGAAGGTAGAGAGGGAAGAAGGCTACAAAAAAACCAACAAACCAAAACCAAAATGCGTATTTCCCAAGCTTTTCATCGAGTCTAAAACCGGCAAACTTCGGAAACCAATAGGAATATCCTGCAAAAGCTCCAAAGACGACCCCTCCAATAATCACATTATGAAAATGTGCAACTAAAAAGAGGCTATTATGAACTTGGAAATCAATTGCGGGGATTGCTAACATAACGCCTGTCATCCCTCCAGTAACGAAAACAAAAACAAAACCCATGAACCAAAGCATTGGAGTGGTAAATGTTACCTTTCCTCGGTACATAGTGAAAATCCAGTTAAAGACTTTTACTCCCGTAGGAACCGCAATAATCATCGTCATAATCCCGAAGAAAGCGTTGACATTTGCTCCTGCTCCCATCGTGAAAAAATGGTGAAGCCATACTATAAAGGAGAGAAAAGTAATCACAGCAATCGCCCATACCATCGACTTATATCCGAAGAGTTTTTTGTGAGAAAACACAGGTACCAACTCAGAGAAAATTCCAAACGCCGGCAGAACCAAGATATAAACCTCCGGGTGTCCCCACGCCCATATCAAATTGATATACATCATAGGATTCCCACCATAGCCAGAAGTAAAAATCTTTGTGTCTAAAAGACGATCGGTAGAAAGCATTCCGATTGTTCCTGTGAGAATGGGAAATGCAAAAATCACAAGGATCATCATTGCCAAAGTTGCCCAAACAAAAACAGGCATTCTCATCAGTTTCATTCCAGGGCAACGCATTTTCAAAATTGTCACGAGGAAATTGACCCCAGATAGGAGGGAGCCTATCCCTGATATCTGAACACTCCAGATCCAATAGTCTACCCCAACTCCTGGGTTGTATTTAAGACCGGCAAGGGGAGGATATGCGGTCCACCCCGTCCCGGCAAAGACTCCGATTACAAGCGAGATGAAGATATAGAGTCCTCCTGCTGTAAAGAGCCAGAAACTAATCGAATTTAGGAGAGGAAAGGCCACATCTCGGGCTCCAATTTGGATCGGCAAAACCAAATTGATAATTCCGAATACAAGCCCCATCCCAACAAAAAAGATCATGGTCACCCCATGAGCCGTAAAAATCTGCTGGAAGTGTTCTGCTCCCAGATATCCCATACACTCACCTGAAGCAACGGCTTGCTGCGCTCGCATCATCAATGCATCAACAAGCCCTTTGGCTAGCTGAATCCCCGAAAAGACGATATACATAACTCCAATTTTCTTATGATCAACAGATGTAAACCATTCTTTCCAAAGCCATCCCCACTTTTTATAATAAGTGAGAAGAGCAATAACGAGGATAGCTCCCCCGACTATGGTTACATCAGCAGCATATTCGATCCAATCGTGTTTAAAAGCATCTATTCCGAGTCTTCCAAATAACCTCATTTCTATTTTCCTTCCGGCATGTATTGCATTAATATTTGATCAAAAAGGTGGGTTTGCACCTTTCCGTAAACCTCCATAGGAACATATTGACTTGGCTCTGCGAGCTGTTTATAAGACTCCCAAGTTAGGCTTTCCCTTGAAGATTTTACCTGCCCTACCCAATCTTGAAAGTCTTGTTCCGTACTGGATACTGCTTTAAAAATCATTCCTGCAAACCCTTTTCCACTGATGTTTGTATTGCGTCCCTCAAACTCTCCTAGCTCATCAGCAATCAGATGGAGTTGTGTACGCATCGCGGGCATTGCATAAATCTGCCCTCCTAGCTGAGGGATCCAAAATGAATTCATTGGGGCCTCAGCAGTGAGAACAAAATTGATCGGCGTTTTTTCTGGGAATTGTACATAATTGACTGTGGCAATTCCTTGCTCAGGATAAATAAATAACCATTTCCAATTGAGAGCTACAGCTTGGATCTCAATTGGTTTTGTTCCATTCACAATAGGCTTAAATGGGTTGAGGTCGTGACTGGTTTTCCATGTGATTACAGCAAGAATAATAATAATTACAACAGGGACCCCCCACCAACAACACTCTGCAATGCTGTTATGCTCCCAATCAGGGGTATGTTTTGCTCCTCTTTCCTCGCGATATTTCCACCCAAAAACAACGGCCAAAATCATGACTGGTATAACCACAATAAGCATCAACAAAGAACAGGTGATAATCAATTCCCGCTCTTTCATACCGATCATCCCTTTCGGCTCTAGTATAGGAATGTTGTGTTTGGTGACAAAAATTGCTGTCAGCGCTCCAACAGCAACAATGAGGAGAGTGATAATAATGACTTTAAAAATTCTTTTCATCTCAAGGTATTCTCAAAAAAAAATTACACTAATTTGTGGTTCTACAATATAATGCGCATCTTGTCTACAATAAAAAATTATGAGTATAAAAATAGCAATTAGTTCAGACGAGTACCTCCCCACATGGGAGAGCGAGCAAAAATCCGTTCAGAAGAAGGCGAAGGCATTGTTGAAAACCAAGAGTCTTTCAATAAAAATGGGAGTGTAATCTAAACTGTGTAAACGGTCATTAGGCTTCAACTCTTTTTGAGATCCTATCTTCATAAGCTATCCCAAAATATGAGATGGCTTCTTCCCAGCCCCTTACAGGCATTGTCCACTTCTTTTCTACTCCATCAGAAACCAGATATAGCATCTTTAAAAGAGACTCGTCTGTGGGGGAAACTGCCTTATTTTTTGTCACTTTTCTAAACTGCCTATGCAGTGATTCTATTGCGTTCGTTGTGTAAGCCAATCTCCGAGCCTCATCAGGAAACTGGAAGAATGTCTTCAGGTTTTCCCAATGCGTCATCCAAGGCTTGACAGATAAAGCATATTTCCTTCCCCATTTTTCGCCCAGAGCAAGCAGAAGACTTTCTCTTTTTGCCTCAGTGGGGGCCTGGTAAATTTCCTTGAGATCTTTTAAGAACTCTTTGACATGTTTAGAGAGCACATATTTGATAGAGTTTCGAATCATATGGATGATACAAAGCTGAACTTCTGTATCAGGAAATACGGATTTCAAGGCCTCAGGCAGACCCTTGGATCCATCCATACACGCAATAAGGATGTCTTCTACACTTCGATTCTTTAACTCAGTGAATACTTGAAGCCACAACTTTGCTCCCTCACTTTCACCTATCCAGGCCCCTAAAATCTCTTTATAACCCTCTATATTGATTCCTAAGCAGGTATAAGCGGCTTTGGTTACCACTTTGCTTCCTTCCCTGACTTTGTAATGTATCGCATCAAAAAAGATGATAGGGTAAATGTTTGACAAAGGACGCGATTGCCATTCTGCGGCAACTTCCAATACCTTATCAGTAATATTTGAGACCATAGCAGGAGAGATATCTGCTCCATAGAGCTCTTTAATATGCCCCTGAATATCACGAGTCGTCATACCCCGAGCATACATTGAGATAATCTTATCATTAGAGGAGCTGATATGACCATCCCTCTTCTTAATTAGCTTGGGCTCAAACTCGCTTTTCCTATCTCGAGGTACTTCTATCTCTATAGGTCCATGCGTGTTCTGTATGACTTTTTTGTTTTTCCCATTCCGGTTGTTATCGGTATTATTACCCTTGATGGCGTGCTCTTCATATCCTAAGTGCCCTTCCATCTCTTTCTCGAGCATTTTCTCAACCATTCCACCAATGAGCTTTTGGATTAGCCCATTTTGACCGGTTAGGTCTTCCATGGTTGCGCACTTATCTAATTCTTCTTCGAAATCATAATTCATGATTTATCCTTGTGTGAAATCAACGTTATTTTTCCTTAACATTTTTTCATTTACACAGTTATTCTTACAGTCTCATAAAAATTTAATATTATTGACTCTCTCATTTTGGAGTAACCTGATTGGCTAGCGGCCCACCCACCCTCATTGATACGATCAATTACGCACTATCAGAGAAGGTAATCGCTGCTCAGGCGGTTGCTAAACTTCAAGAACTGGGACTCATTCACTATGAATGAGAAGCTTGGTGAAGGTGCTTTTGTAACTTTTTCAAAAGTTGTTGACGGGGTTCCTCTATGGAACCGTGTACGTATCGCTCTACTCAAATGGGTATGCTCATAACGATCTTCATCAATCGACTGATAGTTTCTAGACTTTAGCCTTGCACAAAAGGTCAATCAAGAAAAAGTCAAGATTTCTACCCATAAAGCCAAACATCTGATCTGAACCGCAGCCAAGAAAGAGGATGCATGCTTAGCATAGTGTGTAGCAATTCCTCTCCATCGCTTCAAATGTAAAAAAGCATTTTCTACAAGATGTCTCAATTTATAGAGATGCTTATCATAAGCTCTCTTGCTTTTCCTATTTTTTCTGGGAAGGGTAACCGTCTTCATTCCTTGAGAGTTCGTTTGAGTTACGATTGCATCGCTGTCATAACCCCGATCTGCTAGTAGGTAATCGGCGTTAATTCCCTCTATTAGGTGTTTGGCCTGAAGGTAGTCTGATTGAGTACCTGACGTAATAATCGCTCTGACCGGCATACCATGCGAATCCACGGCCAAATGCAATTTCGTGTTGAGCCCCCTTTTGTCCGAGCCATATCTTGATTGCCACCTTGTGCACCTGCTGCGTGAGAGTGAACTTTGATATGGGTTGCATCGATCATTAACCACTCGTAATCAGGATCGTCCACTACTTTTTCCAGAAGAAGTTCCCAGACACCTTTATTCCCCCAACGGATAAAACGACGATGCACATTTCCCCAGTTCCCATAGTCTGGAGGTAAGTCACGCCATGGAGCTCCGGTACGAATAATCCAAAAAACCGCGTTGATAAATCGCCGATTATCTTGTGCTACCCCTCCCCACACCCCTCTTCTTCCTAGAAGATAAGGTTCAAGTTTTTTTCAAATTCGATCTGAAAATATCGTGACGTCTGTGCGCTGGTACGGTCATCTCTAAACCTCTCCTTGAAAGTTTAAGAAACCAGCTTAGCACAAATTTAAACTTGTGTTTACACTATCTAGCCTCTATTGGTTCGAAGCAAAAATTGTCACGAAACCCAAAATTCGGTGACCTTTTATATAATCCAGAGAGAGGACTCCTTTCCGGAAATTCCCCCTACTCTAGAAATGAAACCGTGAACCACCCATTTACAGGACTTTAGCAGCAATTGCGGCTAGCTGTGACCTCTCCGTTTTCTCGAACATGATGTGACCATAAATTGGTTCCTTCTTAAAACGACTCACCACATAAGTAAGAGCATTTGAGTCTTTATCAAGATAAGGATTATCGATCTGTGTCGGATCGCCCGTAAGAATCACCTTGGTCCCCTTGCCGGCTCTTGAGACAATTGTTTTCACTTCATGGGGTGTCAAATTCTGCGCCTCATCAATAATGATATAGGTATGAGCTAGAGAACGCCCCCGTATAAAGGTAACCGCTTCCATCTCAATCTTTTCACTTTCCATGATCCATTGCTTTGTATCTGACGCATTCCCAGATCCTGATGTTGACTCGCAGATATACTCGAGGTTATCATAGATCGGCTGCATCCAGTGATACATCTTTTCTTCCTTTGTTCCCGGAAGATATCCAATATCTTTTCCAAGTGGCATAATGGGCCTTGAGATAAGAATCCGGTTATACCCCCCCTCATCAAAAGTTTTGCGAAGGCCGACCGTAAGAGCCATCAAGGTTTTCCCCGTTCCTGCCTGTCCGACCATTGTAATCAATTTGATATCGTCATTCATGAGCATATCCATGGCACACTCTTGCTCATCATTGAGGGGTTTTATTCCCCATACCTCTTTAGTCTGCCCCTTTACCTGCTCGACTCTCTTCTTTTTTGGGTTATAAATTCCCATGGCTATTGACTTTTCAGGGCAATGAAAGCGCACGTATTCGTTTGCGATCATATCTTCGCCTGGTAGCTCAACAAACCCTTTTGTCATAAAGGTATCAATCTCCCCCTTGGGGAGTTCAACCTTTCTAAACCCTCGATAGAGGTTATCGAAAGATTCCTTGAGACTTTCATAATTCTGAGCCTTGATACCAATCGATTCCGCTTTAATCCTTAAAACGAAATCTTTTGAGATCATAATGACCACTTCTCGCCCCATCTGCTTTAATTTATATGCGCAGAAAAGAATACGGTGTTTGTTGCTATCCAGAGGAAGAGGAAACCCTTCCTTTTTAACTGATTTATCTTCGACAAAGACAGAAAATGTTGCTCCATTTTCTAACTTAATTCCTTTAAATATATCCCCTTTGATCTCATCAACAAAGCGAATCACTTGCCGTGCATTCTTTCCCAGTTCATTGCTGAACCGTTTCATCTTATCTAACTCTTCTAATACTACTAGAGGCATTACGACATCGTTGTCCTCAAATTTCTGAATCGCTTCCGGATCATGCAGTAAAACGTTTGTATCCAGGACAAAAGTCTTGCTTTCCATAAGCTTGCTCCTTTTCAATCATTTATTATTCAGTAAATTACAGTACCTACTGAACCTCGTTAAATCGCATTCCCTTCCTTCTTTATAATCGAATTTTTATTCTTGCCAAGCAAATCCTATCAAGAAAGATTCAAAAATTTTGAAGGTGATTGATCCAAGCTATCTTACGATTTCAAAAGCTATTATCAGGTCCAATAAATAGAAAATGATCTAAAACATCAATTCATAAACACCTTATATATAATTTACTATAATTGCATTCAGCAGTCAGGTCAGATGAGTGCTAGCTTTTTCGTTGACTGAGAATAGGATGATCTATATAATGGGGTAGGTCCTAATAAACCATCTGAAATAGAGGATGATATGAAGAAAATCAATCATAAAATTTTAAGCATCCCTCCTTACATCTCTACATCATGGAAGAATATCAATACGCTTCATATGAAAGAGATCGAAGGAAAACAGGTTCTGGTCATCGTCCTTCATAATGGGACTCTGATCGAGATTCCAGGACTCGAAGATAAGCTCATCGAGCAAATCTTTGATGCCCACTCTCAATATGTGGACCATGAGACGAAAGAACCTCAAGCCGAGTCTCTCAAAACTTTTGAGCCAACATCTGAGAAAGGAAATGATGCTTCTCTTTCCTTTGGAATTCCATTTCAGATGAATGGAGTAGAAGGAGCTGAAAATATCAGTTCGTTTCTTCAACACAACCCTGAGCAAGCAAACACTCCAAAAATGCCGCCTGATGTCATTGAAAAAATCACATTGATTACCAAAGCCCTTGGAATGGACATGGAACAAATGAACATTCCTAAAGCGGAGCCCCACTGTAATTGCCCTTACTGCCAAATCGCAAAAGTCATTCAAGGCGAGTCAAAGGATTCTCCTAAGGAAGAGATCGAAGAAGAAGTCACCGAAGACGACCTACGCTTCCGCAACTGGGATATCAAACAAGAAGGAGACAAGCTCTATATTGTTTCCAATCCACTAGATGCAAATGAGCACTATCAAGTCTTTTTGGGTAATCCTGTCGGGTGTACGTGTGGCGAAAAAAACTGCGAACACGTTCGCACTGTTCTTAACAGTTAATACTGGGCAAGTTCCTTCACTTTATCCTGGCCATTTAAACAGTCATTCTCTAGAATGAGAAAGTAGAACACTTTTCTTATTAGGAGTACGAATTATGTCTAAAGCTTATGCTTTATTAGCACTGCTAGTGTTAGGAGCTTTTTCGGCTCCCGCATTTGCAGACGCAGCCCCCTCTCTCGACAAATCGATTACATCGGCTGGTACAACCCCTGCGCATTCGGGTTCAAAGTTCAAAGCCTTCACTGGAAAAATCGTTGGAAGCAGCGTTCGAATGCGAACCTTTGCTGACTTAGATAGTCACATTATTACCGAACTCAGCAAAGACGAGTATGTTGTTGTGACCGGAGAAAAAGGAGATTTCTATACAGTAGAAGCCCCACCAGATTTAAAAGCATATATCTTCCGCGGATTTGTCATTGATGATATCGTTGAAGGCGATCGCGTCAATGTCCGCCTTTCTCCTGATCGTGATGCCCCCATTATCGGACACTATAGCACCGGGCATCCCGTTAACGGAAACATTTGTGATGACAACAACAAATGGATGGAGATTAAGGCTCCAAAGAGCACTCAATTTTTCATTGCTAAAGAATATGTTGAGTATGCTGGAAAGCCCGAGCTTAAAATTATTCAAGACAAACGAAAATCGGCAGTTACTCAGCTCTTAGAATCGACAAATCTTCTCAGCCAAGCTGAAATGCGTAAAGCTTTTCATGAAATCGACATTGAGCGCGTAACACATAACTACAGCACCATTATTAATGACTTTAACGACTTCCCGGCATTTGTCACTTCGGCAAAGAAGGAACTTCATACAATTCAGGAAGACTACTTGCACCGCAAGATTTCTTTCCTGGAAGCTAAAGCATCAAATATGGGTAAAGGCCAAGAAGTTTCTGGCAGTATCTATGAAGTTGCTTACCATTCTGAAGATGCTCTTTCTCCAACAGACCGGATGAAGGTTTGGGAGCCCATTGAAGAAGCCATGTATTTGAGCTGGTCATCTATGCACCACGCCAAAACAATGGACGATTTCTACACAGACCAGAAAATGAAGAGCAAGACAGTTTCAGGCATCTTGGAATCATACAGAGAACCTGTAAAAAACAAGCCAGGTAACTTTATCGTAAAAGATCGAGATATTACCGTAGCATATGTTTATAGTACGCACGTTAATCTTGAAGACTTTATTGGGAAGCGAGTCAATTTAATTGTCTCTTCTAGACCCAATAACAGCTTCGCATTCCCTGCGTACTACGTCCTTGAAGTTGAATAAGAAGGACGTTAATTCCTCTTTATCGGCCCTCCCTCCTATCTCCTTTGAGATGAGAGAGTGGGCCGTTTCTATTTTAGGAGCCGATACCCTAGACGGAAAATTGTGGGCTCCCAAAAAGCTTACAGATTTTCAACCCGGATCCTCTATGGAATGGAATGAGCCAACCCGCCCAACTCACCTCCGTTTTCAAAAAGTAAAAAAAGAAAACAAACTCCCTCCCTTTCATGATCACCATAAGCCAGATAGCCGCGCAGCATGTCTCCACCGCTTTGCTGGACACGAGCTTCTTGCTGTTGAAATTATGGCTTATGCCCTACTAAAATTCCCTGACGCTCCCAGCCATTTTCGCAGAGGGCTTGCCCACACTCTGAAAGAAGAACAAGAACATGTCCGCCTCTATCTTTTGCAACTGAAGAGATTGGGTGTCAGTTTTGGAGATCTTCCCCTTTACCGCCACTTCTGGTGTCATACCCCCTATCTAAGCTCCCCAATTGAATATGTTTCGGTGATGAGTTTGACCTTCGAAATGGCCAATCTTGATTTTGCCCCAATGTATGGGCAGTCTTTCGAAAAACATGGAGACAAGGAAGCTGGAGCACTCATGGCGCGAATCTTAAAAGACGAAATTGCCCACGTCTCATTTGGTTGGAGGTGGCTTCAAAAATTTAAATCCCCTCAGCTGAGCGACTGGGATGCCTGGAAGGAAGCTCAGAGTCCCCTTCTTGTACCAAAGCGAGCGCGAGGCTTTGTAATTCATGAAAATCATCGGAAGCAAGCGGGTGTCTCGCCGCAGTGGATCGAAAGCTTGAAATCCCTCTAACTTTCTGCTACAATCTTTCCCATGATTCAACTATTAGCTATTATTCTTTACTTTTCACTAGCCTTGAGCGTAGGTTTTTTTTCATATAAAAAACAAACAAATGCTGCGGGATTTCTGATGGGGAACCGCTCGCTGGGAACATGGCTCACAGCGCTTGCTGCCCATGCAAGTGACATGAGCAACTGGCTTTTTATGGGTTATCCTGCCATCATCTTTGTTGGCGGCCTTTTCAACGCATGGGTAGCCATTGGCCTTTCCCTTTGCATGCTCCTTAATTGGCAGTGGATTGCTCCCAAACTCCGTATCCTTACTGAAAAGATGGGCAATCTCACTC
This sequence comes from Candidatus Neptunichlamydia sp., assembly GCA_965233865.1. Classification (GTDB taxonomy): domain Bacteria; phylum Chlamydiota; class Chlamydiia; order Chlamydiales; family Simkaniaceae; genus Neptunichlamydia. The sequence goes on from OZ247587.1 coordinate 638,140, forward strand.
TCTCTAGCTTTTTTGAATCGAGACTAAATGATCACACTGGAAAAATTCGCCTTTTTTCAGCAGGAATTTGTTTCGTGTTTTATACGATCTATATCGCAGCAGGCCTTGTTGGATTAGGCGCTTTAGCTGAAAGTCTCTTTGGAATTGAGTACTCGCTTGGAATCATCATCGGGATTGGGATTGTCATTATCTACGTCCTAATCGGTGGGTTTACCACTTTAGCGTGGCTAGATCTCTTTCAAGGTCTTTTTCTCCTGGGAGTCATTTTAGTTGTTCCTTTCTTAATCTTAGGCAAAGTAGGAGGATTTCCTGCAATTGGACAGGTTCTTGCTGATAAAGCTTCCCTCATTCCCTCATTAAAGGGTTTTACTTTCTTTCAAATTATCTCGATGGCACTCGGATGGGGACTTGGGTATTTTGGGCAACCGCATATCCTCACGAAATTTATGGGAATCCGAGATGTCTCAAAAATGAAACAGTCGAAGCGCATAGGGATGTCATGGATGGTCCTTTCTTTGTGTGCCGCAACATTTGTTGGTCTTGTGGCTGTCCCGTTCTTTTCCAATGGAATCTACGACCCCGAGATGATCTTTATTGAGATGGTTAAGGAAACTTTCTCTCCCTTTGTAGCTGGCTTTATCCTCTGCGCAATTATTGCTGCAATCGTCAATGTCATGAGCTCTCAGCTCCTCATCATTTCTTCGATCCTTTCCGAAGATTTTTATAAAAGGATATCTCACAAAAAAGCGAGTGAAAAAAAACTTCTAAAAGTCTCTCGGTTGGGGATCCTTGCCGTTGCGCTTCTTGCTTTCATCATTGCCTTTATGCGCCCTGGATCTATTTTCGAGCTTGTGCTCTATGCATGGTCGGGACTAGGCGCTGTGTTTGGCCCTCTCCTGATTTATATACTCTACTCAAAACGGGTTACTAAACTAGGTGCATGGATCGGGATGCTCTCAGGAAGTCTCATTTCAGCCGTATGGCCGTTCATTAATCCTTTTTTGCCCGTACCAATCGACTCCCTTTTACCGGCGTTTATCATCAGTTTTGGATTAAACTGGGGAATTTCTTACAAACTCACATCAGAAAGATCTATGCAGGAAAGGGTTATTTGACAATAGCTATCTAGTTTTAGCCAACTTATCAAGAGATGTTTTTCATGTCAGATGCTTGAATTTCGCGAGGAACACGATCGATTCCTTCCAGGGTCTCCAACTCTACCGAACGAGCTGCTGCACCCATCTCTTGAAATTTTCTAGCAGAAACTAACACACGCGACTCAAGAGATCCCACAGCCTTATTGTAGGCATCCACAGAGCTTGCTAAAGTACGGCCAACCTTGCTCCAGTGCTCACTCATATCGGTAATCCGTTTATAGAGCTCATGACCAAGCATGCTGACCTCTTGGGCATGAAGAGACAAATTTTCTTGTTTCCAGCCGTATGCAATCGCGCGCAAAAGGCCAATCAGTGTCGTTGGTGTTGCAATTACAACCCCCTGTTCAACCCCCACTTCAATCAACGAGGGATCATACTCTAGTGCTGAGCTAAAAAAATTATCCGAAGGAATAAAAAGGACCACAAATTCGGGAGTGGGCTGAAAGCTTTGCCAATAGGCTTTCTTTCCTAGAGCCATTACGTGTTGCCGTACCTGCCGCGCATGGTGTCGAAACTTCTTTTCTTTGACAGTTTGATCTTCAGCCTGAATCGCCTCCAAATACGCCTCGCAAGGAGTCTTTGCATCCACAACGACCTGCTTACCTCCTGGAAGTTTTACGATGAGATCAGGGCGTACTAACCCAGATTCTCTCGTCTCCTGCTCATAGAAGTCACAATGGTTCACCATTCCCGCAAGCTCAACAACTCTTTTGAGCTGCATTTCCCCCAGCGCCCTCTAACGATTGGTACTCGAAGGGCCTTTACCAACGTGGCTGTTTCCTTCCTAAGTTCTTTTTCTGATTCAGTCATCATTCTGAGCTGAGCCTTCAAAGACTCTTGCTCTCCTTTTCTTTCTTTTTCAATTGACTGCATCCCCTTATCTAGTCTGCCGAGCGACTCCTGAACCGGTTTTAAAACATGCTCGATCGATTCTTGCCTTTTCTCCAAGTCTCCCTTTGCTTTCTCCTGAAACTTCCCTAGCGTCTCTTTAGCTAGCTGCAAAAATGAAAAATTACTCTTCTCAAGGGCTTCACTTGACAGTGCTTTAAATGCCAGAGAGAGCTTCTCTTGCGCTGATTTGATATCCGCAGAGGTCTCTTCCCGAGCTTTTAAATAAATATTTTCTTCCCGCACCTTCTGCAACTTTAAGTAAAAGAATACGGCTAAGGCTGCCGGAACGACTGCAATTAAATATTCCATGACTCTATTTAAGCCTATGAAGTGATAAATCTCCAGAAAGCTTTCTCTTTTTATTGCTCCCATGTTCGCATTTTCTCCATAAAAACTCATTTGGTAGAAGGCAATGGAACACCTTAACTTCGGTACTACCAATCCTGCGCAAAACTGATCCTTTCAACACATTCCTGATACATTTCGTTGTCCAAAAAAGAAAGCACCTTCGCTATTGAAAGTTGCTATCTTCCAGTAGAATTTTCCTTATTGCACGCCTTGGGATGGTTGTGTTTTTTTTTATAGATAATTCTTAAATGAGTGTTGGCAACAATAAAAAAATAAGTACAGCGAAGACTAATTTTTCTCATCGTCAATCTCAAAATCAACGAGGGTCTTTGCCTTTTTACCAGCAATAAGACGAATTAGAGTGAGAACACATCCGATAAAGATATAACCTACGGAGCATACAACGAGCACAACAGGCAAGAAGTAAAAAATTCCGAAGAAGATAAAGATGGCGATCAAAACGGTAAAAAGAATGAGGTGGAAAGAAGGAACCCGGAAGTGAAGGCTTTTTAGGCTGGGAAACTTCCATTTGCTCACCATAAGATAGCCAAGAAGAATCATGACACATGTCAGGGTAATCGCCCGCACAGCATAGGACAAGTTAAACCACTCTTTTGCGAAGGTAGAATGGAGAAAGAGATTCACCGAAATCGCTGCTGCTGCAGAGGCAGGAATAGGAAGTCCCGTAAAGTTCTTTTTATAAGCATTACTTGCCTCTTTGTCTGTCTTAAGCTCATGTGCTTTTACATTAAAGCGGACAAGGCGGAGAACTCCGCAAATCGTATAGAGCATTGCTCCGACAACTGCAAAAAACGAAAGACTCGTTGCTGGCTCAAGTGAAAGGCTTTTTAGGAACAGAACTGACGGCGCAACCCCAAAGGAAATAGCATCAGCCAAAGAATCAAACATTGAACCAAATTCACTTTCTGCCCGAATGATTCGCGCAACGGCACCATCTAATAAATCTGCAAACGCAGCGAGCAGAAGTAGAAGGGCTGACGAATAAAGCAATTCGTAAGTTCCAACTCCAGGCTCTGTCATATTTGTCTTAAAAATAACAAACAGACCACATGAAAGGCCAAACGCAGTAATGATATTAGGCAAAAGGTAAAATTGTTTCATGTCGCTATTTTACCAAAATAAATAGTTTTTGGCGATTCGAATATTGCAAAAACCAAGATCTATCATTTCTGTTAAAAAAAGGATGTGTTGAATAAGTCATTTTTCAACAAGCCGATTCTTTTTTAGGGTTCTGTTGCAAAAACCTTCATCTCCAAATAGGAGCTTACACTTTATTGGATTTCCCCTTTCTAGGCAGCTAAGCCTCTGACCTCGAAGAGGTCTTCAATAAATATTTTTATCTCTCGGGCGTTTGCATCCAAGATATCATCAATTTGTCCTTTGAAAATCATGTGCATGGCTTCAATGCCTGCAATGGTGTTTCTTGCTGTCTCTAGACTCTTATATCCCATCGCACACCTATGTTGCCTCTTAATTAATCTGTGGTCTTGTTCTAGTAAGTTATTGAGGTATTTGATCTGACGAAGTTTCGTTTTTTCAGGAAACCCTTTATTTCTTCTCATTACATTGAATGCTGGAGGGTAGGAAGCACATTTGTCGACATTTTTCCTTTCACTTTGATATAGCTTTCATCAACACGCCATGAATCATTAGGCTTTACTACAAACGACTTAATTTTCTTCCTGATTTCGGATCCATATTTCTGAACCCATCGATAGATGGTTGTGTGATCAATACTCAATCCACGCTCATTTATCATCTCTTCCAAATTTCTATAGCTGAGGTTGTAACGTAAATACCATCGAACGCAAAGTAATATGATTCCTGCTGAATAATGGCGCCACTTGTAATGGATGTTGATGATTCATTTTTTCTTCCTGCTTTGATTGCGATAAGATCAAGCATAGATTTTAAATGATTTTTCATCGAGAACGCATTTTTTGCAACATTACCACCTAACAGATCCCTCATCTGGAAAAAATTAAAAGATCTTAACTTTACAATTCATAATACACTTGTCTTCTTTGCGTTGAAAATTTCCAGATTTTTTTTTTGCTTTTTGTGTCAGTTTTTTGTAGACTTCTAGATCTTGACTACAATATATAGTGTATTAAAGTGAGTGTAGAGTACCAGATGTTGTAGAATAGGTTAGTTTACTGAAAATCTAAATTATTAGGAATTTTGTTCCAAAATCGAGGTGTTAATATGGTGAAATCAGAGTCTAAAGCTCGCAATAGTTCTAAAGAAATGCTCAGCTCCGTCAAAAAAGAAATCATTGAAGGAAGTATCGCGGCCGGTGAAAGTACTTTCACTGTTGTTAAAAGGAATGGAACGATTGTTCCTTTCCGAAAAGAGCGAATCTTTAAGGCTATTGAATCGGCGCTTCGTGACACAAAAAAAATCGATAAAGAAATTCCCCTTACGGATGATCTCAATGAAGTTGCTAAACAGGTCACCCATCAAGTAGTGGATCAGCTTTTTGAGCTAGCGTCGAAAAACGTCTCCCTAACAGTTGAAGGAATCCAAGATTTTGTCGAAGTCGCTCTGATGAAAAATGGTCACCATGATGTTGCTCGTGATTACATCATCTACAGGGACCACCACAAAGAATTAAGAGGGGATGACCCTCGCAATATAAATGTGGTTCGCCGAGATAGTGAGACCCCTGTACGCTTTAATCCGATTAAGATCGCTGCCTCAATTGAAAAGATCTTTAGGCGGTTAAACCAAATTGAAGGACAGACTCCCGATGACATCATTTCGATTGTCAATACCCTTTCTCAGCAAGTTGTTGGAGAAGCTGTTCACCTAGCAAAGACTGATGAACTTCACATTCACAATATTCAAAACCTCGTTGAAGAAGCTCTCATGGAAGCTGGCTATTTTCAAGCAGCAAAGGGCTATATCCTTTACCGCGCAGAGAAAGGACAGCAAACTGCTGCAACGGCTCCTTCAAAAAGAAAAAAGCGCCGCAAAGCAAAAGATGGCGAGAGAAAATTCGAGCTTCAAACGCAGGATGGTGAGCAAAAGTCCATTACTGAAACTGAGCTCCTTGATCGCCTTGATCACGCATGCCGCGGGTTTGAAAAAATTGCAAAATCAGAAGAACTTTTAGAAAGTGCCATCCTCAATTTCTATGAAGGAATTAAGGAAAATGAAGTTGACCAAGCACTCATTATATCAACCAAAGCAAAGATCGAAAAAGATCCAATTTTTTCCAAAGTTGCAGCACGCCTTCTTCTTGGTAAGCTCTATCGAGAAACACTTGAAATAGACACTCTTGACCATGACTTAGAAAAAAGACATCTTGTTTACTTTAAAGAGTATATTGCCAACGGCATCAAACTTGGCCAGATCTCTCCTGAACTTGCCAAATTCGACCTTGATGCTCTTGGAAAAGCGATGAAGCTAGACCGAGATGACAAATTTCAGTACTTGGGATTGCAAACCCTTTATGATCGCTATTTTATTCATGAGAACCAGCGCCGCCTAGAAACACCCCAAATTTTCTGGATGCGTGTCGCTATGGGGCTTGCGATGAATGAAAAAGATAAAACCAAGCACACGCTTGAGTTCTACGAAGCTCTTTCAAAACATGACTATTTGTCAGCAACGCCTACTCTGTTTAACTCAGGAACAACCCACTCCCAACTTAGCTCTTGCTATCTCTCCACGATTATGGACGATTTAGAGCATATTTTTAAAACCATTTCTGATGACGCGCAACTCTCAAAATGGGCGGGAGGACTTGGAAACGACTGGTCTAATGTTCGAGGAACAGGATCCCGCATCAAAGGAACCAACGGACAGAGTCAGGGGATTATCCCCTTCCTTAAAGTGGCAAATGACACGGCTGTAGCTGTCAATCAAGGTGGAAAACGCAAAGGTGCTATGTGCGCTTACCTTGAAACCTGGCATATCGATATTGAGGACTTCATTGAGCTTCGAAAAAATACTGGAGATGAACGGCGCCGTACTCATGACATGAATACCGCAAACTGGATCCCCGACCTCTTTATGAAACGAGTGAAGGAAAATGGAACATGGACTCTCTTCACTCCCAATGAAGTGAGTGATCTTCATGATCTATATGGACAAGCGTTTGAAAAACGGTATCTTGAGTATGAAAAAATGGCTGATGAAGGAAAAATTCTCCTTTGGAAGCGGGTCGAATCCCTTCAACTCTGGAGAAACATGCTGAGCATGCTTTTTGAAACAGGTCATCCATGGATTACTTTCAAAGACCCTGCGAATATTCGCTCCCCTCAAGACCATGTCGGTGTTGTCCACAGCTCAAACCTTTGCACTGAGATTCTTCTCAACACATCGAAAGAAGAGACTGCAGTCTGTAATCTTGGTTCGATCAACCTAGCTGAGCACGTGACAGAAAAGGGTCTCGACGAGAAAAAGCTCGCGAAAACAATCCAAACAGCAATCCGGATGCTTGATAATGTCATTGATGTAAACTTTTACCCGATTCCTGAGACTAAAAATGCCAATATGGCTCATCGGGCAATTGGCCTAGGCCTCATGGGGTTTCAAGATGCGCTCAACATTTTAAGCCTTAGCTACGCTAGCCACGAAGCGGTTGAATTTGCCGATCGTAGCATGGAAATGATCTCTTACTATGCGATTCTCTATTCTAGTGAGCTAGCGAAAGAGAGAAACCCTTATCCAAGCTATAAGGGTTCGAAGTGGGAACGGGGTCTTCTTCCAATCGACACGATTGATCTTTTAGAAAAGGAAAGAGGGGAAAAGGTAGAAATGGACCGTTCTTCTTCAATGAACTGGGAGAAAGTGCGAGAGTCAATCCGTAAACATGGAATGCGTCATAGCAATGTGATGGCAATTGCCCCTACAGCAACCATTGCAAATATTGCAGGGGTCACACCATCCATTGAGCCCAATTATAAGAATCTTTATGCAAAATCAAATCTCTCAGGAGAGTTTACATTCTCTAACTTCTACCTTGTTAATAAGCTCAAGGAGCTTAATCTCTGGGATGATGAGATGACCGACGATCTTAAATACTTTGATGGATCGGTTCTTGAAATCGGACGGGTCCCTGAAGAATTAAAGAAACAATTTCTCACCTCTTTTGAAATTGATCCTGAGTGGATCATCGAATGCGGATCCCGCCGCCAGAAATGGATTGATCAAGCGCAATCGCTCAATCTTTACCTGGCAGAGCCAAGCGGAAAAAAACTCCATAGCATGTATCTATTTGCATGGAAGAAAGGCTTAAAAACAACATACTACTGCCGCACACTTGGAGCCACACAGATCGAGAAATCAACTCTCGATATTAACAAACGTGGCCTTCAGCCACGATGGATGAAGAATGAGTCACCTTCTGCTAGAATAAAGCTTGATCGAGATGCAGGGCCTGCAGTCCCTGTATGCAATCTTGAAGAAGGTTGTGAAAGCTGTCAATAATAAGGAGAATAATGATGCAAGAAAATACAAAAGCAAAAGCTAGAGCAAAGCGGCTCATCAACTGTACAACTGTTGATGTAAACCAACTTATGCCCCTAAAATATGACTGGGCATGGGAACACTACCTCAATGGATGTGCCAATCACTGGATGCCCACAGAGGTTCCTATGGGAAAGGATATCGAGATTTGGAAATCAAATCAGCTATCTGATGAAGAGCGTCTTCTCATTATGAGAAACCTAGGTTTCTTCAGTACTGCTGAAAGTCTCGTGGCAAACAATATCACCCTTGCAATCTATAAGTACGTCACGAATCCTGAGTGTCGCCAGTATCTATTACGTCAGGCCTTTGAAGAAGCAATCCATACTCATACTTTTCACTATATCGTTGAATCACTCAATCTCGATGAGAGTGAGGTCTTTAATATGTACAATGAGATCAAAGCAATCCGCGATAAAGACGAGTTTGAGATGAAATTGACTGAAGAGATCCTCGCAGGAAACTTCGATACTTCAACTTTAGAAGGAGCACAGAAGTTCCTTGAAAACCTCATTGGATTCTACATTATTATGGAAGGGATTTTCTTTTATAGCGGTTTTGCAATGATCCTTTCTCTACATCGTCAAAATAAGATGACTGGAATCGGAGAACAGTTCCAATATATCTTGCGTGATGAGACAATCCACTTAAACTTTGGGATCGATCTAATTAATGGAATCAAAGAAGAAAACCCCGAGCTTTGGTCCCCAGATTTTCAGGACTACACGATAGGGAAAATCTGCGAAGCTGTAGAGCTTGAGATCTGTTATGCAGAAGAGTGTCTTCCTAAAGGAATCCTGGGTCTTACCGCACCGATGTTCCGCGAGTATACACAATACATCGCAGACCGCCGCCTAGAGCGCATTGGACTTAAAACCCAGTACAACTCCAAAAACCCTTTTCCTTGGATGAGCGAAACCATCGATTTAGGAAAGGAGAAGAACTTCTTTGAAACTCGCGTGACCGAGTATCAATCCTCTTCTACCCTAACATGGTAAATTAAAGGGCTCCTTTTGGAGCCCTTTTTATATCTAATTACAGAATTTTTAAGCACTTTCCTATTAAAAAGAATGTTAAGGACGAATACGGTTCACGCATAGAGTGGACGGGAATGTTCGATCAATCGACTTTCACTGTCCTTGTATCGGAAAGATCTTTTTTATCAGCGAATAAGATGATGGGTAGGGAGAGATTGGTAAGCCCAGAGGATGAGCTCCTCTGTTGTTTTCCAGTCAAGGCAGGGGTCTGTGATCGAAAGAGCATTACCCCCTTGAAGATGGCTCTCGAGCATCATCCCCATAATGAGATGGTTTCCTTCTCTAATTTGCTCCAATATTGAGCAGAAGGCAAGTTGTTGCTTTTTTGGGTCTTTTTGAGAGTTTCCATGGGCACAATCAATCATAAGGCGAGAGTTGAGACCATAGAGGCGTTGTTTATGGACTGCTTCTGAAATCGCTAGATGGTCGTAGTTGGAGGCATTTTGAGATCCCCTCAGAACAAGGTGAGTATGAGGGTTTCCCGAAGTTTTTAGAGAACAGATTTGCCCCTCAGAATTAATCCCTATGGAAGCTTGTGGATGGCGTGCTGCAAGGGCCCCGCATATTGCATTATCAAGGTTGCCATCGGTTTCATTTTTGAAGCCCATTGGCATGGGAAGATGAGATGCCATTTGACGATGGATCTGAGAAGTAGAGGTTCTTGCACCAATTACCCCCCACGTCACTAAATCTTCATTATAGGGAGTTAAGGCGGGATCGAGAAACTCCGTAGCGATGGGGATCTCCATTTCATTAAGTTTTAAAAGAAGTTCTCGGGATGTAAAAAGTCCTTTTTCTATTTCGTAGCTTCCATCAAGAAGGGGATCATAAAGGAAACCTTTCCACCCAAACTGTGTCCGGGGTTTTTCTAAGAAAACTCGCATAATGAGGAAAATGCGTTCTTTTACTTTATTTGAAAGCTCTTTAAATCGGGTGGCGTATTCGATTGCGATATCGACATCGTGTATCGAGCAAGGGCCTGCAATGACAATCAGGCGATCGTCCTCCCCACTAATGATATGTTCTGCAGTGCGACGAAGCTCAGAGACACTCTTTTTCCCTTTTGTATTCAAAGGAAGACTTGAATGAATATTTCCAGGGGTTGTAAGGGGCGTTAAAAATGACATTATTCTTTCCTAATAAACTTTAAGGCTAGCATAAGTATAAATATTATGGATAGCATTCGTCAAAAACTTTTACTTCTTTGTAAAAAGAGTAGAGCTCCTTGCCTTTTTTACTATCGAGACTCGAGAGTGTTTATCTTCCTGCGTTTGAAGTCGTGCAGGAGATAAATTATGAAATGGAAAAGAATGGAGGGACCGTATATAGTGTTACGGAGACCTTTTTGAGAACAGACTAATAGATCCATGGAAAAACTGCAATATATTATTGATATCCTTAATGGCTGTATTTGGGGCCCTCCTTTACTCATTCTTCTGGTCTTTGTAGGGATCTATCTAACGATTCGTACCCGGGCGATTCAGTTTCGTTATCTCATCTATGCTCATAAGCTGGCGTTTAGTCGCCATGATGACGATGCGGAAGGTGACATCAGTCATTTTCAAGCTCTAATGACAGCCTTGGCAGCCACCATTGGTATCGGTAGTATTACAGGCGTTGCTACAGCGATTGCAATTGGTGGGATGGGAGCCCTCATTTGGATGTGGGGAGCCGCTCTTTTTGGAATGGCTACCAAATATGGAGAGGCAATTCTCGCGATTAAGTATCGGGAAACCGATGAGTTGGGTGAAATGTGTGGTGGACCCATGTATTACCTTCAAAAAGGGTTGAAATGGAAGTGGCTTGCAGCAGTATTTGCCATTCTTGGCGCTATTACGGCGATAGGAACAGGGAATATGGTTCAGGCAAACTCAGTTTCTCTTGCCCTTCAAGATCTGTTTAATATTACTCCAATTTGGTCGGGCCTAGGTCTTATGGTTCTTGTGGGAGGTGCTTTGATTGGGGGGATTAAGAGTATTGGAAAGGTTGCTGGCATCTTGGTCCCTGCTATGGCAGCCTTTTATATTATTGGAGGGATTGTCATCATTATTTTGAGGATTGAAGAAATTCCTGCAGCCTTTGCTCTTATTTTTCGATCAGCATTCCAGGGACAGGCAGCCGTTGGAGGATTCGCCGGCGCTACGATAATGATGGCGGTACAAATGGGAATTTCCCGCGGAGTATTTTCAAGTGAAGCAGGGCTAGGCAGCTCTCCGATTGCAGCGGCTGCAGCAAAGACAGACACTCCTGGAAGACAAGCTTTAGTTTCAATGTGTAGTGTGTTTATCACAACGGGGATTGTCTGTACAATTACTGGGCTAGTGATCGCTGTTTCAGGCGTTCTTGGCGAACCAGGACCGGATGGAAAAATGCTTGATGGCTCTGCGATGGCTCTTAGAGCTTTTGATAGTGTTATTCCTTACGGGGGGCTTATTGTTACAATTGCCCTTATCCCCTTTGCTTACTCCACAATACTTGGGTGGGCATACTATGGGGAAAAGTGTCTTGAGTATTTTTTTGGATACCGAGTGACGAAACTGTACCGCGTTATTTATACCTTGGTTGTTGTTCCAGGTGCAGTTCTTGGCCTCAAACTCATTTGGGGATTTGCAAATATGATGAATGGTCTTATGGCATTTCCTAACTTGATAGGCCTCTTTTTTTTGGCGGGGGTAATCGCTAAGGAAACACACTTCTTTGAGCGCTTACTAAAGAAAGAAAAGCAAGAACGTGCTCTCAAAAAAAAGCAGCGTCGTCTTAATAACTAATTCATTTACTTTTCACTCTCTTCAATGGTGATCAGAAAGAGCTAATGAAGATTTTTTCTGATCCTAAATAAAAAATTATCTTATCCGCAGCTATTTATACAACAAAGCCATAGAAAACTATGATTTTGACAAATTATCTAAAAGCGGAAGAGGACATAGATTTATTTTCTAAGAGTTCCCCCTAATGCATTTTAATTATGCTTATTCCATTTCAATTTGCTTTTCGATGAGAATCCCAGTTGAAACGTAATAATTAAAAAGCCTTTTTCTTATCATTTCAATCCTGGAATCTCATAAGAGTATCTGCGGCCAAGAAAAGAAAGAGTAAGGTCTATAGAAAAGCTTGAAATGGGTGAAGACATCAAACTTGCTGGAATCAATGTTCCCTACGATCTTCAAAAAGAGCCTGATGTTATTTGCAACACTGAAAAAATGACAGCAGAACTCTGTGCTCAAAAAATTTTGAAGCAAATATAATGTGTTTTAAGTATAATGGGGGAATGAAAAATGCAACATCAAAGACAATTGGCGATCGATACCGCGATTATGTTTACACCAAAATTTTTCCTCTAGAAGAACTTCAAATGGTTCTCTATGAGCTAACACATGAACCTACCGGTGCAAGGGTGGTTCATTTAGAGGCTGATGATCCTGAAAATCTTTTTTGTTTATCCTTTCAAACGCTTCCGAATGACTCGACTGGCGTCGCTCATATTTTAGAACACACGGTGCTATGTGGTTCCAAGAAATTCCCTGTGAAGGATCCTTTTTTCTCCATGGCCCGTCGTAGCTTAAACACCTTTATGAATGCGATGACAGGAGCCGATTTTACCTGTTATCCCGCCGCTTCTCAGGTAGAAAAAGACTTCTACAATCTTCTTGAAGTTTACCTTGATGCTGTCTTTTATCCCGAACTCAAAGAAATGAGTTTTTTGCAAGAAGGACACAGACTTGAACTGGATACAGACCTCACACACAAGGGCGTGGTCTATAATGAGATGAAAGGAAGCCTCTCCAATCCTGAAACAAGACTTTGGCACGAACTAACAAAGTATTTAACCCCTGATTTAACCTATTCGTTTAACTCAGGGGGAGAACCGGAAGAGATTCCTAATTTAACTTGGGAACAGCTCAAAGCATTCCATGCGACTCACTATCACCCTAGCCGCTGCGTCTTCTTCTTTTATGGAAATCTCTCCCTTGAAAACCATTTAGACTTTGTTGCAAAAAATGCTCTTAAAGACGTGAAAGAACTTCCCCCTCTTGAAAAGATACCCAAACAAAAACGGTTCAAAAAACCGCAAACGCGTGAAGGGAAATATCCTGGAGAAAATGGCCAACAGTTCGTATCATTTTCTTGGCTCACCTGCTCAATAGACAATCAAGAAGACGCACTTGCACTTGCGCTCATCGACTCGATTTTGATGGAAACCGATGCCTCTCCCCTAAAGCATGCACTTCTAAAATCAAAGCTCTGCACCCAAGCCGATGGGTACCTTGATACCGACATGAGTGAAATCCCCTACGTTATTATTTGTCGTGGTTGCGGCGCTGGCAGTGCTGAGAAGCTCAAGCAAGTCGTTTTAGATACTCTAGAGAATCTAAAGATCAAATCAACGCAAATTGAAGCGGCAATTCATCAATTAGAGTTTTCTCGATTAGAAATTACAGGAGACTACGGTCCCTTCGGGCTAACTCTCTTTATGCGCTCCATTCTTGCCATGCAACATGGATGCCCCGCTGAAAATGCCTTAACGGTTTACAGCCAATTTAAAAAACTGAGCCTTCTCGTCAAAGATCCAAATTTTCTTCCGAAAATCATCCGGAAATATTTCCTCGACAACCCCCACTTTTTGACCCACATTTTTTCTCCCGATAACACCCTAGAAAAGAGAGAACAAGAGGAAGAAAAAAAACGCCTCAAAACGATCGAACAAACGCTCACAAAAAAAGACCACGATGCAATTAAAAAACAGACCAAAGCTTTAGAGAAATATCAAGAAAAAATAGAATCCCAATCCCTTGATTGTCTCCCTAAAATTAGCATGGAAGACGTCCCTAAGGAAGTCACAGATTTTTATCTCGAACATGAGAAAATTGAACAGCTTACTATCTTTCACCACGAGTGTTTTACCAATCATATCGTTTATGCACGAATGCTTTTTGACCTTCCGCAGATAGCGTATGAAGACCTTCCATACCTTCAGCTATTGATTTCCATTCTCCCAGAACTTGGATCAGGAGGAAGAGATTACCGCGCTAACCTTGACTATATCAACTTGTACCTAGGAGACTTTGGAACATCCTTAAGCCTTTATCCACAGATCGATAATCCAAATCATCTAAGACCCGCTTTTGGATTCAAGGGAAAGGTCCTTAATCGAAATCTTTCAAAACTATTTTCACTCTTTTCAGATGTTTGTATGACTCCCGATTTGAAAGATAAAGGCCGGATCAAAGAATTGATCCTCCAAATTCACACCTCCCTTGAGAACCGTCTCACTAAAAGTGCCATGACTTATGCCATTCAACGCTCAAATAGAATATTCTCTTTGACACCCTTTATTAGCGACGCACTAAATGGCCTTTCATATTTTCAGTTCGTTAGAAAAATTGCTAAGGACATCGATAAGCACCTCCCCTATCTCATTGAAAGATTTTTGCAACTAAGAGGAAGTTTATTTCATTTTACGTCGCCTCACCTAATTCTTAGCTGCGATAAGGATCAGTACAAAATGCTATCCAAAGAAAAGTTTTTCGATCTCTCGAGCCTCCCCTCAAAACCCTTTATACCTTGGGAAGGTTATTCACTCCCCAGCTCAGGAACATCAGAAGCCCGCACCATCTCATCACCCGTTGCATTTTCTTCTCTAGGAATGAAAACAGTCACCCACTCACCAGTTCTATCGGTATCCACCGACATTATGGAGAATACCTTTCTCCATAAAAAACTAAGGGAGCAGGGAGGGGCCTACGGCGGCGGTGCGAATTATAATCCCCTAACAGGAAGCTACTACCTCTATTCCTATAGAGACCCTCACATCTCCTCAACATTTGAGACCTTTCTCGAAGGAATTACTCAAATCGCCAAGGGAAAATTCACTGAGCGAGATCTCACCGAAGCAAAGCTTGGAATTCTCCAGGATGCTGACTCTCCCATTTCTCCAGGTAGCCGAGCAAGTGTTGCCTATTCTTACTTCCGCGAAGGCCAAACCAAGCAATCTCGAGAAGAGTTCCGTGATCACCTTTTAAGTGTCACTAAAGAAGAGGTGAAAAAAACTGTTAAAGAGAAGCTTGATCCCTCGAGTGGAATCAAGGCCACATTTGCTGGTGATACGCTCTTAAAAAATGAAAATCCGGGCCTAAAAATCGAACCTATTTAACGTGAGTTTGATTTTAAAATACCACATAGTCAGAAACTTAAGTGGTAATTAAAGATTGTATCAATGAGAGCACGTTTATAAGGCATGGTTTTGTCATAAATATTTATTAGGAGGAATAACATGAGGATAGTTAATAACCCCTCTTGAAGCTTTTTGTGCCATTGATTGTCATGTCTAAATGACAGCCACTTTGACTTTAAAAAATGCGTGTAGTAAACTCCTTGACGATACTTACATTAATAGAAAGGTAGGTCATTTGTGCTAAATGTACAGCCCTCGACACATTTTAAAACGCCGCAAAACCTCCAAGCCCCCTCTAGTGACCACTCATGTGGTTATAGCTCTTTAGAAAGCTCCTCATCCACTTCTCCGCTTTCAAGACCATTACCTTTAAGGCTCCCAAAAGCAAAATACCAAAAACTGTTTGCTGGTAGATCACATGAACCTCAAAAAAGACTAACTGCCAACAATAAACACATCCGAATCCTACAAACACAAATCAACAAAAAAATCCAAGGTAGCTATTTTTTCACTCCAGGGAAGCAAGAAGACGATCACTTCCAGAAAGTCTTCATAGATTTTTTCCGTGGCCTGCGTGGTGGAGAAACCTTGGTAAATTCTGCAGGAGAATCTTTAGCCAGGGGATTTGTTACTTATGATGATGTCTGCAATATCTATACAACCGAACCAATAAAGGATGATGACAATGGATCATGGGATTTTTCAACCATCTATTCTCCGACTGACCAACTGATTGAAGAACTCAGCCAAATTCTTGAAGAAGAATACGGCCTCAAAGGACAGTTTCTTAAATCTTTGAGTAAATCCGGACAAAAAATTGGCAATGCGTTTCAACTCGAGACTCGCGACACCTGCCTTCGAGAGTTCCCTATCTTTCCCAGGGTATTCCCCCGTTGCATAGATACCTTGAAGGGGATATTTAGCAGCCTTTTGATAGAAGAATGGCTAAAGCAAGACATCGAAGAAATAAAAATCTATCTCAACGAAATTGACTACATAGATCGACGTGTACCTGGTTGTGAAGAGCTAAACAATGCAATCACTTTATGGACAACAGCAAAGCACTACGCTCAACAGCAACAGCAAAGAGACATCGCTCTTAAAACAAAACACAAAAATGAGCTAAAAGATGACCTATGTGGTACTGCAATCTCTGGGGGATTATCTTTTGTAACGGGCAATCCAAGCTTCGTTATTGGGAAAGCCGCTCAAACAATAATGAACTCTCTTGGCAATAAGATCGACCCTGAAGGAAGAGACAAGAGAATACAAGTTCTCAAAATATTTGGGGGTGTTGGACTTGGAAGCACTCTTGGGGGCAACACTTGGGACCTTGGAACAGCTTTAGGAGTAGATTTACTCGACCTTGTGACTAAGTCAGAAAAAACAGAAAAATCTGAAAGCGCTCTTAGAAACTTAAGCGGATCTGTACTCAAAGGCGTATTAACCAAAGATAAAAAGAAGCTCATCTGCCAAATACTCAGTTGTAGCGTAGCTGAAGCAGTGAATCAGCTTCCAGAGACTGATGAAAAAACATCGCTAGAGATGCGCATTGCACGGGCACTTTTAACAAATAGCGACATGCAATCTCACTACATCAATCAGTACGTAGACAAAAAGTTCAAAAAAGCTCCCAAGCAAACCTTAAGTGACGAAACTGCGGCAAAAGACCCTAATATTAGCAAGCCATCACAAGAAATAGAGATGCACGACCAGGCCCTTTACTTAAGACTAGTGGAAGAACAAAAGCAAAACAATCTCGCATTAAAGAAAGTTACTGAGAAACTAAATAACCCCCATTACTCAGAGTTTGGAAGCGCCGCAAATACACTGATAGAGAAAGAAGCTGGTGTTAAAGAAGCTCAGAAAAAATACGATAAAAAGCTCGCTATAGAGCGCAAAGTATTTGGACCAAGGAAAGAAATAAAAGCAGAGAAAAAAACAAAAAGCGCCAATAAGAATCTTAAAAAAGCCAGTGGAGAAAAAGCTGTTGTTGACCAATTCATAAGCAACACAAGTAATGAAATCTCTAAACTACAAAAGAAGATATCAAGCAATATTCAAGCACAAGCTGAGGCTAGCGCTCCCAAACACATAATCCCTCCAACGCCAGAGCTAAAAGCTCCTTTTGCTAAATCATCAAAAAAGACCAAGAACCATCATGTGGCCTATTT
Organism: Candidatus Neptunichlamydia sp.; assembly: GCA_965233865.1. GTDB lineage: Bacteria > Chlamydiota > Chlamydiia > Chlamydiales > Simkaniaceae > Neptunichlamydia. The sequence continues at coordinate 655,415 of OZ247587.1, forward strand.
CGATATGCAAGGGCAAAAACAGAGTCTTGGAAAATACAAAACAGCAGGAGATGCGAACCTTATCTCTGGAGCTTGGTCTCATTTTGAAGTCATTTCAAAAAACCTAGAGATGCGCTGTTATGCAGCCCAAGAGCAGCTTGTCTCTCAAGGAACACACGTAGATAACATTCCAGAAAGGCCAAAGCTAGAAAAGCCGCAATTCTCTGGAAATGACGCTTCTAAAAACCACCAAAAGATCCAAAAAACTCGCATACAAAATCAGAAAAAAGTAGAACAATACCTCACACAGCTTGGAGATCTCTCTATAACGCCACTAGAAAAAACTGGCTTGACCAAAGGAGACATAAATCGTATAGCACGCGATATGACTCCAACAGCAAAGGATCCTAAAGAGCATGGCGTCTTCTATAAAGCATGGAGACTTCCAAAAAAAGGACTCGATAAAACAACAAACTTCTTAAAAAAGATAGGATTTACTGGAGAAATAACAGTAGCCAATATGGACCTCTATAAAATGAAAGCTCTTAACCTTAGTGATCGCTATCTTCCAAAAGAAGCTCCAGTAAAAGCAATACCAATACCTAAATACGGATGGGAACAACTTCAAGATCATCACCAGCAAGTCATAGCAAAGATTCTTGAAAAAAAGACAGTAGCACAAAAAGCACCCTCTAGAGCGCTAAATTATGGTAAAGTATTTGGAAATGGTGTTGCTAATGGAGTACAGCTGCCTCCGACAGACCTCAATCATCTTGGTCGAAACAACGAACTTCCACGAGTAATTATTCCTCAAAGGCAAATGCAAGTAGCAAGATTTTCTGGTTCTATGGAATTTGCCTTGATCGATGCAGAACGACAGTCAAAATTTGTAATGAGAGCCGCAAATTCCGTAAAAAATGTTGCCGTTAATGACTTCACAAAAAGCGTTCCAAAAGGTAGTACTAAAGTTCTACGAGGCATCTGCACTTTAATGCTTCCAGATATGTCTGATATCCCAGGAGCAGAATGTCCAAAAAAGCACCTTAGAAAATTCTCCAACAATGCTCTATTCAAGTATGACAAGCTTGTACATATCAAGGATCCTCATTCTTTCGTTGCAAAAGCTGGAGAGTTCGTTGGTGAGGTAATCTCTCTTGGAGGCATTGGCAGAGTGGCCAGAGTCGCAGAAGGCATCAGCATCCTCGGAATGGCCAGTGAAGGCGGCGTAGTAGGCCTTGTTATGGCAGAAGTTCATGGAACAAATAAAATCTCTGGGGTAGCGTTTGGTTTTGGTGGAGGAGCCGTCGCAGGGTCAATACCTATAGCGTTTAGAGCGCTGAAGCCTATGAGAGCCACTAGCCCACTGCAGGATAGGGCCCTGAATCTTTCTATATCAAGAAATGAAGCAGGCATGCAGCTACTAGAAAACCGCGCTCTGCGATGTGGATTTGTAAGTGATAAAACTGTTGAGAATCTTGCTGGTAGAGAAATCGCCTATATAAAACCCTTCGAGATGTTATACGTTAAAAAAGGTCCAAAGCTTGAGTGGTGGAAGGCTGCAAGCCCAAAGATTGATCATCTTAAGCGAATAGCTAAAACACCAAAAAAATTTTATGGTTCCCTGACAAGAGAGTTTGGATCCCAAAATTTATCAGAACTTCAGATTCGCAGGGTCTTGGACTATTCTGGATTTAAGTCTTTTGAGAATCCAAAGTATTTTCCTGCTCAATATGTAGCAGAGTTTGCAAAGAAAAATGCAGGTATTGTTTTTAGAAAACCTGGGACCATATACAAAGAAAACATCCTCATCAGAATCTGCTCAGGTCTGCGTAACGAGAATCCAGTGACTGCAATTATTGAGGGTAAACAGATGAATGGTACGATGAGGCAACAAACGCATTATGTGGTTCAAACAAAGGGAAATTTAAAACGTACAATTGATGATAGATGGGTTAGAGCAGATGCTCTTAACAAGGAAAATCAAGCACTAACACATATTCCATTGAGCGAATATCAATTTAAGGGGTGGGAATAATGATACCTGAGCCTGATAAGTTGGAAGAAGAAGAGAAAAAGGAACTTAGGGAATTTTACCCTTTATTCATAGCTGAAAAAATTATTGAATTAACTCCAGAGATTAATGAACAACCACGCACAAAGATTACAGATTTCTACCCTCTATGCACAGCAATCTGGAAAATTTCCAACGCAGAATACCAAGAGCGCTTCTGGGTAAGGCAAGAGCCTCCTATGTTGCATGCAGATAACTATATGGAAACGCTTGAAACTTTTCTATCTAATGGAGAGGCTGTTCTTTTGGCTAATGATGCTGAAAGAATTTCTATGACACCCAAGCAACGCGAGATGCTGCAGAAGCTATATGATATAGTCGATGATTTTGATGGGGATGGTGATACACCAGACGATTCTGGATACGGCTTTAACGATTCTGCAATCATTGCTGACTATAGGTGGCATAAGATCCAAGCCTACGCCAAGCTCGTTTATGAAGAGATCACCGGAGAAGACCTCGATGAATGGGAAAGATCGCGTCCTCCAAGAGCAAAGCGCCCTGAGATAAAGCAAAGAGACGCAACAACAGAAGAGATTCGTGCAGAAGAGAAAAAAATCTACCCAACCTTCCTAATTGAACAATTTAAAAGCCGTCAGACTATTCCTGAGACGAGTCTTTATCATTACCTGATCAACATGTATTTAGAAATTTGGACAGTATCTAACCAGGGATACCAAGAGCGTTTTTGGGTTAGGAAAGAGTTTCCTCTATACGATGAAGAAAATTGCATGAAAACGTGTTCTAGGTATCTATGTGATGTGGTGACAGTGATACGTGGTGCTGAAGATAACAAGCTTGATGTGACAATGAAGCAATGCTCTATGCTCAAGAAGCTCTCTGAAATGATCAAAAATTTCAAAAAAGATCCTAATAGGCCAGATGATCCAGGGTATGGTATTAATGATAGTGAAATTATTGCCTGTGAAAAGTGGCAAGAAATAAGAGACTATGCCAAGTGTGTCTATGAAGAGCTAACAGGAGAAAAGTCTTAGCTTCGGAGATCTCCAAGACGAGTACAAAGACTCTGTTTTATCTCGGGTATGTTAGGTTGTGTTGAGAAATTTCCATAAATGGTGCAAGCTGACTTCCTGAAGAAGGAGATCTATATGCTATACCCGCATAAAATAAATGACCACGCCTGGTCGAAACTTTACGAATATCTGAGTAATTACCCCAAAATACATACAAATAACAAAGAGAAAACTCGTTGCTTTGTAGAGGCTGTATTTTGGATTGCCAAGAGTGGAGCACAATGGCGTTTGCTACCAAAGGAATATGGAGACTAGAATGCCGTCTATCATCGTTTTGCAGACTGGGCTGAACATGGTGTGTGGTACAAGATGCTCTACTATTTTTCAAATGATCCAGACATGGAATATATTATGATCGACAGTACAGTCCTCCGCGCTCATGCCTGTGCCGCAGGAGCCAATAAAAAAAAACCGGAGGTCAAGACGAGCAGGCCTTAGGTCGGTCCTGCGGAGGTTTTACGACTAAAATCCATAGTATCTGTGATGCATTAGGTAATCCACTTGATTTTATTTTAACAGGTGGTCAAGCAGCTGATTGTCATCAAGCTATTCCTTTGCTCAAAGGTAGGGATTACAAAGGCTACGACAGCAATGCAATCATTGATCATGTAAAGAGCATCGGAGCTGTTGCCATCATTCCCTCAAAGAAAAATCGCATTGATCATCGAGAGCATGATAAAGACATATATAAAGAACGACACAAAATCGAATGTTTATTTGGCTTCCTCAAACATTATAGACGATTGTTTTCTCGGTTCGAGAAGTTAGCATCAAGGTTCAAGGCATTCCTTCATTTTATCGCGGCTCTCCAATGGTTAAAGTAAATTTCTCAACACAACCTATTCCTCCTAATAAATATTTATGACAAAATCATGCTTTGTAAGCGTACTATCATTCAGACAATCTTTGATCAGCTCAAAAATATTTCTCAATATTAAACACTCTAGACACCTCTCTCCAACCAATTTTTTAGCCAATTTAATTGCTGGGTTAACGGCCTACTTTTTACAAGTAAAAAAAAATGTCGATTAACGTCGAAAAATTACCACTTAAGTTTCTGACTATATGATATTTTAAAATTGAATTTACGTTATTATAGGACCCGTTTAAGAATAAATTGTCTATTTGACTTAAGCGAGCCGCAGAAAAATGAGTCCTTAGGGTTTTCTAAAAAATACTCTTTGAGTTAAGCTCAGAAATTAATTTAGGAGTTTAAGAATGCGTCATTTTTTATCTGGAATTGTTTTAATTATCTGCTTACTTTCTACACAAATTGAAGGGAAAGAAACGGGAGCAAGTGACTCCATAGCTTACGGTAAGCGGTATCCAAGTTATAAAAATACCCCAGGAAAAACTTTTTCGCAGCCGTTCATTGAAGTTGCCAAAGGATGTATTCCTTCTGTGGTCTTTATCAGAGCAGAAGGAGGAATGAACAATGAATCTAACCAAATGTTCAATGATGACTTCTTTAATCACTTTTTTGGTGGACCTCCAAAACGTTCCCAACAACCTCAAGTAAGCCAAGGTTCAGGGTTTATTATTTCGAAAGAAGGCCATATTATGACCAACCTTCATGTCGTGAGAGGGGCAAAAAAGCTAACTGTATCACTTCAAGATGGTACAAACCGTCAAGTATCGGCAACTTACATCGGTGGAGATAGCCATACCGATATTGCAGTGATTAAACTTGATGATACATATGGAAATAATTATCCCTCTTTGGAATTAGGAGACTCTGATGATTTAGAAGTTGGTGAATGGGTTGTTGCAATTGGAAACCCTTTCTCTTTAGAAGCAAGTGTTTCTGCTGGAATTATCAGCGCAAAAGGACGTCAAGGACTCCAAATTACGGACTACGAAGATTTCATTCAGACAGATGCAGCCATTAACCCAGGGAATTCCGGTGGGCCTCTAATTGACCTCGATAAAAAAGTTGTGGGCATGAACACTGCGATTGTTTCCCAATCAGGAGGCTACATGGGAATTGGTTTTGCCATTCCGAGCAATATTTTGGTGAATATCAAAGAGCAGCTAGTTGAAAATGGTGTAGTCACTCGGGGGTTCCTAGGAGTGTCACTGCAACCTATCGATAGCGACCTTGCTGAAGCGTTTAGAACAAGTACTACTCAAGGAGCACTTGTTGTCGATATCGTTGAAGGATCTCCTGCCGAAGAAGCAGGGCTCCAACAAGGTGACATTATCACAAAGATGAACGAAATGCCTGTGAAAGGACCTGGACAGTTGCGCAATGATGTTGTACTTCTTCCTCCAGGCACTAAGGTGAATCTTACAATCAATCGCAATGGTAAAACAATGAATCTACCGGTTACTTTGGGAACCTTCGGGGCAAATACCTTAGTGTCTAGCACAACCGCTTCCCAGTACCTTGGATTCTCTGTTGACAACCTCACGAATCATAACATTCAACAGTACAAATTCAATCAAGAGGACAAAGGAGTCGTTGTTGTTACGGTTGAACCAAATACACCTGCCGATCAAGCAGGGATCAAACCAGGATTCCTCGTGATGGCCGTAAATCATCAAAAGGTCGCCACTGTCACTGAGTTTAATGAATCTCTCCAGAATGTGAAGCCAGGAGAACGAATTCTTCTTCTGATGCGCCAAGGGCAAGTCATGAAGTTCTACACTCTTAAGGCTCAATAGGGATTTTCATGAGAAAAATGGTGAGATCTTGTAGACTTTTTAAAGAGTCTTCTTCTATTTTTTTACGGCCACCGGATTCCATTTCATAGAGGCGGTTTAATCTATCCTGCATTGACATTTTCTTTCTTGCTTATTTCTTTAAATACTTTTGTTATTTTTTGTAGATGCTCGACTACTCCCTCTAATGGAACGCACTCTGATATTTCATTTTTATATATTCTGCTTTTACAAACTGGGCAGCCTATTCCATTGCCTTGATCTACTGTTTGTCTACTTGATACAAGCGATCTGATTGTTTCTCTATTTAAAACATGCCCACATTTAAACACTCCTGGGATGTTGTCCAGATTAAAAGGCTCCATAGTCACAGGGTCCAACGCATCAGGAGGAAGTTCCTCGCATAATGGCCTGAGTTCTTCTACTATCCCATCATTCTTTATCTTGCTGGCCTTTACATCACGAACCTCAGATTCTTGAAGTTTCAATTGATCTCGCATTTCAGCTTCCTGCGTTTCAAGCTGCTGTCTGACAAATTGTTCAAAGTAAATAGTGTTTGATTGTAGACTTAATATGGCTGTCATCTTGTTTATCCTCTTACCTTTATTATAACATACTCTGCACGGAATCATTGAATGAAATCGTTCAAAATCAAAAATATTTTAGACCTTCGTTTCATAAAAATTCAACGCTTGCTGTTTACTGGATTTATATTTGCTGGTAAAGCTACAAAGGGATAAAATGAGAATTAGACGAAAACAATGGATGATAATCATGGACTGGACGCAAGCACTTACTGTTATAGGAGTTTTCATTGGTGGGTTTATCTACATGATGAACAAAATAGACGCAAATAAGAAAGACACTGATACAAAAATGGAGTCTCATCAAAAAGAAAATAACACACGCTTTAATGGCATAGAAAACCGTTTAACTGCCATGGAAGTTGAAGTTAAAAACATCAATCAAAGAATCGATGACTTTAAACATGAAACAAGCCAAAGACTCTCTACGATTGAAGGGTATCTAGTCCCAAAGAAGGTATTTCACTTTGAGGAAAATAAAGACGAAGAACCCAAAGAGAACTAAGACATCTATCATGCTAACTGATAATGAAATGCTACAAAAACTTCAGGAATCTTTAGAGCTAAGATTCGATGATCAGAAGGATTTATTTCTGTACGAATGCCCAAAAAATAGCAATCAGCTTTTGCTATTTACTCTCTGAAGAATTTTCTATCTCAGGAAGCTCATTTCTATGATGATCTAGGGCTTCTTTTTTGATCTTTTTAACAGCTTCTTTCCAGGTTGGTCTATTCAAGAATTTAATGCTTTCAACATAGGCATCAGCTTTATCAAGCTCTTCAGCAAATTTGTAATATCTAAAGGGAGGCTGCACTTTTACTCTATGATCCTTGGAAATACTATAGACGATATTACGAAGCTCTATCCCAACATGCGGCACCTTGATTTTTACTGTGCTTTGAGCTATCCACTTTGATTTCACTTTGCTGTAGGGATAAATCTCTAGGACTTCTGTTTCCTCCATAATTGAAGCCTCTTCAGCTGTGGATGGTGCTTCATTAGCTTTTTCCTTTTTCTTTCGTTTAATTCTCTCTTTTGCCGTTTCTGCGACTGTGCTCTCTTGAGTCACTTTTTTACCCTGTTACTCCACTGTAAATTTTTAGTTGTAAGTTCTAATCATAATCTTTGAATTGCGCTCTATCTGACAATGCTTTTGGTCGTTTGAAACTTCTTGGCAGTACAGAATCTCTACTACTGAAGTTCATAGATTTCGCAACTTTAGGACGAGCTTCTTTGGCTATAATAATATTGCCTTCAAGATTTGCACTATCAAGTCTTCTGATTGCTAGTTTTGCTTCGGAATCTACCAGCATTGTAACAAATCCAAAGCCACGGGATACTTGCGTTTCATGATCTACGATGACTTTTGCGGACAATACTTTTCCATATATGCTGAAGAGTTCTTTGAGTTGAGATGATGTTACGCTTAAGGGGAGGTTTTTTACGAATATATCCATGCTTTATCCTTTTAAACTTCGCTATTAATCATCCTTATGGCCTTGAGGTACCTTCCAAAGTGAGCTTTTTGTAGATAATTTAAGAGCTTTCTTCTTGCAAAGACATATCTTACTAAGAGCGCTCTCATGCTTAAGAACTCCTTAGTTTCTTTATCAACGCCATGCATGTCTATTTCTAATCTTTGAATTTTTTCGGTATATACGCCAATTTCCACGTCGCATGAAGCATTGTCCTGAGGAGATGTTTGCCACCGTTTGATGATGTCGCGCATGTCAACGATGTCAATACTATCAACCGTGCTTGATTTATTAGAAAGAGGCTTGCTTTTCTTGACTCTACTCGGAGGGACAAAATTTCGGATGGTTTTTTCGCAGTAGAAATTCTTGCCACTTACTTTCTTGCTTGGTTGAAAAACTCTTCTAGAAAGATAGCCTTTGAATAAATCTATAGAACAGCCAATGATCTGCGCTGCTTGCTTGGTGCTGATTAACTGACTTGTTTGTTGCGATTGTGTTTTCTCTGACAAGCTCTCACTTCTCCTTCTTAAAAAAGAAAGATACTTCCATAAATCACGGTTTAGGAACAAGCTTTTCGTAAGCTGTCTTTGCAGCAATTTGCTCGGCTTGCTTTTTTGAGGTGCTTTCTCCTGTAGAGAGGTTATCGTCATTGAGGGTTAATTTTACTTTGAACATTGGAGCATGATCAGGGCCGCTTCGTTCTGCGAGTGTGAAGATTAGTTGTCCCATACGATTTTTTTGGCAAAACTCATTCAAGAGGCTTTTCCAGTTCTTTTCAGCGAATTCTAAGGAATCCTCCAGCTCAATATTGAATTTATCAAGAAACATGTTGTGTATTGGCTCTAGAGATTTCCCAGCGTCGAGATATACAGCAGTTAGGATTGCCTTAAAACATTTTCCTTTGAATGGAGCGATCTGTGCATCTGGGTTGATTAAGCCATGAGGGCATTGATATAGGTAGTGATTAAAAACCTGAAGTTTGTCGATGTACTTAACACAAGCATCGTTGCTAATATGCTTCGTTAGCATGGTGTTTTTTATGGACTTGTCTGCAGAGTGATGGTTCGCTTCGATATAGTCTGCGATAGCAAGCTGCAAAAGATAGTTTCCACGCCATACGAAATCTTCATTGGTTTCTCCGTCGTCGCTGACCATCCCCACCAAAGGAAAGCTAGAGTCCATAAATGCTCTTGTTAGTAGATCCGTATCGTTGAATTTATGAGAGAGAGACTTTTCGATATTAGGAATGTTTTTCTGAAGGCTTGAGACCATTTGTATTGCTAGATTTGTCATAAGAGGGGCCTTTTATTTTGTTTTGGGTGAAAGATTAACACAAAGAGAAATTTTGGGGAGATCTCCAAAAAACAAGGCTCAGATTTGCGCTGTGTTGCGCTGTTGGAGACTTAGAGTTGTGTTGGGATTGCGAGAAGATAAATCAGCTTAAAACGTGATTAAATGAGAATATGCGTGTTTAAGTATAATTAGTTGGGATTTGGAAGGCTTTAATGTGAATTTAGTTAAAGTTTACGAAAAATATCAAGTTCCAAAGTGACTATTGAAGGTGTTAAATAATTCTGGTCTATTTGCAAAGCGCCCTTGTCCAATAAGAATATCTCGAAGTGATTCATTTACTTGTTCTCCATCATCATCAAATTGGGGGTAATCGTCCTCAATTATTGATTTAATAAACCCTTTCCCACGCAACATATGACCTGGATGGAGATTTGCATAGTTTTCAACTGTGTCTTGGAAGTTTTCCTCCCCAAGACCTGAATTTATTCCAATATGACCGAGACGAGGACGTTTACCAAATTCTCTCCTAGCTGCATTCTCGTCATTTTCTATATTTCTGGCCTCTTCTAGGTCTGAATATAATGATGGAATTCCAGATGGATGAATCATTGGCAATGGAATAGATCTTCTGTTTATGGACTCTTGAGGATCTTTTAAAAAGGCTCTTTGATGGCCGTGTTCATGAAGCAAGTCATCTACAGTTCTTGGTTGTTTACCATAGAACGTACGTCCTTCATAATCATGACGCATTCTTGTGGAATCTTCTGATTCTTCCTCGTCACTAGGAAATAAAAGTTCACCGCTATTAAGTTGTGATTGAGTAAATGGTGCCTTCTTTCCAGGAGGTTCGTATATCTCTAGATGATGTAAGGGCTCCGTTCCGTATCCAGTAACCATGTCTTTTTGCTCGAATTGTCCATCTGCTCCTTGCTTAACTCCGAAACCAAACCTATTACTGTGCGAGAATGGTAGCTTTGATTTTTGATGTTTTTCTATGTCATCCAGTAAAACTTTAAAATAACTTGGAGCTCCCTTAGATGCTATTCTTGCATCTTCCATAATCGCGTCTTTATCTTCAGAATCACCACTAAAATCAAATAAGGATTCGTATCTATCTGTCAATACGTCTGAGAGGGAGCGCTGAGATGGTAATGGAAACTTCGCCTGCCTAGCTGGGAGGCCTCCTGTATTGAAAGTATAGTTTAACTCCTTGGAATCTAAAGGAAATTTTGATTGACGTGTGGGGACTGATTCTGGACCAACATGCACGACATTTTTTCTTATTGGGCGTGAAGAGTCCACGTAGACTACATTTTCCCTCACTCTTTGAGGGGAATCAACGTAAACTACACTTTCTCTTTTTGTACCTTTTTTTTGCATTTTCAGGTTCAAGCGCTGCTGCTTTCTTCTTCGGTTGTGCTTCATTATTTTTTACCGTTTTTTTAAAAATTTTTGTTACTTTTTCAAGATGTTCTACTGTTTCATCAAATGACTGATCATACAAGAAAAAATAGCCTCTTGTTTCTGTTCGACAAACTGGACAAGGTATCATGTCGTCTTTTGCCAACCCCATTGATTTTGCAACACTAACAGCCGTTTCAGAGCTTAATGAATGGCTACAACGCATCACTAAAGGAGTTCTCATCGGTTCATATGTCACTGGATCTAAAGCACAGTCAGGCAATTCTTCACAAAGTGGTCTTAGTTCTTCTACGATTCTATTATTCGTTATATTCTTAGCTTGCACTTCCCCCATCTCAGCTTCCCGTTCTTTTAGTTGGTCTCGCATTTCGGATTCTTGTGTTTCCAGCTGACTACGCATGGCATTTTCAAAATAAGAAATGGTTCTCGTTGGTGTAATTGCTATGGATGACATGTTGTTCTCCTTGGGGTTTAACCTGCAAAAGCTGTGTTATAGCCTAGCCTAGTTGGTTGTATCTGTTCTCCCCTTTCATCATTCTCTTGAATTCCTTGAAATGTTTTCATCACATCTTCTAACCAGCTTTTTGAGAATTTCCCATCGCCTTTTACTGAGCTCCAAAGAGAGCGTACTGGGTAATTATTTCCTTTTCTCGTTATAAAAACATGGTCTTCTGGCCTATCTTCATTGGCAAAAACAGTTGTCCCATCTGGAAGATCAAAATCTTGTAATTTATTATAGTCGATTTCGCCACGATTTCCAGGCGGATTTAAAACATCTATAAGCCTTTCACCATAGGAAAGGCTGTATTTTCCAGGTTCTGTAGCTCTTTGAAGGCGTTCTTGTACTTCTTCTTTTTTCAGCTTGCCTCTTGAGATTAAGTCATAGCAAACCCCTTCAGCACAGTTCATCGTCTTTGGTTTTGAGCCTTTTTCGCTGTTATGGTCACTTCCATACTCGTCTGTAACCCACCTTCCAAACGGTCTGGAGGAATAATCTTCATGGTCAGCAATAGGACCCCAGGCTACGTTCTTGTAATATTCAGAGTCATCTGGGTTTGTGAATGGTGTTCCTGGTTCTGATTCTCTTGAAGAGATTTGATCAAAAAGTCCTTCTTCAAACTCTCTATATTGCGGTTGTAGAGCAGAATGCAAACTCTGACTATCTGGAATCTGATCAAACATTTCCTCTTCTAACCCTCTGAATCGAGGTAGAGTCTGTAATAGATTTATTTGAGAATCTTCTAGCTCTAAGCTAGCATCATATCCATATGGAAAACCAATATTACGGTTTGGTTCCTCATCTGAATCATAGTCCGGTGCATTTTTTGTAGGCATGGGTGTTTTATAGATAGTTGAAGTAGGTCGAAGAGGTGGAGGAGGTACTGGCCTGTATGAATATTCTCTAAGAGTTGCCATCCACTTTGCCATATCAATAGGCTGGTCTCCCATTTCTGGATCATATCTAGCAAACTGCTTTTTTCTATAATTACTCGGCATATTTTTTAAAGATTCCGCTTATTTTTTTAAAAATTTCCACACAACCTTCTATAGGAATATATGGGTAAAGCATGTTGATTGTTGTTGAGGAGTTGCAAGATGGGCATTTTATTAAATCCTGCTTGTATAGCTTTTGTGTTTTAGCAATGCTCACAACTGTAGAAAGATTCAATGCGTGACCACACCTATATACTATACTTCTGTCTAAAGGCTCAAAAGTAACAGGGTCCAACGCGTCTGGAGGTAGTTCTTCGCACAAAGGCCTTAGTTCTTCAACAATCTTGCTATCTCTTGTCTGTCGTTCTTTATATCTCTCTTCAAACAATTCATCAATCGACATTGTTTGTGTTGCGACAGTAGTGCTGTTTTTTGGTGTGATTGATATGCTCATCTTGTTCTCCTTGTGTCTATTATAACACATTTTGCACTGAATCGTAGCATGAATTCTTGTGTTTTTAAAAAATTTTTCATGTAGAAATGCAGGGAGTATATCATGATAGGAATAACACGTATTTTGAATTTTTGATTCGTGCGCAAATCCGCCTGACCAAGAATAAAAAAAGAATGCTTTTTAGGGGTGGCCCCCTTTTTAAGGGTAACTAGTTGGGATTTGGAATGTTTTAATGTGAATTTAGTTCAAATTATCGCATTTGTTGAAGAACAGGATCTGCAAAGGCTGTGTTGTAGCGAAGAGTTGTTTCTTTTCCATCCATTCCTTTCTCTTTGTAAAATTCATCTACAACGTCTTTTAGCCAACTTCGGGAAAAATTACCGCTTCCCCGGTTTTTACTCCATAAAGAACGTACTGGATTACTCTCTCCAGTTCTTGTCATAAAAACATGGTCTCCTGGACTTTCGTCGTTTGCAAATATAACAGATCCAGCAGGAATATTGTGTTTTCCAGATTGCACGTCATCATAGCTAACGGTTTTTCGAGTATCCTTAGGGTCAAGCACACTTAATAGACTGTCTGAATATGCGCGACCGACCGTTGGTCTCTTTTCTCCCCCCGGAAAATCAGCCGTAAGCCTTTCTCTGAGCTTTTCTTTATCTAGTTTTTCTCTTGAAAGAAGGTCGTAGCAAACACCTTCATAGCAATTCATCTTATTCGGTTTGTAATCGGAGTTTCCGTGAAGCCAGTCAGCAAATTGAGTTTGTTCTAGTCGGTCCGTGTTAATTGGCTCCCATTCGAGATTGTTGTAATATAGAGCTTCATCGGGTGGGGTTTCGCTTCTTTTTTGAAATGGGATTTTTCTTACGTCTTCTTGAAGATCTTCGGGACGGTAACGTCTTGCTGAACTAGATTTTGATCTTATGTTTTTGGGGAGTCCCCTTAAGTCTTCTTGTAAATCTTCGGGACGGTAACGTTCTTCCCCTAACCTTGAGTTTCTTGCTTCATATTCTGTTGTATATAAAGGCTTCATTGCTTTTTCGTATTCAGTCTCTACAGGATCGCCAGGGCGATAGTTTTGAAGCGCGTCCCTAAGTGAGACTTTATTTTCCCGTGCATCTTTTGCTCGTTGGTACATGTCTTTAAGGGTTACTTCGTCTATCTTGCCTTGTTCGTAGAGTCGGCCAAGACTACTAAGAATGCTCTCTTCTTCGCTTTCTAGATCTAGTGGTTGTTTAAGAGGATCAATGTAGTAGCTCATGTGTTCTTCGCAAATACCTTACTTATTTTTTCAAAAATTTCAACGCAGCCCTTTAGACTTACAGAAACAAAAAAATCATTTAGAACGGATTTATTCTTACATACCGGACAACTCATTAGGTCTTGTTGGCATAAATTGCTAGCCTTCGCAATAGCGACTATTGTCGAGGAATTTATAGTGTGACCACATCCATACGTTGCTGGCTTATAAAGAGGCTCCATGGTCACAGGGTCCAATGCATCATTAGGAATCTCCTCACAAAGTGGTCTCAACTCTTCTACAATCTTGCTGTCTCTTGCCTTTTCATACTTAAGCTCTCTTACTTCAGCTTCTCGTTCTTTTAATTCTGCTCGCGCTTCGGATTCTTGCGTTTCGAGCTGATCTCTGACAAATTGCTCAAAGTACATCGTGTTGTTTTGAATGCTTAATATGACGGACATCTTGTTCTCCTTGTGTCTATTATAACACATTTTGCACTGAATCGTGGAATGAATTTTTGCTTTTTTAAAAAATTTTTCATGTATAAATGCAGAGAGTATATCATGATAGGAATAACACGTATTTTGAAAATCCCCTTCGTGCGTAAATCAGCTTGATCAACAATAAAAAAAGAATGCTTTTTAGGGGTGGCCCCCCTTTGCGACGACCACCAGGTTCCGGGTCTCTTTGAGGTCTAGGCTCTACTCAGATACTTGTAGACGCTTGACTTTGATAGTCCATACTCTTTCATTAGCTCTTTGATCATCATTGTCTTTCGCTTCTCTTTAAGTTCTTTGATCTCCTCTTTATTCATCTTAGATCTGCGACCAAACTGCACACCATTCTCTCTTGCCTTGTTGATACCATCTAACTGACGTTCTGCTCTTATCTCTGCCTCGAACTGACCAATAGTTCCAAGCATGTTGAATAGCAACCTTCCGGTTGAAGTCTCTGTATCAATATGCTGATCCTTTACAACTAAGGTCACACCTTTCTTTTGGAGTAGCTCTGCGATCTGGCATAAGTGCAACGTTGATCTTGCCAATCGATCCAGCCTAGTCACAACTAGAGTATCTCCTTCACGAACATAGTCAAGGCATTCTCGGAGTTTTTCTCTTGAACCATCTACACCGCTGCGTTTCTCTTCGAATAGTTTGCCGCAGTCTTTGAGCTTGCTGCGTTGTACTTCTAAGCTTTGTCCGATTGAACTGACTCTTGCATATCCTATCTTTGCCATTAGGGCCTCCTTGTGTCTTTAATATCCTTAAGCTTCAAAAGAATTACATTCTAGGACATTAATTCGGACACGTCAAGTCAATTCCGTAAAAGTATACTTTTTAGGACTCTGTTGGGGAGTTGAGAGGGTTGGGGTGGAAAAAATATTGAAATTATTGAGATTTCTGATCTAGGTTGTGTTGAGAAATTTACTTTAACCATTGGAGAGCCGCGATAAAATGAAGGAATGCCTTGAACCTTGATGCTAACTTCTCGAACCGAGAAAACAATCGTCTATAATGTTTGAGGAAGCCAAATAAACATTCGATTTTGTGTCGTTCTTTATATATGTCTTTATCATGCTCTCGATGATCAATGCGATTTTTCTTTGAGGGAATGATGGCAACAGCTCCGATGCTCTTTACATGATCAATGATTGCATTGCTGTCGTAGCCTTTGTCAGCCAATAATCCTTTGTAATCCCTACCCTTGAGCAAAGGAATAGCTTGATGACAATCAGCTGCTTGACCACCTGTTAAAATAAAATCAAGTGGATTACCTAATGCATCACAGATACTATGGATTTTAGTCGTAAAACCTCCACAGGACCGACCTAAGGCCTGCTCGTCTTGACCTCCGGTTTTTTTTTATTGGCTCCTGCGGCACAGGCATGAGCGCGGAGGACTGTACTGTCGATCATAATATATTCCATGTCTGGATCATTTGAAAAATAGTAGAGCATCTTGTACCACACACCATGTTCAGCCCAGTCTGCAAAACGATGATAGACGGCATTCCAGTCTCCATATTCCTTTGGTAGCAAACGCCATTGTGCTCCGCTCTTGGCAATCCAAAATACAGCCTCTACAAAGCAACGAGTTTTCTCTTTGTTATTTGTGTGTATTTTGGGGTAATTACTCAGATATTCGTAAAGTTTCGACCAGGCGTGGTCATTTATTTTATGCGGGTATAGCATATAGATCTCCTTCTTCAGGAAGTCAGCTTGCACCACTCATGGAAATTTCTCAACACAACCTAGTTCTCTTTAAGTTTTCGAAAAGCTGGATCATTGCGAATAGGATCAAAGATTTCTTTGGAAAGGACCGACGTTAAATCGTCGATCCCTCCCTTCTGTGCAGCTTTAAGCCAGCCAATAGCAGGCTCAACCTTAGAGAGGGCCGCGCAAGCTTCAGCACTGGACAGTGCGATATGTGGATCAGGAAGGAATTGATAGGAAGGCCCTGCAAGTTCGATAACCAATGGATAATCTTTTACTTCGTACGCAGCGCGATAAAGATGGATTTGCGACTCAGCATTAAGATGTTTCTGAATCGGTTTTAAGAGATCATAGACTGCTTGGTAATCGTGTTTTTCTGCTTTCAAGGCAGCTAGGTACTGCGTTGTCAGGTTGAAGATTATCCCCTGCTTTGCTTTTTGTCTTACCTCTTCAAGCTTCGGTATTGCCTCTTCTCTCTGTTCTCGTGTCAAAAGATCCTCAATTTCTTTTAGAGCTCCTGTGAGATCTTCTCTTTGATCATTTTCAGTCAGCACTTTGGACTTGCGGTAGGCATCAAAATTTTGGAATGCAAAGAGGGAGAAGATCGCCCCAACCAAAAAATACCCGACAAAGAAAAAGGTCAAAGCACACAAAATGGATAAAATAAATCCCGTAAGGATTGCATATTTCAGTCCCTTGACTCCAAAGATCGACTCGAGAACCACGCGGAGGAGTTGCCCTCCATCTAGAGGTATCACGGGAAGAAGATTCACAACACCCCAAAAAAGGTTCACCCAGGTGAAG
This sequence comes from Candidatus Neptunichlamydia sp., assembly GCA_965233865.1. Taxonomy (GTDB): domain Bacteria; phylum Chlamydiota; class Chlamydiia; order Chlamydiales; family Simkaniaceae; genus Neptunichlamydia. The sequence goes on from OZ247587.1 coordinate 672,079, forward strand.
ATGTTTACGGTGTACAAAGCGTAAGGATTCTCAACAATTCCAGTAGATAAGATAAACAGAAAAAGAAGAAAAAGAAGAAATCCAAATAAGGGACCATTGAGGATCATTAAAAATTCACGCCACCCTTTGAGAGGTTTCCCTTCTGGGATTGTCAACCCTCCAAAAGAAATAAGCTGTATCCGGGGCTGCTGCCCAAAATAGCGGGAGGCGAGGGCATGACCATATTCATGAATAAGAACCGAAACAAAGATCACCCCAATCCAAATAAGTGTCAGAATAAAAGGGTGTCCGCTTCCAGAACTGTTGATAAAACCGATAATCCCAGCTGTCACCCAGAAAAAGGGAGATATTTTTATTGGTATTTTCATTTTAAACCCAAATAACCACCTATATTCGATTTAACATCAGATACTGATGATAATATTTTTTAGGTTTTAATGCACAAAGAGTTCTTCCCTTTGCAAGAAGAAAAATAAAAAAAATCGCTAAGTATTTGGATGTTAGAGCGAAAAAAAGCTTTATGTTTGTTTGTTCTAGCATTCAGTTTTTGTGTTCGATTTCAACATTACTCATAAATATTTATGCCACCCAAAGTTAGTCTACTCTGCTGCAAAAACTTGTCAGCAAAGATAGATGATCACTTGGATTTCATAGCTTTAAGGATTGTATCCCCAATATCTGCAGGAGAATCAGCAACATAAACTCCCGCCTCGCGCAGCGCTTCCATCTTACCTTTAGCAGTCCCTTTTCCGCCAGAAACAATCGCGCCGGCATGCCCCATCCTTCTTCCTGGAGGAGCTGTGACTCCAGCGATAAACCCCCCAACAGGTTTATTGCAATGCGCTTTGATCCAAGAGGCAGCTTCCTCTTCAGCATTCCCTCCGATTTCACCAAGAAGGAGAATGCCGTGTGTGTCGGGGTCTTTTTCGAACTGCTTCAAAACATCGATAAAGTCTGTTCCATTAAGTGGATCCCCTCCAATCCCGACACAACTCGACTGTCCCAAATCATTTTGGGTTGTTTGCCATACGGCTTCATAGGTAAGGGTTCCCGAACGGGAAACAATTCCTATTTTTCCTTTTTTATGAATGTAACCTGGCATAATTCCAATTTTACACTCACCGGGAGTAATTACCCCGGGGCAGTTCGGACCAATCAGCCGGGACGTTTTTGAATCTCGCATCACGCGAGAAACCTCTAACATATCTCGCACCGGAATCCCTTCAGTAATACAGATAATGAGGGGGATTCCCGCATCTTCAGCTTCTAGAATCGAATTCGCTGCAAAAGGAGGCGGTACAAAAACCATCGTAGCGTCCGGATTCACTTTTTGCTTTGCCTCGTAAACCGTATCAAAAATTGGAATATCGAAAATTGTCTGTCCACCTTTTCCAGGAGTCACCCCTCCAACAAACTTCGATCCATAAGCAATACACTCCTCAGTGTGGAACTGACCAGACTTTCCTGTGATTCCCTGGGTGATGACCTTTGTGTCCTTATTGACCATAATCGCCATCTTATTTCCCTCCTTTAAGAGCTGCCACCGCTTTTTCTGCTGCGTCGGCCATTCCCTTTGCAGAGATAATCTTTAACTCCGACTCTTCAAGAATTCTTCTTCCCTGCTCAATATTTGTCCCTTCCAAACGAACAATCAGAGGCACCTCAATATCAAGCTCTTTTGAAGCGGCAATGACCCCTTCTGCAATCGTTGCACAGTTCATAATTCCCCCGAAAATATTCACTAAAATCGCTTTCACATTGGGGTCTGAGAGGATGATTTTAAATCCGGCAGCCACCTTTTCTTTATTAGCTCCACCACCAACATCTAAAAAGTTAGAAGGCTTCCCACCATAATGATGAATGATATCCATCGTCGACATTGCAAGACCAGCCCCGTTGACCATACATCCAATATTCCCCTCAAGCGAAATATAAGCTAGGTCATGTTCCTTAGCCGCGACCTCATTTTCAGAAACCTGTGAAGGATCATAAAAATTCGAGATTTCCTTTTGCCTAAACAGAGCACTATCATCAACACTGAGTTTTGCATCGACAGCCCAAATGTCCCCATCTCCCGTTTCCACTAAGGGATTGATTTCAAGGAGCGAAGCATCGGTATCGATAAAAGCTTTTGCTAAGGAGGCGGTAGCCCGCATCCCTAGCTTGGCCGTTTTTCCCTTCCAACCCATAAAGTTTGCAAGGCGCAATAGGTGGTAAGGCTTCACACTTCCATCTAGAGAAATCGGTAATTTTAAGAGTTTTTCTGGCGTCTTCTCTGCCACCTCTTCGATATCCACCCCCCCTTCAGGAGAGGCTATCAAGATCGGCATCGCATGATCCCGATCGATAATAGCACCTAAATAATATTCCTTAGAGATATCAACAGGCTTAGTGATCAGGACCTTATGGGCAACGATCCCTTGAGGTCCTGTTTGATTGTTCACCATCTTCATTCTAATGAGCTTTTTTGCCATTTCGACGATTTCATCTTTGCTTGTGGCGAACTTCACTCCCCCTGCTTTTCCCCGACCGCCGGCATGTACCTGGATTTTCACCACTGCCTCTTGGAGTCCTAAATACTGAACGACTTGCTCCGCCTCATCAAGCGTCGATGCCACCCCAAAACCTGGGATGGGCATATCGTACTGCTTTAAAATTTTTTTTGCTTGGTATTCGTGGGTGTCCATCTTTGCTACCTTTATACCGATATCAGTATAATTCCTATATGTGATACCCTCGACTTTCGATCAATGAAAAACCTTGAGGCAACATGTTTGGTCTTTTAAAGTCAGGGCTTAATAAAATTCGAAAGGCTTTTTTTCGTACTAGATCGGTGCTCGGGGATCGCATCCGCGACCTTTTCCGCTCTCCTCTTGATGAAGAAACCCTCGAAAAGCTTGAGCAGATCCTTTATGAAGCTGACCTGGGCAGCACACTCGCCCTTGAATTCGTTGAACATGTGAGAAAAAGTGACAATCCGATCCTGGCCATGAAAAACCATGCCGAGGGAATTCTCCATAACCCCCCACAAGTCCAAGGGGAAAACCCCGAAGGCCCTCTCAAAGTTATTCTTGTCGTTGGTGTAAACGGCTCCGGAAAAACAACCTCCTGCGCAAAACTCGCAAAGCTCTATAAACAGGAAGGAAAAAAAGTGATGCTTGCCGCTGGAGATACCTTCCGCGCCGCTGCCATCGAGCAGCTCAGCACCTGGGCCGACCGCCTAAAAATCGATTGTATTAAAGGTTCTCAAGGAGGAGACCCCTCTGCTATTATTTTTGATGCCCTCACCGCTGCCAAAGCGCGCGGCCACGACGTTGTGATTGCTGATACCGCTGGCCGCCTCCAGTCAAAAACCGATCTCATGAATGAACTCGCTAAAATCAAACGGGTGATTGAGAAAGTTGTCCCCGACGCTCCGCATGAAATTTATCTCGTTCTCGATGCTTCCACCGGACAAAACGCCCTTGACCAAGCCAAAATCTTCAACAAGTTCACTCCCCTTACAGGACTCGTCCTCACTAAACTCGATGGCTCTGCCAAAGGGGGGATCATCCTCTCCATCTACCACCAAATGGGAATCCCCATCCGCTACATCGGGATCGGCGAAGGTGCCGAAGATTTCCTCCCTTTCGTTCCCAAACCCTATGTTGATGCCCTCTTTACTTAAGACTATTCGAATTTCCCTATCATAGTCATAAGAGCTTATGGAATGTTGCTCATCATTTGTGTCTTTATTCATGAGCTTACTTTATGCCCCTTTTCTCATAAGGGGCTTTGTGTTTTAATGGTTGCTATGAGCCAAAAAGAATACCTAGCATTAATTGAGGATACCCTATCATACGTCCGACAACTGCAGCCAAAGATTGAAAAAAGGGAAACAGAAATAGAGCTTCCACCACTTCCGACACTCACAAAACCTCCTCCTAGACCGAAAGCTAACCCTATCTCCTATGTAACCCACCCACCTCAGCCACTTAAAAAGAAAGAACAGAAGAACCTGTTTTTTGAATTGGAACCCGCTCCCGTTCCTCGGACAGAAGCAAGCCTGACCATTCAGAAGATCTTAAAAGAGATTGATCCTGAACTCTACCTGCATGAAAGCGTTCCTAACGACCATAAAGCAAAAAGAATCAAAGAAGCCTGGAAAGAAAAACGAGATACCCCGGCAATCCCCATCCTTTTTCAGGGACAAAAGCATCGCTCTTTTGTGACCAGAATTGCCAAGGCTATCGACATTCTTTATGACTCATGCCGCATTGTTGAAATCGATCCCACAAAGAAGTGGGACCTCTTTTTAGAATCCGAGAATCTCAAATTGATCATTACTCCAGATGCCACGCTTTTTGGAACAAAAGAGCTTCTTCCTTTCTATCAAGAAAACCCTCAACAAAAGTCACGAAAGCTTGGGAAAATTCCTCTTCTCCTCCTTCCAGACCTTTCTCTCTACTTCAAGGACCCTTATCTTAAGAGAGCTCTTTGGAATGTGATTAAGTCCGCACTTAGTTAATCAACTAATTGATATGTAATTAGTTAAACATAATTATCTAGTACTTAGTAAAATTCTCGATAAGGAACTGGGGGAATTCCGAAATCGTCCCCTTGGGAGTATGCGTTATGGTTGCCTTATGAAAGTAAGAGAGGGAAGATCCGTTAGAGATCTTGAGGTCTTAACTGCAGCCTATCCGAAGCAAAGGTTCATTCAATAAAGCACGTATAAACTCTAGGAAGAAAATCCAGCGTAGGATTTAATAGGGGGATATGTATGCAACTATCATTTTAGATAAAGGGTTAGACCTTCCTCTTGACTATGCCGTTATTGAAAAGGTTTCGGTAGGAACACGAGTTCTTGTTCCTGTACAAAACTCTCTTAGAAAGGGAACAGTTGTCGCGCTGAAAGATACTCCCTCTGTCGTCAAAGTGCAGCCCATCAAAGAAGTTCTATCTGAAGAATCCCTAATCGGACCTGATCTCTTTCGTCTAGCTAATTGGATGAGCAAATATTATTGCACCTCATTCCGAAAAATTCTGAAAGTTTTTCTTCCTGCAACCATTCGAAAAGAAACGCAGGAGAAAGAGCAGCTTTTTGTCCGTCGACTTCTCTCTCCCAAAAAACTTGTAACATTGACTATTTCACTCAGAGAAAATCATCCCTCTCAAGCAAAAGTATTAGATGCTCTTATAAAAAGACCTAAGGGAATTCTTTTAACAGAACTATTAGAAGAATCTGGAACTTCTCGGAGTCCAGTGGCAACTCTCGAAAAAGACGGGATCCTAAAGATCGATAAGTTGCAGATTGACCGCTCTCCATTGGAAGACATGGAGTTTTTCCCTACAAAGCCAAAACTGCTTAGTGATGAACAACAAATCGCCCTCGACAGAATCATCAAAAACTTAAAAAGCTTTCAAACCCATCTGATTCATGGTGTAACGGGGAGTGGCAAAACCGAAGTCTATCTGCAAGCAATTGCAAAGGCGCGCAAACAAGAGCTGGGGGTTATTCTTCTCGTCCCTGAAATAGCCCTCACTTCTCAAACAATCGAAAGATTAAAGTCTCGGTTTACCGAAAAAATAGGAATACTCCATCACCGCTTAAGCGACGGGGAGCGATTTGACATTTGGCATGGAATCCACAAAGGAGATACCCAAATCGTCGTAGGAGCCCGTTCTGCAATCTTTAGCCCCGTGAAAAATCTGGGATTGATCATCGTTGATGAGGAGCATGAATCCTCTTATAAGCAGACAGATGAAGAGCCTTGTTACCATGCTCGCGATGTGGCAATTATGCGAGGGAAATTCTCGAACGCAACGGTGGTTCTAGGAAGCGCTACACCCTCTCTTGAAAGTTATGCAAATGCAAATGCAAAAAAATACACTCTATCTACGCTCATGAAGCGGGCAAAAAACGCTTCCCTCCCTGAAGTCAAAATTGTTGACATGAAGACAGAGTATGAAAAATCAGAGGGATTCATTCTCTTTTGCTCCCAGCTCATTGATGCAATTAAACTTCGCTTACAAAAAGGGGAACAAACCCTCCTCTTTTTAAACAGGAGAGGCTACCATACCTTTCAGATGTGCGCAGGATGCGGGGAAACAGTGAAATGCCCTCATTGCTCGGTCAGCCTCACGTTTCACAAAAAAACAAACCATCTAGCGTGCCATTTATGCTCCTATGTAGTTGCGCCTCCTCCTACAGAATGCCCCCTTTGCAAAGAAGCCGCAACATTGCAATTTAAGGGAGTTGGAACTGAGCAAGTAGAGAGAATGCTTCACGCCCTTTTTCCCGACATCCGAACCCTTAGGATGGATGCTGATACCACTCGCCACAAAGGAAGCCACGACCTCCTCTTGAAACAGTTCCGCTCTGGAAAAGCCGATGTCCTGATTGGAACACAAATGATTGCTAAAGGACTCCATTTTCCCGCAGTCACCCTTGTCGGTGTGCTCAACTCAGATGGAGCTCTGAATCTTCCTGATTTTCGCTCTGGTGAAAATGTCTTTCAACTCCTGACACAAGTCTCTGGAAGGTCAGGACGAGGCGACCTAAAAGGAGAAGTGATCGTTCAATCCTCCCTGAAAGGGCACCCCATTTTCCAGCATGCCTCAAAAGAGGACTACAAAACATTCTTCAAGGAAGAAATGGAAACCCGTGAGCTTTTTGCTTTTCCTCCTTTTGCCCGCCTTACCAAACTGGTTTTTTCAGGAAAAAATGAGGGACATGTGAAACAGGTTGCCGATACCTTTCATAAAACCCTTCTGAAGAAACTCCCCTCAGACTTTACCCTCTATCCCGTTATCCCCTGCGGCTATGCTAAAATCAAAGACAATTTCCGCTTTAAGCTTCTCATCAAAGGAACCAAGCCCCTTCTCCTTTCTTCCATCTTGATGCAATTGCGCCTTGAAATGCACCTACCCCACTCGATCCGTCTTCTTGTCGACGTCGACCCCACATCAATCTTTTCTTAAGACCAGGTTGCGGTAGCAATCCAGGCTATAAACAAAAGGTTTTTTTCTCTAGATATTAGTGAAAGCTTCCGTTATTATGGGCTCAAAAACATCCATGGGCCTTATGAACTTTTACATCGAACCTTCAGTTATTGAAAAATATCCAGAATTGAAAGTGGGAATCCTTATTTTAAAGGGGATTGAAAACAAAGGGAATGCTGAAGAAATCTCAGAGCTTATGGATGCCACCTTTGGGAAAGTAAAGGCTCACTTTGAAGGAAAAGAACTCACGAAAGAGCCAAAAATTGCTGACTGGCGAGAAGCTTATAAAGCATTCGGATACAAACCCTCCTCTTACCGATGTTCCGCTGAAGCTCTACTGCGACGGGTTATTGGAGGTAAAGAACTCCCGAGCATCAATCCTGTTGTCAACTTATATAACCTTATTTCTGTAAAGTATAGCCTCCCTGCAGGAGCGGATGATCTGGACCATATCGATGGCGATATTCGACTTGCTATAGCAAAAGGAGGAGAACCTTTCACAACCCTAGGATCCCGCGAAGAAGCAAAAGCTCAAGAGGGCGAAATCATTTACCGCGATGATGCCGAAATCTTGTGTAAAGCGTGGAACTGGAGAGAGTGTGATAAGTCTAAAATCACCGAAGAGAGCAATAATATCTCTCTTGTTATCGAAGGGCTCGAGCATACGCGCCCAGGTGAAGTTGTAAAGGCGTTAAAAGAGCTCAGCACACTCATTCAAAAATATTGTAGCGGAAAAGCAGAGCTTTATTATCTAGATAAAGAGATTTCTAAAATGTGCGACGCTTCAAATCTTGAGAATCGCATGGTCGCTGTTGATATTCCTGAACCTGCCTACCACTCCCACGAGTCATTCAAAACGCGTAAACAAAAGCTTAAAGAAATTCGCAATATGGGAGTGAATCCTTACCCCCATAAGTACGAGCCGACCCATCAAATGCACGCCCTGCAAGACAAATACGAAGCCTCGGCCGTTGGAGATAGTGAAACAGCGAGCGCTGGAACAACCGACCTTGTTCGGGTTGCAGGCCGTCTTGTTCTCTTCCGCGCCATGGGGAAAAATGCATTCAGCCAAGTCCAAGATGAAACCGGGCGAATCCAAGTCATGTTTAACAAAGATCAGACCGAAGTCATCGGTCTTCCATCTGGAGAATCCCCACTTAAGTTCATTGAAAAAAAGCTTGATCTTGGAGATATTATCGGCATCGAAGGACACTCCTTCCGTACCCAGAAAGGAGAATTGACCATCTTTGCAAAAAAAGTCATTCTCCTGTGTAAAACCCTTCTCCCTTTACCTGACAAACATGCCGGACTCGCCGACAAAGGGACTCGCTACCGAAAAAGATGGCTCGATTTAATTACAAACCCCGAAGCCGTTAAGAGGCTAAAAACACGAAGCTTTCTTGTGTCAAAAATCCGCCGCTATATGGAAGATCTTGACTTCATAGAAGTCGAGACCCCAGTCCTTCAAAACATTTATGGCGGTGCAGAAGCACGTCCCTTTGTTTCAGAGCTCAACGCTCTCCACCAGACGATGTATTTGCGTATTGCCATTGAAATTTCACTAAAAAAGCTCATCGTTGGAGGACTCTCTCGCGTTTTTGAAATTGGAAAAGTCTATCGGAATGAAGGCATCGACCGGACGCATAACCCTGAGTTCACCATGCTCGAGTCCTATGCAGCTTATTGGGATTATAATGACGTGATGACCATGACTGAAAATCTATTTGCCTACCTCGCTAAAGAGCTATACGGAACAACTGAAATTGGAATGCGTAAGGATAAACAAGGAAATGAACATCCTATCGATCTGAAAACTCCTTGGAATCGACTCTCGATGAAAGATGCCATTAAGAAATATGGAAAAGTTGACCCTGATAAACTTTCAGATAGCGACATGAGAGCAAAACTCAAAGGAAAGATTGAAGATGCAAAACTTAAAAATGCTCCTCGTGGAAAACTCATTGCATTTCTCTTTGAAGAATTTGCAGAACATCATCTAATTCAGCCCCATCATATCATCGACCATCCCATCGAAACCACTCCCCTCTGTAAACTCCATCGCGACCCTAAGCTCCGCGAAGAAAAATTTGTCGAACGCTTTGAATCCTTCATCCTCGGTTATGAGTTTTGCAATGCTTACTCAGAGCTCAATGACCCTGAGCTTCAGCGACAGCTCTTAGAAGATCAAAACAATCTCCGAGAAGGAGGCGATGACGAGGCAAATCCCATGGATGAAGAGTTTATTGAAGCAATCTGTCAAGGGATGCCTCCAACTGGGGGGCTTGGGATTGGAATCGACCGCCTTGCTATGCTCTTTACTGACGCTTTTTCTATCCGCGATGTCGTCTATTTCCCTATGATGCGCCCCGAAGAATAGCCTGAGAAAAAGCGATAACGGACAGTTTTTGTTATTTTCGATTTAGGATTCTTGAGAGTGTTTACTCAAAGAGCATTATAATTTAAGTTGTTTATTATTTATGAGTTAAGTCAAAACTTTCACATCCTGTCATATATGGATATTTTTTATCCTAGAATTTCTGAAAATTCCTCTATGCAAATTGCTCCTACTTTTCTTTTAAAATTTTTTGCCCATTCATTCTTTTGGTTAACACTCTCCCTTCTTTATACGTATGCTCATCATACCGAATGGCTGCTTTCTTACTTTTTCTCCCAGGAATTACTAGAGTAATCCTTTTCTCTACTAAGATTTTTCTAAATGGATCACTATCATATCCTCTGTTAGCAAGCAAAAAACTACAACAGAAACTAACTATAGCTAAAATATTTCTTTCTAGTTATACTTTTTTGAATGATATATTCGCTAGATTTTAAAAAACTTAGCGATCCAAAATAAAACGCTTCAGACATTCTTAGTGCCATGAAGATGACTAGATACTTAAAATCACATGGTTTTTCCTATTTATAACTATATCTAGCCTGCACGCTGCTAACTTTCTTCTTGATTCAAGGATACGATATTCTACGTTGGAAGGAGCAAATTTTGCAGAAATCATTAAGTGGATTAAAGAATTTGATGATAAGGACCCCCTTCTAAAAGAAATCCAAAATATATGGCAGGAGAGTCAGGATGATCTGAACAAGGCAGTAGAAACTGTATCCGAAGCTGTTAAGAATCTTAAAGAAAAGGGTTTTATCGTTATTCCAGGAGGATGGAAATCAGATCCATTTGGTCATGCAATGCTTTATATGTTTCAAAAAGCAGAAATCGACGCTTTGCGGGAGCCTTATTTAATCAGGAAACAAAAGAAGACTACAAGAAGTTTAGTAGAAACCTAAAAAAAGAGGTCACTTGTGCTTTTTTCAAAGAGTGATCTTCCCCCGAAAAATAGGACAATTATGATATAGACTTCTCGAACTTAAAGAGGAGTAAAAGCAAATGAAAAAATTCAATGATGAATTTAAAGGGAATGCGGTCAAGTTAGTGAGAGAGGAGGGACTGAAGATAGAAGAGGTAGCAAGTGATCTGGGTATAGGTGTTTCTACGCTAAAAGTATGGCTCAGTAAGCATGACCATGGTCGATTGATTAAGACTGAGAAGCAGGCAAGGGAAATCTTAAAAAAGGCCATGGGCATTTTCTCCTCGATGTCAAAAGCAAATACAGAGCTATGAAGAAATTGAGAAAGGAATTTCCCATAGAGAAAATGTCGCAAGTCTTTGGAGTGACAAGAAGCGGGTACTACCGCTTCGTGTCATCTCCAAAAGGGAAAAGAGTTCAAGAAAAAGAGAAGCTTACCGAGGAAGTAGAACAGATTTTTTATGAGCACAAAAAACGATATGGAAGCCCAATAATTTTTATGGAACTGAAGGAAAAAGGGGTGCACTGTAGTGAAAAGAGAGTTACTAACTCTCTGAAGAAGAACAATTTAGTTGCAAAACAAAGAAAGAAAAGGAAAGAAGTTAGTAGTAAAAGAGAAGAAGCCGAACTTGCTTAACTAGAATTTTACGGCAGATTTTACAAATGCTTTGATCCCGAAGCAAATCTCCTTCTTGCCATTTTCCATAACATATGAGGAGTGGAAAACATCAACAGAAGAAATTAAACACCAGCTTACCCGTCTTTTAAACAAACAAAATGTTCAGAAGCTTGAAAAAAATGAGTTACCTTTTATTTGCAAAGAAAAGTGTCACCATCTTTCAAAAGACCAAGCACAGTATATTATGGAAAAATTTATACCAATCATAACAGCTGCAAAAAAGGTGTTGAAGATGTGATCTAACAAGGAAGTGTTTATAGTGCTTTAAATTTAAACCACTATAACTCGAGATCCTTCTGGGCTGTCTTCGATTTGATAACCTTGAGAGTGGATGTAGTCTCTTTGCTTATCAGCCTCGGGCCAGTCTTTATCTGCGCGCGCTGTTTGCCTCTTCTCGAATGCTTCTTGAACATTTGTGGGGATGGAAAGCCTCTCCTCTTTCAATGGAAGGACACCTAAAACAGCATCGAGTTCTTCAAGAAAGATGAGAATATCTTGAGCCTCATCAAAGGAGATTTTTGAAGCGTCAACAAGAGCATTGATAGGTTTGATCATATCAAAAAGTGCAGCTAGTGCAGCTGAGATATTGAGATCATCGCTAAGAGATTCATTAAAGGTTTGACGGGCCTTTTCGATCAAAACCTTAGCGGAATTGCCAGCAGGGGCATTTGCAGTGCGGAGGCGGCGGATAAACTCACGGAGACGGTTTAACGTGTGGCGAGAGGCTTCAATCCCTTCAAGTGTGAAGTTGAGTTGAGTTCGATAGTGGGTTGACAGGAGGAGATAACGCACTTCCACGCCCGTATAGCCTTTATCAAGAAGATCGCGGAGTGTATAAAAATTCCTAAGGCTTTTGGACATTTTTTTTCCATTCACAATGAGATGCTCAGCATGAATCCAATGCCGGACAAAATGCTTTCCTGTGCATCCTTCGGACTGCGCAATTTCATTTTCATGATGAGGGAAAATATTATCAACTCCACCAACGTGGATGTCTATGGTTTCTCCAAGAAGCTTTGTTGCCATTGCAGAGCACTCAACGTGCCAGCCGGGGCGTCCTTTTCCAAAGGGACTCTCCCAAAAAACATCGCCATCTCTTTCTTCATCGTAGGGTTTCCAAAGGACAAAATCAGAGGCTGATTTTTTGTCATACTCATCGTCAGAAACGCGCTTGGAAGCTCCCTTTTGGAGGGTATCGAGCTTGAGGTGGGAAAGGCGTCCATATGAGGGAAAGTTTTTAATGCTATAGTAGACCCCTCCATCCTTTCCTTGGTAGGCATACCTCTTTTCAATCAGAGCTGCAATCATTGTGATCATTTCAGGGATGTAGTCGGTTGCCGGTGAGTAAATTTCTACGGGCTCAACATTCAGAGTTTTAAGATCTTCAAAAAAAGCGTCTTTATAGATCTGTGTATGCTCAGCAAGAGGAATTCCTTTTGCCTTTGCAGCAAGGATGGTTTTATCTTCGACATCGGTGAGGTTCATGACCTGTTTTAAAGGAAAACCAAAATACTTAAGCGAGCGGCGGAGAAGGTCTTCAAAAACGTAGGTACGAAAGTTGCCAATATGAGCATAGTTATAGACAGTAGGGCCGCAGGTATACATTTTGAGGGTATCTTCCCCTTCACAAAGGGAGATCTCTTCTTTTGTACGAGTTTCGGTATTAAAGATTCTAAGCATGCATTTCCTCAATCAGTTCTCGAATCTTTCTGAGCTGAATTTTTCCAGTACCTGTCATGGGGATTTTATTGATTTTATAGACTGCTGCAAGTTTGATAATCCGTGCAAACCCAGCCTCTTTAAGAACACCGTTAGCCACATCTTTTTCAAAATCAAAGGTCGTGAAAAGAACGAGCGTGGGTTTATCTCCCTCTTTAACACCAACTGCAAGCTGTGGCTCCTCTGCATCTGCTTTGATAAGTTCATGTTTAAGCGCATACGCTGTGATGGCCTCTTCGAGTGCCACCAAACTTACCATTTCTCCTCCAATTTTGACAAAGCGCTTGAGACGCCCGCCTAAAATAAGAGATCCATCTGGCGCAATATGTCCAAGGTCACCACTCCGATACCATTTCTTCCCGTCTACTTCTACAAAAGGATTTGGAGCATTTTTGCCAAAGTAACCCTTAAAAACATTGGATCCTCGAATGCAAATCTCTCCTTGTTGATCGCTCGGAATTCTCTCATCGGTTTCGGGATTAATCATACAAAGCTCAACTCCAGGAGCTGGTTGCCCAACACCAACGCGAGGGATCCCTTGCCTGTTAATTGTGACAAAGGGAGAACACTCCGTAATCCCATACCCTTCAATCATCTCTTTGTTTCCCCCGAGTCGTTTCACATATTCAAAGAGCTCAGGTGTAGCCTTTTCAGCACCAGAAACAAATAGACGAACACTTTTAAGCTGCCGGGGTGTTGCCACTCGAAAGAGGTTGCGATAGAAGCTGGGAGCACAGCAGAGAATAGTAATCTTTCGATAGAAACAGTCACGGGCCATTCCATGAGAGTCAGTCGGATCAGGTGCATAAAAGACGCGCACACCTGCTAAAATAGGAAAAAGCCCTGTTGCCGAAAACCCGAAAGAATGGAAAGGAGGAAGAACCCCATATAGAATGTCTTCTTTATAAAAATCCGTACATTGCAAAGCCTCGCGTTCATTGCTCAGGATATTCTTATGAGAAAGCGGCACTGCCTTAGGATAGCTTTCAGTTCCACTTGTAAAAAGGATCACGGCTGGGTCGTTTTCCTTGATATTTTGGAGTGCAAATTTTTTGTAGAGAACGGCTTTCTTCTTGCGAGCAAAATAGAGACCTAAAAGCTTGTTCCAAACAGAAACCCCCTGACGAAAGTCCTCTAAGAGAACCAAATTTTCTTCAAGGTCCCCAAGCTCTAAAGCATCGACACGCTCTAAAAATCGGCGAGAACTAAGAACCGTTTTAAGTCCTAATAACTCTTTCGAAAAATTAATACTCCTCTCTCCTGCTGTCCAATTAAGCATCACAGGAATCTTGCCAGAAAAAAGGATGCTCAAGATAATAAGGTTGCAAGCCATTGTTGAGGGAAGGAGAACTCCTATATATTTGTCAGGCATCTCTTGAAGTTTTCGTGCGATGACAATGATCCCTAATTTGATTTCTTGGTAACTCATGATTTTACTCACTTCATCACTGCAAGCCATCGATTTTCCCATACGGCCAGCTGTTTCAAGGAAACACTCTGGAATTGTCTTTCCCTCTGGAAATTTCACGTTGGGGCGGAACTCTTCTTTAGGCCATTCATAATGCTTTAGATTCGTCGTATCGATCTTGGGTTTGCTCACACTCCCTTCAACAACAAGAAGAAGAATATCATAAACGGTTTTCAATGCGCCCGGCTGCGTCGCTTCGACATCGAATCTTTGATCAATAAAAGCATGGATGCTAGCCAAATCCAAAGAATCAAGACCGAGATCTCGGGAAAGGTCCATTTCTTCCGTAATTTCTTTGACCCCTGACATCTTTTTTAGCTCTTGATAGAGCTTACTGCGGATATGATCAGGAACGTCGAGTTCCTTTTTTTCCTGCGGTTTTTTTTCTTCTTTAAGAATGGTGGGCACGACTTTTGAAAAACAACTATATGAAACCAAGCGAAGAGGTTCTGACGTGACGGTTTCCCCGGATTCAAGAGTGTATTTGTTATACCAATTTTCGAGATATTGATTGAGCTCAAGGCGAGTTCTTCCCTTAGGAAAATCAGTTGGAGCTCGTTCAAACTCTATTGTGACTTTCCGTCTTGGGGTGTAAAAGATCCAATTTTTTAGGATGATCTTTATTCCTTCTCTGAGCCCTTTCCAAAAATCAGGTGACTTCTCACTAAGCGCACAAGAAAAGGAGCTCCCCCACAATCCGTTGGTGCGGACCAAAACAACCTTTGTTTCAGGAGAGGAGTTTAGCAGGGAGTGAATAAAAGAATTTCCCCCAATGTTTTCATGCCCTTCTCTTTTCAGATGACCCGAAGGATAAATGAGAAAGTTCTCCCCTTTTTTAAGTTCATTTGCAATCGTGTCTAAACACTTTCCCGCCTGTCGAATCTTCCAAGAGTTGGCAGAAAGTTCAAAGTTAGGCATCGGAAGAGCCCGGATAATGTCCATAAAAAAGCGCGCGCCACGCAAATAGTAAAAATGCTCGATCACAAGCGCACGGGGATGAAACTTTCGTGCCAAGAGGCTATAGATCGCGATGGGCTCTATTTCTGCAGGATGGTTCGGAAGAAAAAGGTTCCCCTTTTTTCCCTTCAAAAGATCGAGCCCTTTCACCTCAATTTTATATCTCAGAGAGAGGAGCCTCAAGAGCAAGTAAGATCCGATCCAAATAAGTACTTTTCGCATTCTAGCCATCATAGCAGGAAGCGGATATAAGAGACTATTATTCAAATTTTTATTTTACTCTAAAAATCATAAGAAGTTGATTTTAATAGAAATAAATAATAATTACAAATTAATATAGTTGATAAATAAATATAACGTTTATAACATTAAATAATAATCGTTAATGTTATTAATTAAATTAAATGACAGCATTTTAGCCAACGAGCTCGAGATAACAGAACCGCAGATTTAGAAAATAAGGAGATCGAGTCTTTAAGGAACATTAATTTGACGCGAAAATACTTTTTTGAGTAATCAACTATGATTACATTTTAAACAAACAAGGAGTAGCATTGTGAAAATTGATGGAACAAGAGAACCAATCCGACCTAATACCGCTCAAACCATGGGTCATGGTTCAGATCAGACAAAAGGTGTTAGTAGTCAGGGGATGGCTAGCAATATAGAAAATATGAAGATTTTTGCTACAAATCAAAAGCCTCATGATTGGGATATTATTGATAAAGCAAGTAATCCTGGCGCTAATCAAACCGACGCCATGAGAAAGGCCATGCTTAGCTAATCTCATTAATCCGCCAAGACCACTCTCCGCTCTCCCTACGTTCTTCAGACTTAGGGATGCGGAGCATGACATTTACATCTAAGCTCGCAACTCGCGCACCATTTTTTGACATATCTACAATTTCAAACTGAGTTTGACCATTCACCACAAACTCCCCTCCTTCTATAGTAAGAGAAATAGGAGCTTGCATTCCCCTTATTCCCCGTAGCATCAAGTCGCCTACTTCGAAGCTTTTCTGGAGTTCCAAAAATGGCTGTGAATAAATTTGTACCTCAAGCTGATTCATAATACGCTTAGCAGTATCTTCAGATAGCCGGTGGGTTTCGGTAAGCTCTTTATAGATTTGGTCAATCGTGTAAGGATAACCATCCCGTCCCACTGTGCCGTCATAGGAATGTCCATTCATCGTCAATCCATTTGCATAATTGCGCTTAAGCTGAGAGATTATCTTTTCCATTGACATGGTGCAATTATTTTTAATCATCTTGTCTGAATAAACAGTATACAATCTCCCTCGTAAGGAAGTTAGAATTGCTTTATACTCCCCAAGGGTTTGAGCAAGTTCCGGAAGGAAAACCGCAGGTTGCTCTTCACGCTTGTCAACAATCACCTCTTTCACTCTTTTTATCTTCTGAATTGCAAGAGTATTTTCTTTTGCAAGCGATAGTAAAAGCTCTGCGATACAAAGCGCTGGATGAATACGGTATCTAATTGGTTCCGTTCCTTTAAGCTGCAAGGTTGGAGCTTGAACACTGCCCATAATCGCCTCGAGTTTTTTAGGAGAGATTTCCTTCCCGTATATCTCGAAGAGGTGCATAAGATCCGTCGTCATATTCTGCCCTCCACCTCGATCAAAATCATCCTTGCATCCAGTATTTATATACTTGATGGGATAGTCTGTCTTAAGACCCTCACGTTGATAATAATAGAGGAGCATGATAAACATTTGCCATTCAGTCGTCTTTTTCTCTTCTGATAATCCCCCATAAATATCGATTCGATCTTGATTCACATCGATACGGCCTTCAAAGAACCCCTGATGAATGAACTCGCAGATCTCTCTCATTTTTTCTCTGTATTTTTCGCGATGTTTGAGACGTAAAGGGAGACGGTTGAGGCGACACCCTTTGGTCTGGTAGAAGGAGTCGATAAGCCGAGCTTTCAACTCTTCAAAAGTCCCTGCTCCTTCTTTAAAAAGGGTATTTTCAATAGCATCGAATACTCCTCTTGCAGGAACGATTACCATTTTTTGATCTTCTTTATTAACAAGTCGGGAAGGACCAATTCGAAGATCTTGTCCAGACTGTTTTGTAAAGGGGACTATTGCAGCCATGCTAGCAGCAAGATAAGCAATAGATGCAGCTGAGTAGGAAAGAGTCGCTCTCTGATTTTCCTTAAAGGGAGTGATTATTTTTTTAGTCCTTTTTTGCGCAAGCTCGATAGTAAACCGCGTGAGGGACATCAGCGCAGCTGTAACTACAACTGTCTGAAACACTTTTCGAAAACAAATTTGATGAAAATGCGCAGGAACCCGATTTTGTACCACTTGCATAAGCCAACCTTAATTGGAATGAGATTATATAGAAACAATACATAAAATAAAAATGGAAACATAATTTCATATGTTATCGTTGTTTAAAATATCATTTAAGAACCAGTAAAAGTTCTTAAGGGGTGTACCTTAGTTACCTAAATTCTGGACGAGAGTATAGCCCAAAAAATTATTAATATGAACAGTTAAAGTTTTAGTTATTATTTCTTTAAAAGATCTATCACACGAAGGTATAGCCTGCGCTCTTCTTCAAAGGTGACATATTCGAGTATTTCATTGATAGGAAGCCACTTACCTTCGGAAATTTCCTCTACTTGAAGAGTGTAGTTAGAAGTCACTTCAGCGAGGTAAAAACGAACGGTTTTATCTACAAGAATCCCCTCATAATGGAATTGGTACTTTTCAACAACATAAGGCGTATCAAGATAACGGATTACATCCATCCCCGTTTCCTCTTTGAGCTCACGCTCAGCAGCCTCTTTTGGAGATTCTCCTTTCTCTTTGTGTCCCTTAGGGAAGGACCAATGCCCTCCATTGAGATGGCAGACAAGAAAGACTTCCCAACAGCCTGCACGACATATAAGGGGGACAATCCCGAAACAATAACTCTTAAGCGGTTTCACAAGGGCCAAAGATGACAACAGAGTTGTGTCCACCAAACCCAAAGGAGTTTGAAATTCCCGCTTTGACATCAAAATCCTCGGCTTTACCCCTAACAATATTGAATCCTTCAAGTTCTTCTTCAGGATCTTTAAGATTGAGGTTTGGATGGAGCTTCTTTGTTTGAATGGCTTTGATCGTTGCAATCGCCTCAACGCCCCCAGCAGCCCCTAGACAATGACCCGTCATTGATTTAGTGGCGTTCATCTTTATCTCTTTGACCTGATCACCAAAGACAGTGCGTATTCCACGTACTTCACAGAGATCGCCCACTGACGTCGCTGTCGCATGGGCATTGACGTAGTTGATATTTTTTTTGTCGATGTTGGCATCCTTGATAGCTGTCTCAATACAGCTAGCCACCCCTGATCCATCTTCGCGTGGACTTGTAATATGATAAGCATCGGTAGAAACCGCGCCACCCAAATACTCCGCAAGAATCGTTGCTCCACGCTTTTTAGCATGCTCATATTCTTCAAGGACAAGAACACCAGCTCCCTCACCTACAACGAAACCGTCACGAGACTTGTCCCATGGACGAGAGGCTCCTTCTATGTCGCTGTTTCGCTCAGAAAGCGCTTTCATCACAACGAATCCAGCAACTCCGATTGGATTAATTGGCGCTTCACTTCCCCCGCAAACCATAAGATCCGCATCTCCCCGCTCAATGTGTTGTGCTGCAGAAACGATCGAATAGTTTGCTGTTGCGCAGGCAGTCGAAATTGAATAGGTCGGGCCAGTAAATCCTAGGTCTATGGCTAAGAGGCCGCCCCCCATGTTAGTGATGATATAGGGAACAAAGAAGGGGGTAATCCGATTAAATCCTTTATCGAAAAGTGTCTTATTTCCTTCGAAAAATATCGACATCCCTCCCATTCCAGAACCAACAAGAACACCACAACGAGACTTATCAAGTTTTTCAAGCTCTTTGCCTGTCAAACCTGCGTTTTCTAAAGATTTTTTACCTGCAACCATTGTGTAGCGAATAAAAGGGTCTACGCGACGCGCTTGCTTTTTGTCCATGTGCTCGCTAACTTCAAAATCTTGAACCGATCCTGCAAAACGCGTAGGATAATCTTCGCATGGAAATTGGGTAATAGGAGTAATTCCACTTTTTCCTTCTAAAAGACTTTGATAGAAGTGATCAACATCAGTTCCAAAACAGGAGACAATTCCCATTCCTGTCACAACAATACGGCGCTTTTTACTCACTTTTCACCTTAGAGTTTAAATCTACATCTATCACCTTGCCCTCAGGCCATAGGCGTTCTAACTGATACTTTTGCCGCATATCGGGAAGGAGGAGATGAATAACCACTTGGAAGTAATCGAGAACTACCCAATCTCCAACTTGCTGCCCCTCAATATGAACCGGTTTTTCTCCCTCATCTCGCATGATATGCTGAATCTCAGTTGCAAGCGCGGATACATGCCGATCCACATTTCCATCTGCAATGATGACGTAATCAGTGATCGACGAAATGCCCCGTACATCTATAGCGATGATATTGGTCCCTTTTTTGTCGTGAATCGCCTGCGCGATTTGCTGAATTATGTGTGAAAGATCTTTAACCATACGGTGAAGAGTATATAGTATTTTGATGAATGTAGTCTAGCACTTTTCCTTGAACTAAATGCCCACAATATAGCTTTTTTTTGAGTCTCTCCCGAATCTCACTACTACTTACGTCCATTGCAGGAATTTTGCACATCCCCTGTTCAATTTTTAATTTGATTTTTTCCGAAAGTTGATTTAATTTTTTAGTATCAAAACCACGCCTTACCCCTACCAGGGGAGATGCTTTTTCGAGAAGCCTGTCGATATCTTTCCATTCTCCAAACTCACACGCGGTATCTTCAGCAACAATCAGATAAAGATTTCCTTTGATTTCCTGAAGAGTATCGATTGTGAAGGAAGGTGCAGGACGCTGAATTTCCCCATCATAAGGATCGCAGTCAGGAACATCTTCAAGGGCGAGTCGCAACATGTTGAGGCGGTGATTTGCAGCTGCCTCAGGTGGGGTAGCCCCCTTTGATGGAGATACATTTGCAGGACAAAAAAGAACCTGGTCTAGATCTTTTAGTTCCATAATACGCATGGCCAAATTGAGGTGGCCTATATGAATCGGATCAAAAGTTCCCCCAAAAAAGCCAATTTTTTTTAGATGATTTCCCATGAATGCTCCTTAGAAACCTTAAGAAGTTTTGAGTTAGGATTAACAGCTACGGGACTTCCAGCTGACTCCAAAAACGGAAGGTCGAGGTCACTATCCGAATAAGCAGTCACCTTTGCAGAAGATGTTTTTAAACGGTCGGTCAGTTGCTCCATGCAAACAGCTTTTCCAGCTCCAAGAAGAATTGATTCAATGGCATTAAAATTTCCCTTTTCATCCACGCTATAGTTCGAAGAATACCATTCATTCACTCCTAAGTACTCAGCAATGGGCCCTACGACAAAAGAAGGTCCATTTGACAAGATTACGGTATAATGTCCCTCATGCTGTGCACGACGAAGACGATCGAAGGTAGGTAAATAGAGAAAACGATAAAAGTCTTTTTTCAAGAATGCAGTCACCTCGTCTTGTACGAGCTGAAGAGGAGCCCCCTTTAAAAATTTTTCGAATACTTTCTGGTGTAGTTCCGTCAGGCTTAAGTTAAGAAAATAATGACGGGCAGAGTAGAACAGCGCCTCAATGAGTGAGATAGGATGATAGAACCCTCTCGATATCAAATAACGATAAAAGAGGAGGCTGGAGTTCGAGCGGACCAACGTGTGGTCAAGGTCAAATGCACTGATCTGTTTCAATGGTCGATACTAGACTAGTTTTTCTTCAAGATTTTCGAGCGCTTCCACCTCCCTATCAAGATGGATCTTGGCGCTATCATAAAGCTCACGATAAGTCATTGCCTTTTCAAAGTCAAGGTTAGACCCTCCCATTTCTTTTCGATAATCCTCAACCTGCCTTTTGATCACTTCAACGTGAGATGTTCTTTCCTCGTAGAAGGCTTCTAAAGCATCTCCCCCTAAAATACCTTCTTTTTTATTAAAAATAAAGCTACGAAGGCTTGCAAAATCTCTTTCAAATTTGTGAATTTCAACTGCGGAAAGGTTCAATAATTCGTAAGATTTTTTCAGCTCTTCTTCTCTCTTTTCTAAGT
The DNA here is from genome assembly GCA_965233865.1 of Candidatus Neptunichlamydia sp. Lineage (GTDB taxonomy): Bacteria > Chlamydiota > Chlamydiia > Chlamydiales > Simkaniaceae > Neptunichlamydia. The sequence goes on from OZ247587.1 coordinate 693,358, forward strand.
CTTCTAAAGCTGTCTCGCTCTCATTTTTGATCCATTGAGTAAGCTTTTCCTTTAGATCATCAACTTCTTTTAAAGCCGCTGCTTTTTTCTCATCAACTTTAGCTTTGAGTTGATCGAGAACCCCACTGCGAGCTTTTTGAATGCGATCTTTCAAAATTTTTATATGATCACGACTTAGCGCAGCTCCTTTCATTGCTTCCTGAAGAGCATTTGACTCTCCTAGAACTTTGGACCTCTCTTGATTTTCTGAATTTGCGCAAAAAGCTTCAAAAGCCTCGACTTTAGGAAGAAGCTCATCAAAATTCTTCTTCTGCTCTTCAAACCGCTCACCCATCTCAGCGCGCCGCTCAGTCTCCTTTTCCTTAATTTTGTCCCATCCTTCACTGAGTATTTTTCGCGATTTTGTAAAAGCTTGGGTGTTCAAGGTTAGAATCTTTGCAAAGCCTTGAAAAGTTTTGATCTCATTTCGAATGACATAGTAGGGAGCGTCGTATTTATCTCCTTTTTCAGGAAAACGTTTCTTTACAAAAGCTTCCACATCTGCAATAAATGCGTCACTAATTGCTTTGACCAACTCTTTCCGTTTTGGGAAAATCTGATCTCCTAACTTGGAAAGACGCTTTAGGATTTTATTCTTATGGCTTATTCTCATATCGATTGCCAAGATTTCCTTTCGCAAAGAATCAAGGCGGGAGATTAAGGTCTTTAATAGGGAAAGTTCTCTCTGAACGGAGAGATACTCCTCCTCTTTGATCTCGAGAGTTTCTACATCTTTAGGGAAAACAACCGAGGCTATCTGCTCCGCTAAGCGGCCGTAATGATCTAAATCAGCTTCTAGAGCTTCAATTGCAAGTTCTACTTGTTCAACAGAAAATGCTGCTTGTTCGTCTTTGATCTCTTTTAAACGACGTGCTTCATCTCCAAGCTCAGCGTACTCAGCCCAGAGATGGTTCCGTTTAATCGGATTCATCTGCTCTTTAAAAAGAGGACCACAGAGTTTTTTGACATCCCAAAAATCCTTCAGGGTAACCCCATCAGGTTTCGAAAGAACTGATCTCATGAAATCGAGGGCAAGCCGTACCTTATCTTCTATCTCTTTAGCAGATTCAAAAGACTCTCGAAATCCTTTGAATTCTTCCGATTCCATTGGAGGCTTTTTCTCTTTTTCTTTTTTTTCAGTATTTTCTGTTTCCATGACACCTGTAGGGTTTCCGCTCAGGCAAATATAAAGGAAACACTATTTATAGTGAAGGCTTAATATCGACTTTCATAGTCTTGGAGGATCATTTCAAGAGCTTTTTGATACCCATGAATATCAAGATCAACCCACCTGAAGAGGGGTTCCCTTCTAAACCAGGTAAATTGCCTTTTTGCATAGCGTCTAGAAGCTTTTTTAAACTCCCAGACGAAATGCTCCCAGTCTTCATCGCTTTGAGGAGAATCAATAAATTCGATACATTGTCGGTACCCAATTGCCTGCGCTGCAGATAGGTTCTCTCGAAGGCCCAGTTCAAGAAGTCCTTCTACCTCTTCAATAAATCCTTGTACCATCATCTCATCACAACGCATCTCAATTCTCGAAAAAAGAATATCTTTAGGGAAATAGGTAAACCAGCACCGAAAATCAAAGTCTTTGGGACGGCTTGGAACATTTCTTTTTGGAAAGTCACTCACTCGCTTTCCCGTCAAAGTCATAATTTCAAGCCCTCGGATAATCTTATGCTTGTCGCGATGGTTGATCGTCTGTCCATATTCCGGATCGATCAAGCAAAGCTTTTCATAAAGAGCTTCAGTTCCAAATTTTTCTATGTCTTCTTCAAGCTTTTGACGCACTTCAACTGATGCCGGAGGCCCTTGTGGAGGACCATAGAGCAGAGCATGTAAATAAAAACCGGTTCCTCCCACCACAACCGGAACGTGTCCCCTAGCCAAAATTTCTCGGATAGAGTCTGTTGCTCGTTCATAAAATTGAGCAACATTAAAGGACTCGGCAAGATCACAAATATCAATCAAATGATGCGGAAATTCTACCCGCTCTTCTAAGCTGGCTTTCGCTGTACCAATATCCATCCCACGATAAACCTGAACCGAGTCGGCAGAAACAAGCTCCCCACCTAAAATTCGCGCCATTTCAATCGATAGACGAGTTTTCCCGCTTGCTGTAGGACCTGAAATCACAATCACACGATTGCTCGGCTGGATAGAGTCAATTTTTCTACGGGATGGGGCAGGTTGATGAGCAGACTCATCCACGAGATCACTTCTCAATGAATTACTTCTATTTCTATTTAGTTTGAAAAAGCTTGGAGTGCTTCTTGCTCAGTTGGAAAAATCTGGATGATCCTTTCGAATCCTGCCATTTTAATGATTTCTATTACCTCTTCACCGACAGAGCAGAGATGGAGCCCACCCGATCCTTTGAGTTTTTTTGTTGTAGATAAAAGAAGGCGCATTCCAGCACTACTCAAGTAATTTACCTTGGCAAAATCAAGCAGAAGTTTTGTTTTTCCACCTTCCACCTGCTCCACAAGTTTTTTCTCAAGTAACGGGGCCGATGCAGCATCTAAACGCCCTTCAACGCGAACCAAAGTAATCCCCTGGTCCTCTTCAATCTGTATATTTAATCCAACGGTCATCGAAACAACTCTCTTATTTGACCTCAGGATACCGCGGCTCAACTATTTTGTAAACAGATCTGGATATTATTGAACAATTTTTAGCCGCATTTTGCGACCAAGACGTGCTGCAACAGTCACCGCAATTTGACGAAGTGCTTTAATGATCTTTCCTTATCTTCCTACCCGTTTTCTCTTGTATTCCCTTACGATTAAATTTATGAATTTATTTTTCGCGAATGGTATTAGTCTGTCTAGCAAAATATCGGAGAGCTATTAATGAGCTCGCTGATCCAACTAGAGCTACTTAAGTAACTGCCAGCACTAGAACTTAAATTTTAATCTTAAGATAAATCCAATTCGAAAGCTTTGGAAAAACAGAAGAATGATGCTTACCAAAATTTATCTTTTCATAAACTTTATCTCCGTTAATTTTTTGCCCTTGATAATCATAGTTTATCCCATAGATTGCAGCAGCATCAATATCCTCAAAAATTTCATTGCATGAAGGACAGAGTGATGTAGCGCAAATTTTATTCAGGTTGATGTTCCCTGTCCCTTTATGTATCCAAAGTCTTTTAGGGAAATTTTGGCACTCAATGTGTTGACAACGCCCTAATATATATAGTCCTAATTTATATTCTTTTGGAAAATTATTTCTTTCTCTGTCTTCTGAATCTAATGATTCTTCGTCTGTTGAACCATCGAAGTAATTACAAGTCCTTTGGTAGCACTCTACCTGTCTAATTTGATGTTTTTTTTCAGAGTGTCTGCTAAGCTCTTGAGCAGTATCAAAGGTAATTTTTGCTTCTTTTTGAAATATAAACTCTCTAAGGCCTTGGTCTGTTATGGAAGCCTTTTCCATCCTTTTCGTTTGCAAGTGTGTATAACCAGGATATCTTCTAGCGCCAAACCATCGCTTTTTTAAAAGGGTGTAACCAGAAAGAGCAGCTGCTTGAACAATATTGTAAGCATATCCTTGGTAAAAAGCATTTTTTTGACCAGGTTGTATTAGTGTTATATGAATACAATCACTATCTCGTTGGATTTTTCTGCAAGAGCTAAAAAAATCCCTAATAATTTCTGGAAGAGTTTAGCCTTTTAGGTCTTGCCCGTCATGAGGGCAATTCCAGTAAATTCTAAAAAATACATACATTTAAATTGTTGATAGTGATGGAGTTTTGTGCCATCAACCCCCAGGACAACTTTTACGCCATTTGCTGCCAATTTCTTAATATTACACAAAATCCTTGGATGCTAAAGGTCTCTATATGCCTTAATTTCTGTTGCAATAATCGAGTACCTAAGGAACCCTTGACTAGATTTTTCAAGCTGTTTTTGAACAAAAGATAATCCGTAAGAAAAATCCCCCTCTCCGATAAACAGCCTGGTTTTAGCGGTATTATTATAAAAAACATTGGAAATTCTATAAAACTCTATAGACATTTTAAGGAACCTTTTACTAGAGATTGAAATCAGAATTAATAGTGCACTCTAAATAAACCCATTGATCCAAATTATGAAAAAAATTCTTGCTTCACAACAGACCTTATTTAAATTCAAGTAAGCTCCCCTTTGTGTGTCCAGATAGGTTTATTGCCTATATTACATTCTGCATTTTTGCAAGCAGCCAGTACATATAGCCCAGTACAGCGCAGAGAGCTTATGATAAGCATCTCTATAAATTGAGACATCTTGTAGAAAATGCTTTTTTACATTTGAAGCGATGGAGAGGAATTGCTACACGCTATGCTAAGCACACATCTTCTTTCTTGGCTGCGGTTCAGATCAGATGTTTGGCTTTATGGGTAGAAATCTCGTGACTACACTATCTAGGAGCTCTGCTATCAAAATCTATAAACTCTGAGCATTCTAAATCAACAAATGAGAGTGTTGCCATGGTTCCACCCCTTAATCTAGGATTCATTTGAATAGTGCTATCAGGCATGATGTTGTAACTGGCGAAGAGTTGCAAAAAGCTTCCTAGAAGAAGACAAATAGTGGGAATTGGAAGGAATGCCTGTTTTTTAAAAAGTAAGCTCTTTTATCTCTCCTATTTTTGTCTTACCCCTTTTTTCTAGATCCAAAGAAAGCGTTCTTTCCACGGTTTTCATGAAAATTTTAAATGAAGGTCTCCTTGATAAGGAGTCATTATTATTGGTTTCCTCAACATAAGAAACGTTCCTATTCCTGGGAGTTAAAAAACTATATAATCCCGGTTCTTGCGGAGGATATTTCCCATAATTGTCATTTGGTCTATACTCCATAGATCTTCCCATAGGAAAAGAGATCTTGTTTATAGAGTTCATAAGCTCCCCTTTTAAGTTAAGTCGAACGGATGTTCTAAATCATGATGATTTATTTTCCAATTTTTTTTTGATATATATATCGTTTTGCCCCCTCTTACAGCAGCTAAGGCTAATATAAATTTAAGACCAGATGAATATGGTAGTGTTCTCTTGCGCGCAATTAGAAAACACTACCCTGTTTGGGTACCTTAAGTATTATAGACGATTATTTTCTCAACTTTTATGTAATTGAAATTCAAAAATCACTCACATCCAAAACATTACATTATGCGTTAATTATTAATAATTTAAAACATGTTTTTTTTGAAGAAATATAGTGAAGATGTAGGTAGAATGAGCTTAAGGGGGACCCATGGTTGATATCCATCCAATCCCAGATTCTGAGATGCCCGGAACAACACCAAAGGCTAGCGCCTCAAACTTTCAAAGTGAAGCGTTTGGAGATAAGGCTAACGCCTTCTATTCCTGGTATCAGTCAATCCGTCAGCCAAATTCTCCAGTCGAGGGATACCATGGATTGCAATATATTATGAATATATCTGAGCAAGAAACTGCAACTAAAGAGGAAGGAACCCTCGCTGCTGAAAAACTCAGTCAATTAATGGAAGAGATCGATGAAGGAACCCAAACCCTCGACAAAATTCCTCATGAAGTAGAAAAGATCGTCGACAGTCTCATTAACCAAAATGCAAAGAGCCGAATCGTGATGCAAGCAACTAAAATCCAGATTTCTGTCAATCTTTCCGAATCTAATACACCTGAAGAAATCCATCAGGTAATAAACTCTCTTCTTGGAAGAGTCACAAAGGAGATGCCACATATTAAGGCTGAAGAAATTAGCCGCACTCTTCAGGATGCTATTGACCATCCAGAAGGGTCTAAGAGTCTTCTGCAGAAGGTTCTGTCACTCTTGAATTAAACATTGCTTAGTGATCTCTCCCCGTGCCCAATGTAAAATTAAAGAAAATATTTACATATTAATACGTTAGCCCTGTCTTATTTTCGAGAGGAAGACTTTCTCTGAGTCTCATTGAGTACTTTCTTTCTAAGACGGATATGATTGGGAGTCACCTCAACAAACTCATCATCTTGTATGAAATCAATTGCCTGCTCAAGAGTAAGTACTGTTGGTGGAGTGAGTGTCAAACTTTCATCTGTGCCTGAAGCACGAACATTTGTGAGTTGTTTTTCTCGAGTGATATTAACGACTAAATCATTATCTCGGCTATTTTCGCCGATAATCATGCCTTCGTAAACATCGTCACTCGGTTTTACAAAAATTGTTCCTCGGCTCTGCAGATTAAAACAGGCATAACCGGTTACTTTCCCCTGATTCATGGAAATGAGGGCTCCATTTTTTCGACCTGCAATCTCCCCTCGGTAGGGACCATACGAATCAAAAACTGAAGTTAGAATTCCCAGTCCACGTGTCACTGTTAAAAAATCATTTCGATATCCAATAAGACCTCGGGTGGGAAGGGAAAATTCTAGAGTTGTAATATTGTGCTCGTTCGTGTGGAAGTTTAGCATCTCCCCCTTACGACGGTTGATCTCTTCAATAACCGTACCGGAGAATTCTTCGGGAACTTCGATATGCGTATGCTCAATCGGTTCTTCTTTGTTCTCTTTCAGAATCACTCGAGGCTTTGAAACAAGAAACTCATATCCTTCTCGACGCATCCCTTCAATAAGGATCGAGAGATGCAGCTCTCCCCTTCCTGCAACTTGAATCGCATCTTCTCTTCCTTCAACCTCTTCAACATTTAAGGAAATATTGGATTTCTTTTCATGAAGGAGGCGCTCACGAATTTTATTCATCGTGACATACTTTCCATCTCTTCCTACAAAAGGGCCAGAGTTCACTGAAATTTCAACTGATAGAGTAGGCTCCCCAAGTTCAATCAATGGAAGCTGCTGCATATGATTAGGATTGCAAAGAGTATCCCCAATCATCACGTTGGGGGAACCAGAAATACTTACAATATCCCCTACTCCAGCTTCTTCAAGTTCCACTTTCTTGAGACCATGATATCCATCAATCCGTGTCACTTTATGTTGGGTTGGATGCCCACTCTTCTCAATCATTGTGAAGGAATCTCCTTTTTTGACGATTCCTTCAAGGATTCGGCCTGTCGCCTGCCTTCCCAAGAAATCACTATGAGAAATAGTGCTTGCCTGCATCAAAAAAGGAACTTCTAAATTCCCAGGAGGGTGAGGAACTTTTTCAATCACCAAATCAAATAATGGTTTCATGTTCTCTTTAGGATCCCCTTCATTGAGGAAAGCATATCCTCCAATTGCAGAAGCATAGCAGTAAGAGAAGTCGAGCTGCTCATCGCTCGCTCCTAATTCTACAAAAAGATCGAATGTTTTATTGAGAGCATTTTCAGGATCAGCGTGAGGCTTGTCAATTTTATTCAAAACAACGATAGGATTGATCCCCATCCTTAACGATTGAGAAAGGACAAAACGCGTTTGGGGCATCGGTCCCTCAGCAGCATCGATAATCAGTAGGACGCAATTGACCATCCCTAGAACCCGCTCTACCTCTCCTGAGAAATCCGCGTGTCCCGGAGTGTCAATGATATTAATCTTGCATTTATCAACAAATAAACTCGTATGTTTTGCAAAAATCGTGATCCCACGCTCTTTTTCAAGCTCGTTGGAGTCCATTGCCCTTTCAGGTATGGCTTCATTTTCTCGAAATATCTCAGCTTGTGCCAAGAGGCAATCGAGAAGTGTTGTTTTCCCATGGTCAATATGGGCAATAATCGCAATATTACGAATCTTTTCTGGAGGATACATCCCACTATCCTACTAAGATTTCTCTAATAAAATCAACTATAAACCTATGCCAATAATAAATTGCTTGAAATTTGACAATGTTAGGGAAAAAATCTAGGGTGAGGGTCTATGAATCTAATTAAACAAAAAATTAATTGGCTTGCAATAATCGGACAGCTGGGGCTCTTACTCCACGTTCCTGCAGGAATGGCCATAACCGCTTTAATCATTGCTCTGATTTTTGAGGAATGGTTTGCCCTTGTCCCCTTTGGAACTATTGTGGCTTTTTCTCTTGCTTTAGGCCAACTATTATATCGGTTGAGGAAAAGATCAAAAGCCGCTCATCTGTGGGATGCTATGGTGATTGCTGGACTTGGGTGGCTTACATGCTCGCTTATTGCTGCTATCCCTTTTTGTTGGATCTCCCATCTTCAACTTCAAAATGGGGTGGAGTCGGAGGTTCTTCGAGTGTTCCGCAATCCTTCCAACGCAATTTTTGAGTCAATTTCAGGCTTTACAAGCACAGGATTTACCATGATGCAACGCTCGGGACTATTTCCCCATATCTTGCAATGGTGGCGCTCTCTTTTAGAGTGGACGGGAGGCCTTGGACTTGTCGTTTTTGTGCTTGCGCTTACTCACCTAAAGAAGGAAGGGTTTCAGCTCTATTATGCTGAGGCGCGGAGCGAGAAAATGACAAAAAATATTGCAGGAACAGCCCATTGGATTTGGGGAATCTATTGCATTTTTACCGGAATTGCTTTTCTCCTCTTTCTCATCGCTGGAATGCCTCCTTGGGATGCTATGAATCACGCAATGACTGTCATTTCAACTGGGGGGTTCACAATTACCCAAACAAATTTTCAGGGATACACTCTTTCTACTCAGGTAATTGCAATGTTTATGATGCTTATAGGGGCGATTAGCTTTGCGGTGCATTTCCGGGTGATTCGAGAGCAGGAATATGGGATTCTATGGAGAAGTTGGCAACACCGTTTACTCTATATCTTTGCAATTGGTGGAGGCCTTCTCATTCTCATATTAAATTGGTGGAACGGGCTCAGTGAACATAAGGTCGATGCCGTTTTTGAGTGGATCTCTGCTCTTACGACTTGCGGGTATTCTTCGATGAGTTTTTCTCTTCTTAGTCCAATGGTTAAGCTGTTTCTCATAATGGGGATGTGTATTGGAGGAACAACGGGCTCAACAGCAGGTGGGCTTAAAATTCGCCGTCTTATTTATCTTTTTTCTGGTGTTATCCTTCGAGTTTTAGCAATCACTTCGAAAAATGAAAAACACATCACCAAAGGGTTTAAAGAAAATACATCTCCTCCGAATCAAGAACCCCCAGGAATTATCCTACCTCATACGCAAACGAGCGAACGTCTTTTCACTGCAGGAATTCTATTTTTTCTATGGATATCTACTCTCTTTTTTGGGTGGTTTCTTATTTTAAGATGGGTTCCAAATGGGCGCGGCCTTGATGTCCTTTTTGAAGTGACAAGCGCGATGAGTAATGTGGGTCTTTCAAGTGGAATTGTTCACCCAGACCTTCCTACTGCAGGAAAGTGGATTTTTATGGCTTTAATGTGGATGGGAAGGCTAGAAATTATTCCCGCACTTATACTACTCTTAACATTTCCAATGATATTTACTCGGAGCTCGAAAAATAGAAAACAGCCTTAAAAGCTACGTTGCTACAATTCTTCTATGTTTCTTCTTAGGGACCTTAGGAATTCACCGATTTTATGTCAGCAAAACCGGAACAGGAATTCTCATGCTTACCACAGCTGGAGGCCTAGGGCTTTGGCAAATTATTGATTTTGTTGTTGCCACTGTTGGTCACTTCCGCGATAAAAAAGGACGCTATATCAAACCGTGAAAGAGATCATTTTGAAAAATATTTCCCCCCTTGGACATCCCTTAGAAGCAACATTTGCGCCTGATAGAGGGATGAATCTATTAAGCTATAAGTTGGAGAAAATAGAGGTGATCGACCAAGCCACCCGCTCTCTCTTTGATGAAAGATTCGCTGGGCTTGGAGCATTGATTGGCCCACACTTTCACCATCGAAAAGAGATTCCCTCAAATTTTGATACTTCTTTGTTTCCCCATATTGCTAAAGCGATGGCCCAAGGGGGGAAAGAACCTTTTTCCCATGGGATAGCACGCTATGTTCCGTGGAAGTTTGTGGCAAGCTCCACCCAAATCAAGGGAAGACTCCGTGGAGATGATCTTTATAAGGGGATCCCCTTAAAGGCGTTAGAAGGACAAGATTTTAATATGACATTTGAAGCGCGCCTTCTTACCGATGGCCTTTTTATTGAATATAAGGTCGATAGCCAACACCCCTCCGTTTTGGGTCTCCATTATTATTATAAGCTTAACAAAGCGGGTTTCATCTATGGAGCAATACAGAATACCTACCGCGATCAGACGGAGTGGAGGCCTCTCCCCTCTGAGTGGACTCAAAATAATCACCTCCACTTTCCACTTCCTCAGGAAGCTGATTTCGGTTTTATTCCAGAGACCCCCCCCCTCACCGATCACAATTACCACATGAACCTTAATACTCCCGAATACTCTCTCCATATCGATTACAATACAGCGTCTGACACGGAAATTTCCTGCCAAATATTCCATCCTAAAGACGCAACCTACGTTTGTGTTGAGCCTATCACGGCCCGCTTTCCACTCGCGCCTATACTTACTCGCTCAACTCTCGAAGCCAAGCTCCAAATTTTCGCTCCTTAAGAACTTAAGTTTTGAGTGTATTTTGCTTAGGTTAAGAGATCCACCATTATCCTCTAGAGGGAAAATAGCAGATGGTGTAGAAGGAAGGGTGAGGTGTCTAATGGTTAAAAGGGTTGTCATTCTAGGTGGTGGTTTTGGGGGTGCATATACTGCAATGCATCTAGAAAAACACTTAAAAAAAACAAAAGAACCCTTCGAAATTGCAATTGTCAATCGGGAAAACTACTTTGTTTTTCAACCAATGCTTGCAGAAGTCGTTGGAGGGTCTCTAGATCTCCTTGATACGATTAACCCCTTGAGAAAACTCCTTCCAAAGACTAATCTTTATGTGAGGGAAATTGACTCGATCGACATCGAAAGTCAGAAGGTAATCCTCGCACCAAAATATTCCCATACTCCCTTTGACCTTCCTTATGATCATCTGGTGCTTGGGCTTGGAACTATAACAGATTTTCGAGGGATGTCTGGGCTTCACGAGCATGCTCTTCCTTTCAAAAACCTTGCCGACAGTGTAAATATCCGCAACCAAGTCATTGAGGTTTTGGAAGGCGCTGCAAATGAAAAGGATCCTCTGTTAAAACAAAAACTTCTTACATTTGTCGTGGGTGGTGGTGGATTTTCAGGAACGGAAGTAGTTGCTGAGGTCAATGACCTAGTCAGAAAACTTGCAAAAAAATATCCTGAAATTGACCCCAATCAGATCCGGGTGGTTCTTATTCATAGTAAAGACCGCCTGATGGAGCGAGAAATGCCTGAAACCTTAGGGCGTTATGCTGCAATGCTTCTTAAAAGGAGAGGCGTTGAAATCTATTTTAATGCACACCTTAAGGCAGCAACTCCTGAAGAAGCTATTCTTGATACTGGAGAACGCATCCCTTCTAAAACTGTTATTTCTACCGTTCCTTCTTCCCCCAACCCTCTAATTGAAAACCTCCCACTGCATCTTGAAAGAGGGAAAATTGTTGCAGATGCGGGAATGCAGGTTGAAGGACGGGCAAATGTTTGGTCTATCGGAGATTGTGCTGCAATTCCAAATCTAGAGGGAGGCGGATTGTGCCCTCCAACAGCTCAGTTCGCAATCCGAGAAGCTAAGATCCTTGCTCATAATATTGCCGCTTCACTTTCTTCTGGAGGAACAAAAAAAGAATTTCGGTTTAAAGCTTTAGGAATGATGGGGGCCCTCGGTCACCACTCCGCGGTAGCAGAGTTATTTGGAAAATTTAAGTTTTCGGGACTTCCCGCTTGGGTCATGTGGCGCATGATTTATTGGGCGAAACTCCCTGGAATTGATCGAAAAATCAAAGTTGCTCTCTCTTGGGTACTTGATACCATGATTCCTATCGAAGCTGTTCAAATTAAAACAAGTCCCACGCAGGGAATTGCAGAGCTTCACTTCGAAGCTAATGAAATTATTTTCCACGAAGGAGATGTCGGCGACTATCTCTACATCATTATTAATGGAGAGGTTGAAGTTTTCACAACAAAAGATCAGAAGAAAAAACTGATTGCCAAGCTTGGTAAAGGTGAATATTTTGGAGAAATGGCTCTTCTTAACCAACGATCAAGATTTGCAACAGTTCGCTGTCTTTCTCCTGTGGATGTCTTAGCGCTACGTAAGAATGATTTTGGTGTTCTTATTTCAAATTTCCAAGAACTGCGCAAGGATTTCGAACAAACTGAGAAAACTCGTAGAAAGGAAATTGGGTAGCAACCTATAATCGCTTATTATGGATATTTGGCTCGATACAACAGATGTAAAAACAATCACCTTAGGAAACAGATTAGGAATCCTGATGGGAGTCACGACCAACCCCTCTTTGATTGCAAACTCAGGGCTAAGTCTGGAAGAAAATATCGATGCTATTTTGAAGTGTCAGAGTGGTCCCATTACCGTTCAAGTCACAGCTGTTGATCATTCCGGAATTATTGAGCAAGCTGAAACACTTCGTGAGTTTTCCGAGCGAATCATCGTAAAAATTCCCGTAACTCAGGAAGGCCTCAAGGCTATGAATTCTCTTTCTCACTTGCAATTCCCTGTCATGGCAACGGCAATTGTTACTCCCTATCAAGCGCTATTTGCCTGCCACGCAGGAGCAGCCTTCATTGCCCCTTACTACTCCAGCATCTTGAATCCGTTAGATGCATTAGAAGCAATCACTCTAATGTTAGATCGCTATGGATTTGAGACAGGAATCGTGGCTGCCTCTCTAAAAACTGAAGGCCATATCGATGATTGCTTCCAACTTGGTATTGACGCTATCACGCTTAAAAAAGAGCTTTTTGAAACTTTCATTGCCGATCAAAGTGGAACGTTTGAAGCATTAGATCGCTTTTCAAACGATTGGAAGAAAGCAAAGCCCTCTAATCTCCTTCAATGAGACATACAAGCACATCTTTAAAGGAGTGCTATTTATTCGTAACATTCTTATGATTCCTTAAAAATCAGAGACTTGATGTGAACTCAAATTCACGAAAGATTCTCACAAAACTAACTTAAAATTAGATACTTGCAACATATTAGGGTGCCAGGTGGATTCTAACATATTTCGATTGGCAGAGTTTTCAATTGGAACTGCTTCTAAATTAGCCAATTACAACACTGGAAAAGCAATTTCTGTAGGCGCAGCCCTCCAAACAAGGGTCATTCATTTGCAAAGAACCGACCACTGCGTTGCGAAAGACACGCATAAAATCACAAAGATTCTTATAGCCCTTAACTGCATAGGCACGTTATGGACCGGAGGAAAACTCACAGAAATATTGCAAGACAAGTACCAGATTTCCTTGATGAGCCCAAAGATGCTGACGAGTAATTGGACTGTTCCAGATTGGTCCATGTCTAAAATTTTTCTTTACAATACTGTAGGGGTCACCGCTGGAGCAGTTACTCTACTGACCCTCTATAATTTAACAACCGTTGCATCAAGTGCATTTAAACCTAATGATAGCCGTAGAGAGTCCTTACAAATCTCATGGGAAGATCCCTTCTCCCAAAGCCTCGCCCAAACGCTGTATACAACTCAGATTGTTTTAAATGTGGCCCTCTTTTGTTTAGGCTCTAATCGGATCGAGTCACTTGTTACCATTGGTGGACTTGCTGGATCTCTTTACTCTTCGTTCAAAATGGAATGGCTAAACCTTGAGCAAAATTCGGCAAGTTATGCAGGAAAAATTCACTACACGACTCTTTTGATTCCAAGCGGCAATAATGACAATAAAAGAGTGACCTGTTCAAAGGGATGTACAAAGGAGGGGCATGATCCTTTAGATCATATCATCAGTAAGTTCCAAGCAGTTGTAGAGCATTCGAATGACAAAAAAAACTACCATACCTACCGTATAACAGACGAGCATGGTATATTTTTAAGGTACGCTTATGCACTCGAATGTTCTAGGGAATCCCTGCCAAACTGCATTTCCTGCCCTGAAACTCCTGCACACGGATACCTGAGTGTTGAAATAGGATCGATTGTCTGGAATGGCAATATGCTTGAACCTAAATCCGACTTTGGAGCGGCTCTCTACCTGACCTACGGAGTTGTGCAACTCAGCCTTGTCTTAGTACAACAAAAGTACCCTCACTTAGCCGGCTCTATTTATAAGATCCAAAAAATCATGATTGGCCTCGATATCCTTGCGATTGCTGGAAAAATTGATGACTATCAGTCAATGCAGAATGAAGAGTGGGAAGATGAGGCAATTTTTGGAACCCTTGCAATCTCAGCGGTTGCCCTCGGATACATTCTTTATTACCATAAGACTGAGACAGGAAAAGATCTAATCGAGCATGTCAAAGGAGTGATTCCAGAAAACAATCTAGCAAATCTAACAGTCAATTCAACAACGCCCATTTCATTCACAGTAATGCAATGGATGTTAACGAACAAAATCATCCTTGACTTAGCTCTTGCTCCTCATGCTCCTAATGAACAGATTCACCTGCTTAGTGCTGCTGTTGAAGCGTTTGCTCTCTACAAACTCTCTCAAATACACTGGATCTTCTTCGAGAGAAAATACACGATGCCGCTCATGAATCGTCCTTTCAAATTATTTGATCTAACGCTTGCAGAAACAACAAATGCCGCACGCGAAAGTTTTGAGCATTCCTTAACAAAAGTCACAACGCGACTCCATTTTATTGTCTCTAGTGAAAAACATCTATTACCTGATGCTGAGTCAATGCAAAAAATGCTCCAAGGAATCTACGACTACTCAACAAAGTTTTTTGAAGACAGTTTCTGGCAACATTACTGGCATGTAACCTACTATTGTGGTGTGGAAATTAATCGTAAACTTATTATGCATGCTCAGATCTTCCCTCGTTCCCTTAAAATTGGGGATGTTGATTACTTCGATCTCCTAACCTATTGGGAAGGAAACGCATACAATTGTTTGGCAAGAACCACCACACTTAGCTTTCAAATGCAATAGGTGGGGTTCCCCTCGGCTGTGTTGAAAAATGATTTATTCAACACAGCCTTGGAGAATTCATGTATTTGATGTTTTCAAACAGAACTATATGACACTCAAAAATGCCCTGCCTCAAGCTGAAGAGGTTTAGCTATCAAATTGGCTTTGGGCAAGAGGTAAAATCGTTTTTTGGAAGGGACATCGCCTTGCTTTTCTACAAATTCCCAAGTAAATTCTTACGAACTAACAACCATCTCCCACATTAATATCCCCTTTATTGGACTTGCTTCCCCCTGAAACTTTACCTTCATTAAAGGTACTTTTACCTCACTATTCGCCCGAGTTATGATTGCATTCAGTTGAAGAATTCCTTCTTCAATTGAATGTCCTTCAAATCTTGCATCAAGAAATGGAAGAAGCTCGAAACACTTAAATGCCAAAGCAATTTGTGCATTGTGAAAAACCTGACGCAAACTACTCCCATAGACTCTAAAAACAAGGTCTGTGCGAGACTCTATCTCTTCAAATGGAGGAAGTAAATCATGGCTCCAAATCGGTTCATATCGAAGCCCCTTATAACTTTCATAGAGGTGAAAGTTATGGAAATACAGAGGAAGAGAATGAAAGTTCTTCTTCCATTCTTTCTCACTAAAGGGACTTCTTCCCAAAGTAACATGCTTTAAAAATTTTCTCCGCTCCAATTGATACCCCTCCTTTTCTAAAAACTCTGAGAGTTCTTTTTGATAGGCCTTAATAGGATCTTCTCCAAAGGGATCAACGTGCCATGTCACAACGTTTGGGTGCCTCTTCGGAAGGAACAAGCAAGAGTCTGAAATTCCTACAGGTCCCACACGAAAATGGGGCTTTGGAAGCCTGGGAATAAGATTGCGGAGTTTGCTGTAGGAGATGTCCCCTAAAAATGCCAATGTAAGGTGTCGGTGCTTTGCTTTCAGTGTGCGTGCATCCGGAAGGGTTTCAGGCCATGGAGCATGGACTTCAAATCCAAAAAAAAGACGTTTTCTATCCTCAATCTCATCCACTTCTAGCCTGCTTCCTTAATAACATGCAGAAAAGTGCATAGAAAAACCCTAAGACTAGTCCAAATACTCTTAACAAAACGATGGAGGATAAGGGAAAAGATGATCCCAAATATAATTGCTGTCACATAGTGGGCTATATTCAATATAATTTTCACCGATAAGTATTCTTCTTCATACCCTAGGTATACTCAATCAAGAAAAAAGAGAGAAGCGGATTTAATTTAAAATGCCTTCTTTAAAAGAATTTTTCTTCACTTCTTCACAAAATAAACCAGAATGCAGTATACCAAGGAGGATGACAAAACATGTTCATATGCGGCGTTGGATCATTTGGTCTCTTGCAGTCGCTTTCTACTTTTACGAATACTTCCTCCGTGTCGCGCCTAGCGTTATGGTCTCAGAACTGTTTAAGGCATTCAATATTGGTGCTGGAGTTTTTGGAATTATTTCCGCAGCTTACCTTTATGCCTATGCCCCCATGCAGCTTCCTGTTGGTGCCTTGATGGATCGCTTTGGAGCACGAAAGCTATTGACAATCGCAACCCTCATGTGTGGGATTGCATCTATCCTTTTTGGCATAGCTCCGAGGGTATGGCTTACTATTACTGCCCGTCTCTTCATGGGAGTAGGCTCAGCATTTGCCTTTATCGGAATGGTCTATATCTCTTCTCATTGGTTTCATGGAAAAATCCTTGCTCTGCTCGTAGGGATTGGAAACTCTATTGGGATGTTTGGAGCTGTTTTTGGAGAAGGGCCGCTTTCTGAGCTTATGCATATATTTTCTTGGAGGCAGGCTTCGGTCATCTTAGGCTTTGCTGGCATAGGGCTAGGAATCATTATCTATTTAGCAGTACGCAACGAACCTCCCTCGATGGAGCACTATGATCCTAAGCCCAAACTTTCCATGATTCAGGGAGTTAAAAGCGTTTGCAAAAACTCGCAGACCTGGATTAATGGGATTGTTGCAATGATGTTCTATACAGCCACCGTTTCGTTTGGAGGGCTTTGGGCCATTCCATTTCTTCAGCAAGCCCAAGGGTTTTCGAATGAGTCGGCAAGCTATGCCACGTCGATGATCTATGTAGGATGGATTGTAGCAGGACCTATTATTGGAACGATCTCTGATCGGATTTGTAACCGAAAAATTATGCTTTTTACGTTTACTCTACTCAGTATCGTCTTTTTCTCTCTCATTACCTACACCCCAATTCGAAACCCTTTTTGGATTTTTACCCTCATGTTTCTTCTAGGCTGCTGTCTATCGGGTGAGCTTCTCTGCTATTGTTTATCCATTGAGCTCAATCTCCCCGAAACGAAAGGTTCTGCCCTTGCCATCACAAATTTCTTAGTATTTGTAGCGGGCTCCCTTGTTCAAACTCTTGTAGGTCTTATCCTAGATTGGAATTGGAGTGGCCAAGTACTTCATGGAGTCCGTGTGTACGGCCTGACGAACTATAAAATGGCGCTCACTGTCTTTCCTATCACCATGCTGATTGCATTTATCTTTACTTTTTTCATCCGTGAAAAAGATAAACCGTGGTGCAGTTGAAAGATCCTATGTGTAAGCCCAAAAGGCTGTCGATTCCCTGTATGAAAAAAGGAGCCTTCTTAAATGAACCGTAAGTATGTCCTACCGACACTGGCTTTTTTTGGGCTCCTCTTTGCTCTTTTTATGGTATTTTATGGAGCAAGAACTCCTCCAATTCCTCCGATTGAATTCCCCCCTCCCGCTCCTCCCTATAAACATTACGTTGCTGGAGCAGGAGTTGTAGAAGCAGCATCTGAAGGTATCAAAGTGGGGGCCCCCTTTAATGAGATTGTCACAGATGTTTTTGTGAGTGTAGGGCAAATCGTGAAGAAAAACATCCCGCTCTTCCAACTCAATGTTGAAACGCTCAGTGCTGAGTATGAAGAAGTCAAACAAAAACGGGATGTTGCTAAAACTAAATACGAGGATCAAAAGACAGAGCTTTCTCTTTACCAAAATCTCAAAGATAAACGGGCAGTGAGTGAAAATGAGATCAATAAACAATACTATTCGACAGAGGCTGCCCTGAATGAACTGAAAGAGGCCGAGGCCTCAATAAAGGTCATCGCTTCAAAAATTCAACGCTCAACAATTCGAGCGCCCATGAATGGGCAGGTCCTCCAAATTAATATCCATGTAGGAGAATCTGCAGATGTCAATCTTTTCAATAAAAAACCTCATATGCTTTTTGGGCAAACCGACCCGCTTCATATTCGAGTAGAAATTGATGAAGATGATGCATGGCGTGTGCAAAAAGGCTCTCCCGCAATTGCCTATATTCGGGGAAACAGTTCGATCAGCACTCCTTTAGATTTTCTCTATATTGAACCCTATATCATCCCCAAATCAGCCCTAACTGGAGATAACCAAGAAAAGGTCGACACCCGTGTACTGCAAATTATCTACTCCTTTGAGAGAGAAAATCTTCCCATTTACCCGGGACAAATTATGGACATCTTCATCAAAGGAATTCCAGCAAATGAAAGGTATTAGTGGCCAGCCCCAGAAATCCCTCAAAAAACTGACCACTAGGTCTATTCTTTTCCTTTTTTTGACAGGATGCGCTGTAGGGCCCAATTATCAACCTCCACCTGTTGCTCTTCCCGAGAGTTATAGAGAACTTCATAATGATGAAGGAATTGATGAAGTTGCCTTCAAAAGATGGTGGACAACTTTTAATGACCCACTCCTCGATATGCTTGTTCACGAAGCGCTTTCCCAAAATTACGACTTAAAAATTGCCATTGAAAAAGTCAATGAAGTCAGAGCCCTTTACCAAATTGAAGCAGCTGAACTCTACCCAAAAATCGACATGACCGCGGATGAACAGCGCACCCGCATTAGCCAGTCTCTTTTTGATGCTTCCTTTATAGGTCCTCCTTATCAAACCTTCTACAAGGTAGGCTTTGATGCAAGTTGGGAAGTGGACATTTTTGGAAAGCGCAGGCGCGAAAAAGAGGCGGCCTATTATGAATACGAAGCCGAGATTAATAGTGCCCGCGATGTATATATTACTCTTCTTAGCGAACTTGCCTCCACCTATATTGAAATCCGAGGCTTTCAGCACAGAATAACTCTTTCGAAAAAGAATATCTACATCCAAAAAGAGCTCTTAGCTCTTGCCGAATCTCGCTTTAGTGCGGGACTCAATAGTGAAATTAAGCCTCAACAAGTCCGTTTCAACTTAGAAGAATCGGAAGCAATACTCCCAGAACTTGAAACGAATTACCGCCGTGCAATCCACCGGATGACGATGCTCCTTGGAAAATCTCCTGACAGCCTCCACAGTGATTTTGACAAGCAGCGCGCAATCCCTGTAAGTATAGCCGCAATCCCTATCGGTCTTCCCTCTGATCTTCTCAGACGCCGACCTGATATTCGCCGAGCAGAGAGAACTCTTGCTGCAGCTACCGCAAATATCGGATCTGCCATTGCAGACCTTTTCCCCCGTTTTTCCCTTTTGGGGAGTTTCGGTTTTGAAAGTAATCGCACGAATAATTGGTTCAAGGCGCGCAGTCGCACCTGGTCGATTAGTCCCAAGATACAATGGCCGATTATCTATTTTGGGCGGATTAGAGCAAATATACGGGTGCAGAATGCCAAACAACAGCAAGCTCTCTTTAATTACGAGCAAACAATTCTTACCTCGTTTGAAGATGTTAAAAATGCTCTAATTTCCTATTATAAGGAGGACGAAAGGGTAGACCGCTTTGAAAAACAGGTAAATAGTGCAACACGCACTTATGAGTTAACACGCGATCGCTATATTAGCGGTCTTGTGGATTTCTCAGTACTTCTTGATGCTGACCGCATACGTCTCTCTGCAGAAAATAATCTTGTGGATAGCACCCAAGCACTGAGCACTAACCTTGTTGCTCTCTATAAATCACTTGGTGGGGAGTGGTAAATGCTTCTCCTTGCGATCAAAATTCTTATTGGTGACAAAGCAAAGTTTATCGGAATTGTTTTGGGGCTGAGCTTTTCCTCTCTAATTATTGTTCAACAATCTTCAATCTTTGCTGGATTAATGGTCCGAACGTTTGGTTTTATCACCGACACCTCACAAGCAGATATTTGGGTGATGGATAAGCAAGTACGATTTATTGATGATGTAAAACCTCTACGCGATACCCAACTTTATTTTGCCCGAGGAATTGAAGGCGTGAAATGGGCTGTACCCTTTTACAAGGGGCTTCTCAAAGCGCGCCTGCGTGGTGGGAATTTCCAGATGTGTAATATCATCGGAATCGATGATTCAACATTAATCGGTGGCCCCCCACGTATGAGAGAAGGAGAAGTTTCTGATCTGAGACTCGTTGATGCAATCATTGTCAATAAAGTCGGTGCTGATAAAACGCTTGCTGAAAATGGAATCTACAACCCTGAGAAAAAACCTGTCATTCCTCTCCGAGTCGGTGAGGTTCTTGAAATCAACGATCGAAGAGCTCAAGTCGTTGGAATTTGCGATTCATCGCGCACATTTCAGTCTCAACCCGTAATCTATACAACTTACAATCGAGCGCTTAACTATGCTCCTCCAGAGAGGAAACAACTCTCTTATATCCTGATCAAAGCACAAGATGGGGTCTCTCCAAAAGAGCTTTGTCGCCTGATCAATGCCCGCTCTGATCTTGCTGCTTATACCAACAAAGAATTTAAAAGACTCACCTTTGACTATTATGTGGAAAACACCGGGATTCCTCTGAATTTTGGGATTGCTGTTCTTTTAGGGGTCATTATTGGAATGGCCATTTCTGGACAGATGTTCTATAATTTCATCCTTGATAACCTCTGCTTCCTTGCTACATTCAAAGCGATGGGTGCTAATAACCGCCTTCTCACAAAGATGGTACTTCTTCAAGCCGTTTGGGTGGGGTTTATCGGATGGGGGCTAGGTGTGGGCGCTGCCGCTATTTTTGGGTGGTTTTCCAAAAATAGCGATCTCTCCTTTCTTCTAATCTGGCAACTCTATGTGATTAGCGGCGTTGTGATGTTTTTAATTACCGGCCTTTCCTCATGGATAGGCCTCAATCGGGTCTATCGTTTAGATCCTGCAATCGTTTTCAAGAGTTAAGATATGAAGAATGAAGTTGCCGTAAAATGTTCCCAAATTCGGAAATCTTTTGGAGTAGGAAACCTCCGCTTTGAAGCACTCCATGGCATTGACCTTGAAGTCAAATCAGGAGAACTCCTGATGCTTGTTGGTCCTTCAGGATCTGGGAAAACAACTCTTATCTCGATTATTGCAGGAATCTTGAGCCATGACAATGGACACTGCGAACTATTTGGAAACGATCTCGATGCTTTTTCTGACTCTGAAAAAACAAAATTTCGAGGAGAAAACCTCGGGTTTGTCTTCCAGTCCTTTAACCTTATTCCGATGCTTTCCAGTTCTGAAAATGTTGCGATTCCTCTCCTTCTTAATCATATGGACAGACATGAAGCGATAAAACTTGCTGAAAAGCGTCTTGATCAATTTGGTCTTGGAGATAAAGTAGGCGATTTTCCCGCGCAACTTTCTGGAGGGCAGCAGCAACGTGTTGCGATTGCTCGAGCAGTCATTCACAACCCCAAACTGATCGTATGCGACGAACCCACGAGCGCCCTCGATCACGAAAACGGTACACTCGTTCTTAACCACCTCAGAGAAATTGTCGATAAAGAAAACCGGGCTTTGATCGTTGTCACCCACGACTCTCGCATTTTTGACTATGCTGATCGCATCATTCACTTAGAAGACGGCAACATCGCTTCCGAGAAAACTAACCACTATAAATAACCAACTTCAAAGGCTCCAGAAATTAGATGAATGTTGTATCTAATACTCACACCCGTGGATCGGTTAATATGGAAAGAACAATTTAAATCATAAACAAGGAAAAATAATAGTAGTACTACACTGTACGTCGTTTTCTTGCGACCCATATGAGCAATACCGCTACTCCTATTGTAATCGGTAACATAACCGTATAAAGATATTCAGTAAGCACTGCTGCTGCTGCTGCAAACAAACCAAGTAGAATCCCAATCACGAAAAATGTCGGTTCCACATAGATACCAGTGATGAATGTATTCAACGCAAGAAGAGTTAAGACAATGAGCCCTGCTTCAAAGCGTCCTATGAGACCTATTCTAACAAAAGCAGAGACTAAATAAACCGCTAAAGCGAGACCAAACCACTGTGCTAGCTCGTGCCAAATTGTGGTTACACTCATTACACGCTGCTTATGTCTGAGATACCAGGACAAAAACAAACAGAGGACTGCAAAAATAGGCACCATCCAACGCCAATAATCCCATGCTCCATTTGTCCATAGGTCTGAAATGATCAGCCCGATAAAAGAGAGGCTAATCATAATAATGGCAACCATCAAGCGCATTTTCCAATGATGGTGATGCTTCTCAATAACAATTTCTTTGTTGCTTCTAGCCATATGTACCCTAAATCACTATATCTTTTCAATCTACTGAAAAAAAACAAAAAAAGTCAATTGACATATACGACAAACTTTTCAACACTTGTTTTCTGAATGTATGCATCTGGAAATGTAATGGCACTAGAATTTCAAGTACAATATCAGCAACACCTTTCAAATCCTCTTCTTAACTACAAACGCCTGATTCCTTTTGACCAAATCGAACCCGATCATTTTCTCCCCGCGTTTAATGCGATGGAAGAAGAACTTCTTCCTCAAATCGAACTCCTTGAAGAAATCGAAAAACCCACCTGGGAATCGATTGTCGTTCCTTTGGAAGAGATCGAGGAAAAGATTCATCGTGTGGTGGGGCCTATGGCACATCTTAGACTAGTAAAAGATTCACCAGCACTTCGTAAAGCATGGAGCACCGTCGAACCACGGATCAACCAGATGGATCTTCGAATCAAACAAAGTCGTCCTCTCTTTGAGGCTTTTGAAACTCTTAGAACTAGTGAAACTTGGAACACTTATTCCTCTTCTCAGAAGCGGATCATTAAACTCCGTCTTTTGGAAGCTAAGCTTAAAGGGATCCATCTTGAAGACTCCGACCTCGATACATTCAACGCATATATTTTTCGCCTTTCTGAATTACAAAGTAGCTACGTCTCTAATATGATTGACGCCACGAAAGAAACTGTTTTTATTATCACACAAAAAAAAGAACTCGAGGGAATTCCTTTTTCTACTTTAAAATTCATTTCTGAATTATACAATACAACGCGCTTAGAAGAAGACCCTCTCTCCACAGCTCAAGAAGGTCCCTGGAAATTATCCCTAACTCCCCACATTTATCTCACGATTCTGCGCCATTGCAAGTGTCGCAAGACTCGTGAACTCCTTTATAGAGAACAAATTAAAAAGGCCTCTCATGGTGATATCGACAATACCCCAAACTTGATGGAACAACTTCAAGTCCGAAAAGGGCTCGCCAACCTCCTCAACTATGAAAATTTTGCAGAACTAAGCCTCGCTTCAAAAATGGCTCCCAACATTGAAACTGTAAATAATTTCCTGGAAAAACTTCGAGAATCAAGTTGGATTTCTGGGAGAGAAGATCTTCTAGATGTCCAACTCTTTGCGGCACGTGCCGGATTTAAAGAACCCTTTATGCCGTGGGATTATGCCTTTTGGACAGAGCGTCTTCGAGAAGAACGATATCATCTTTCAGAAGAAGAGATGAAACCCTATTTCCAGCTCCCAAAAGTCCTTAAAGGTCTCTTTGACCTCTGCCAAAAACTCTTTGGAATTACAATCATCAAGCCTGAAGTTCAACCCCCTGTCTGGCATAAAAATATCAGCTACTATCTGATCTACGATAATAATAATGAGCAAATCTCTTCCTTCTACTTTGACCCTTTTACTCGCTCAAGCACAAAACGAGGTGGAGCTTGGACAGAGACTTGCCTTAACAGGACAAGACTCAATGGAGAACTTCAGCTTCCGATTGCCTACATCGTTTGCAACTCCGCTCCTCCGATTGGTGAAGACCCAGCTCTACTTACCTTCCGCGAGCTTGAAACACTTTTTCATGAATTTGGACACGCTCTCCAACACATGCTCACTAAAATCAATTATGGAAGCATTTCGGGAACTAATGGAATCGAATGGGATGCGATTGAAATGGCAAGTAAGTTCATGGAAAACTGGTGTTATCATAAGCCTACCCTGAGACAAATCACCGCCCACTACAAGTCGGGGGAACCTCTACCTGAAGTTCTTATCGAAAAAATTCTCTCCGCACGTAATTTCAATGCAGGAAGCAGTATGCTAGCCCAACTCAAGTATAGCATGTGCGACATCTCCCTTCATAGCGACTATGATCCCTACGGCATCTTCACACCTTTTGATGTCTGGTACGAAAAATGTCTAATCACCTCTCACCTCCCTTGCTTAGAAGAAGACCGCTTCCTCTGCTCTTTCCACCACATCTTTGGAGGTAACTCCTACGCTGCTGGTTACTATTCTTATAAGTGGGCAGAAGTTCTGAGTGCTGATGCATTTGAAGCCTTTGTGGAAGCAGGAGAAGACGACTGGTCGGCGCTACATGTCATCGGTGAAAAGTTCAAAACGACTTTTCTAGAACTTGGCGGCAGCGTCCATCCTATGGAAGTTTTCGAATCTTTTCGAGGCCGCGCACCTACAATAGAGGCCCTTCTTAACCAATCGGGGCTAAGATAATGAGCCAGAAGAATATCCCCCTTCTTTTGATCTGCTATTGAGCCTTAGAAATCTTGTTTTTGAACTGTTTTTCTTCGATTTATTTCAGCTCTGTCCATGGCTTCATCACAAAGATTCATAACACGCTCTGAAAGAGCTTCAAAACTTTCTGCAGAAACTCTGAAATCTCCCCTTGACTTGATATATTCTTGAACGAGACTTTTTTTGATTAGCACTTCGCTTTTTTTAGCTTTTTTCTTTTTCTTGGCCATCTTTAGATCCTTTTGCTTTAATTACGGAATTTTTTTTTATAGCAGAATTCTATTATTTCCTCCAAACTTTCAAATTCCTTATAGAGATAGATAGGGGTTTGAGATTAAAAAGCCACACTGATTTCGACAGATCTATTATAGCTTGGGAGTCCTGGGAAAAGAAAAATTCGCATCACCACTATGCAAGCTAGCTAGCAACTAATTAAGAGTTGAAATGAGTTTCTTCACCGTAAATCAACCGAACGATCGTGATTAATAAAATACCGATTCAATATTTTATGGCTTCTCATTTCAAGAACCTCTCGATCAATAACGATTTCAACACCATCTCGAGTAACAATAAAAATATAAGCATCCTCATCACTCTCGACCACTTTAATCAGCTCGCGGATATTACGTATTACTTTCCCATTAACTTGATCAACAATTTTCTTTTCCAGATGTTGATATCCCACATTGACAATATCATCAAGAACCCTTGACAAAACAACTACTTCATCTCTTCCTTCTTGAACTTTCCCGCAAAAAAGATCATAGAAAATGTCTATGAATCCAAGACTTTGGTCAAGGTCAATGTGTCTAAAAAAATTTTGCACCAGGGGTTGAAACACTAGCCCCGCAGAAATATAGTAGGTAGGAGGCTTGTCAAACTCTTGACGTACAAGCGGCCTTCCCTTCCGTTTTGGGTCCACAAAGCTCGTTATTTCCAAGCAACTCCCTTCTCGCATCACTGCAACATCGATGCTATCTCCAAAATGCTTCATCATAATCAAGTATTGAAAAGGGAGTGAAATTCCCAGATCTTCCAATTCCACCCATCCATGGGAATCAATCTCATATCCATCAAGCGCTAAAAGAATATCTCCAGCTTTTAAGAAATCCGTAAGAAAATGATTTTCTGGAACTTCAACAACAAGGAGCCCCCCTTTTCCTTTTGGAATACCATAATAGGCACGCATAGCAGGATTGCGAATAGATTGCACCTTCAAGGGGTTTTCTGGAAACCCCAAATACTCTCCTCTCTCCACTTCATCCATAAAATGCTTGATAATGGGGATGGGAATCATATACCCGATGTTTTGACCAAGAAAGGAAGCTTGATGAGCAACTCCCACAACCTTTCCTCCTGAAAGAACCGGTCCTCCACTATTACCAGGGTTAATCGGTGCATCGATCTGAGAAATCAGAAGGTTGGCTCTAGAATGCGCATAATTTCCGATCTCTACCCGAGAAACAATCCCCTTATTCACAGATATTTCACGCCCTCCCATAGGGAATCCATGAACAACAACCTCTTCCTGACGATGGATCAGCTCATCACTAAATTGGAGAGCTCTTTTCCCTTCAAAAAAGGAGGGATCTTCTAACTCTAAAACCGCTAAATCGCAATCATGACCCACCACTTTTACACGTGCTTCATACCAGTCACGTGAAGATCCGCAGCGGACCTCAATAAATGAAGCATCTTTTATCACATGAGCATTGGTAACAATGAGATTTCCTTCAATGATAAATCCCGATCCCCCAGTTCTCTCTGTTGTTGGAGGCGCCCAAGGGCTTTCATAATCATAATCCTTGTGAGTTGTCGCAATTTGCACCACAGAGTTTTTCATCTCTTCCAAGGCAAATACAGAGAAAGTAAAGAAGAGTAATCCAAAAAACAACGATTTCACTAGCGACTCCTAAGATAAACTTTTCAAAAGATTTTATGTAATCTTCCCCTTTCTTGCAATAAATCCCTTTTCAGAATATGAAGAAAAGAAAGAACGAGATGAATGATGTATCAGTTTTTTTCAAAGATTGGTTACAAAAAAAGACAAGGAGAATGGCTTCCCATTCTATTCGTACGAATTTGCCTAGGGACCTTCTTTATTCTTTCAGGATTCTTTAAGGTTTTCCATTCCAAGCAGCATACGGCTCTTTTGAAGACACTTCAAAAATCTAATATACCTTTTCCTGAATTTAATGCTTATTTTGTTCCGACCCTAGAATTTATCGGAGGGATTCTCACCCTCCTTGGTCTCTTCTGTTCACTTGCATCTCTCATGCTCTTTGCCCTCATGATCATCGTACTTGTAACCGACCGCATAGCCTCTGTCGCTCTGCACGATGGGCTTATGACTCTCAAAAACTTTCTCTGTCTTCCTGAAATCCTCTTCGCCCTCATGTTCGTCTGGCTTTTCTTCTCTGGACCTGGCAAACTCTCCCTAGATTTTTCCTATGGAAAAAAGAAGCGCCACTCCACCTATTAATTCAATTTAAAAAAATTGATGACGTTCTTTTGCTTCATAAAAAAGTGAGCGATCATCTTCTCCAGTAAGTCTTACTCCTCTTTTTCTTGAAAGGGTAGTTGGATTATGGGCTTTTTAAAAAATATTTATGAACTTATCGCAAGAGATTTTTTTGGGATTAAAGAAATTTCAAAAGTGTACCCTGCCAGAGTAGATTGAACTCCCTTGAAACCATCAAAAGCCTCTTCAATTCCCTAAAAACATCCCGCAGCAAATGTCGCCTTTTCCATATTCAACTCATTTGATATACTGGTCTTGTCAAATTATAAAAGTTTTGAATATGATGCTACTGGAAATATTAAAACGCCCGTTTAACATCTGGTTTCCCTCTCGCGTCAAGGAAAATGCGGAAGGCCTTGAGACCTTCTTAGGAGTCTATTTGCCAAGCGTCTTGCAAATGCTGGGCGTCATTTTATTTATGCGCCTTGGATGGGTTACAGGACACATTGGTCTCCCGAAAATGACGATCATCATTTTGATGGCCTCTTCAATCCTCTTTTTGACAGGGTTATCGATGACTTCAATTGTCACGAATATGAAGATGGGAAGTGGGGGCTCGTACTATATTATTTCCCGTTCCCTTGGAATGGCATTTGGGAGCGCGATCGGGATTCTCTTGACAATTGCCCAACTGACGACAATTGCGATTTGCGTATCGGGATTTGCAATTTCCCTTCAGGAACTGATGCCCCACCTTTCCCTAACATTTCTGGAACTTTGCACGCTTGCAGGGCTTGCGCTTGTCTCGTCATTCCCTGTCGACTTTGTTCTTAAGACACAAGGAATTATCTTCTGCATTGTCGTCACCTCTATCGTATCGGTTTTCTTTGGAAGCAGCTCAAATATCCCTGAAACTGTTAAAGTTCTCCCCTCTTTTGAAACAGTCTCATTTTGGGCAGCATTTGCTCTTTTCTTCCCAGCAACAACGGGGATTGAATCAGGAATGGCTATGTCAGGAGATTTAAAAAGCCCCTCCCGCTCTCTAGCCATAGGGACCCTTGGCGCAGTCGTCACGGCATATATTGCCTATACATCTTTATCCATTTTCTTAGCGACAGAAGTTCCAGCCGATTATCTGAAATCCCATCCAATGATCATCTATTATGTTTCGAAAGTGGGCATTCTCTTTATCTTGGGAGTTTGGGGAGCAACACTCTCAAGTGCCCTGGGAAGTATGATTACTTCTCCTCGCACGCTTCAAGCCCTTGCAAAAGACAACATCCTCCCTTCATTATTTGCAAAAAGTCCGCGACGGGCGGGAATTTTAATTATTATCCTAGCAACAGCAATGACTTTGTTAACCGATATGAACCACCTCCTTCCTATCCTGTCGATGGTCTGCTTGATGACATACGGTCTCTTAAATTTTGTCGCGTTTTTTGAAACCCTTCTGAAGAATCCTAGCTGGCGCCCCCTTTTTAAAACACCCATTGCTCTTTCGCTTATTGGAACAATTGCTTGTTTGGTGAGCATGTTTATGATCAATGCAGGGTGGACCTTTATTGTCCTCTTAGCAGTCGTGGGACTCTGCTTTTGGACAACAAAGCGAAACTTAAAGGGAAATTGGAATGACATTCGCTACAGTATTTTTTCCTTTTTTGCATCAACGGCAACAAATAAGTTAGTCCATCTTAACAAGAATCCACGGAGCTGGCGCCCCAACATATTAGCGATCGTAGACCCAGAATTAAAGGATCATGGAATGATCAATTTCGCCCATGCCCTCAATCAATCCAAAGGATTTCTTACCTATGGAACAACTCTTCTAAAAAGTAAAAGCATTGAGTTTACACAAACGACTTTCGAAGAATATTTTAAAAAACGGGACATCCCCTGCTTTTTCCACATTAATGCCCACAAAACCTCAGCACTTGGAACACGTAGCATTGTACAGAATTATGGCTTAGGCCCCTTGCAACCAAACACCATTATTTTGAAGCCTCCAGAAGAAAAGTTAGAAGAGTTTTGTGAACTGATTTGCACTGCATATGAATTGCAGAAGAACATCATCATCTTTCAAGGGGATGCGATTGAAAAAAAGAACTCTATCGACCTGTGGTGGGGTGGGCGGTATCACTCTAATTTTGAGCTAGCCCTTGCACTCTCTCACTTGCTGCAATCAGGAAAGGAGTGGATGAAGGCAAAGATCACAATTAAGACGATCGTCAAAAATAAAGCTGCTGAGATTCATATGACAAAACTCTTTGAAAAATACCATTCTGTCCTCCGCTTTACCAATCTCTGCTTTAAGTCCTATCTTGATGAATCAACCGATTTTTATGCGCATATCACTGAATGCTCAACAGAGGCTGATTTGACATTCTTGGGACTAAGGGCCCCGGACTTTGATGACTACAATACCTATTACAAGCGACTCATAAAGCAAACGGCAGGAATAAAAAATGTGGCTTACGTCCTAGCAGGAGAAAAACTCAACTTTCAAGGAATTTTCGAATGAAAGTACTCATCTATGCCGATGAAGGAGTCAGTTCATTTTCTCTTCAAGAAACGTTGAAAACTTTTCGCATGCGTTATGCCAACGTGGAGACTGTAGACCACAAAGTTCTTCGCAATAGTGATTGGGAAAAAGAGACATCCCTCCTTATTATTCCAGGAGGAAGAGACATCCCTTATGACCGAAAACTCAAAGGAAAGGGAACGGCTAAAATTCGAAAATTTGTAGAGGAAGGAGGTAACTTTCTAGGTATCTGTGCCGGTGCATACTTTGCCTCCGCCGAAGTCATCTTCGAAAAAGGAACCTTTCTTGAAGTTCATGAGAAGAGGGAGCTCTCTTTTTTTCCAGGAGCGGCCGTAGGAACTCTTTATCCTCATTCCCCCTTCGTTTACGAATCAGAAGAGGGCTCTCATGCCTCTTCCGTCACGTTCAAAGGAGAGGAGCTCAATCTCTACTATAATGGAGGGTGCACCTTCAAAGATGCAGAGAAATACCCCAGAATTACCGTCCTTGCTCGCTTTCATGATGCTGCAGACCAACCCGCAATTATTCATTGCAAAGTTGGGAAGGGAAGCACAATTCTTTCGGGCGTTCATTTTGAAGTAAGCCAAAAAAATTTAAAAAAAGAGGGCTGCAAGCAAAAAATGATCGATCGTTTAAAAAGCTCGGATTCAAAAAGGGACCGCCTCATCGCTTCTCTCATGAGTTTACTAAACTCATGAGAACTTCAAAAAGACAATTTTGGGTTAACTTTGCTGCCGCAAGCGCAGGAAATTTTTTTGAGCATTATGACAAAGCCCTCTTTGCGTTCTTAGCCCCCTTTCTAGCCCCTCTTTTTTTTGAAACTTCATCGACAATTACCGCACTGATTTATACCTATGCAATGATGCCTATTGGATTATTTTCGAGACCGTTTGGAGCCCTTATCTTCGGCCGAATTGGGGACCGAAAAGGAAGAAAATCTGCCCTATACTTAACATTGATTGGAATGGCCCTTACGACAACCCTTATGGGATGCATCCCTATCTACAAAACAGCAGGATGGATTGCTCCAAGCCTGCTTGCCCTCGGTCGCTTGGTCCAAAACTTTTTTGCATCTGGAGAAACAACAGGAGGAGCTCTTCTGAT
Organism: Candidatus Neptunichlamydia sp.; assembly: GCA_965233865.1. GTDB lineage: Bacteria > Chlamydiota > Chlamydiia > Chlamydiales > Simkaniaceae > Neptunichlamydia. The sequence continues at coordinate 724,080 of OZ247587.1, forward strand.
TTTAGAGTCATGTCCTGAAAAACGTCGCAGTTTTTATAACAGCCTTTACGAATGTTCAACGATTCTAGGGATCTTAGTCGCTTCTTTTGGAGTAACATTTCTCAGTTTTCAAGGATCGATTGAAACAACATGGCGGATACTCTACTGGATTGGAGGCACCACCGGTATTCTTGGCCTATTCATGCGTTTCGCTGCGGTTGAGGGGGAGATTTTACCAAAGCCTCGTGTTTCGATTCTTCCTCTTCTTTGGAAATACCGATTTCAATTTCTAATGATCATATTTACTTCTGGGTTTTCTTACGCCAACTACTATATGATCACTTCATTCCTCAATGGATATCTTCCACTTATCGGCTCGGTTACAAGGGAAGAGGCAATGCAAGCAAACACCTATATCTTGGGATTCGATTTCCTTCTACTGCCTCTTGCAGGAATTTTGGCTACTCGATTTTCAAAAGAGAGGATCCTCCTCTTTTTTGGAGGGTTAATTTGCATCCTTGCGATTCCCCTCTATTCCTTTTTGGCTACAGCGCCATTAATGATGGTCATGGCAATTCGACTAGTATTTGTCTCTTTTGGGGTAGGGTTTTCAGTGGTCTTAGCCCCTTTTTATCAAAATCTCATTCCTGCAGAAAGTCGCTATACATTGATAGCCTTTGGAAATGCAATCGGTTCTCAGCTCTTAGGAACAAGTGCTTGCAGCTTTAGCTTCTTTCTCTATAAGCAAACAGGGTGGGTCGCTTCTCCAGCTCTTTACTTGATGGGACTTGCCACTATAGCAATCTTTACTATCTATCTAGGAAGTCACCTCCCGGCAGCGGGTCTTTCTAAGGAAAAGATTGAACATTAATCTATGATGGGCTTAGCATCGGCCAAGAAGCTTTAATTTGATAACCTATTTAGGAGATGACTGATGAAAAAGCTGCTAAATTTGTTTTTCCTGTCCTGCTTTGCTTTTTCTGCGAGCACTTTTTGTAACTCATGTGACAGGGACGCCCTTTTTTTAAAACAGACAGAGGTGGAATCTGGAACCCTTGCTGTTGATCTAGAAAATCTTGAAATCAATTCTGATGGGATCTTTATGCATCATAATGGACTATGAATCCGGCTTCAGGGTATCATCATGGATGATTGCGAAGGGCTGATTGGTATAAGGGATCAATGGAGCTTTACATGGAGATGTCCAAAATGCACCTTTGAAAATAGCCCGTTCAGTAGGACGTGTAAATCATGAGGTTACATGCCTCCCAGGTGATCTATGAAAAAGCTTTTCTTCTCTCTCTTGCTCTTGGGCTTGTTGGTTTCATGCAGATCAAATAACAAGACGTCTAAGTATAACTTTGCTTCAAGTGAGCAGAGGGAAGATGTAGAGAAATTTCTAAGAAATCTGCTGTTCTTCGAAAGAGGTGTGTACACCTTATTGGGAAGCAAGCCTGTTACTGTCTTTGACCTATTTGAACCAACAGAGGATCTTACTCAATCTATTCAGAATTTTTTGGATTACCCCGGAATTAGAATATACGTCAACAAAGACAAAGAGAGCGACCTCTGTTTTTATTCTACCTTGAAAGAAGTAGATAAGAAGAAGGTGGTCCTTTTTTCTGATGAGAATTACATTTTCAATATCTATGAATTGTGGGAAAAGTAGGGAAACTTTTATTCCAGCCTTAATCTTTCGAGGAAATATCTGCTAATCAAAAGAGAAATGGTTCCATCTAGTGACGAGTCTCAAGAACCGCCAACCGAAAAGGGGTATCATGTTGCATTTGTCAATGTTTTACAGACTGCCTGTTTACTACAAAATTACTATGAACTTTTCAAAAATGCTCTAGGAGAAAACTTCATGCCTCTTAAGGAGGCGATGGCAATAGAAAGCCCAGAGTCTTCCTTGTGGAAACTCTTGTTTCCTGAAAATGCTGATAATTATCATCTACAGAGGGGATTGTTGCTCGAGTGTGCCCTGGACGATGCGCAAGTATTTCATTGGAAGCATGAAAAAAATCTAGATAGGATTCTGATCCACACTTTCTTTGATGAAATCCCTCAATATGCGATCGATTCTCCAGACAAGCATTTTTACAAGACTCATCCATTTTCTGCTGATAACTTTCTGATTCCCCCCTTTGTCACCTTTTCTCTTCTATCAGAGCAAAGAGACAAGTACTATGTAGAAAAGGGTCGAATCATGGATTTTTATAAGGGAAAGGATTTTGCCGAGATAACGGTAGACATTCTTACGGGTTCCTTCCAGCCCGACTTTTAGAGCTAGCAAAATAGGCATGTTATGAAAGCTCTGATCTTAGAAAGGGGTTTTTTCACTAAGCGATTCAGACAGAAAGAGAAGGAATGATGCAGAATATAAATCAGAAAAATAAATTTTGGAACTGCTCAATGCGGGTTTCAACTATCTCAATATTAGGCCACAAAAAAAACCTCGCGGAAAACCGCGAGGGCGTGTGTAAAAGTGCAAGGGATCAAATTAGCCCAACATATCAGCATTATTAATCGCTATCAGCGCCTGGTTTATCTCCGAAGCACTTTGCACAAACTTGGTTGAAGAGCTTTGCAGTTGCTGCAATGTACCCTGAGCCATTTGCATAGCTGCTTGCCCATTGGTTGCATCAGCCTGGTCTTCTCCATATTTTTTTTGTGGAGTAGCCGAAGCTGCTTGCCCAATTCCAGCAGATGCCTTTGATAAAGACTCCGATATTCCAGAAACAAAATTTGGAAGCTGCATTTTTGCTTGCTTGATATCACGTAGCTCTACTTGCTTTTCTTCAATGTGAGCAGAAAGATGCTTTTGTAACTTTTTAAATTCTGCATCTTCCATGTTATTAACATGTGCTTTCTCAGATTCAGAAGGAGTTTCAGCTTTCCCATCTTTAACAAATGTTTTTTTATTTAATATCCTTTCTACTGCTTCATTACCTGCTTGAGTATCAGTACCCGATTCCCAATCTCCTCCAAGAGGCTCTAGCTTATCAAGTCCTGGCTCCACTTCCTCTAAACGAACGTCCGGAGTACGAGATAGTTCTTTTAAGTAGCTTTTAGCCCCTTCTATTTCCTGGTTGCATTGAGTTTCCTCTGGAGATACACCCATAGACTTATAGAAAGAGAAAGAATTGGCTCCCATTGAAACACCTCCACCAACAGCTTGGCCAATTCCCTGGCAAAGAGCCGCGTTAAACTGATCCACTCCTTGCTGAATTTGTGCATTTGCTGTTACTTGTGCAAGAGAGCTGGTCACTGTTGATTGGAGCTGAAATTGATATCCATATTGATTTGCAATTTTCACAAAATCCCCTTGGAGCTTCAGAAAAGCTACTATACATTGCCCCAAAGTCCCAGGCATTAACTCCCCTAACTTTACACCACCAGTAGCTTTTTTTGACGCCTTTGAGGAAACAGAATCTCCACCACTAGCATTTGTACTTCTTATATTTTCCATGTATATTACCTTTTTTAATAAAAATTAACCATTTGCAAGCAAAGATTTTGCTACCGCCTCGCCAGAGCCAACAGCTGTTTTTCCAAACCCTCTTAACATTTTTTCTAGCGTTTGCATATCAGACTTAAGCCTACTACTAAGGTCTGACAGCATGTTATCGTTCATTGACATACTCATATGAATCTCAGTCATTGACGCTTCTGCTTGGGCAATAACCTTTTTCATTTCCCCTTCAATAACTTTAGCCCCTCCCTGTGCTACTTCTACGCCACCTTGAGCTGCCGCTGCTCCAGTTTGAATAGCTGCTCCTAGCTCTTTAAAATTATCTGCATTGTCTAAGAGGTATTGGATGAGTTTATTATTAGGGCCTTCAGCTGATTTACTTATTGAGCTCGATCCGCCAGCAGTTGCCGCAATAGTTGCCGCCACTTGAGTAAGAACAGCTACAATAAGCAGCAGTATTTTCTTCCAACCTTTGGCGCCTGTAGCATTTATGGTATCAAACGCAATGGAGGACTGACCAATGCCACTAGCGGCTCCCATGCATGTCACCCCAGTAACACGCTTCCCATTAATACGAAACTTAGAAGCCTCTTGATCAGAAGTTTTTAAAATCGTTCCTTCAATCTCTTCAGTAACCTCTACGCCTACTTCTTCAGCAACCTCCGCACTAACCTCTTTAGAAGCTGCAGAAATAGCAGCAGCACCCCCAGTTGCCATCGCAAAAGCCGTGATAATCACAATGGTAATCAGATCTGCAAGAATCTTGGCAACAGACTTAGACATGTGCTTAGCAAGCTCTTCTGTGATTCCCTTAGTCATATCATTCGTGACACCTTCCTCTGATAAGACAAAAAGCATCGCTCCAATTAATGCAATTTCAGGCTGTCCAGTAAGTGCTGCAGTAGCAATCATTATGATTGATAGGATCGTACTGACCCACGGAAGAGCTTCACTTTTTAGACATTTCTCTCCAAATTTTTTTGCATCTTTAACATCACCGATTAATAGACAGTCAAGGGCCATTCTTGCATCAAAAACAAGTTCCCCAAGACTCTTTAAATCTTTTAACCCTTGCTTAATGTCCTTATTATATATGCTTTTAGCATCCTCTGGCCGAACTATCAGCTCAACACATCCAATAACCGCCTTAAAAATATGGCAAATAAAATGCCAGAAAGAATGGTGCTTATGTTGTTCTGCTACTTCTTTTATTACCTTATTTAACTGAGCTTCATCAAGTTTTTGAAAAATTTTTCCAATCTCAACGCTTTGGTTCGATAATTTTTGGTTATTCTCAAGCATCCACTGCCCAATTTCCGCAAGAGCAGCATCCATCGCAAAAATATCTTTCATGTTAGCTTTGTTAGATGAGCTACTTCCTGGTGCTGATGTCGGAGCTTCTGGCTTTGGAGTATCTGGCTTTAGACCAGACGTAGAGGCTTTAGCAGAATCAGTTAAGCTATCACTTAGAGAACAAAGCGACAAACTCAATAGGTCACTATTTGCTGGAATTTTTTTATTTGATCGAACATTAAATAGCTTCTGACTAAGTTGTTCATTAGACGTTAAAGTATTATTTAACATAATTTATCCTGTTATTATTAATTTTTTAGGAGACCGCTTATCCTAGCTGGCCTTGCAACAGATTCCCTGTGTATTTTAATAGCTCAGTAGCATCTGAGGCAAACTGGATCGTCATTTGCTGAGATTGAGCTAACTGTTGCGATGAGGTTTGCATCGATTGGACGTTATTATTGGCCACATTCTCTATGTTTTGAAATTTTTGATTGTCACAATTGTAGTTATTTTCATCTATTCCAGCCTGGCTAGAACTCTTACCATCATTTTGAACTTTCTTGCTATCCTGCTCTAGACAATCGGAAGCCTCATCATAAATCGTTTTAAGCACATCTGCTAATTGCGCTGTTGTTTTTGCATCCATAGCCTCATTATTCGACTGAGATTGCTCTAATTCTTCAGACGCTTTTACAATTAATTCCAAGGGAGGTGCCCTAAGTGGTTTTATAGGAGGTGAAATATCTTGACTCATATTTATACCCTTATTTTTTTATTGCTTCATTGAACTGTTTGCTTGCTTTTCTAAACTTATAACATTACTCATCGTTGTGTTATCCATCCCCTCATACTGCTGAGCATTACTCTGTAGATACTTCACTTCCGCCTGCACTTGCGATGACTGACTATTTAAATCACTTGAAACCGCTGTGAATGCATTTGTGTATGGCCCAATTTCTGAGGTCTTACTGCTACTACCAGAAGCACTCCAAGTATTCCCCCAAACTTTTAAAATAGAATCATTTGTAACGGTGCTAGGGATTGTAGGTGGAAGATTTCCTCCATCAATATTAGTTCCGAAAATTACGCCAATCTGTTTCAGAAAATCCTGGTAAACATTAGAAGGTAAGTCGCCATTTTTGTGCATCCAGGCCGCCTCTGCAAGAAACTTGTTTGCTTCCCCAACAGGATCTGCTGCCATATCTTGAGACACCTCTGTGTCAGTCGCAGAATGAACTATGCCGTTAATGCCAATAATTCTAGATGCAGGCCACTTAGTACCTCCTGAATGCTTACCTTGTTGGTCATTCGTTATCAATCCAAGTAATTGCTTATTTTTTGTATCAAGGGTTGGTGCGCCATTAATTCCATCTGGATTTGTCCATGCAGCAGGACAATCATTGTAATGGAATAATTCTTTCGCATGTCCAATAAATTGCTTATATTGACTATCTGAAACAACTCCTTGGTTATGCAAGAGATACATTTGCTTAAAAAGATCATTCATATCTGCTGTTGCTTTACCTATATTACTTTTAATACCACTACCAGAAGGCCCGCCCCAATAATCATTGTTAATATTGTTTATGTCATTTTGAGCTTTAATGCATTCTGAATAATTTTTGGATCTATTAAACGAGGCTTGAATAGAATTTAGAAAACCATTCATCCCAGAAATATCATTCATCAGATTTCCTTGCTTTGCCATTTCTTGCTGCGTAAATTCGTTTAGTATTGGAAATGCAGCCCATGCAAGTGAAAGGAGTACTTCCCCTGCATTCGCTTTGCTATTGTGCAGATAATTCCATTCTTGCTTCCATTTTTCTGGAAGAGAAGGTTTTGTTTTATTCAAATTTACATCTTCTATCATATTAATTTTATCCTGGTTTTCTTTTTAAGCGCTTTCGTCCTTAGTTATATTATATATTTAATATATTTATAAATCAATCATTAAATTGAAAATATCAATTATATTAACCTCCATCACAAGAAAATCCATAAATTATTACAAAGATTTTGTACACAGAGAGAAAAAAGCAGGGGAATTGTTCAAGTAGTTCTTATTTAAGACATTAAATAATTAGTATCATTCTGTTAGCTTTAAGATTGCAGAGAATTAGTGTAAAGCTTTTCTGCTAATCCTATTTTTTCTTCTCTTCTAAAAGAGCCAATAGATACTTCCCATAATCACTGTTAATCAATGATTTAGCAATAGATTCAAGCTCTAGGTCTCCAATCCACTTATTTTGATAGGCTATTTCTTCAACACATCCCACTCGGATCCCTTGTCTCTCCTGAATGACCTGTATATAGTTGGAGGCTTGGTGAAGAGCTTCAAAGGTCCCAGTATCGAGCCAAGCAAAGCCTCGATCGAATAGATGGACTCTTAAGGCCCCTTGATCAAGGTAGGCACGGTTGAGATCGGTGATCTCCAGCTCACCACGAGCCGAAGGAGTGAGTCCTTTTGCTAGAGAGACCGCTTGACCATCATAGAAATAGAGCCCTGTGACAGCATAGGAAGAAGGGGCGGGATCAGGCTTCTCAATGAGATTAGATACCCTGTCACCCTTAAATACAACCACTCCATAGCGCTCAGGATCCTTCACCTGATAACCAAAGATGGCCGCCCCCGATTCAAGCTCGGCACAGCTCTTGAGTAGGGAGGGCATGTGATCACCATAAAAGATATTGTCCCCGAGAATGAGGGCCACATTCTCCCCATCAATAAAGGACTCACCGATAATTAAAGATTCAGCAATCCCTCGAGGTTCCTCCTGCACAGCATAGGAAAGAGAAATCCCTAACTGAGATCCATCTCCAAAAAGGGTCTCAAAACGAGGCAAATCATGAGGTGTAGAGATAATCATAATTTCCTGGATTCCTGCCAGCATCAAAACAGAGAGGGGGTAGTAAATCATCGGTTTATCGTAAATAGGAAGGAGTTGCTTACTTGTAACAAGTGTTAAAGGGTGAAGGCGTGAGCCTAGCCCCCCAGCTAAAATGATACCTTTCATGTTACATCTCTATTGAATAGATATCGGGAAGTCCCCGATAATATTCCTTGTAGTCCAAACCATACCCGACAACAAATCGATCTTCAATATCAAAAAGAGAAATATCAGGGCGATAATCGGTACTATGAGGCACATCTTTTGAAAGCAATACAAGAGACTTAAAAGAAGCCGGTTTCTTGTCTTGAATTTTTCGAGACAACTCTGCCAAGGTTTCCCCTGTGTCAAAGATATCGTCGACTAGTAGAACATGCTTCCCTGTAATTTCTAGGGAGTCAACACCCGCAACCTCTTGCTCCCCCGTAACAATACCTCCATCCCTGTAGCTAGTAGTTTGAACTACTCCCAAACGGATAGGAAGGTGGGTATGACGAAGCAAATCACCGACTAAGATAAAGGAACCTTTCAGTACCATCACAATGGTAAGCTCTTCAGTAGAATAATGATTTTCAAGCACGCGCGCGGTTCTTTCTAAACGCTCCTCAATTTCTTGAGAGCTAATGAGGAGTTGCAGCTGCAGTTCGTTGCCCGGGGGCTGTTTCTTCTGTATGAGTTTTTGGTTCATCGTGTACAAAGTTGCATCCTTCTTCAATCAGGGTATCGATAAATGCTAGATTATATCCTTCTCCTGACAAAAAGGTGGGGTTATGAAGCATATATTGGTGAAACGGGATCGTAGAGTCAATGCCACCGATATGAAATTCACGAAGAGCTCGTTTCGCAATTTTGATAGCATCAGCGCGGTCCTTTCCTTTAACGATGAGCTTCGCAATCATCGAATCATAAAAAGGCGGGATCCGGTACCCAGAATAACAAGCGCTATCAACGCGCACATTGGGTCCTCCAGAAGGAATGTAGTATTCTAAAAGCCCAGGAGATGGCATAAAATTATTTGTAGGATTCTCGGCATTAATCCGGAATTCAAAGACATGGCCTTCCATCCGAATATTCTTTTGTTTGTATAAGAGTTTTTCTCCCATTGCCATCTTAATCTGTTCTTTCACAAGATCGATTCCGGTCAACTCTTCTGTTACAGTGTGCTCTACTTGGATGCGAGTATTAACCTCCATAAAAAAGAAGTTCTTCTTTTCATCAAGGAGGAACTCCACAGTTCCCACAGTGTGATACTTTGCAACTCTTGCCAAATGCACTGCCGCTTCTCCCATCTTTTTTCGCAAATAAGGAGTCAGAACAGGACTTGGGGTCTCTTCAATCAGCTTTTGCCGTCTTCTTTGAATGGTACAATCTCTTTCCCCTAAATGCACATAATTCCCATGCTCATCTCCAAGGATCTGCACTTCAATGTGGCGAGGATTAACGATCATTTTTTCTAAATAAACATCAGGGTTCCCAAAGGAAACTTCTGCTTCAGCGCGAGCTGCTGCAAATTGACGGACAAAATCATCAGAATTTTGAGCAATTCGAATCCCCTTTCCACCGCCACCAGCTGTCGCTTTAATGAAGACTGGAAATCCAATTTTTTTGGATTCTTTCAAAGCCTCGTCAACAGTTTCTACGATCCCATTGGACCCAGGAATAATAGGACATCGCACGCTCTTTGCAAGGATTTTAGCTTGCGCTTTATCGCCAAGTATCGCAATCGTCTTTGCTGACGGGCCTATAAAGGTAATGCCACAGCTTTCACAAATTGATGCAAAGTTGGCATTTTCACTTAGGAAGCCATAGCCTGGATGGATCGCATCGGCACCAGAAATCTCACAAGCCGACAAAATATGGGGGATTTTAAGGTAAGATTGATTCGAAGGAGCATCTCCAATACAAATCGCTTCATCGGCATGGAGTACGTGAAGGGCTTCCGCATCCGCTTTGGAGTAAACAGCCACTGTTTGGAGACCAAGATCGTGACACGCTCGAATAATTCGAACTGCTATTTCACCTCGGTTTGCAACTAAGACTTTTTTCATGACTAACTTATGGTAAGGAGTTTCGTTCCAAATTCTACAGGATCAGCGTTGTCTAAGAACACCTTTTTTACAACACCGCTTTTTCCAGCCTTTACCTCGTTCATCACCTTCATTGCTTCGATGATACAAACAACGGTATCTTCCTTCACTCTATCTCCTACCTTGACAAACGGATCGTCATCTGGAGACGGGGAGGCATAATATGTTCCCACCATTGGAGATGTTAATGCATCATCTCTCTTAGACTCGGTTTTTTCCAGCTCTTTTACTGTTTCAGGAAGAATCCTACTTTCCTGAGTACCCACGCGAGGTGCACCCATCATTGGCGCATGCGTAGGATAAGGGGCAACTTCAAAGTCGCTTCCCCTTTCAAGTTCTAGCTCGAAACCACTTTTTTCCTTTAGGATCACTTTTTTCATCCCTTTGGCTTCCATGGCTTCCATAAGCTCTTTAATTTTCTCTAAATCCACAGCTTACTCCAAACAATTAGATTCTCTGTACGAACTCACCAAGATGAGTATCGACTTTAATGATATCACCCACTTCAATAAAGAGCGGTACTTCTACTTTTGCTCCTGTTTCCAGAATTCCATATTTACTCGCACTTGAGACAGAAACTTTAGATTTTATATCTTCAAGCTTTATGATCATCAGCTCCAAAAACTGAGGGAGTTCGATCGAAAAAATCGTCTCTCCATAAAACATTGCTCGAATCTGTATTCCCTCTTTCAAATAATTGACCTTATCTCCAACGATATCGGTTGCAACAAGAACTTCATCAAGCTCGTCGACATCCAAAAACAGGTAGTCTTTTCCCTCTAAGTAAAGAAACTCTAACCGTCTCTCACTTAAGTTCACCTCATGAATCTCTTGATCAACTTTAAAGTTTTTCTCAATGACTTCATCAGACATGAGGTTCTTGAGTTTCGTTTTAATAAACGGGACGCCCTTGGCGACAGTGACCTTCACACTTGTCTCCACTCGGTAGATTTTTCCATCGAGTGATAGTGTTGTTCCAGGTGAAATCTGATTGCTTGTAACTGCCATTTGCGTGTTAACCAACTATTTTAAGGGTTTCTAAAAGGGCTTTCAACTCTTTCAGGTATAAAATGGTATAATCGACGTCCTTTTTAAATCCAGTATTACCTAATCCACGTCCCCATCTAATCTGAACAGTTTTATACCCAAGTGTTTTAGCAGGAGCGAGATCTAATGAAATCCTGTCTCCACAAACTAAAGCATTTAATGGGGAAATCCCCATCTCTTCACTCACTTTTTGGTATATATTTTTTTTCTCTCCTTCTTTGCAGAAGTAAAGTTTAGTAAAAAATTTAGTTGAAATTCCCGCTCGCTTCATTTTTTCCCGCTGAATCTTTTCCTTCCCCTTTGTAACAAGAACCAAAGGGTGTGATCTTGAAAGATCTGAGAGCACTTCAATCGCATCTTCTACGGGTTGTACTGTCTCATCAAAAACAGGTCTTTCATAGACAGCCTCTAATGCAATATCTAGACAAGAGAATGGAGCTCGATTGATTTCAAGAAACTCCATCAAAGCATCCTTTGAGCTGGTATGAAATGTATTGAGACGCAAAAGTTCTTGGTAGGAACGGTTGAAATTGGCCATAGACAACCCCACCCCTTCCATCTCCTTAAGGACTTTTTTTAGAACTCCAGGGAGGATCGATCCACTTGTATCGATCAATGTATCGTCTAAATCAAAGATGATCAACAATATTCATAATCTCTTTTGTTACTTGCGTAGAATTATGGCGGATCAGGCTCCGACTCATAATGTCCCCTTTCCTTTTTTCAGTCAATGCCCCTAAGAGCTTCGCTGAAATAATTCGAGGATCATCAATGTCATTTTCTACGAGTTCACCTTCCTCGGCGTATCTTTCAATTAATGCTGGATCAGGAGTTTGGTTATTTACTAAGATATAATCAAAGACATCCTTCCCTAAATAATGGACAGTCTCTTTGAGATAATCACTTACTTTGTAGCCTGTTGTCTGTCCTCTACGGTTCATCAAATTGCAAATAAAAACCTTTTTTGCCTGAGATTCCCTTAGAGCTTTGCTCACACCGTCAACTAGTAGGTTAGGAATGATCGAGGTGTGAAGGCCTCCTGGACCAATAACAACCAAATCAGAATTTATAATTTCAGAGAGCGCATGAGGATTTGGTTTTGGAAAAGGCTCCAGATAAATCTTACTATAGCCCTTATCAATTTCGTGGGAGAGATAAATCTCTTTTTCACCTTCTAACAGCTTCCTATCTTTTAAGATCATTTTAAGACGCACTTGGTGCGTTGTCACTGGAATCACTTTTCCTTTGATGTAAAGGATCCGTCCCATCTCTTCGACAGCCCTCTCAAAACTTCCTGTAACTTTTTCAAGTGCAGACAGAATGAGATTGCCCAAACTATGACCTCCAAGCCCCCCGTTCTCAAAGCGGTAGTTCATTAAGCTTCGCATTAGTCGTGAAGAATCTGAAAGGGCGACTAAGCACTGGCGAACATCACCGGGGGGAAGTACTCCTAACTCATCGCGGAGAATTCCAGTACTTCCTCCATCATCAGCCATGGACACAATCGCACTCAAATCAACAGCATGCTTCTTGAGCCCTCGAAGAACAGTGAAATTCCCTGTTCCCCCACCCATGACTACAATTTTTTTCACCCGCGAAGCACCTCGATTCGATCTTTCATTTCTTCTCCCTCAAACAAATATGCACCTGCAACCAAGTGATTTGCTCCAGCTTTAATGCATAGAGGCGCGGTTTTGTCATCGACTCCACCATCTACCTGAATATCGAAAGGAGGGAGAATTTCCCCTTCTTTAGGAATTTCACCCCCTTTCCTTACATCCAACCTGTCACACAATCCCCGAGTAAACTCTATTTTTTCTAGAACTTCAGGGATAAATGCCTGCCCACCAAAACCAGGATGAACGGTCATCAGCAGAATCTTGTCACACTTATCCAGATATTTCGGGATGAGCGACTCACTTGTCTCTGGACAAAATGCTAAACCTGCATGAACACCGCATTTGCGAATATAATTAAGAGTATCCTCAACATCTTCAGTCGCCTCAATATGGAAAGTGATACAATCAGCGCCATTCTCGATTAACTGTTCGATGTAATCAAATGGTTTATAAACCATGATGTGAACATCTAAATAGATCTCAGTTGCTTTGTTAACAGCAGCAAGTGCTTTGGGACTCAAGCTCAGGTTTGGAACAAAATGTCCATCCATGATGTCAAAATGAATAGCACTAGCTCCAGCATCCTCAGCCCGCTTAGCCTCATCGGCAAGGTGACCAAAGTCACCAGCAAAAATTGATGGTTCAATATAAATCTCAGACATAATCTCCCATTATATGCCTAATCGCCAAATATTTTCAAAACCCAACTTTCAATACAGCAAGAAAAAAAATATTTATATTCGGCTCCGCCAAGGAATTTGGCTATATAGTGTAGACACAAGTTTAAATTTGCGCTAAGCTAGTTTCTTAAACTTTCAAGGAGAGGTTTAAAGATGACCGTACCAGCGCACAGACGTCACGATATTTCAGATCGAATTTGGAAAAAACTTGAGCCTTATCTTCCAGGAAGAAGAGGGGTGTGACTTACCTCCAGACTATGGGAACTGGGGAAATGTGCATCGTCGTTTTATCCGTTGGAGGAATAAAGGTGCCTGGGAACTTCTTCTGGAAAAAGTGGTGGACGATCCTGATTATGAGTGGTTAATGATCGATGCAACCCATATCAAAGTTCACCCTCACGCAGCAGGTGCACAAGATGGCAATCAAGATATGGCTCGGACAAAAGGGGACTCAACACGAAATTACATTTGGCCGTAAATTCGCATGGTATGCCGGTCAGAGCGATTATTACGTCAGGTACTCAATCAGACTACCTTCAGGCCAAACACTTAAATAGAGGGAATTAACGCCGATTACCTACTAGCAGATCGGGGTTATGACAGCGATGCAATCGTAACTCAAGCGATCTCTCAAGGAATGAAGGCGGTTATCCCTCCCAAAAAAAATAGGAAAAGCAAGAGAGCTTATGATAAGCATCTCTATAAATTGAGACATATTGTAGAAAATGCTTTTTTACATTTGAAGCGATGGAGAGGAATTGCTACACGCTATGCTAAGCACACATCCTCTTTCTTGGCTGCGGTTCAGATCAGATGTTTGACTTTATGGGTAGAAATCTCGTGACTACATAATCCAGTGTTTCACCTTTAAATTGAGGTCGAAAAACTATTTTTTTATTTTTTACTTTTTGAAAATGCGATCAAACAGGAATGACATAGTGGGTTAAATTTAAACTTAACCCACTATAAAACCCGTATAGTGACGCTCATCGTGCTCGAGATCAAGAGTGATAATAGGAGCCGAAAAATCACAAAGCTTATCGAATACCTCTCCTTCTCCAATCATAAAAAAGTGTGTTCTTTCCTCCCGGGATAAAGAAGGCATCGAAGACTGAAGTTTTTTTTGAAAAAGGAAGAAAAATGTTTTTAACAATTTAGGATCTATAAAACTTCTTTTTTCTAGAGGAAATAAAGAATGAAAAAAGTTTTCTAGAAGAATAGAATCATGCGTGCCAATCATTTTCTCTAAAGAAGAAAAAACTTCATTTTGCTTTGATATCATTCCCCCATTGTAGTCACGGATCTCTCCAAATACCTCCTGCAGCTGACTAAGGACTCTTTGACGTGCCTTGTAAAGGTCAACCGAATGGTCTTCTCGAATAAACGAAAGGATAGGAAGCTCCACCTTAAATACGGCGACTTCTTTTGGATATTTTTTTCGAAGCATCCCGAGCTGCTTGATCCGATCAATTTTTGGACGGAGGGATGAGGCCATAAGAATCTCTTCTATTGGGGGCATTTTAGGGAGAAGAATGCGAGCTACAATGACAGTGAAAATAAGGTGGGTTTCGGCCTGCTTCTCAAAGGATAGAATCAGCTGGGGGAGATCACGGGCAAACCGGAGCTCACGCCCAAGAGTCACGACATGACGAAGAATTTCTTCTTCATTGCGAGGCATGAAAAGAGATCTTTGAAGGCGTTCGATTTTCCCTTTAAGGGCACGAGGAAGCCATTGCCTTAAATCAACTATTTCTTCTACTTCAAAGCCTCCTGCTTTCTCGATTTCTAAAGTAAGAAGATGAAGAAACTTTTCTTCCTTTTCTTGATAATCACTCCCTGAAACCAAGCGCGCCTCAGGAATGAGACTTTGAATTGCCTTAATAAGGTGTTCTCTTTTAAAAACCTCATTCTCTCGAAGAACATTCAGTCCTACAGAGACTTCTAAAGCCTCCTTTTGCTCTAGAGGAAAGGTAAGCGTACGTCGCATTATCTTAACAACAACATGACGACGCAGAGGGCATTTTTCATGAGCTAAGAGCAACTTTTTTCGGATCATATAGAGAGTTGAAAGTGTTTGAGCCACTTCTTGTACCCTGCGAGGACGAAAATATTGATCTGAATGTTTAAGAAAAAACTGCTGCGTTTCAGAAAATAGATCATAATCAAACAGCAATGGGAAACGACGAATTACATTTAGAATACGCTCCTGAACAAGCCCCCTTTTTTCGTCCATCGAGAGTGCTTTCATTTCAAGAATCCTGGCGGCATGATACGGAGAGCGCACACCAAGCTCTAACTCATGAATAATCCTTTCGAGTTCGGGAGAATCCTCATCTATATGTACAGTTACAATAAGGGATTTTTCATGAACTGCATCTAGTGAAAAATGATTAGGGCTTAGATGAGAAACCATTTCAAGAATAAATTTCCCAATATAGGGGCGACGACTAGCTAGAAGGTGCAGGGTCATCGCCCCCTCCCCTTTCTCAAGCTTCCAGGATGGAATTCCTGTTTCTAGAAGCTCATCAACCAGCTCATCTGCTACTTTCATAGGTTAGCCCTTTCTTCGATGCTGCAGAGTCAATCCATGTTCCTGGAAACTCCTTCCACAGCTCCTTTTTGTAAGTTAATACGTGTAATGGTAAACCATTTTTTGACGCAAGTAAAATGGATCGGCGGTGAATGACAAACTCTGAAAAGCTCATTGCCTGCTCAAACGAAAGCTTCGCATAAAGCTTGGCACCGGGGTTTTTTTTAGGATCTTCTGAACAGATCCCCTTTACATCTTTATAAAATTCCACTTTCTCCGCATTAAGGGCTGCAGCAAGAGCGACCGCTGACGTATCACTCCCCCCTCTACCAAGAGTGGTAATTTCCTTCTTTTCACTTACCCCCTGAAAGCCAGCAACGATTACAACCTTCCCTTCAGCTAGATGCTCTTGAATGCGAATAGGCCGAACGTCTTTAATCAAAGCATTATTATGCATGCCGCAGGTAATAATTCCTGATTGACTCCCCGTTAAACTAATTGCAGAAACACCCTTATCTTCTAAAGCCATAGCAAGCAGGGACATACTAATTCTTTCACCAACTGAAATTAACATATCCATCTCGCGACGAGCAGGGTCTCGTGCAACCTGGTGAGCCAAGCACGTAAGCTCATTTGTCATCTCACCCATAGCACTAACCACAACGACAATACGTCCCTTCTTAGCTGCGATAATATCAGCAACATTAACAAAATGTTTTGGGGTTTTTAAAGAAGCGCCGCCAAACTTCATAACTAAAGTCTTCATTTCTCCAATATTAATAACACTTTAGAAAAGATGTAAATGAAGATTTTTTTTTGAAAACACTGCTGAAGATGCCACCATCTAGAATTTCGACCCTACTTCTACTTCACCCTTATTTCTCAGATCAGGACTCAGGAGAAAACAAATTTTTAAATCTATATCAATGCAGCTTTTGACAGCTTCATCTGAACTAGAGGTTGCTTTTTTTAGGAATTATTTGTTATCCTGCTTCCTTTAAGAGGTTCCTCTTGTCATGAAATATTTTGGTAAGTGGAAGAAACATCATTAACCCATGGAGAACCCCTACTAATGTCTAGTGAACTAGAGTACGACTGGAACGAAAGCAAAATTATCGATGACATCGAATTCAACGATGAAGACGCAAAGCTATTTCAACAGCTACTAAATAATAGAGAAGAAAAAGCTGCAGCTGGATCCATCTCATCGATGGAAGTAGGTCAAATTCTTAAAGGGAGAATTGTTGAGCTCACTCCAGACTTCGTTGTTGTGGACGTTGGCCTCAAGTCAGAGGGACTCATTCCTGTAAATGAATTTAATGACCCCAACGAACTCCAACTAGCGAATGACATTGAGGTCCTCCTGGACCGTGCTGAAGGAGAAGATGGACAAATCGTCCTCTCTCGCGAGAAAGCTCGTAGACAAAGACAGTGGGAATTCATTATCGAACATTGCGAAGAAGGATCGATCGTTGAGGGTAAAGTCATCCGCAAAGTAAAAGGTGGGTTAATGGTAGATATTGGGATGGAGGCCTTCCTTCCAGGATCCCAAATCGACAACAAACGAATCAAAAATATTGATGATTATGTCGACAAGACCTACGACTTCAAAATTCTGAAAATCAATATAGAACGAAAAAATATCGTTGTTTCTAGACGAGAACTTCTTGAAGAAGAGCGTAGCTCTAAGAAAGCAGAGCTCCTTGAAAACATCACGGAAGGAGAAACACGTAGAGGGCTTGTCAAGAACATCACGGACTTTGGTGTCTTCCTTGATCTTGATGGAATCGATGGACTTCTCCACATTACAGATATGACCTGGACACGGATTAAGCACCCTTCAGAAATGGTTCAGTTGAACGATGAACTAGATGTTATGATCCTCCATATTGACAAAGAAAAAGGGCGTGTCGCTCTTGGTCTAAAGCAGAAAGAGCCAAATCCATGGGAAGAAATCGAAGAACGCTACCCCACTGGAACTAAAGTCAGAGGGAAAATTGTCAACCTCGTTCCCTATGGAGCTTTCATTGAGATTGAGCCTGGAATTGAAGGTCTTATCCACGTCTCTGAGATGTCATGGGTAAAAAACGTCACAGATCCTAGTGAAATTGTTACTAAAGGTGATGAACTCGAAGCAATAGTCCTTTCAGTCCAGAAAAATGAAGGGAAAATCTCTCTTGGAATCAAACAAACAGAAAAAAACCCTTGGGAAAATGTTGATACCAAGTTTCCTGTTGGAAGTACCGTTAAAGCCGAGATCCGTAATTTAACTAATTATGGAGCCTTTGTTGAGCTTGAGCCCGGTATTGATGGACTGATTCATATTTCAGATCTAAGCTGGATCAAGAAAGTCTCTCACCCTTCTGAAGTTCTGAAGAAAGGGGATACAGTTGAAGCACTTATCCTTTCTGTAGATCAGGAGAGTAAGAAAATTACTCTTGGAATTAAGCAGCTCGGTGACAATCCTTGGGAATCGATTGAAAAAACTCTCCCAATCGGAACTATTGTCAAAGGAGTTGTCACGAAAATCACAGCTTTCGGTGCTTTTACTGAGCTTGAAAATGGTATTGAAGGTCTTATCCATGTGACTGAACTTTCTGACCAAGCTTTTGGGAAAGTTGAAGACATAGTTGCAGTTGGCGACAATGTAACGGCAAAAGTGATTAAGCTTGACCCAGAGCATAAAAAGATTTCACTCTCTATTAAAGACTATCTTGTAGAGACAAATAATAATAATCGAGACGATATCGTCGTCACGAAGAAGGAATCAGAATAAAGGAGGGGTTCCCTCCTTTTATTTTATAAGGGCAATAAAACAATGAATAAAGACCTAATCGCAATTTTTGAGTACCTGGAACGAGAAAAAGGGATCAAACGAGAAACGATTATTGACGCTATCGAAGAATCCCTTCAAGTAGCTGCACGCAAAAGCTTAAAAGGTGTAGGCCTCGTTTCGGTAGTTATCGACCCCAAGCAAGGAACAATCGAGGTTACAGCTGAAAAAGAAGTTGTCGACAATATCGAATATCCTGAAGAGGAAATCCTCCTTGATGAGGCAAGAGAAATTGCTCCAGACTGCGAAATGGGAGACTTTATTCAAGTCCCGATTCCCCCTGTAGACTTGGGTCGAATTGCAGCGCAAACAGCACGTCAAGTTATTGCCCAGAAGCTCCGAAGTGCCGAACGTGATGTCATCTATGAAGAATATCGTCACCGCCTTTATGAAATGGTATCAGGAACAGTAAAGCGTGTGGTAAGAGGAGCAACGCTGATTGTTGATCTTGGAAAAGTTGAGGCAATCCTCCCTGAAAGATTCTATCCAAAAACTGAAAAATATCATGTCGGTGACCGTGTCCAGGCCCTTCTTTGGGAAGTACGTGACACTGACAATGGTGGTGCCGAAGTCGTTTTAAGCCGTAGCCATCCCGAAATGGTTGAACAGCTTTTCAAACAAGAAGTTCCAGAACTTATGGATGAAACGGTCGGAATTAAAAAAATTGTCCGTGAAGCAGGGTACCGCACGAAGCTTGCTGTTTATTCGAACGACCCAAGAGTGGATCCATTAGGAGCCTGTGTTGGAGTGAGGGGAACCCGAGTAAAAAATGTCATTCGCGAACTCAACAATGAAAAAATTGACATCGTTATTTTTACTGAGGATACCGTTCAGCTTCTTTATGCACTGCTCCACCCTATCGAACCAAAGAAGCTTAACTACGACCAAGAGAATGGAAGAATTTCACTTGTAGTTGAGGATGAAGACTACCCCATCGTCATTGGGAAGCGTGGGATGAATGCCCGCCTCAATGCTGCACTAGTTGGTGCAGAGCTTGGCGTAAAGAAAATGACCGAGTATCAGGCTGAGCTTTCATTTGAGCGTCAGCAAATTCAACTTGAAGAAAGCCCAGAACTCGATGATGAACTCAATGCAGTTGAGGGAATAAATCAATTTGTGATCGATAGCCTTAAAGAAGCTGGCTTCGACACTCCACGCAAAATCCTTAATGTCTCATCAAAAGAACTCTCTAATGAGACAGGGATTAGCGTTGAAATGGCAGATGATCTTATGGATAAACTGCGTAAAATAAGGACATAAAAATTGGCAAAAAACTTAAATTTAAAAGTTAAAAATGCCCAACTTGCTAAAGCGCTTAAGTTAAATCAAGCAAAGAAAGACGAAAAGGAAGCTTCCAGGAAAAAGGAAGAAGACCGGAAAGCTAGGATTGCTAAAAAAGAAGAAGCTAAGGTCCAAGAAGCTGCTAAGCTCGAAAAGGAAGCTGCTCTGAGCAAAACTGAAAATGCGGAAGAAAAGCTTCCTGCTATTCCACCTCCATCAGAGCCAAAGGAAGATAAAGCACAAACCTCTTCTCCCTCGATGTATCCCAAAATTAAGAGCCCCAAGCCCTCTTCTCAAGCCGCATCAAAATCCCAGGAAACCAAAGCTAAGGGTGAGACGAAGGCAAAGGCAGTCGAGAAAAAGCCTGTTAGTGATGTTAAAAAGCGAGTTGAATCCCCCCCGAAAGAGAAAGGATTTAAAGCCAACTTTGGAAGAAATCCTCGAGAAGTCCGAAAAAAATCAGACTCACGCTTTGATGCACGCGACCGCCAAGGACTTAGAGTAGGAGAAGAACGAGCTTACCGCCGTCGCCCTCGCCGCTACCGCCCGAAAAGAGGTGAAGCAGAAATAGTAAGACCAAAAGAGCTATCTGTGCGCCTGCCAATCTCTGTAAAAGATCTTGCTCAAGGGATGAAGCTGAAAGCTTCAGAGCTTATTTCAAAGCTCTTCATGCAGGGTGTTGCGATCACTATTAATGACTATCTTGAAGATGAGACTACAATCCAACTCTTAGGCCAGGAATTTGGATGCGAGATTAAAATCGACACCAGTGAAGAAGAACGTCTGCGCATCACTGGGAGCTCGATTCAAGAAGAAATAAGCGAAACAAAACCTGAAGAACTCGAGAGCCGTGCCCCAGTCATAGCCTTTATGGGTCACGTAGACCATGGAAAGACTAGCCTAATCGATACTATTCGAAAGAGTAATATCGCTGGGGGCGAAGCAGGCGCAATCACTCAACACATTGGGGCTTTCAAATGCCGCCAGGAACATGGAGAAATTACGATCCTAGATACCCCGGGTCACGAAGCTTTTACCTTAATGCGCCAGCGCGGGACAGCTATTACCGATGTAATTGTTTTAGTTGTTGCCGGAGATGAAGGAATCATGCCACAAACAGATGAGGCGATTCGCTTAGCGAAAGAGTCTAAAGTTCCTCTGGTTGTTGCAATAAATAAATGCGACAAACCTAGCTTTGATGCCGATACTATCTACAGACAACTTGCAGATCGTGAACTCCTCCCGGAAGCATGGGGTGGAGAGGTCCTTACAATCAATTGTTCTGCCGAATCTGGAGAGGGAGTCCCTGCGCTCCTTGAAATGCTAGCCCTTCAATCTGAGATACTCGAGCTGAAAGCAAACTCAGAAACACGTGCTAGGGGAACCGTTATTGAATCCCAAATGCACAAAGGATTTGGAGCGGTTGCGACTGTACTTATTCAGAATGGGACGCTAATTTTAGGAGATGCCCTCGTCTTCGAAGACCTTTATGCACGAGTGAAAACTATGCATGATGAACACGGAAAAGCGGTGCAAATTGCTGGACCATCAACTCCTGTGAAAATTACAGGTCTTTCAGGAGTCCCCGATGCTGGGTGTGAATTTATTGTTATTGCAGATGAAAAAGAAGCACGAAAACTCTCTGAAGAGCGCGCTTCTGGTGCAAAACGCGAAAATCTCAAGCGAGGACGTGGTGAACTTGAAAGCTTCATGATGCGCCACCAGGAACTTGAAGAGAAAAAAATTGTCCCATTAATTCTTCGCGCCGATGTTCAAGGCTCAGTAGAAGCCATTAAAAACTCCCTTCTTGCGATTAAGACAGACAAGGTGGAGCTTAACTTTATTAGTGAAGGTGTGGGAGAGATTTCTGAGTCAGATGTAGAGCTTGCTGCAGCTTCCAGTGCAACCATTATTGGTTTTCATACACAGGTAGAGAACCATGCAGAAGACCTTATCAAGCGAAATCAAGTCTTAATCAAACGCCGAGACATTATTTATCAAATCATTGACGATGTCAAAGAGCTAATGCTCGCTTCCCTTGACAAAGTACGCCATGAAACTGAAAAAGGGACTGCTGAAGTAAAACAAGTCTTCAAATCATCGCACTTAGGCTCCATTGCGGGTTGTATGATGACCGATGGAACAATTAAAAGAGATTACCACGCGAAACTACTACGCGATGGAGAAATCATCTTTGAAGGAGGTATATCCTCTCTAAAACGTGTCAAAGAAGATGTTAAAGAGGTCAAGAAGGGGATAGAATGTGGAATTCTGCTCCAAAAATTTGATGACTATCAAGAAGGGGATCAAATTAAAGGATATAAGGTTACCTTTATTCAACAAGAGTTATGACAAAAAGAACAGAACGGCTCAATTCACTCCTAAAAGAAGTGATCAGCGAAGTTATTCGTAAACAAGTTCGCAACCCCAAAGTTGCTCAATTTACAACAGTGACTGGAGTCGACATCTCAAAAGACCTTCACCATGCTAAGGTCTATGTAAGCGTGATCGGAACCGATCAAGAACGGAGTACAACTGTTGAAGCTTTAGAAACTGCTGCTGGCTTTATCGGAGTGCACTCATCAAAAAAAGTTGTGATGCGCCATTTCCCTTCCCTAACATTCCGTCTCGACACTTCTGTCGATAACCAATTGAAAATCGATTCCCTCATTAAAAAAATTCACACTGAAGAAAAAACCCGGAAATCAAATGAGTGACCCAAAAGGTGAGGGGGTCTTTCTGGTTGATAAAGAGAAGGGACGAACTGCTTTTTATCTCGTTAAAATCCTTAGAAAAATATCAGGCATCAAAAAAATTGGCCATGCAGGAACCCTCGATCCCTTCGCAACAGGAGTCATGGTAATGTTAGTCGGACGCCCTTACACAAGAATCTCAGATAGCTTCCTAAATGATGGTAAAGAGTATATTGCAACCATCAAGTTTGGAGAAGCCACCGACACCTTTGATTGCGATGGAACTCTCAAGCAAACAAGTGACAAGATTCCAACAATTGCTGAAATAGAATCAGTTGTTTCTGATTTTCAAGGGACTATCATGCAGACTCCTCCGATGTTTTCCGCAAAAAAAGTGGGAGGACAAAAACTTTACCTCCTGGCTCGAAAAGGAATCGAAATCGAACGTAGGCCGATTCAAATTGAAGTAAAAACTACTATTCTTGATTATTCTTATCCTGAATTAAAGATTCAGGTTTCTTGCTCAAAAGGAACCTATATCCGCTCTATAGCGAGTGAAATCGGGGAAAAGCTTGGCTGCTTTGGTCATTTGATTGCTCTGCAACGCATTCGGAGCGGCAGTTTTCATCTGAAAGATTGCATTGACGCAAAATTCCTAACAGAGCCATCATTTTCATACATCCCCTACTTGAAGAAGACGATATGAAGATAATTAGAAGTATAGAAGAAATCCCTAAGTTAGAAGAGCCTATTGCCCTTTCGATTGGAATCTTTGACGGGGTCCACCTTGGACATCAATTGATTCTCAGAAGGTTAAATAAACTCACTCGGAAGGGAGGCTCACGCGTCCTACTCACTTTTTCAAATCATCCTTCTACTCTTTTCACCCCTAACTCCCCTGTTCCTCAGATCATCTCCCTAAAGCAACGTCTTGACCTTCTTAAAGAACACAATCTTGACCTTGTGATTGTCCTTCCCTTTACACAAGAATTTGCAAATCAATCCCATGAATCGTTCTTTGCTTCTATTCGCACTTACCTTCCTTTTGACCATCTCATCGTCGGGGAAGATGCCCGCTTCGGAAAAGATCAAGCAGGATCTCCTGAAAAAATTCATAAGCTCGGGTGGAATACAGAGTATCTTTCTAAAGAGACATATCATAAAGAAGCCATCTCAAGCGGCGTAATTCGAAAAGCTCTACAAGAGCGTAACCTCAAGAAAGTAAAGAAAATGCTTGGGCGCTCCTATTCGATCTCCCTCCCTTTTGACAAGGCAAATATTATTCGAGAAAATGAAGTGCAATACAAGTGGGTCACGGGAGCTGAAAAATTCTGTCTTCTTCCCTCAGCAGTATATGCTGTCGACCTTCTTTCTAAAGAGAAATCGATCCCTGCGATTGCTTTTTACCGTGGAACACAAAGTATCACTGGAGGAACGAATCTGTTTCTTAGTGTTTATTTTGAAAAAGAAATTTCTGAATCAGATCACATCGAACTCGTCTTTGTTTCCTACCTGCATGATGAACTAGATCCTGATCTAGGAGCCCCTTCAAGAGCAAACCTACTAGAATCCTTAAAACCTGAGTTTTTCCCCTTATGAGTAATCTAGCTTGCGGCATTGTTGGCCTTCCTAACGTTGGTAAATCAACCCTATTTAACGCTCTCCTTAAAAAGATACAGGCGGGAGCTGCTAACTTCCCCTTTTGCACCATCGATCCAAATGTCGGAATTGTGGATGTTCCCGACACCCGCCTAGCAATTCTTTCTGCTATTTCCCGCAGTAAAAAGCTTCTCCCAGCAACCATGACTTTCGTTGATATTGCTGGGCTTGTAAAAGGTGCTTCCAAAGGAGAAGGCCTTGGCAACCAGTTCCTTGCCAACATCCGAGAAACCGATGCGATTGTCCACGTTGTCCGTTGCTTTGAAGATGATGAAGTCATTCATGTTGAAGGAAAAGTCGACCCGATTAGTGATATCGAAGTGATTAACCTAGAGCTTATTCTTGCTGACCTTCAGATGACAGAAAATAGCCTGCAAAAAATCGAAAGACAGGCCAAAGGGAAAAAAGAACTCGTTCCTACCCTTGTCGCCCTAAAAAAAGTGAGCGACCACTTGAATGCCAGTCATCCTGTTCGTTCTCTAGAACTGACAAAAGAAGAGCAAGAGTTCCTTGCCCCTTATCAATTCATTACCGACAAGAAGGTCATCTATGCGGCCAACCTTTCCGAAGAAGAAATCTCTTCTCTTGATTCCTCCCACTATAAAACGGTTCTGGAGTATGCAGCCAAAGAAAATAGTCATGTTATCCCCTTCTGCGCAAAGCTTGAAGAGGAACTCTCTCAACTCGATGAAAAAGAAGCAAAAGAATATCTCGAAACCCTTGGTTTCAATGAACCTGGCCTTAACCGTCTCATTAAAGTGAGCTTTGATATTCTAGGCCTTATTACCTTTCTCACCACTGGTGAGAAAGAAACTCGCGCCTGGACAGTCACAACTGGATCCACTGCACAAGAGGCAGCTGGAAAAATCCACACCGACATCCAAAAAGGCTTCATCCGTGCAGAAGTCGTTTCTTTTGAAGACATGGTTGAATACTCAGGACGCGTTGGAGCCAAAGATGCGGGTAAAGCGATCTCTGAAGGTCGAGACTATATTGTCAAAGATGGTGACGTTGTTCTCTTCTTCCACAACTGATCAATTCACCGATTTATTTTTCCGAAGTGGTATAATTAATTCTGATTGTCTATGATAGAATTAGTTAAAACACCCCCCACTGTATGGCTGAAAAAACTGAGAAAGCGACCCCAAAAAAACTCCGTGATGCAAGGAAAAAGGGGCAAGTAGCTAAATCTAAAGATTTCCCTTCTGCATTTACTTTCGCAACGTCCTTTGCTTTAATCGTTGCTACATCAGGCTATTTTTTCTCAAATCTTGCTGGGTTCATGATAGCTTCTTTTTCAGCAGTGAAGAATGGAGAACGTATTGAAGCCGAAATTCCTATATTCTTTAACGCTGCCATTCAGGTGATTTTTAACACATCGATGCCATTTATGATTTTGATTTCACTGGTTGGAGTCTTGGTGAATTTCTTGATTGTTGGTCCCCTCTTTTCATTGCAATCTATGAAGCCCGATATCAAAAAACTCAACCCTGTAACAAATTTGAAGGGAATTTTCAAAATAAAAACCTTCATTGAGCTTTTGAAATCTATAATGAAGATTTTTGGAGCGGGCCTTTTGATTTATTCTGTGGTTTATAACAGCCTCCCCCAGATTATTGCCACTGCGGCAATGCCAATTATGGGAAGTGCCATTGTTTTTAGCGAATTTTTGGTCAAAGTCGCTTTTCGTGTTGGACTTTTCTTTTTAGCAATTGCGATTTTTGACTTAGTATTCCAAAAGAAAAATTTCGCTAAAGAAATGAAAATGGAAAAATTTGAGGTTAAACAAGAACACAAAGATACGGAAGGAAATCCTGAAATTAAGGGTAAGAGACGGCAAACACAACAAGAAATTGCCTATCAAGACCCTCCAAGTAAGGCCCGTAATGCGCGAGCCATTGTAACAAACCCTATTCATATTGCTGTAGCACTCGCTTATGATGCTGAAGAAGACCCAGCCCCAAAGATTCTTGTGATGGGAAAAGGGGTAGCGGCAGAAAGCATCGTGAAAGTGGCTCTTGAAAACAACGTCCCAATTATGCGAAATGTTCCTCTAGCTCAAATGCTATACAACAAAGGAAAAGCGGGTCGATTCATCCCGGAAGATACCTATGAAGCAATTGCAGAAGTCTTGAAGTGGCTTGATACCATTGAAGCCTCTGCCGAACCAGAATACAACGTTGACCTCTTTAAATAAACTTTCTACTCTTGAAAGTTCTGGTAGCTTTACGGAGGACAAATGGAAAGTGTTTAGCTAAAGCACTTCACTTTATCTATAGATAATCCTTCCAGATTTTCCGATAGCCCATTGACATTCTTTAAATATTATTATACAGGTTGAAATATCTAAAAAATGTAAGGGTTCGTCATGTCTCGTTGTCGTTTTATTGCTTCACTATCTACATTTCTTTGCGTTGCACCTTTCCTAGAAGGCGTCGTCGTAAACAATGCCACAGACCTTAACAATGCGATTATTGCAGCAAACGCAGCAGGCGATTCCAGCATCCAATTCGGAACATCTATCAATCTCACGACTCTTCCTGTGAACGTGCTTCAACCTCTCAATGCAAATAACGTCCTCAACTCAGCCAACAACACCTTCACGATTGATGGCCGAGGACACTCCCTATTAGGGGGCGGAAGCCACCGTGGCTTTTTTGCCCGCCAAAGCACAGGCACCGTTACGATCCAAAACCTTACGATTGATGGAGCCCATACCCAAGGAGGTAATGGAGGTAACCCCTCTGCTGGAGGTGGCCTAGGCGCCGGTGGGGGGCTATTCTTAAATACCGGATCAAAAGTCACTCTTGACAATGTCTCTTTCCAAAACTCCCAAGCCACTGGAGGTAACGGTGCAAGTAGTGCGGATGTTCTGATTAACTCTGGCGGTGGTGGCCTTACTATTATTATTATTAGTCCAAGACTTCCAGGTGGTGGTGGTGGCGGCGGTGGTTTCAGCGGTAATGGGGGAAATACAGACGAAGGCAAATATGGAGGGGCCGGTGGAGGCAGCTTCAGCGGTAATGGAGGAAATACAGACGGATATGGAGGGGCCGGTGGGGGAGGCTTCAACGGTAATGGAGGAAACGTTCTATCTAATAATGGCCCAGGCGCTAGTGGTTCAGGCAGCGGCGGCGGCGGCGGCGGCTTCAACGGTGGTGGTTCTAGCTCACTAGGAGGTGGTGGCGGTGCTGGGGACGGTGGTTTCGGGGGAAATTCTGGTGCTAGCGGCGGCCCTGGTGGTGTTGGCAGTGGGAGTGGTACAGGAGGCTTAGCAGGAGCGGGCGTAGGAAGCGGTGGTGGTAGTGGCGCAGTAGGGAACACTAGTGGGATCTCTGGAGAAGCAGGCCTAGGTGGTGCTGGTGGCTCTTTGCCTGGTGGGGGCGGTGGGGGCGGATATGCTTACACCCCTGATAGTGGGGGCAGTGGGGGCAGTGGCGGTATAGGTTTTGGTGGTGGCGGCGGCGGCGGCGGTGAAGGAAACTCTGGGGTTGGGGGAAATGCTGACTTTGGTGGTGGTGGTGGTGGTGGTGGTGGCAGCGGCCAACTGCCGCAAGGTGTTCTTGCTACCGGTGGCTCCGGCGGTTTTGGAGGTGGTGGTGGCGGCGGCGGCGGCAGCGACCAACTGCCGCAAGGTATTCCTGCTACTGGTGGCTCTGGCGGTTTTGGTGGCGGTGGCGGTGGCGGTGGCGGCAGTGGCCAATTACAACAAGGTATTTATGCTTCCGGTGGCTTGGGCGGTTTTGGTGGTGGTGGCGGTAACAGCGCAAACGGCGGTTTTGGCGGCGGCCATGGCAGTAGCATAAGCCTCTTTTCTGGAGGAGGAGGAGGCGGCGGTGCTATGGGAGCAGATGTCTTCATTCAAAGGGGCGCAGCGTTGACGATTAGAAGCGGGATCTCCTTTACTGGAAGCAGCGTAAATCCTGGAACATCATTCTTCGGAGGTCTTCCTGGTCAAGCACTTGGCACAAACATTTTCATGATGTCAGACAGTTCCATCATTGTTGAAAATCTCTCGATGAATTCGACTGTTCCAAATGCGATCGAAAGTGACCTTGGAGCAGGTGGTGGAGCCCTACATACTGGAGGGCTGACTCTCAACGCAGGTAACACGGCTGTCTTCACTCTAGTTGGAGCGAACACCTACACAGGAGCAACAACCATAAATAGTGGAACTCTACATGTTGACGGGTCTATTATTACGCCTGTGACGCTCAATAATGGGGTCTTTGGAGGGAATAACACCTCTCTTCTTACATCAGCAGTTCCAAACTCTGGTAACTTAACCGTTAACGGTGGAATGGTGTCTCCTGGAGGGGATAATGCTTATGGGAGCCTTACTTTAGGTGGTAATCTTCTCTTTAATGGAGGGGGAATATTCGACGCTGAGGTGGATAGTGTGGGAAACACCGATTCGATTAGTGTAGCTGGAACAGCAACGCTTGACGGAACCCTCGATATCCAAGCAGCAGTCGGAAACTTCATTACAGGACAGGTCATTAAGATTTTTGATGCAATAGGTGGAGTGAGTGGAACCTTTTCGAATGTGATCCTCCCTATACATCCACATGGGGGTGACCTTTTTGAAGTGCAGTATAGTGCAAATTCGGTCGATCTCGTCGTTCTACAAGATTTAATTTTTGACGCTCCATACACAGGTCAGACGATTAACTCAGGTAACCCTCAAGCTGTCGTTGACTATTTGATTACTCAACTTCCAGTTGATCCCACATCAGACGTGGGATTTGTGATCAAATCTTTGGGCCTGGTTTCCAACGATGAGCTCAATAAAGCCCTCAACCTTATGCATCCAGGTTCTTTTGGCCTTTTTGAATCAATGAATCTGACAACAAATGCTAAGATCATGCAGATCTTCAGTCAGCATCTTGAGAGAAATCCTGAGTCGGCTCCGTCAGAAACCATTAGTCAGCTTGAACCCTCGTTCACAGCAGCAACCGGTGATCGTCCTTTTTGTCCAAGCGCCCCTGCAGGTATAGATTGCGGAAGGAATGAAAGTAAGCATCATAATGTATGGCTACAACCTTTCAGCACGTGGAATACCCAAAGTCGTAAAGGGGAACTCCGTGGTGCAAACTATGAAAGCGTCGGGATCATGACGGGATATGATTACCTCTTCAAGAACTTCTGCGTGGGAGCAGGTCTAGGGTATGCCTACACCAACTTCCGCTGGCAAGGCTCAGCTGGGAAAGGACACATTAACCAAATCTACGGTGGTCTTTATGGAAGCTATTTTATGAAGTATTTTACAGCGACTCTTTCGACTATGGTAGGAGGTAACTACTATAATACCAATCGCAATATCCGGTATAATGCCTCAAACCATCCAACCGCTCGATTGAATCGAACAGCGCATAGTCACAACTCAGGGATCCAGTGGACAAATCATCTTGGATTGACTGGAGAAGTCGGAACATTCCACATCGGAGATGTTAGTTCTGGCTCTATTCCAGTGCAAATTTTTGGGAACCTTGACCATTTTTACCTCCACAATGGAAATTTTAGTGAGAGTGGCGCCAACAGCATTAACCTGCGAGTGCGTTCTAAAACATCGAATGCACTCCGTTCGGAACTGGGACTTAGCTCAAGCTATGCCTTCCAATTTTCTGGTGGATGTTGGACACCTTATGTTCGCATCAGCTGCGTCAACAAAACGCTTCTGAGCAGCAGCTCGTATCGCGGAGGCTTCCGTGGACAAACCGGGACATTCTCAGTGAGCGCAAGTAGCAAAGGAACCATCCAGTGGTCACCGGGCGTAGGCGTTAAATTCTCAAACATGCATGGGTTTTTACTTCTCCTGAATACCAGCGCGGAACTTAACGGCAAAATAAAAAACTATTCTGCTGACATGCGGCTAGATTATACGTTTTAACATACTATAGCTTAGTACAGGATTAAAAAAATTAAGGATGGAGCAATTCATCGATATGTAGTAATTTATTTTTTATTAAAAAAAAGATTTAAATCAATAACATTGATAATCTATTTTTTATATTTGAACATAAAACTTAATAATAGGTAAAAATTATGTGCCATTTTCATTTTAAAAAAATAATAGTCTTTTTAGTGGCAATATTCACGACGCAGTTTTTGCTAGCAGTTCCCCCAGCTCCACTACAAAATTATTGCCCTGTTGTTTTAGTGAATAATTCCACCTTGAATGCAAACCAAATTTACTTTGTCGCACATGGAAACGATCCTAATGGGTTTCCTTGTTTTTTGGTTCCCGATGCAAATGGTGTTTGTCAGTTTTCCTACCCTACAGCAGACGGCACTCCAAGCTCAGCATTGGTGAGTAAAACTCTTGACCAGCTTCCAATTGCTACTGACATCCCACCTTTGATCAATGAAGCTTACTTAGTTTATTTACCTGTTAACAGTTCTTCTAGAGCTTACCTTTCAATCGACCTCCCTATATACTTGGGAACTTCTATTAATCCTGCTCTTGGGGTAATGGGTATTATGGATGCTTCAGTAACCTCACGAACCGACCCAAACTTCTACACTTTATATCAAGATTTTGAGTTTGATTTAGATGATTCGGTTTCAAATTCGGAAAAGAAGCTATATTTAAACCTTTCTTGGGTCGATTACTTCTGCCTTCCAATGCAATTGCATACCTACAGTTATCCTTCAAATAAACAAATTAGCATGGATGGAACTTATGAATCTGGAACAGACTCAAAATTGACACGTGAAGATATCATTACCCAAATGAATTCTGGCTTAACTGCTGGCCAAGCTTACCCCTCTTGGGGGTATCTAGACGTTCCATTCTACGATAACCCTTACACAGACTCTACTCCTGCTAGTTGTGTGCGTATTCTTGCTGCAAAAAACAGCATTGATTTAGAAAAAAGCCCACAGTTTCAAGGAGGGCAAACCCCCCCGAATTTTTTCCCCTTGACCTACAGTACAGACGCAAACAATGGTCCCCAAACAGGTAAAAGCTTTTATGAAGCTGTGTATAACTACTACTTATCCAATATCTTTTATGCCAAAGTGATCCCAGCAGGTCACTTAAAAGAGGAAGTCTATACAATCACATCCGTTTCAGGTTCTCCTCTCGTTTTGAGTTTTGTAGCTGCAAATGTAAAGAACCACACATTAGATGTCACACTTGATTTGAATGACCTTGCTTTCGACCAAATGCTCAGTGGATCTGTCTGGCCATTTCAGCCAACGACCGTTTTAGCCGCCTATACAAATGAACTCTCTAAACTTATCAGCGCACTCTTTACCATCGGTCAGTTGCCTTATACTGCGTCTACAACTTCGCCTGAGAATCCCTTTGTCAATAACAATGATGGGTATAAAGCGATAACCTACTTCAAAAATCCTCCAAATTATAGTAATGGTCCTTGGTATAACCTTTTCGACATTGAGCTGCATAAATTAGAAATTAGCAAAGAGAAAGTCCCAAAAAATGCAACCCTTGGGCTTGGCTACGGTTATGATTTTGACGATTTACTAAATATGAGCGGAATTATTAACGGAATTGACATTCAAGATACCCTTGGAAACCCGTCTCCAACAACGGATGCTTCAGAACCCTACCTTATCATCACATTAGAGAGTTTATCAGGCACCACCATTCCGAACCTCGCCGCAAACAATCAAGCCTACAATGTGACCATGGGACCTGCTGCAAGCGGTGTTGATGTGTCATTTACCTACTACGATGGTTCGATCACACAGACAACGAATGCCTCACTAACAGTAAATACAGATTTAGGATCAGTGCAAGTCGATGAAAACAACCCTTTTGTCATTAAGTTCACTTTTGATAGCGCGGACTACGAGTACCATATTAACATTCAAAATCAAGTCGTGCTCCCCTCAACTGTGACAAGTACATATTCTGCAGCAGATCAACATTTTCTCAATAGTATTGTCTTTGAAAAAACCTTGGGAACACAATCAAACCCAGAATTTACAATTACTTATAATAGCTCACCACCTCCTTGGGCTGGATAAGATTAACACTTAAAAATATGAGACCAAATGAGATTAAGAAATGCTTTACTCTTAGTGATCATCTCCCTTAATTTATTTGCTGTAACCAAAACTTGGCAGGGAACCAGCAGTTCCATGAGTACAGGGAGTAACTGGAGCCCTGCGGTAGCACCGATGCCAGGTGATGATTTAGTTTTTCCTAAGTCCCCTACTGTAAGCTCAATTACGAACGACATTGTTGGAACCCTCAACGTTGGATCCATGAGCTTTCACGATACTTATACCCTCTCAGGCAACTCGTTTGCTACAGCTGCATCAGGAGGGGTTAGTATCTCTTTAGGCACCCTGACTTTCAATCAACCCAACCAATTTTCTGGAGTCATCTCAGTTGGTACCGTTGCCACTCCAGCTACTTTGACAGCTGGTGCTGCGGGGGCTATTGGAAACGCAAGTTTTCAGCCATTTGTTACTTTGCTTGGCACGAGTACATTAAACTTGAATGGCAATGATAATACTTTATTATTCCTCTCAGGAAACCTTGGAAGCTCAGTGACTCTAGGTTCTGGAACCCTCACTGTAATAGGATCTTCTACAGATCTCCCTTTCTATGGAAACGTGTCAGGGGCAGGCAATATAGCGGTTCCCTCAGGAACTCTTCCTCTAATGGGAACCAACACATATTCAGGAACAACAACGATCCAAGGAGGCGGGTCTTTAAATACTTTGAACAGCACTGGATCGACGAGTATGATCTCTTTCCCATCAGGGGCAGGATCACTTGTATTTGGCGGTTCTGGTAGTTTCAACACACCGATTGACATTGCCGGTACGGCTCAGATTAGCGTCAACGACCACAATGTCACACTTTCTGGAGAACTGTCTGGCCCTGGCACCTTGCAAAAACTAGGGCGTGGAACTTTGACTCTAACCGGGACAAACACAAACTTAACAGGGCCCCTAATTATTAAAGGAGGAATTTTAAATGTTACCACTGCGAGTTTAGGGAATTTTACGTCTATTTTATTTGATACGTTTGGAGGAGCCATTCAAATCGCAGAAAATATGGCCATTCCCCAACCTATTACCCTCTCTAACTTTGGTGGATTTGATACAAATGGATTTAATCTCACAATCAGTGGCCCGATCTCAGGATCCCACCCATTCACTAAGTCAGGTGCAGGCACACTTACCTTAACAAACAGCGTAAGTAACTACACGGGAAAAACCGTGATTCAGGAAGGGACCTTGAATGTGACACCCACAACCTTTCCAACTAGCTCTACTCAGCTTGTTTTTGATAGCCCTGGAACTGGCATTCTTCAAATTGCAGATAACTTCCCAAGCTTTACTTCTTCAATCGTCTTGTTTGACAACGGAACAATCGATACCAACTCCCAAAATATGACAATTTCTGGAGTCATTGCCGGGCTCACAGGAAACACTTTTAATAAAAATGGAATGGGAACCCTGATTTTAATGGGGGAGAATGTGTATCAAGCAGCTACAAGCGTCAACGCAGGAACACTTCAAGCAGGCATCGCCTCTATGACAACTTATGGACCCTTTGGACTCAGCTCGCCTGTCACCGTTGCTTCTGGAGCAACACTTGACTTTCAAAATTTCGAAACAACAGTTGGAAGTTTAGATAACTTGGGGACAGTTTTTAGTAGCAACACAGTAGATGCCTCCAGTTTCACTCAAGCGAATTCTGGCACGCTCGAGTTAAATTTTCCCACAAACCAAGCAGTCCCCGTTGGAAATATCTCTGTTACAGGTGCCATTAACTTGGATGGCATGCTAGATGTGACAAACACAGGGGGCTTTACTTTCACGCAAGGGAACGAAATCATATTACTGCAATCATCAGGTTCAGGAAAACAACTCACTGGCACCTTCTCATCGGCTACTCTTCCCTTTGGTAAATTAAAATATGACTACGCTCAAAACCAAGTTATTTTGGGACTTGGTGGTTGCGATGGAATTTGGGGATCGGCATCTAATGGTGACTGGGGCTTAGTTGGAAACTGGTCTTCTAGTTGTGTCCCTGGAATCGGTGGTAACTCCCAAGACTCTGCAACATTTAATGATGTTGCAGCAGGAGCTGTGACAGTGACTCTTGCTGATAGTGGAACAAGTACCGCTTTGCCCGTAATCCTTCATGATATCACTTTTAACGCCTCTAGCACCGTTTTTACAATCGATCAGTTTGACAACACCAGTGTGATCACTTTAGATGCTCCTTCAGGAAGCTCAAGCCCAACCATTCATATCACAGATGGAACTCCAACAATTAATACACCTATTCTCCTTAATACTGCCTCTGTATTCTCTCTCAGCACCGGGACACTCACTCTAGGTTCTAATACAACCATTACATCGGCTAACAATGACGGCCTACAAATTATCGAGGGACAAAATAACGGGACATTAACGAATAACGGATCAATCACTCCTGCTAGTTTGGCAGTCAATGGAAGTACACTCAATAACAACGCAACAATCCAAACCACGGGTTCTATCATAATCGAAGATCTTGCAGGACTTACGAATCCCATTATGGTCACTAATGCTTCAACATTTACTGCTGGCACAACCTTTAGCATTGGAGGAGATTCGACCGTCACAAATAGTGCAACAATGGCTTCTGAGGGGAACTTCACAATCAACAATGGCATGGTTACCAACCAGTCTGGAGGTCAGTTAAACGCTGGATCAAGCAGCACTTTCTCTGTTACAGGAGGCACGTTGACAAATGCTCAAGGCGGAATATTAGGAACAGCAGATTCAAATCTATCTGTGAGTGGTGGAGCCCTTAACTCTGCCGACCAAATCTTGGCAAATAACTACACCCAAACTAGTGGCGGAACACTAGGATTAAATTTCCCAACAACTTCAGCTTCACCCGTTGGAAAAATTTCAGCTGCTGCTGCAATTAGTTTAAGCGGTACCCTAAACGTAACAAATACCGGCGGCTTTTCTCCTACTCCTGGAACTGAAATTGTTTTATTAGAATCTTCAGGCTCTGGAAAACAACTTTCCGGATCCTTCACCACGACCACCCTTCCCTTTGGTAAGTTGAAATATGACTACAGCCAAAACCAGGTCATTTTAGGCGTTGGGGGTTGCGATGGAACTTGGGCAGCTACTACTAATGGAAACTGGGGAACTGTTGGGAACTGGTCGTCTGGGTGTGTCCCTGGAATCAACGGAAATGCCCAAGATTCCAGCACATTTAACGACGTCGCTGCGGGAGCTATCACAGTCACCCTTGCAAATGATTCAGGAAATGCCGCATTGCCAGTTATTCTCCATGAAATTGCTTTCAACTCTGCAAACACCACTTACACAATCGAGCAATTTGACAACACTAGCATCATCCATTTAGATGAACCAAATGCGAGCTCATCTCCCTCCATTATCCTCACAGCTGGAACTGCAACAATTGATACCCCGATTATACTCAACACCGACTCAGTGCTTTCAGTCAGCTCTGGAACACTCATATTCGGTCCCAATACCACAATCGCAGGTTCGAATGATTTACAAATCAGTGAAGGACACACAAGTGGAACAATCACAAACAATGGAGCGATCACACCAGCGAGTTTCACAATCGAAGGAAACACCTTCAACAACATGGGGTCGGTCCAAACCACCGGTTCAATTGTCATCGAAGACCTTCCAGGAGTAGACAACCCAATTGTAATCAACAATTTCTCAACATTTATTGCTGGCACCAACTTGAGCATTAGCGGAAATGCCATGATCTCGAACCAATCGGGTGCACAGATGAACGCAGGTTCAGGTAGCCTTCTCTCAGTTGCTGGTGGAACAGTGACAAATAGCCAAGGGGCAACATTTGGCACTTCTGATGCCGATCTCACTATCTCAGGGGGAATAGTGAATAACTCTGGGATTACAAAAGCAAAAACCTACACACAAAGTAGCCCAGCCACCCTTCAGCTAAATCTCTTGAACAGTTCCAGTTTTGGACAAGTTCTTGTGAGCGATCAAGCAAGCCTCGGTGGAAACCTCATCATCAACGCTTCCTCTGACCCCTCGATCGTATCAGGCCAAAGCTTTGATCTGATCACGACTCAAAATGGGGTTTCCAACACTTTCTCTAATATTTCATTTCAAGGATTCCCTGGTTCTACCATCCCTGATTTAATCTATCTGCCAAACACCGTGCAATTGAAGACCAGCCCATCTGTTCCGGGCCATTTTAGCGGAAACCAATCTCACATTTCTTTTGGATTGGTCAGACAGCACAGTTCATACGTGAGAAGAAAGTGCTTCCAATTTAGAGATCGATTGCCAAATGGCTCTGCTCCAGCAAATCAAAATACCATCTCGCAAATTAACCTCACACATCCTGAAGTTAAAGGAATAATGGTCTCTCTTAAAGAACCTACAAGCATGAACACTGCTCAGGAGAAAGATACTACCCCGATCTTGGAACCACTCCCCACCAGAGCAAACCACACAAGAGATGGAAAGGTCTACATTGGTCCTGTTGCCTCTTTTGGAGAAATCGATTCAAAAAAAGACCAAATCGGCTCCACTTATACCTCTGCTGGAGGACTCATTGGTGCGGATTATCTTTTCCGAGAGATTGAAAAATTTCCCTGCGACATTGGAGTGGGTGGAACCGTTCAATATCGTAGGCTTTGTGGAAACGGAAAAAATAATTCAGGAGACTATCAAAGCCATATTCTCCATGGAAGTCTCTACAGTTCATTTATTCCTCAAGCACTCCAAGCGCTTTCTATCGAAACCGTTGTTGGATACACGCACATTTGGGACTACTTAAACCGCACAGCTGGTTTTGACAAAAATAGCAAAGCAAGAAGCAACACAGATCAAAATCTCTTTGATACTCTTCTCGGTTTAGAGTACACACTCACCTTGCCAAAACAATTTTCATTTACTCCCTATCTGTATCTACAATACATCTACAATCACGTTGATGGTTTCAAAGAAAGTGGCGCTAAGATTTATAACCTAAAAGTGAAGTCTCAATCCATTAACTCACTGAACACCCAATTAGGAGCTCGGACCTGTTACAACCTGATCAGAAAAAGCTACACGTTAACATTTGAACTGGATGTAGAGTGGATCAGAGAGTATTTAAACAATGACCGTTCAGTTGGATTTATTCCTTTTTTGATTACCAACCAGCCAACAAATATCACAGCATTTGCCCCTTCTAGAAATAGCATCTTGCTGGCCACTGACTTACTGTTAAAATTTCCAAATGGATGGCAAGCAGAAGCGGGCTGCACGTTCCAGTATAATAGCTTATTTTACGACAACTTTTTCTACTTAGGTGTCGGAAAGCGATTCTAAACCCGGGAGTAGTGTTCTCTCCGAGGTCTTTTTTCAAGAAGATCCTTTTCTACTTGCCTCAACATGAACTCTGAATAAATAGGCTAAACTTTCGAGTTAAAGGGGATTGATAAACTTGGTTCGGAAAAGTTTTTACGAGTGAAAAGTTTTCATTTTGATCCTTTTTTGTTATCATAAAAAGATCAGTTCACCTCTAATAAACTATTTTTTTTGAAAATGCAGGCTCTGCCAAAACTATACAATAAAAGAAAAATGGGACATGATATGTTAGAAGAGAGCTGTAAATGATTGCAACTGCTATAAATTAGCTTAATATAAAGTGACTACTGAGTCAAAGTACGACCGCATGATCTCTTTAAAATAAGACGAATTCTTCGGAGTAATAAATGAGTAAACTATCAAGTATTTTTAGAGCGAATAAGCTAGTCGGACTGGTTAACAAATCAAGCGATATCATTTTAGCTGGGTTTATCATCATGATCATTGGAATGATCATCATTCCAGTACCCCCAACTGTCATTGATATCATGATTGCAATCAATATGAGTGCTGCCATTTGTCTTTTGATGGTTGCACTGTACATTCAAAAAGCGGTCCACCTCTCGATTTTCCCTTCTATTCTTCTAATTACAACCCTCTTCCGATTGGGAATTGAAATTGCCGCAACCAGGCAGATTCTTCTTCACGCCAATGCAGGACACATTATCTTTGCATTTGGTAACTTTGTCGTTGGTGGAAATTTTATTGTCGGGGGTGTCATCTTCCTAATTATTACCATCGTGCAGTTCATTGTTGTGACAAAGGGTGCCGAGCGTGTTGCTGAAGTTGCTGCCCGCTTTACCCTTGATGCGATGCCTGGTAAACAGATGAGTATCGATGCCGACCTTAGAAGTGGAACGATCGACTCAAACCAAGCACGAGAACTCCGTCTCGCTCTCCAAAAAGAAAGTCAACTTTATGGTGCGATGGATGGTGCGATGAAGTTTGTAAAAGGGGATGTTATTGCCGGAGTTATCATTGCAGTCATTAACATTGTCGGGGGTCTCGTTATCGGGATGCTTATTCATAATATGACAGGTCTTGTTGCGGCAAAAACATATAGCCTCTTATCGATTGGGGAAGGTCTGGTTACACAAATCCCTTCCCTAATGATTTCCCTTACTGCCGGTGTTGTGACCACCAGGGTTTCAAGTGAGAAGAAAGATACTAACCTTGGTAAAGATATCTCCTCACAAATCTTTTCTCATTCAAAAGGGCTCATACTCGCCGGCTGTGTTACTTTTGGTATGGCGTGGCTAGAAGGGTTCCCCACCTGGATATTCTTGCTACTAACAACCCTATTTGTAGGTGTCGGGTTAAAGAACCATTTCAAAGAAAAAAAACGCGCAACCAAAGCAGCGACAGGAACGGTTGGCCCTGCAAGTGTCGAAACCGATATCGAAGGCCACACTGTTGTTCGCGGAGGTCTCGATGACTACGCATTAACACTCCCTGTGATCTTAGAGATGGGAAATGAATTATCTGGAGTGACCCGAAAAGAAAAAGGGGGTACGACATTTATCGACGATATGATCCCCAAGATGCGTCATGCCCTTTATCAAGATTTAGGAGTTCGGTTTCCAGGTGTTCATGTCCGTACTGAATCCCCAACCCTCGAGCCTACTGAATACTCGATCTTCCTCAATGAAGTCCCCATTGTTCGTGGACGGATTATGGAAGGGTCTGTTCTCACCAGCGAAAGTGAAGAGACACTCAGACGCTACAACCTCCCGTTCACTCAGTCAAAAAATGCAATTGGGCAAGCTACCCTATGGGTTGAAAACCGCTACGTCGAAGTCTTAAAAAAGGCCGGAATCAAATATTGGAAACCTCTTGATGTCATGATCCTTCACCTTTCTCAATTTTACAAAAGTTATGCCGCCGACTTCATTGGAATTCAAGAAATTCGAGCAATTTTAGAGTTTTTGGAAAAGTCCTTCCCCGACCTAGTCAAAGAAGTCAGCCGACTCGTTCCTTTACAAAAGCTCACAGAAATTTTCAGACGTTTGGTGCAAGAACAAATTTCGATCAAAGACCTACGGACAATCTTGGAATCACTCAGCGAATGGGCTCAAACAGAAAAAGATACAGTTCTTCTTACCGAGTATGTCCGTTCCTCGCTGAAACGCTACATCAGTTACAAATACTCTCTTGGGCAAACAGTTCTTTCTGTCTATCTCCTTGACCCTGAAATTGAAGATATGGTCCGTGGCGCAATTAAGCAAACCTCTGCAGGTTCTTACCTCGCTCTAGACCCTGATTCTGTACAACTTATTCTCCATGCAATGCGAGGAGTCATTGTCCCCACCCCTCCGGGCGGTCAACCCCCTGTCCTTCTTACAGCAATCGATGTGCGTCGTTTTACAAAAAAGTTAATTGAAGGAGATTTCCCCGAACTTCCAGTTGTCTCTTACCAAGAGATTGTCCCTGAAGTGCGTATCCAACCCCTAGGCAGAATCCAGTTGTCATGATACAATGGGAGCAAAGGGTAAAATATGTCTGACGAACGAGTCAATAAAGCTTCAGGTTCTTCACACGATGTTAATATTCAGCAAGCTAAGAAAGCCGAGCAAGCGCAAAAACTTGCCCGAATGGTAGCTCGTCAAGTCGGAAGTCAGGAGGCGCTTCAAGAAGCTACTGAGATGATGAACTTTAACCCTCTAGCAATGAAGAAGAAGTTCGAACCATTAAGGACTAAAAACCACCCCCCTGCCGAAACCTCAAAATCCCAAAAGACTGAAGAACAAAAAGAAGCAGACGCTGGAGAAACTTCTGCCATCGAAGAAATTGCAGAAGATTACTACCAAAGAAATCCCGAACTTCAGAAAAAGACCCTCACAAATCTCTCCAAGGAGATGAAGCCCAACGATTCTCACGATGAGATCCTTAATAAGCTTCAGAAAACATATACCGATAAAGCTCTCGCTGATGAAGCGATCGATTTCCTTATTGAAATCTCTCAAAATAAAGAAGAGATTAAACAGAAATACATTACGGCTAAGCAGGATTTTAATGCCCAGTTTGAGAGAGAAATCCAAGCGGGTCGCAATATTGGAATCCAAGCTAGGGCATTTGCTGAAAAAGGACTTGGAAGTCCAACAGCACTTCGAGACCTTTACCGCGAGATTACAGGAAACCCCCGCACTCCCCACAAGCTCTTCGAAGAATTGACTCAAAAGTTTAAGTTCTCAGATATGAAGAATATTATCGACTTTATCCTCCATTCTCTAGGCACAGATATGAAAACAAAAGGACCTTCAATCCCTCGTGCAGAGTTGCAACGCCTGTTTGGAGAAGCCCGTTCTATGCAAGCCATTCTTGGAGTCTTCCGCTTTTTCTTTGGCAGGATGAAAATGATCAAAAGACAGTTTGATCACCATGATTTAACAATGCCGAGCCGCATTAATTTCGAAGTTTTAGCCCGTCTCCTAATGAAGCTCCTCCAAGAGAGGTACCCTACACCTGATAAAATTCTAAAACTCTCTTTCACTTTGGGAATTGCTGAAGAACTTGCTGCGCAAATTGTGGTCTATACTCAGTATCGAGATGCAATGCGTCATGTTTCTCCAAAACTCTTTAAATCTGAGCGCCACCGCCAAGAAATTCTCATGGCATTGATGGAAACATTGAGTGACTTAGAAGATGAGCTCAACGATGAGGATGAGGAATAAATGGATCGCTTTCAAGAACTCCTTTGGGATCTCGGAGAACTCATTGACATTCCCC
The DNA here is from genome assembly GCA_965233865.1 of Candidatus Neptunichlamydia sp. Taxonomy (GTDB): domain Bacteria; phylum Chlamydiota; class Chlamydiia; order Chlamydiales; family Simkaniaceae; genus Neptunichlamydia. The sequence goes on from OZ247587.1 coordinate 765,232, forward strand.
TTCATATAGACAAAAACCATGCATGCAATCTTCTTTTGAATGACAAGCTGGAAATCCAGCTTCAAATGGACTCTCACGAAGAAAATCTTATTATCTGGGCTTTTCTTCATGAAATCCCCCCTGGAAAATTCCGAGAAAATGTCCTTAAAGATGCCCTCAAAGTCAACGGAGAATTCCACCCGTTTGGACCCCTAGCCTACTATGAAAAGAAAAATATGCTTATCCTCCATAAATTTATTCCTGCCGAGACCCTTTCAGGAGAAAAATTGATGGAGAATCTTGAAAAGTTTATTGAAGAAGCCGAAGAGTGGCGCTCTACGCTTGAGCGAGGAGGAACCTCTCCATTAAAATATCACAGTGCTGATGCAAAACCTCCCTCCTTCATGAAATAATGAAAGAATTTCCAACTGAAAAAGCTTGGAAAAAAGTGGGAATGAAACACCACCATGGTATCCAAATCCCCCTCCTGTCAATTCGAACAGCAAAAAGTTCTGGAAACGGTGAATTCCTTGATCTTATTCCATTAATCGATTGGGTTGCTTCTCTAGAGATGGATGTTTTACAACTCCTTCCTCTCAACGATTCAGGACGTGATCCTAGCCCCTATAATGCTCTTTCTGCAACAGCCCTTCACCCCATCTACCTCAGCCTTTATGCCCTCCTACACAGCGAAGGACTCGAAGCCTTTCATCCCTTTAATGAAACAAAGCAGGTAGCGTACCGACAAGTCCTTGATCAAAAACTTACCTACCTAAAAAAGTACGTTGAGAAAAATGGGAAAAAAACTTTAGAAAGCCCCGACTATCTCGCCTTCATTCAAAAAAAATCTCACCTAGAAGACTACGCACTTTACAAAGTTCTCAAGGAAAAACATAACAATTATGAGTGGATAAATTGGCCCAAAGAAGGGCAAAATCTTTCTCGAAATAAGCGCCGCAATTTAGCAAAGAAACTGACCCATGACACCAACTTTCACCTTGTTGTTCAGTTTCTTTGCCATGAGCAACTCAAAAAAGTGAAAACCCATGCCGAAAAAAAAGGGGTCTTTCTAAAGGGCGACATTCCCATTCTTATTAGCCCTGATAGCGCTGATGTGTGGGCACACACAAAGTTTTTTGATCTTTCATTTACAGTAGGGAGCCCCCCTAATCAATTTGATCCTCCAGGACAAAACTGGCTATTTCCTCTTTATAATTGGAAAGCAATGGAGAAAAATCATTTTGAATGGTGGAGGAAACGGATCGAAGTCGCCACCTATTACTTTCACATCTATCGCGTTGATCATATTCTTGGTTTTTTTCGCATTTGGGCCATTCCCCACAAAAAAACACCTTCAGAAGGGCACTTTGTTCCAAAAGATCCAGCCCTTATGGAAACTCAAGGTAAAATGCTTCTCGGTACACTCATCTCTTTTTCAGACATGCTTCCTATTGGGGAAGATCTAGGTGATTCCCCTTCTTTCGTGCGCCCAGTTATGGAAAAACTTGGGATTCCAGGAACCAAGATTTTTCGCCGCTATCGAAACTGGAAAACAGATCACTCCTTTATCCCCTACGAAAAATACCCTCCCATCAGCATTGCCTCAGTCTCGACTCATGACATTGAAACTCTCTCTCTTTGGTGGAAAAACTTTCCAGATGAAGCGCGTGACTATGCAGACTTTAAAGGATGGAAGTATAAAAAAAAGCTCCCCATAGATTACCACCGCGCCATCTTCCGTGATATCCATCAATGCAATAGTCTGTTCTATGTCAACCTACTCCAGGAATACCTAGCCTTAACCCCCGACCTGACTTGGAACAATCCAGAAGATGAACGGATAAATATCCCAGGAACCGAGTCATCCCTCAACTGGACCTATCGTTACAGACTCCCTATTGAAAGTCTCACTCAAAATGTTGCCCTCAAACAAGAAATAAGGAATGTGATAACTTCAGAAGTATGAAGAAACTCCTTTTGCTTATCCTTCCTATGGTGTTTATTTCAGCGAAAATGCCAGAAGCCCATCTCGACACTCTGTATCGGAGCTTAGACCCGCAGTCAATATCGCAACTTTTTGCATTTTATCATTTGTACCCCGCAACAGGTCAAGGAAAGCAAGCTCTTTCAGACGCACGGGAACTCATGCATAAACATCGAAGTGAGCGCCGCTTCTTAGAAGACGACCTTGTCCTTCCTGCAATGGACATCGATGGAGTCATTGCCTTTGTCAATAAACAACCCTTTGAAACCGATATTGAACTCTCCAAAGATCAATTGAAGATGATCGAATCCGTCTCAGATCATCTTGCAAATCGCCGTTTGAAAGGACACTATGTTTGGGAAAAATCTGAGCTTTTCTCTCTTTCTGCCGAGGAAGTCGATCTCTCTAGAGCACTTCTTCTGTACCAGTTTGAAGAAGACCCTCTAAAAGTGCGACAGTACGAAGCTTCCCTAGATTTGATTGCGCTGCAAATTCTTGCGAGACTTCCCCTTCATGCGACAAATGAAGAAAAAATTCGGGCAATTAGCCATTTCATATTCCACGAAAAACGCTTCCGGTTCCCTCCCCACTCCCTCTATGCAAAAGATATTGATACATACACGTTCCTATCCTCCGTATTAGATAGCAGATTAGGGGTTTGTTTAGGGGTCTCGATTCTTTATCTTTCCATTGCGGAGCGGCTCGATCTTCCGCTAGAAATCATCACCCCACCCGGACACATCTATATCCGCTATCGCAAGGGAGAGGAGATCCAAAATATCGAGACCACAGCACGGGGAATTCATCTTCCTAACCGTGCCTATTTAGGTATCAACACCCGCAAGCTTCAAGAGCGCAATAAAAAACAAGTTATAGGCCTTACCTTCATCAACCAAGCTTCCGTTGCATGGCATAAGGAAGATCATGAAACGACTGTTGATCTTTACGAAAAAGCGCTCCTCTTTCTTCCTGAAGATTCTCTTTTAAAAATGTTCCTTGGGTACAATTACCTCTTTATTGGAAAGGAAAAGGAAGGGCGTGCTCTACTAAACGAGATCAAAGACCTTACCTTTGACCACTCTGTTGCAAAAGAGACTACTCCCGAAGACTACTTAAACGGCAAAGTGAATGCCGAAGGGATCAAAACCCTATTTCTCCATGTGGATGAAACCCGAGGATCCATCCTCAAAAAGCAGCAAAAAGTTAAAGCAATCCTTGAAAAACATCCCAATTTTCGTGATGGGATTCTTCAACTTGCCATCACTCAGCTGCAGCTAGGTCAAAGCGGAGCTGCCTTAGAAAGCCTTTCTCATTTTCACTCTCTCGATCAAAGTTCCCCCATGGTAGAGTACTATTTAAGCATTGTATCGCTTAATCGCTTTCTCTATAAAGAAGCATGGCAGCACCTCCACAGCGCTGAAGAGATTACAAAAAAGAGAGATCACTCCCCCCACTGCCTGAAAGGGTTGCGCCACGCTCTGCGACCCCTTTACCCAGATCCCTCACAAACTCAGGTTATTATAGAATGTACAGAAAAAGCAACTTGAAGCCTACTTTTAGGATTTTTCGTAGTTGAATACGATCAGTAAATTTGAGAAAAAACATGCAAATAGTTTAAAATAATAACCTGAGTAACGGTTGGAAAGAAATCGAAAGATCCCTGAAAGTGAGCGAAATACACTCAAAACTTAGGTTAATAGTATCTACAAAATTGGGGAAACCCCAGAATATGAAGAACTTTATAAAAGAAACTCTAATACATCTCTTCTTAATAGAAGAGGCTCTGGCAACAGAGTTTCCTTGTTCGAAAACTCAACCGATAAAATTTCATTTTTATGAAGATTAAATATTTATTTATCAAAACGATTTCTTTTCTTAAAAAAATCTTTCTTCTCGCCTTGATAGCTCTAATAGGGTCTACCATATATGATAGTATCTGTATTTTTCATTATTCCCTATGGTTTTCAAATACATGTTTATCTACACCGTATTCTCCTAGAAAAGAAAAAGAACTTTTGCCTATTTTAGGTAATGAATTTAAATATCTTGATCAAGGATCGACAAGCGAAGCTTTTGCTTCGCTAAATGGGGACTTCGTTGTCAAGTTTTTTTTAGAAAAAGAGTATGTATCTAAAAAAAGAAAATACATCCCTATTGTCAATTATATAGCTTCAACTAAGAAGAAACTTAAATTAAAAAAAAAATACTGTGAAGGATGCATTAACTCTAGACTTTTGCTAAACGATGAAAGTGGTATCATTTATTATCATTTTTCTCCAACAGATTTTTTAAAAAAATCAATTGTTTTTTATGAAAAAAATGGGGAAAGAAAAAAAATTGATATGGATAAATGTTTCTACTATATCCAAAAAAAAGCAATAGTTTCTGGTGATTACATTCATGACTGTATCCAAAATGGAAACGATACTCAGGCTTTTTTAGCAATCACAGACCTTCTTTCTTTTACCAAAAGACTCTATGATCAAGGAGTTGTAATGGTAGACCTTCAATTAACAAGTAATTTTGGATTTATAGATGGGGAATTAATTAGAATTGATACAGAGCATGTTAATTTCAGGAAATCTTGGAAAACAGCTCACAAAACACACCTAAAAGAACAGCTTTCTGCCTTTCGTTTTTGGATTTCTTCTAACTACCCCCTAATATTTCAAGATCATTTTGATAAAGAAATATCTCGGCTTAATATCGAATATTTTTACGAATGATATATATAAAATAGAATTTTCTTATATACAACTCATTGCTAGTTTCCCTAAAAAATCGTATGGAAAATTTATGCAGCTATATCGAAAGTTCACATTAGAGCCGAAAAAATACTCTACCTCCTCTGCATGGCACGAAAACAGTCATTTTTGGACATGCGAGTGCATCTTCAAAACAAACTAGTCTCGATGAAAGTAGGTTTGTCTTGGGCCTAACCGCTGCAAAAGTGGCGTAAGTTAATGAGAGCAAATGCTATATACTTCATCTCATAGTGATGCGAGCTGATTCTCTCGAACCGTATAAGAAGCCGTTTGAACTTGTCCTCCCATGCAAAGACTCGCTATATGGTACGGAAGCGTTCTTTAAAAACTTCGAAGTCAAACATGGGCTTGCGACTACTCTTGCTCTTTTTTCTATTTCGTTTGTTTGGATTGATGTTAGGTTTCATTCTCGCATTGAAGGCTCCCCGCAGCAGAGCTACGGGGCATCTGTCAGGTGGTTTTGCTTAGCTCCAAAAATCCAGTTGCTGATGTAACCTTTTATAGTCTTTTTTTCCTTGGTTTTTGACGTAGTTTCCTATTTTCTCCTCGTCCCCATGCTTCCTCACGGTACTTATAAAATATCCATCACTCCAAAACTCCCCTCCCCAAAGTATCTTCTTTACTTCAGGCCTTCTCAAAAAAATCTCTTTTGCCGTGATGCTTTTTATTAGCTGAACAGTTTTTTTGGGGCTATACATCGGAACTGATTGTATCAGAAAGTGAACATGGTCCTTATCAACACCGATCTCTAAAAAATTTATCTCATATCTCTTTGAAATTTCAAGGCATATGACCTTAATTTCTTCATCAACACTCTTGTCAAATACCGCTTTCCTGTATTTGGCCGGACAAACTATGTGGTACATCAAAATTGAGACATTATGACTTTTATGAACATATTCACTCATGCCAAAAAACTATACTTGTTCAGCTTTTACGCAGCAAGCTGCGGGGAATCAAACCCAAAGAGATTGAGACATCTTGTAGAAAATGCTTTTTTACATTTGAAGCGATGGAGAGGAATTGCTACACGCTATGCTAAGCACACATCCTCTTTCTTGGCTGCGGTTCAGATCAGATGTTTGGCTTTATGGGTAGAAATCTCGTGACTACATTATCTAGTAACCTGATTTTTGATTTGTCAATTTCCCCTCTATGTTATAGAAGGGGGGAAATAAGGATTACGCTATGTATCTCATCGGAATTGTTTTTTCTCTACTGGCAACTGCCCCCGGCCTTAAAATCGAAGAGGTCATTGCGCATCAGAATATGCAGCAAGGGCAAGATTTAACCATTGAGGAAAACCTGCACGGAGGGAAGATCCTTGTTTTAAGTGATGGCTCGACTTGGGAAATTGCCCCTCAAAGCCTTAAAACATCGCAGTCTTGGATTATTCCTTCTGCCTTAAAAATCGAAAAGATCAATCATCCTACATATCCCTACAAAATCATCAGTATTCAAACAGGTTCTTATGTACTAGCCCGCTTAATCGTTCCCTATAAAACAGGCGGTCTAAACATCGAAAATTCTTAAAATGCTATACAAATACTTGTGTTAACCATTCCATAATCCTCGTATTCATCGCTATGGTAGTATAACTATTTTATGGTGGTCCCAGAAATCAAGAGCAAAATTCGCAAAAGTTAAGCTAGTTTTTCCCTGATGTTAAATTCAATTCTTATAAGAGGCACCATAGGTGTGCAATGGGATATAAGAGTCTTGAGACAGCAAGAAACGCCATTGAAGCCATGCACATGATTTTCAAAGGACAACCCTTGAGAGTCCAGTTTACCTTTTGAGTTATCTTACCCTATAATTTTTTTGTCGTGCTACTTAAGTAAAAAAGTCTTGTTTAGATTATGATGGAACCGAGGTTTGGAATATTTTCCGAATTTCGAAGCCGAAATTTTGTTTAAACAGATTAGCTTCTTATGGATATGAAATTTACAGAATCCGTCGCAAAGGCCCTTTCTTCAGCAGTCAAAGATGCTGAAAAGCGGCGCAATACTGAAGTGACTGAACATCACGCTTTACTCGCACTTTTTCAAAATCAAACAGGATATTTTAATACGCTATGTCAAGCGCTCCAGCTTGACCCCAAGCCTCTTTTGTTCGATTTAGAGAAAAAATTGAGACAACTCCCTTCTTACTCTGGAGAGAGCCAGCAGCCCACGCTAAGCGCTTCCTTGAACCGTCAGATTTATGCAGCACATACCCTGGTGAAAGAGTGGAAGGATACCTACCTTAGTAGCGATCACCTATTCTACATATTTTGGGAAGAATCAGAGAATCCCTTTAAGAACTGGGCAAAAAAATCAGGATTATCCCTAAAGCAAATTAAAGAAAAAATCCACAAAGTCAGGGGAGGAAAGACCATGGATTCATCTACAAGCGAAGAAAACTTGCAGACACTTGAAAAATACTGCAAAAACCTAACAAACCTTGCCAAAGAAGGGAAACTTGATCCTGTCATTGGACGAGATGAGGAGATCCGTCGCACAATCCAAGTTCTTTCACGTCGAACAAAGAATAATCCTCTGCTTATTGGAGAGCCCGGGGTAGGGAAAACTGCGATTGCTGAAGGTCTTGCCTATCGCATTATTCAGGAAGATGTTCCTGATTCCTTAAAGGGAAAGGAACTCTTCGCCTTAGATATGGGAAGCCTCATTGCGGGAACAAAATTTCGTGGCGAATTTGAAGAAAGACTCAAAGGAATCCTCAAGGAAATCGAAGAGAGCGACGGCCAAAACCTCCTCTTTATTGATGAAGTGCATACGCTTGTCGGAGCGGGAGCCTCTGAGGGAGCTATGGATGCTGCAAATCTACTTAAGCCAGCCTTAGCGCGAGGAACCCTCCATTGTATTGGAGCAACAACGCTTGCAGAATTTCAGAAATATATCGAAAAAGATGCTGCTCTCGAGCGCCGTTTCCAACCTGTTCTTATTGAGGAGCCAACGCTTGAAGATGCAATGACAATCATGCGAGGGCTTAAGGAAAAATATGAGAATTTCCATGGTGTGCGCATCACCGAAGACGCTCTCCATAGCGCTGTCATCCTTTCTCACCGCTATATTAGTGATCGGCAACTTCCCGATAAAGCGATCGATCTCATTGATGAGGCCGCCTCAATGATTCGGATGCAAATGGGATCGCGCCCTCTCCCTATCGATTCAAAGCAAAGGGAACTTAGCAAGTTGATTGTAAAACAAGAAGCCCTCAAAAGGGAAAAAAGTGCAAAAACAGACCTTGAAAAACTTCAAAAAGAAATCTCCGAGTTAAAAGAAGAGCTTAATATTCTCAATGAGCGGTGGAATCAAGAGAAAAATAGTCTTGAAAAACTCAATGAGAAAAAGGGGAAACTGGAACAACTGCGTTTTCAAGAAGAAGAAGCCGAACGAGGTGCTGATTTTAATAAAGTAGCTGAAATCCGTTACAGCACACTTCCAGCCCTAGAAAAAGAAATTCAAAAAGCTGAAGCCCTTCTAAAAGATCAAGATCATCGCCTTCTTCAGGAAGAAGTTGATGAAATGCTCATCGCTGAAATTGTTGCTAAATGGACAGGGATCCCTGTGAATAAAATGCTTGAAGGAGAGGCCGAGCGTCTCCTCACTCTCGAGACCACTCTTGAAGAACGTGTTGTCGGTCAGGAGCTGGCAATTACTGCTGTGAGTGAAGCGATCCGCCGCGCGCGCGCTGGGCTCAGTGATCCTAATCGTCCTATGGGAGCTTTTCTCTTTGTAGGACCAACGGGAGTAGGAAAAACCGAGCTAGCAAAAGCTTTGGCAAGCGAACTCTTTAATCAAGAAGAGGCAATGATTCGTCTCGATATGTCTGAATATATGGAAAAGCACAGCGTTGCAAAGCTTATTGGGTCCCCTCCAGGGTATGTGGGGCATGACGAAGGGGGTCAACTCACCGAAGCAATCAAAAGGCGCCCCTATTCCGTTATCCTCCTTGATGAGGTGGAAAAAGCTCACAGCGATGTCTTTAACATCCTCCTTCAGATCTTTGATGATGGACGGATCACTGACAGTAAAGGGCGCGTTGTGAACTGCAGAAATACCCTCTTTATTATGACTTCAAATCTAGGAAGTTCTGAGCTCCTTTCTCATAAAGGAGAGCTTTCAAAAGAAACAGTCCTTGCGATTGTTGATCCGATTATCAAAACCCATTTCCGCCCTGAATTTGTTAACCGTTTGGATGAAATCCTCCCCTTTCTCCCGCTTCAGGAAAAGGATATGAAAAAAATTGTTCTCATTCAACTGCGGCAGGTAGAAAAGCGGTTAACTGAAAAGGATATTGTCCTGATTTGGACTGCCGATGTTCTCTCTCATCTTGCCAAAAAAGGGTATGACCCAATATTTGGAGCCCGCCCTTTAAAGCGGCTTATCCAGCATACCGTTGTCAATATGTTCTCAAACGCTATTCTAAAAGGAGAAATAGAAAATGGAAATGCCATTAAACTCCGTTTCGTGGAAAACACCCTCATGTATGAAAAGATAGAGCATGTGCCAGAGCCTATCTCTTAGATAGAGATAATTTCATTTATAGTGGTTTAAGTTTAAGGGGAAATCACGGTCCTTGAGGATTAAAGAACTCATTGAATTGATCCTGGAGAACAGAGGGAACGACTTCTTGAATCCCTTTTTTGTCGTACATCAAAAAATAGCTGCACGCAATCATAGTACCGAGTGCCGGGCTAAAGAGGGAAACGATTAGGGCAATTGCACAGATTGCAGACCGTTTAAGATTGAGATACCTCCGAGCAAGGAAAGATTTCAATTTGTAGACTTTAAAAGCAGTAAGGATATTGAGAGGAAGGGCAATAGTAAAAAGAGCAATGGTAAGAGTCCCCCAGGCAATATCAGTAATCAGCAGCATAAAGAAAAAGAGACGGGCGGCAATGGTCGCAAAGAGATGCCCCTTTTCATCGGGAGCCTTGTTTTGATCTTTAAGCGTCATATCATAGATGTGCGTCGACAAATCAAGCTTTGGATCCCCCACTTCTTTTTGTCTTTCTACATGTTCAAAAATGTCGTAGATCGGCATTAAAATTACCTCTTATGCTCCACCTTGTTAAACCCATTGAGCGCTGCTATCCGGTACCCTTCTGCGTAAGTGGGATAGTTGAACACTTGGTCGATAAAATAATCGATCCGGGCGTTATGCATCATTGCTACCTGGCCAATATGAATGACCTCTGTTGCGTCGCGACCAATAATGTGAATACCCAAAATTTCTAGAGTATCCGCATGAAAGAGGATTTTAAACATTCCTGGGTCATTTCCAGCAATAGTATTTTTCGCAATTTCATAATAATAGGCTCTTCCCACTTCATAACGAAACCCTAAATTCTTGAGTTGCTCTTCAGTATAACCACAAGAAGAAATTTCGGGAATCGTATAAATTCCAATCGGATAAAAAGCGGGAAAATGATGTGTTTCAGCGCCAAACGCATGACGCGCTGCAAGGCGACCTTGTTCCATGCTCGTGGAAGCAAGAGAAGGTCCACCTATTACATCACCTACCGCATAAATGTTTGGAACAATTGTTTGAAAAAGTGCGTTCACCGTTATGTAACCTTTGCTATCAACGGTGATCCCCACATTTTCAATATAAAGATGATCAACATTGGCAACTCTTCCCAAAGCATAGAGAAGCATTTCAGATTTCAATGATGATCCATCATTGAATTTTACCTCTACTTCATCTTTGTGACGGATGATCTCATCAAAATCTCGGTTCCCCATAAACTGGAGCCCGATCTTGCTTAAAGATGATTGGAGATGTTGCCCTATTTCCTTATCAAGATAGGGAAGCATTTGTTCTTTCTTATCAACTATAACCACTTCGGTTCCAAGAGCAGCAAAAAAACTCGCATATTCAGAACCAATGATTCCCCCACCAAGGACAATCATCCGTTTGGGAACATGATCGATAGAGAGGAGGCGGGTGGAATCAAGAACCATCTCTTTATCAAAAGGAACATTTTTGGGGTTACGAGGCTTTGACCCAGTTGCGAGAAGAGTTTTTTCCCCAGTAATGACATGGGTTAAGTGGTTACTATCATCCAGAACAGCAATTTGATGGTGGTTTTCAAAATGGGCTGTCCCATGAACAAGTTTGATATTGTTTTTTTTGAACTGGCAATGAAGCTGACGAGTTTGCTCTTCAGTAACTTGCTTGAGGCAGTAGTTAAGGTCATTGATCGAAATATTATGCTCTTGCACATCGTGTTTGGAGTAATAGCTCTTCTTATGGAAATCCGTTAGATTTAGAATCGCTTCGCGAAGAGATTTTGAAGGAATTGTTCCAGAGTGAAGACATCCTCCACCAGGGTTAGGGTACTTTTCAATCATGACAACCGACTTTCCTAATTTCGCTGCTTGAATTGCCGCGTTCTGCCCAGCGGGACCCGACCCAATTACGACAAAATCTGCATAAATCTCTTCCAATTGCACCACCAAAGTAAAAACTTCTTTTACTTGAAAGAAAGATTTCTTTTCAAACACCAACAGAATCTGTCAACCCAAAGTAGAAATGTCAGCTTTTTAATGATGTTAAGGCCGACTGCACAGTCGGCCCTATGCCCATGGGTGATTTCTAGCTCGATAATCTCTTGTGTTTTAGCATCGATGGCAATATGTAGCTTGATCCATTTTCTTCGCTTCGATGCTCCATGCACCTTAACCTTCCGCTCACCTTCTCCATAAACCTTGATGCCAGAAGCATCGATAAGCACAACCTTTGGTCTTCTAGAGGAGAGCTTAGGTAAAAGAGCTTCCATTGAAGAAGCTCTTTTACAAATAAGGGAATAAGTTGGGAGTGCCACACGGTCTTGAATCAGTAGAAGAATAGACTTCGAAAATCCTTCAAGAGCTCTATACGTAAGACGGTATTGAATTTTCAATACGAGAAGAAGTTGAATAAGTGGGTGGGCAAACAAGCGAGGGCGCCCTCGCTTGTTTGCCTCAGGCTTTGAATTTATCGCATTTTGATCGATAAAAAAGTTATACTTCCTCCTTTTACCAAATCTTGATTATACTTTGACCAATTGCGCTTGCGCATCTGAAGCTCCTTCTTTTTAGTGGTTTAAAATAAAGGAGTTTCTCTTTTTTAAGAAGTTTTTAGCAAGTTTTTTCTACGGATTTATTCAACAACGCCTCATAACTGTCCTATTTTTCGGGGGAAGATCAATTCCGTAAAAGTATATTTTTTGAGACGTACTAAATGTTGGGGCGGTTTTTATGTTTCTGTATAAAAAAACATTGAATTGTCGTGACAGCTGCTCACAATATTGAATTGGGTGGAGATCAAGTTAACGCTAAAGCATTAGATATGGTAGCTCTTCCAGCTGAAGTCGATATTTCAGAAGATGAATTGCTCCCTATATTACCTGAAGGTGTTGATTTTAAGGAGGGAACTGACGTTTATTTTGCGGGATTTCCATTAAAGCATGACAAAATCACTTTTCACAAGGGAATGATCTCTTCCGTGAGTAAAGACCGAAATTTTAGAGAGTTCACTATTGATGGAACCGTTGTTCCTGGGAATTCTGGAGGTCCTGTTGTTGCTCTTCATAATGGCCAACCTCATATTATTGGAATGATCACCTCTGAAATGGCTGATTTTAGTCCTGAGGATTTGATAACAATCCAATGTATGGAAGAGCTTAACCAGCATTTTATAGACCATCCTCCACAACAGATTTCTAAGATTGGTGATCTAGTTACAACTCATGCAGGAGCACTAAGAAAGTTCCCCGTTAAAAATGGTAATGGACAGACTAGTTATGTTAGTTTAACAGATGTTCAAATAATGACTAGGTCTCTTAGTCTTATGAAACGCAACTTATCCACGGGAGTCGGAAGAGATGTTGATATTCGGGAATACCAACATCTTAATTCCCCCCAGTCTATTCAAGAACCTGGCAATCTTTCGGGTTATTATCATCTTACCGGCATAGAATCAGAGAAAATATTAAGATTATCTCTAGAAGAAATTATAAATCCCACTATAAAATACCATAAAAATGGAAATATCGATTTTAAAAAAGAAAATCTAATTTACATTAAAAATAGATACCCAAAAAAATTTGATGAATCTGCAAAAGCTTCCCTAGGGAAAAGTGGTCTACATAAAAATACGTCCAAATACTCCATTAATGGTCACATTGAGAGCGATCATACAATCCCATATGATGTTTGGAAAAAAACAACAAACGAAAAAATGAAAGCTATAATGGAAGATCATAAAAAAAAGCTTACAGTAAAAGGTAGTAGCACAAAGCCAAGGCCTGGAGAAGGGGAGCTTCCTGCTATCACGATCCCTTACAAAAACCACAGAAATCTTCTGACTACAGGTTCTGGAAAAGAAAAAGATACTTTTCGTCAAAACCTTACTGATCGTTGTAACGATGGCAAGGTTGATGAAGCTTTAATTTTTTGCTTTAAAGATTATGCTGACAAAGAAATAAACTTAAAGGACTATAAAGTTGCAATTACTGAATCTCTAAATCTTTACCAAGAAAATCTAGGTTTAATTGCAGAAGACAAAATTGAAAATATAAAGAAAGCTATTTTCCAAACAAAATCAGCGGCATAGCTTCTGATGGAATACAAAAGAAATGGACAATGCCTGTAAGAGGCTGGAAAGAAGCCATCTCATATTTTGGGATAGCTTATGAAGATAGGATCTCAAAAGGAGTTGAGGCCTAATGACCATTTACACAGTTTAGATTACACTCCCCCGAAAACGGCAAGATTTGAATTTGAAGGTGTCAGATAAAAAGTATCCATCAGATCAAGTCTTGGCTATTACATTTGAGAGATGCGATTTCTTTCAAGCTTAATCCAGTCAGCTTGGAAATTTGATCGGTTGAAATATTTTCTCTCAACATAGAACAGGCAACTTTCTCAATTCCTTCCTCACGGCCTTTTTCAAGTCCTTTTTCTATCCCTTCTTCAAGTCCTTCTTCACGACCTTTTTCTTCATATTTTTTTAAGGTATTTGCTTCGATTCTCAGCCACTTGAGTTGACCCTCATAGATTTCGCGCTCATCATCAGAAAAGTTCATGACGTTGAGCACATCGATCGCTTTTTTAACTGGTACATTGTCCAAAGACTTTGGCAAGCTAGCTGTACGAATCAGATCATTTCTGAGCAGAAACGCAGACCAGAGATCTAAAGCGCTTTGAATTTTAGATCCAATATCTTCAAATTCTTTCCCTAGGCCGTCGTTGAATTTTTTCAGTTCTATTGTATGAAGCTCCAGCTCCTTAAAGTAATGAAGACCCGTTTCTTTTTCTGTGATATGGAAAGCGTTGTGATACTTTTCAGAGTCTAAGATGGAGATGAAATTCAAAATATGGATCCCTATGACTTTTTCTAGGGTGCCATAGTCTTCTTTTTCTTTGAGCTGGTCTGTATACAGCTTCGCCCAATAGTAAAGGGCCCTTTTGTCATAATCAGCTTCATCGGTAATTTGGATTTCAATATTGAACTTCTTTCCATGGTTCCCTTCGGCTTTGATGTCGAGGATAGAGAGCTTGTCATTCTTAAAATTCTTTTGATTATAGGGATTGAGCAGGGTCACATCGACAACCTGATCTTTCTCTCCTACGATGGAGTTAATCAAGGAAATGAGAAGGTCTTTGTTGTCTTCGGTGCCAAAGATTTTCTTGAAGGCAATATCGACTCGTGGATTGATTTTGTGTGACATGACGTCTTACTCCTTAAAACTTGGGTCTATTCTACCCTCTTGAGAAAAACCCTTCAATAGGTATCCTCTCAAAAAATCAATAGTCATAGTCTTTCCACGTCAGAAAATTGACTCGTGTAGACTTTAGTATCTCTAGCTCCATGTTATCGTCCTCAGTGAGGATTGCGGTTCTATCCCCTGCGGAGTCTTTTCTACTTTTAGCGATTCTTCCATCACAAACCTTAATTTTCACTATCAAAGGCTTCCAAAAGCACATAGTCCTCCATTGGCACGATCGCAACTTCAGCGCCATTGAAATCGTGTAAAATACGCTCTCCTCCAAATGAGACTCGATTAAACGTTTCTTGCTCTTCTTCTTTCGATTTTCCTTCAACTTCGTGGCCTTTGTTGGGCTCCCACCCTACTGGGGATTGCACATTTTCTAAAGCTTCCATATATTCTCCTTATGGTTTTGTTGTTCTTCCTCAATGCCTAGCTGAATATCTATTTCTTTTTCTTGTTTTTCCAGATCAGACCAAGAGCCTACTACTTCATCTGATCGAATACCTTTATCTTCAAAACCCTCTGTGAAATCGTAATCGGTTTCTCTTGCGTGCATGTTTTCGTAATCAGCTAAGCGCTCTAATATTCCTAAGCGCTCTAGTTCAGATCCCCATACAAGTATTTTTCGATCTTCTAAGATGGAGAGATCAACGCCTTCTTTTAGATCTCTTTCAAAAGAAAGTGAGTCTTCTACAGACAAGCCTTTTTCATGAGTGCTGCTATTGAGCATGGCAGCACTCTCCACAGAAAGAAAAACATACTCCTCCTGTTTGCAGTTCTTAGTTGCTTCTTCCGCTTCCGCTTGAGAAACACATATCACTACAATCGAGCGCTCACTTTCTGTGGTGAAGATGCTTTTGATATTGCTGATGGGCTCTAGCCTCTCTGATTGGCAATGTTCTTGATAGACTGCGAGTTTCTCAAACTGTATCTCTTGCCTTTGCGCAATAGCTTCTTCCACCCTTTGAATTTCAGCTTGCCTCTCTAAATCTTTCTCTATGGGTCTCATAACCTTGTCTTCTATAGAATAGACTGTGATGTTTTTGAGTTTTGATACACTATATTCCTGATGTTCTGTATGTTGTAAGGCCTCTTTTGAATAGAAATCATGGCTACATAGGAAGTTTGTTTTCCATTGAGAGAGTTGTGGAGAACGTAGATGTCCCCTACCGTTCTACCTTGAGATCGGAAAGTAGTCGTTGCGTATCCTAGTTGCCAAGAGCCGTATTTTTTCGGATCAAAGGATACAATCTTGGTGTACTTGGAACTGTCTTTTTCCTCCTGATCAAGCTTTACAACAAAACGGTCTTCTTCAGCTTTAACAAGTTCTCCCTTTAGGCCGTTTGTTACACCAATAGCGCGATCATTCTTCCTGAATTCAATCAAATCTCCTTCAGAAACACGTGCAGAACCAAATATTGTCTTGCAGGAGTATTCTTGCTCTTTCAGCTCTCCTTTAACCATGCGGACGTCGTGAGCTACTTGATTGAGTACTAGGATTAGGGATTTGTCATAGGACTTAGATTTGTCGAGGTAATGAGAAAAAGACCAATCTACTATGAGTTTTTCCATTGCGTTAGCTTTGTCTTTTTCGAAGTTCAGACATTTTTCCTTGCTCAATCTTCTTAATGCGGCTTCAATATCTCCTTGTGCAAAACTTTGCGTTATAGATCGTTGATCTTGGGAGTGTTGGCGTTGTGTATAGTGCAGTTTCGAAGCATCATATTTTTCTGATAAAACCTGAAACATCCCTCCTCTATCGACTGAGGGCATTTGGGAAGAGTCTCCTGAAAGGATGAGCTTGGCTTTGTGGGCATGAGCTACCCTACAGAGTTCATTAAGCGCTTGATTCCCAAGTTTGCCGGCTTCATCTACGATCCATAGCTCTTTGAATTTGATCTCTCTGTGGCCGTGCTCTTGAGCGTATAGAAACCTTGGGACGTTCTCAGCATTAAAGCCTTTTTCTTTGAGGAGGTTGGCGGTGGCATTGTCCGGACCAAACCCTCGCACTCTGATTCCTTTTGCTTCGTAAGACTCTTTTAAAGCTTCTAGAACGTAGCTTTTTCCGGTTCCTGCATATCCTTCCAAAACATATAGGCCTTTTCTTCCCGATAGCAATCTGATTACTCTTTTGATTCTTATCAACGACTTCTGCAGCATGAGTTCGTAATAGTAGAAAAATATATGCAAAAATCTTTTAGTTAGGTTGTGTTGAGAAATTTCCATGAGTGGTGCAAGCTGACTTCCTGAAGAAGGAGATCCATATGCTATACCCGCATAAAATAAATGACCACGCCTGGTCGAAACTTTACGAATATCTGAGTAATTACCCCAAAATACACACAAATAACAAAGAGAAAACTCGTTGCTTTGTAGAGGCTGTATTTTGGATTGCCAAGAGCGGAGCACAATGGCGTTTGCTACCAAAGGAATATGGAGACTGGAATGCCGTCTATCATCGTTTTGCAGACTGGGCTGAACATGGTGTGTGGTACAAGATGCTCTACTATTTTTCAAATGATCCAGACATGGAATATATTATGATCGACAGTACAGTCCTCCGCGCTCATGCCTGTGCCGCAGGAGCCAATAAAAAAAAACCGGAGGTCAAAGCGAGCAGGCCTTAGGTCGATCCTGTGGAGGTTTTACGACTAAAATCCATAGTATCTGTGATGCATTAGGTAATCCACTTGATTTTATTTTAACAGGTGGTCAAGCAGCTGATTGTCATCAAGCTATTCCTTTGCTCAAGGGTAGGGATTACAAAAGATTATTGGCTGACAAAGGCTACGACAGCAATGCAATCATTGATCATGTAAAGAGCATCGGAGCTGTTGCCATCATTCCCTCAAAGAAAAATCGCATTGATCATCGAGAGCATGATAAAGACATATATAAAGAACGACACAAAATCGAATGTTTATTTGGCTTCCTCAAACATTATAGACGATTGTTTTCTCGGTTCGAGAAGTTAGCATCAAGGTTCAAGGCATTCCTTCATTTTATCGCGGCTCTCCAATGGTTAAAGTAAATTTCTCAACACAACCTACACTCCCTAAATTTTTTAGAAAAAATTGGTTCTTGAAAATTAAGGATGCCCCGTCAGCTTGCTGCGGGGGGCTTCATTGTCACCTTTTGGGCTTACAAACACCGATAGGATCTTGTGAGAAATTCCCCTATGTGTTAATCTTCGTCAGAAAAAATAAAGGTAGACAGATGGCTAAACGGTGTCAGGTAACTGGGAAAAAACCCGGTCGAGGAAAAAGTTATTCAATCCGAGGAATTGCAAAGAAAAAGAAAGGGATTGGTCTCAATGTGACAGGAACGGTCAAGCGCCGCTTCCTCCCTAATCTTGTAAAAAAACGTTTTTGGTTTTCAGAAGAGAACCGCTTTATTACTTTGAAGCTTTCAACTAGCGCAATGAGAACGATTGATCTTCGAGGAATTGCCGTAATTGTGCGCGAACTTCGTGCAAAAGGGCAAAAAATTTAGTTTTATCCCGGCTATCTTAGCCGGGGTTTTTTTTATTTTTTACACTCTACATGTCTCTTTGCCTAATTCAAAGAAACCCTATCGTCTCTATTCCACAGATCAAGGAGACGATTTAAAAGAGGTTTTAAAAAAATCGATTCGACATAGCAAAAAATCTATTACACTCCACACTTATGCTGTCACAGATTTAGGGATCCTTTCTCTTCTGAAAAAAAAAGCTGCTGAAGGTGTTGAAATTCACCTCGCCTATCATCAAAAAACTTCTCCTAACCTTCACTTGCTTGAGGAAAAGAACTTTCACTTTCACCCCATTCAAGAAAAAGGGCTCATGCATGAAAAAATTTGGATTATCGACAAAGAGCTTCTCTTCCTAGGCTCTACTAACCTCACTCCATCATCCTTAAAAATGCATGATAATTTGATGATCGGTCTCTACGCCCCAAATCTTGCTAAAATGCTCTCAAACACCCGCCCTTCAAAAATCACGGATAAGGTCGGTGATCGAGATCTCCTCTATTTTTCACTTCCAAATCAAGAAGCTTTGAAAACTCTTCTTTCCACCCTCGACCAAGCAAAAAAAATGGTAAAAATATCCCTATTCACCTTTACCCACCCCCTCTTAGTTGAGAAGCTGATAGAGCTCCATGAAAAAGGAATTAAAGTCTTTGTCACCCTAGATGGGACAGCGGCTCAAGGATCCAGTAAGGAGGCAAGAAAACGGCTTGAGGAGGCTCATGTGAGGGTAAAAGTGAGTAAGGAGCGCGCCCTTTTTCATCACAAAAGCGCAGAAATAGATAATAAAATTTTTATTACAGGGTCTGCGAATTGGACAAAGTCAGCATTTAACAAAAACAGAGATTTTATAATATTTATATATAATAAGTAATTTATTATTATTGTATTAATTACTGTTATAATTTATAATAGTAATCCATGGAAGAACTATTATCAATCTCAGTACCACCTAGCTTTCCCGAGGAAAGACCTCTAAAGGCCCGAGAAACGCTCTCGATGGCTAAAGGTACTATGGCACTTGGTGGAATCTCTCTAGAAGGGCAAAATGTTCTGAGTCTCGTACAAGAGAGTTTGAATGTCTCAGACTACCTCCAGGCTTCAAAGGACTCCCCTAAACTAGAAGGAAACCGATTCCAAAATTTTCAAGATAGTGTAGATGATATTCGTGTGAATGGATTCTCTCTAAAAAAATTGGGGATGATGATTGTCTCTGCGGCCTTTATCACAAAGGCCTGTATTTCTTACTATGAAACCGTTAAAGGAACACCCTCCTCCCTCTATATTCCCTTTGCAGGACTTCTTTTTCCTGCTTATGGAATTCACTCAAGTGTAAACACAATTCCAGAAGATTACCAAAAATGGCTAGACGCAGAAGGCTCAGGTGAACGGTCTGATGCTTTTTTTGCATTAATGGAGACCGGAACAAAATTGGCGTATCATGTTGTAAGCCTCGTTGGCTACCTCTTCTACGCTGAACTGGCCGAAACGATCAATCTAGGCCTCTTTACCTTGATGTATATCGCATCGATTGCGGATATTATGAAAGCTGAGTACAATTCATTCCCTTCCGATAAAGATAAGTACAGCGCCCCCCCTGTATTTTTAAAAATATAGTTATATTTTTAATATATGTGATAGAATCAGGCCTCATGAACCTGTCCTTATCATCAATGCAGGCAAGGGAGACTGAAGGGGAGAATAAATAATTAAACTTGAGTATTTTATTAAAATTTTAGTGGCCTAAAAGGAAGATAAATTCGTTTCAAAAGGTAGAACTATTAACCTTTAAGCAAACACTCTCATTTCCTGTTTCTCTTTTCAATTATGTGGGTGCTGCGCTATAGATTAAAGAGATGAACCACTCGCTATTTACAATCTCTTTTGCCCTGTTTTTACTGATGGACCCTATCGGCAATATCCCCATTTATATCTCCGTGCTCAAGAATGTCAAGCCTAAGAGACAGCGGATCATTATTATCCGTGAGCTATTCATCGCCCTTGGGGTGATCATTCTCTTCACGTTTATTGGGGAATACCTCCTGAACATTCTTAACGTTGGACAAGAAACGATTCTGATTGCTGGAGGAATCATCTTATTTATTATTGCTCTCAAAATGATTTTCCCAAATGGAGCAAGCTATGGAATAGAGGGAATGGCAAAGGGCGAACCTTTCATAGTCCCTCTAGCGATTCCACTGGTGGCAGGACCTTCAGTCCTAGCTGCTGTAATGATTTATTCCCACAAGGAATCAACACCACTTTTGATCTCTTCTATCTGCATTGCTTGGGCCATCTCAACTCTGATCCTTTTTGCCTCCCCTCTTCTAAAAAAAATTCTTGGCACGCGGGGAATCAGCGCCTGTGAAAGGCTCATGGGACTTCTTCTTACCCTGATGGCAATTCAAATGTTTCTTGAAGGGATCACCCTCTTTCAAAACAAGTAGGATTATGCTATCCTACTCTCTATGAATATCAAATTGATTATTTCATATGATGGAACCCCTTATCTTGGTTGGCAAGAAGGAAACGATGGTCCCACGATAGAGAATGCTCTTCGCCAAGTTTTGGAAAAAGTCTACCAAGAGCCCATAGTTCTGCAAGCCGCCTCAAGAACGGATGCAGGAGTCCATGCTCATGGGCAAGTTGTAAATTTCAAACCGAAAAAAAAGAAAGATTTAACGCGCCTTTTGATCAGCCTCAATCAGCTCCTTCCAAAATCCATTCGGGTCCTTTCCTTGGAAGAAGTTAAGGACTCCTTTCACCCCACTCTTGACAATGGAGGAAAAGAATACCACTACCACCTCCACATTGCCCCTGTCCAATCTCCTTTTATAAGAAATTTTTCCTGGCACATTCATACTCCTATTAATATTGAACTCATGAAAGAGGCTTCTTCTCTCTTTATTGGGACCCATGATTTTTCTGCGTTAACTAATGTCAATTTCCCTAAACCTAAGGATACCTCTCGAACGCTCCGCCGCATCGATCTAATTGAAGAAGGCCCCCATCTTTGTATCGAGATTGAAGGGAATAACTTTCTTTATAAAATGGCTCGCAACATCGTTGGAACCCTTGTCTATGTGGGAATGGGCAAGTTAACACTAACTGAGACAAGGCGTCTCCTTTCCCAAAAAGACCGCATCTTTGCTGGAATAACGGCCCCTGCCCATGGCCTTACACTGCATACCGTTTTCTATAGACAGTAGATCGAAACATTCGTATACTTCCTAAGTATGATTTCAAGAAATAATCCTTGTTGGTGTGGGAGTGGGAAGAAATGGAAGAAATGCCATCACCCCTTCATGCCACCTCAAAATTTTGAAACGCAAAAAGCGGCGTATTTTAAGAACTATCAAATCGTTCTAAAGACTTCCGAGCAGATTGAGGGAATCCGCGCTGCTTCAAAGCTTGCCGCAACGATCCTCAAAAAAGTTTGCGCCTTGGCCAAAGAAGGGGTTACAACCCTTGAACTCGATGCTCTTTCCATGAAGCTTCATAAAGAGGCCAATGCCTTACCCGCTGCTTTAGGATATGGCCACCCTCCTTTTCCAAAAGGAATCTGCACTTCCCTAAATGAGGTAATCTGTCATGGAATTCCTGATAACACTGTGCTTAGAAGTGGAGATATCCTCAATATTGACGTCACCTCGGTCCTAAATGGATTCTATGGCGACTGTAGTGCCATGGTTTGCATCGGGGAAATCACTGAAGAGAAGAAGAAAGTCGTTAATGTTTCCTACGAATGCCTTATGCGCGCAATAAAAATCTTAAAACCTGAAATCTTGGTCTCTGATATTGGACAAACGATTGAAGATTACGCCTCTTCTGAAGGATGCTCTGTTGTAAATCAATTTGTGGCACACGGCGTGGGCACAGAATTTCATGAAGCCCCTCAAATTCCCCACTGCTATAACAATACACAAATTCCCCTTGCTGCAGGAATGACATTTACAATTGAGCCTATGATTAATGCTGGTGCTCGCTCAGGAATCGTTGATCCAAAAGATGAATGGACGGCGCGTACGACTGACGGAAAACCCAGCGCCCAGTGGGAACATACCCTTCTCATTACAGATGATGGGTATGAAATTCTAACTTTGCCCTAAATTTTGTTGAATCCCCTTCTTAGTTACGAATATTTCCCGCTCAATCCCAACGAGCTCTGACTTTGTTTGCTCAAGCTTTTTCTTCTTCTCCTTGACTTTGCTGGTAAGTTTTGTCACTTCTTCAGCAAGAATATTGTCTGGAGTTTTCTTAAGTTTCGCAGTCCCTTCATCAAAGGCTTTTTTAACGTTCTGATAGTCATCTAATATTTGATCATAAATCTTTTTAATCATCCCTTTGTCTTTCTCAAGCGTCTGAAGAACAAGGTGCTGACTCTTATCCTTGAGGGGTGATTCTAAAGTAGAAGTCTTTTTCTTTTGAGAGTGGAAATATTCTCGCGCCCTTCGGATCTGCTTTTGATAATTTTCATTGAGAAGTCGCGACTGATAAAGCTCAACGCGGAAGGTATTCAGCGCCTTTAATCTTTCTCCAGAAATCTGCGTTATGAAATCCTGTCTTTCCTCAAGCTCTGACAACTTACTAAGTTTCTCATGCAGGTTGATCTTTAACAACTCTATTTCTCGATGCATTTCTAACGATTCATGCGTTAGAGCGTCACTTTGCTTATAGATTTTATCCGACTCTATACGACTAGCTTCAATAAGATTTAGGAGGACTTCAACTTCCTCTCTTGTTGATGAAAGTTCATCTTTAAGTGTCTCGATCTCCTTAGCCTGTACTCGTTTTTCTACAGCGGTTTTTTCTTCAAAACTATGAAGAGAGATCTGAAGATCGTTTAATGCTTTTTCCTTTCCATTTTTTATCTTTGCATAATAGCTCTTTAGCTCTTCCATTGAAAGAAACGAGATGGTGAGGCCAAGAACAAGTGATGCTCCCCAACCTAATTTCCACAGGAACACGTCACTGCGTCCGAACAAATAACTAAAAGCAAAGTACGTAATCAGCCCCATCAAAGTAAGAGCAAACCCACTCACCTGATACCGCCAGGAAAAAACAAGGCCTGAAACAGCAATGAGGGGAAGAAATGGATTCGACATAAAAGGCGCAGAAAGGGTAATGGTGAGCATCATTAAAAGAGGCCCCAATAGCATCCAGAAAAGCGGCTTCGTCTCCGAATCCGAGAAATCTGCCCACTTTTTGATAATGTCATTCATGCGTGCCATCTAAAGCCTCCGCTCGAAAATATTTCTAATATTTGAGTCACCGACAAAAAGCCTTCCTTAAATCGATCGAGTCCAAAACACTCATTAGGTGCATGCATATTATCAGTAGGAAGCCCCACGCCCATCATCACCAACTCTCCTCCACATACACGCAAAAGTGTTGGAACAATCGGTATGGTTGCTCCACACAGCTGATGATAACAAGGTGCGCTATATACCTGTTCATACGCCTTGATCGTTCCCTCAACAGTATCCGATTGAGGAGAAGTCATCACACCAGGAGTGCCATGCCCTATTTCTAAACTTAACTCTATACCCTCTGGGAGATTATTTTTCAAAAAAGTGGGAATTTCTTTCAAAATTTTTTCAAGATCTTGGCCAGGAACTAAGCGGCAAGAGAGTTTTACAGATGCTTTTGCTGGGATAATTGTTTTAAACCCATCCCCGGTATACCCACTTTCTATTCCATTTATCTCAAGGGTCGGGCGAATCCAGTTCGACTCTAATAGTGAGTACTCTCCTTCCCCTTGAAATACTCTAACATCTAGAGATGCTGTCTCTGCTTTCACATCCATGTCCCAATTCAGCATAGAGAGTGCTTCTTTTGAGAGGGGTTTGACCCCATCATAGAATCCAGGAATCGTTACCTTCCCTTGATCATCCCACATCTTTCCAAGCACTGTTGCTAAAGCGCGAGCCGGATTCAAAACCATTCCCCCAAAAATTCCTGAATGAAGGTCGCAATTCGTATTGGTGACTGTTGCGCTGAAGTTTATAATGCCTCGAATCCCCAATGTAACAGCGGGTTTTCCCCTTGCTGACATATCTAGATCTACAACGAAAACATGGTCTGCTCTAAGAGATTCTCTCTTTGCCTCGGCAATTCCTTCCAACCCTGGACT
Organism: Candidatus Neptunichlamydia sp.; assembly: GCA_965233865.1. Classification (GTDB taxonomy): domain Bacteria; phylum Chlamydiota; class Chlamydiia; order Chlamydiales; family Simkaniaceae; genus Neptunichlamydia. Next base: position 789,360 of record OZ247587.1, read on the forward strand.
TCCTATCTCTTCTTCTCCTTCGATCAAAACTTTGATATGCACTTTTTTTTCTTTAGCAAGTTCAAGAAAAGCTCGAATTCCTATGAGAGTATAAAAACCTTGCCCTTTGTTATCGATTGCTCCACGAGCATAGACAACATTATCACGCACCTCGGGCTCAAAGGGCGGGCTTTTCCACTCATCAAGAGGAACCGCAGGCTGCACATCATAATGCCCATAAAAAAGAAGCGTTGGAGAATTCTTTTCTTTTGAAGGCTTTTCTCCAAAAACAGCGGGATGTCCCGACGTCTCCCAAACCTCTACGTTAAGACCACAAGATTCCATATAGGAGACTAGCCACTTTTGACAAGCTAACATGTCATTTTTGTGAGCAGGGTCGGTGCTGATACTGGGAAACTTTAGAAAAGTAAAAAAGTCATCTAGAACACTCGTGCGATTCTTTTCAAACCACGCGTCATAATCCTTAAGCATTAGTATAATCCTTACTTTCTAAGAACCCATCCTTATAATCAATTTACTGAGATAGGTTCAAAGATTATACAGGATGAAGGCTTTATTCCAAATATCTCTCGGCGCTTTTCATCAGATAGGCGATTAAATCAGGGTCTCCGTTGCAATCCATTTCCACACTCATTTTGCCTCCTTTAGAGGGTTTTGAACATGTAATGAGTACAAAAGAGAGCTCTTCATCAGAAAGGGCTTTTTTTAATCGAGAGACACTTTGGGGGCGAAAATCAGTTCTTATAACTTTGGACATCTTTTCTCACTGCTAATACTAAATAAAAGACAATTTTTTGCACATAAGATATTTATGTGCAATCAAACTCTCCCCTTTCTTTAATTAAAATATTGTTTCGGTTGTAAAGGTGGATAGAAATGGTTAATAAGTGATAGACTTGGCTCTTATAGTGCTTTAACTTTAAATCGAGGAGTTTCAAGATGTTTAAACGCGTGGCACTTTTTCTACTAATTAACTGTTTAGTTATCCTAACAATTTCCGTTGTCCTATCACTGCTAAACGTAAAACCCTATCTCACAACGCATGGATTAGACTTACAATCCCTGATGATTTTTTGTCTAATTTGGGGAATGTGTGGCGCTTTGATCTCTCTTGCTCTTTCGAGAAAAATGGCTAAATGGCTCATGCGCGTGCAATTGGTTACGCCTCAAGGAAACCATGCTGATGTTTACCATATAGTGGCAAAACTAGCCCGCGATGCCAACCTCCCAAACGCCCCCGAAGTGGGGATTTTTGATTCTCCCCAGCCTAATGCTTTCGCAACAGGCCCTACCAAGAGACGTTCTCTTGTTGCCATTTCTACGGGGCTTATGAGTGCTATGAGCAAAGAGGAGCTTGAAGCAGTTCTTGCCCACGAAATTTCTCACATCTCAAATGGCGACATGGTGACAATGACCCTTATACAGGGAATTGTGAATGCTTTTGTTATGTTCCTTGCTCGCGTTCTTGCTTATGCAGTATCTGCTACTAGCCGCTCGGATAATCGGCGTTCTTCCTATATGAGCTATTACCTTTTTACAATCCTATTCGAAGTTGTTTTTATGGTCTTTGGAGCAATAGTGATTGGCGCGTTTTCTAGAGCTCGAGAGTTTCGCGCTGACAGAGGTGGGGCTATCTTAACGCGCAAGGAGCACATGATTGCTGCACTACAAAAACTGAAAACATTCAAAGCGGGCCCAGCAAACATGAAAAGTTCAATGAATGCCCTGATGATCTCCACGCCAAGCAAACAAGGCCTTCTGCGCCTACTTGCATCGCATCCCCCTCTTGATGTTCGTATTGAGCGACTGCAGCAAGAAATTTAAGAAGCGGTTTGTGACGACACTATATCTAAACCTTTTGAGCTTCAGGAATTCTCCTGAACTTGTTGTAGACCCATGCAGGAGAACCAATAAACGAACTACGCGCCCAGCGATAACCTCTATAGAAAGCTGCTAGAGCAACAAAGATTTTTATCAGTTCGCTCCACTCTATTCTCAGCCCTGCACAAGCGCTCTTTTGGGAGGGTGTGTTGAAAGCCGCTTGAAAAAGCTGCGGGACTCTAGATTGAAGATGCCCCATATCAACAAGCAACTTTGCAAGAACCAGAGGATGAATGTCACCCTTTAAAACAACTTCGTACTCCTCCATGGGGATAGCAATCTCATTAAAAACACCTTTTTCCTCTAATGCCAAATAATGTCTAACTGGCAAGGGAGCCATTTCATACATCATCTGATGCGCAATATAGATCAGCTGTTTTTTGATCTCTCCTGATGGAACCTTGCTTCGAACATCTTCTGGAATTTCAGGGTGCGTTTGATAAAATGCCGAAAGAGACGTTGTGGTGCATTTAAAATGCTCTGGCAAAGCAAGTAAGGTCTCAAGGCCCCCTGAAACGCTCCATAAATCGGTTTCTAACTCTTTAATCCTATCTTGAGCAGCATTGTCAAGCTCCGCTTGTTTTTCTGCGATATACTCCTTTTTTACCTTTTCAAAGCTGTCTGTAGGAGTAACGCCATATCCTTGAAGGAATTTAAAGAATTCTTTCTCTGAGTACGGCTCTCTGCTAGCTGTAAGTCCCATATATTTAAGCGCTTCAATGGTGAGTGTTTCATCTAATCCGACTTCTTGGGCTTTGCGGCGAAGCTCTACATTCTGCCCATGCCACTGCGGAGCTATCCTTGTTCCAAGTGTATCAAACATCAGGTCATAAAAATCTTTATTTTCACCCAGAAGTTCATAGAGAACCTCAATGATATATCCAGGGGTATATTCCCTACCAAATGCGTCATAAGCATCTTTTGGGGTATTGTAAGTAACGTTATCAACAACGAGCCGACCATACACTGGTTGATGGGGCAACGCGCGCGAATCTCGTAGAAAATAGATTAAATTATCTCTTACATGAGTATCACTGTAATTAGCCGCTGTGAGTCTCTCAATGATATTACCCCTAGCCTGACCAAGAGAAGCCTGGAGCTGTTGCTCAAAACCATTAAAACTAATCTCTATATCTCCAAGGCGTTTGCGAGTAACATCAAAGACATCATTCCACCGACTATGGCAAACCAAACAATCTTTTAACATCTCAACAAGGATCTTTCCCGCACTCTTTGAAAGGCACCGGTTCTCTCCAAGATCTTTTTCGAGATAATAGAGGATCCAGTTCAGTTGCCTCACATAAATCGCCTTTGCTTCCCCACTGATCGCATACATATTTGAACTGTTTTTTATCCCCTTAACTATTCTGTCAACTCCTTCTTCAAGTTCTTTTTGACTACGAACAATCTTAACGTCGCCTAAAGTATCAGTACGATCCGCCTCGGAAATCTCCAGGAAATTAATTTTATTAAAGAACCCCTTCAGAGTTTTCATATCGTAGCTCTCACTGAGAAGGGGAATCTCTAGATCTTCTTGAATCCCTCGATATTGCTCAAAATGCGTCGATGGAATCGTAAATAGGGCGTTCCAAAACCATCGCGTATCCATCTTTGGAGATTCAGACTTCAATTCTTTAAGCCGATCATAAATCACTTGAAATTCATGCTCTCTAGCGAGCCTTTGGAGCCCTTCTACGTCGTGGCAATAGGCTATAATTTTAAATTCAAGAAGCTCTTCACCAGGGTGCTTTTTAAGAAGTGGCCCATGGCGATACCCCGCTTTCATCAAAGCCTTATCTCCTTTAAGCGTTAATGTCTTAGATCTACTGTTTTTACGCGCATCGTAAAAGGCATCTGTTGGTTGATAAAAATCTTGATTCACAAGTGCAAGGAAATCTTCATATTTCTCTTTATCAAAACAAAATTCTGCTAAATGTTCCCAAGCCCACAAAGGCTTTAAACGAGGAAATTCTTTTTTTAACTCTCTATAATATTGAATGACTATTTTCATTGAATTCTGCTCTAGAGCTTGGACTAAGGCTTCTTCATCACAGGTTATAATTGCCTTTTCGATAAGGTGATTAAATGTTTTTTCTTGATCATTATTCGAAAGCCGATCCTTGATGATTTTTTCATACCCCATGGTGACAAGAAACCGCACAAAGTCTCGAGAGACATCCGTTACCCTATTACCACACGGATTCAAAAAGCTATCTTTGAAAAAAGGATCGACTTTAAGGAACCGACCATCGACAAGAGATTTTGCAAGTCCTTGCTTTTTGCTTGCAATAACTCTTTGAAGAAGCTCTCCTTTTCCTGTAAATTTTATTTCGTTTAAAGCTTCAATCTTTCCGCCGCGGTTGAGAAGCTGTATGACCCATTTATCATTTATTTTATCTGGGGCTTTGTTTCGGCAATATCCGGCTAATATATGCTCCCAAATCCAATCCGTATTCAGTAAGGGAAATTCCTGTTTTAACTCTACAAGACCATTATCCAAATCCGGAAGCCCAAGCTCCGTCAACACTCCCTCAAGCAAGGCTATCTGGCCCGTCATAATGAGCTTTTCCAATGAATTATTTATACAGCTGTTACTAACACCGCATCTCTCTTCAACGGTTGCTGGGTAACCAATCTGAAGGAGGAAGGTTTTCTCAGCAAGGGTTACTCCTCTAAATATCTCTTGTGAGTAGTAAGGCTTAGGATCTATAATCGCTTCTTCGCATAGTCTTCTAGCAAACAAGACAAGCTCTTTTGAGAAAAGATGCATTAGAAGATCTTTACCTGAAATTTTTACGGTTTGAGCAGTCCTCTCAGCGATAAGAATTTCCCGAATTACCGTCTCATTATTTCCAGAATTTTCGAGATAGCCCTGAAGAAAGCATCCCCAGATCCACTCTACACGAAGGTGTGGAAGAGTCTCCTTAAGTTTCCCCACTTCCTTAAAGGTTCCGAGGCTATTCACTCTTTTTTTGAGATACGCAACGTTACCTGTCATGATTGCTTCCTCAAGAGGAAGCTCGGTTTTAAGGTCGTAGGTGTATTGACTACGGCTTTCAATAGGAGCATCATATCCCCAATGAAGCAAGAACGTGCGACACGCTTGATTTTCTTTAATTTTATCAAAAAATACATCCTTAAGATAAGGGCGCACCTCAAAGAGGTTCTCACTTGCAAGTTCCTCAGCAAGCTCTACTTTTCCATTAAGCAATAAGTGCTCTAAAAACGTCCCCCCATTTCTATCTGTTGCTTCAGGGTCGGCTTTTCCTTTAATTAACATGCGAATAACTTCAGGATCCAAAGACTGAAAAAGAAGAGGAACACCAGCTAGATTTTTTGCATTGGGATCCATTCCTAATTCAAGGTAATTCCTGACTTGATCTTGATCTCCCTTTATAAGAGCTCGCTCAAAAGACTGCTTGATCGTTACTCTGAGCGCCAGAAAGACTCGAAAAGCAATGACATTAACGGCTGGAGCTAGCAGGAAAGCTGTCTGAACCGTATGAGATCCAATGTTTCTTAGGATTTGGATGCTAAAATCTTCTTTTGAAAGATTTCCAACTTTTATCATCACATACTGAGCTTGATAAACTCCTTCCATAAGAGGCTCATGAAGATATCGATCATATACAAAAGATGGTAGAGGCCCACATCCAATAGAAACGCTCATTTTAAACCTAAACCATTGTTATTTGGCTAGAATGGTACCAAAAAAAGGGTTTTATTGGAGGAAATTATGTCAAAAATTAGGTTAACAAGACTCGAGTATGGGAGACTTCTTCTAATAAGCCATCCTTCCCTAGGATAACTACCTTCTTAGGTTGAATTTTTTCAGTTAAGCTAGTCAAGCTATCTGACTGAACAACAATGAAATCTACCTCATGAAGTGAGGAGAGAAGAGAAAGAAAATCCTGATCAGGATCGGTATTTATAAGATAGATCATGAGCCGATCGTCTCCACTCTGCCTAGAAAGTTTTTTAATCTGAGAAAAAAGAGCACTAGAAACCCCATCCTCAGTATTGATTCCTAAAACGGTAAGTTTTTTATTTATTAGAGCCTGTTCCAAGGTAAAGAGGTGACTCTCATCAAATATTTTATTACTGCTATTAGTCTCTAGAAGGCGCTCCGCAAGTTCAGAAAGAGAAACACGGGCACACCCCAAACGCTCAATAGCAATCCCTGCGGCAATATTCGAAAGCTCAAGCCCCTCTTGGAGACTCAACCCCGACGCAAATGTCATCGTCGTCATTGCAAGCACCGTATCACCAGCACCCGTAACATCCTTGACTTCCCTTGTTTTTACGGGGAAATCAAAACGGGTACGATTCTTCTTAAATAGGGAAATTCCTTGTTCACTTCGGGTCACCATAATCATTTCTGACGCAGTTTGATCAAGTAAGGCATTGCCAATCGCGTCAAGATCCGCATCACTCGTCAGCTTAGACGCGGCTACCGCCTCCTTATAATTAGGTTTAATAAGTGTCGCGCCACGATATTTTGTAAAATCTTCCCCTTTTGGATCAATAATCGTAGGGATCCCGTTTTCTTGAGCAATATTAATCACCATTTTGAGAAGAGATTTTGATAGGAACCCTTTTGCATAATCAGAAATTGCAATCACTTCTACCTGGAGTTTTAGCGAAAGGATGTAATCAATCACTTTCTTTTCAATTTCTTCAGAAAGGGCGGAAATACACTCTTGGTCAACCCTAATAAGCTGCTGAGCGTCTGCTATAAACCGATTTTTGAGTGGAGTACTTACCCCATTTTGGGTAAAAATTCCCTCAATTTTGATGCCTTCCTTTTCTAAAAGAGCTTTGATGCAAGCTCCCTCTTTGTCATCGCCGACACGTCCAACAGCAATTACATCAGCTCCGAGAGCCTTAAGATTTAAAACAACATTGCCAGCTCCACCAGGAAGATCATGAGATTCCTGCACATGAAGTATTGGAACAGGCGCCTCAGGAGAGATCCTTTGCACACGTCCAGTCGTATAGGTATCGAGCATAAAGTCGCCCAGCACCAAAGCCTTTGCAGGTCTAAGGCGGCTGAACGAGCCGAGAAGTTTTACCATCTTTCATCCTTTAGGAGATAGTTTGTCACATAATCTTCAATTGCAGAGTTAAAGGTAAAATCTGGTTTGTATTCTAATTTTTTAGCTTGAATTGCGTTTTGAAACTTACTCATTTCAGCGCAGGTATAGTTTTGATATTTGTCCATCAAGTCTTCCGGCATAGGAATGTATTCGATATTTTCTTTTTTCTCCATGGATTTAAAAACATTTTTAGCCATTGCATTCCAAGTATTCGCCTCACCACTCCCCACGTTGAAAATTCCCCCAATCTCGCTTTTAAGAAGTAGAGAGATCATCTTGACAGCATCTTTGACGTAGAAAAAATCGCGACATTGATCTCCATCTCCAAATTGAAGAGGGTCAGACGATTTAAATAACCGCACTTTTCCTGTCTTGTGAATTTGATCAACCATGTGAATCACCATCGAAGCCATCCGCCCCTTGTGGTACTCATTAGGACCAAAAATATTGAAAAATTTTAAACCAACGACCTGATCCAGTACCCCTTGCTCCTGAAGCCACTTATCAAACATCTGTTTGGAAAAACCATATAAATTCAAAGGCTTTAAATCATCAAGCATCTCTACATCGTCAGCAAATCCTAGAGATCCGTCTCCATAGGTTGCCGCTGAAGAGGCATAGATGAAACGGTGATTGTGCTCAAGGGCATACTCAGCAAGCTTCACCGAAAAACAATAGTTGGTCTTCATGAAATAGTCACCATCAGACTCAATAGTACTTGAACAAGCCCCCATATGGATAAAAGCTTCTATCTCCTGCCCCCTTCCATCTAGGTAATCAAAGATATCATCGCGAGAGACAAAGTGAATAAACCGCTTATTCCGCAAATTCATCCATTTAATGCTGCTTCGAAAATCATCAACAAGAAGGAGGTTATAATACCCTTGGTCGTTGAGGTAACGGATCATCGCCGATCCAATAAAACCGGCAGCACCTGTCACGACTATCAACTGATCATCATAAATCTTAGTCTTCATCACCTCTCGATGATGGCATACCTCTGACTATTTGGAAAGAGGTTCTTCCATTTTTGCCTGCAGATAGGTTAAAAGATTTTTCACATATAACTGGAAAATTGAATTCTGAGCAAACTCAAGAAGGAGATAACTTGGACGGTAGAACATTGGGTATTGAATCATTTTCAATAAACTTTAATACCGTCTCTTCATATCCTCTAGAATAAGGTTTCACCTTCCCCTAAATTCCTGACTGCTCCACAAATTTTTCACGAACAATATCAACCCACGCATGAAACTTGATCCCTGTTGCTATTTTTATTTGAAAAAGGCGAGAGAAATCCAAGCTTTAAATCTCATACCACTTTGACCCCTTTCGAGAAATGTACGAGCTCTTCCAAAATTGAACATCTGGGAGCGCCGGACTTTCAACTGTCCCAAAGCAGAAAAATGCGGTACCGCTTCCTGTCATAGCAACCGAATCGAACCCAAGAGCAAACAATTTACTCTTCAGCTCCTTTAGGTCCGGGCGAAGAGAAAATGCCGGAAATTCCAAATCATTAATCCCCCACTTTCTTTTCTTCAGTAGGTGCGTTGGATCATCGAGATTCACATTAGATTTGCAATGTTTATAGACAAGTGGAGTAGAAAGACCAGGACCGATCGGCTTAGCCAGATAGAGATCCTTCTTTGGCAAAGGATCTAAAAGCTTAACAATTTCCCCACATCCTGTTGTATAAGCCGTACCGTTGGAAAAAAAGAAAGGCGCATCAAAGGAGATTTCCCCTGCCCACTTGGCAAGCTTTATCTCTAAAAGCTCCAAGCCAGAAAGCTGGTTCATTGCATAAAGGGTTGTTGCGATATTGCCACTACCCCCGCCGAGTCCTCCTTCAAAAGGGATCCGCTTTTTAGCATGGATGGCAAGTGGAACATCAAATCCTGTTTTCTGTCGAAACAGGTTGCGAGCCTTATGGATAAAGTTGTTTTTGTCTGTGGGAATGTGAGGATCTGTGCAGGTCAAAGAATCCTCCACTGCTAGATCAAACTGAAGTGTGTCACAAAGAGAGATGGCCTGCATAAGACTTGCGATCTCATGAAAGCCATCATCACGTTTTTTTAAGATGCGAAAAAAAAGGTTGAGTTTCGCTGGAGAATAGAGCTTCACTCTTTAGAGCGCTCTTCCAGTTCTTCTTTCATCTCTTTTTCCCGTTCGCTGCGCATTGGAAGATTCCCAGATGGCTCTTCAGGATCTTCAGTAGCCGCAAGAGCCTGTTCTTGCTCTTCATCAATAACTTCAACCTTTGGCTTCGGCTCCCGAACTTTGGTCTCTCCCTCAATCTTGAGTTTGAAGGTTGCTGCAACATTTTCTTTTAGACGAAGATGTACATCAAAAGTACCAACAGTTTTAAAAGGCTTGGGAAGGATCACGTTCTTTCTTTCAATTGTAATGCTTTCCTGATTCTCAAGAATCTTGACGATATCAGGAGAAGCGACAGAACCATACAGATGTCCTTGAGAGTCGTTCTTTACCTTCGTTGTCAAAGTCTTCTCTTTGAGGCGTACAGCCAAAGCTTGAGAATCTTTTTTGTCCTTTGCCGATTGTGCTGCACGTTCAACCTGCAGCTGCTCCTGCATTCGAATGGTTCTTTTGTCAGCAATGACTGCCTTTTTCTGGGGAAGGAGGTAGTTACGGACAAAGCCTGGCTTTGCACTAGCAAGTTCCCCTTTCCTTCCAAGATTAATCACATCTTCTAGAAGAAGAAGCTGAGTTTTTGCACTTTTCTTTTGTTTCATACTTATTATTCCTCCGTAACAAAGGGCAGTAGAGCCACGTGTCTGGATTTTTTAATCGCTTTTTTCAGCAGCTGCTGATAGTGGTGCGAAATCCCTGTAATCCGCCGAGGGAGAATCTTTCCTCTCTCAGTAATAAATTTCTCAAGGGTTTCGGTATCTTTGTAGTCAATTTCTTTAATCCCTGCGGCCGTAAAAGGGCAGGATTTTTTCTTCTTAAATCCAAAACTGCGTCGTTTATTCACTTAATCTGTCCTCTATTACTCTTCACCGAGAGGTTTAAATTCAATTTTCTCAAGAACCTTTTCAGTCCGCATCGTCATGAAACGGATTAGATCCTCGTTAAGATGATACTCTTTCCACATTTCTTCAATCAGTGTTGGAATAACTGAAAAGTAAAGGAGAAAGTACTGCCCTTGCTTGTGTCCATCGATTTCATAAGCAAGTTTTTTTCGTCCCATCTCATGGATTTTATGGATTTCTCCTCCATTTCCTTCGATGGTACTCGTAATGCGCTCCAAAGATTTCTTCAAAGCGTCTTCGCTAAGAGATGCATTTATAATGTACATCCCTTCATAGAGTCTGCTCTCTTGTTTAGTCATGCATGTTCCTTCATTTCTTGAAATAACCACTCTTCGATAAAAGTCACGGATTGAGTGAGTATTTCGGGGATTTTTTCTTGTTCTTCCTTTGTAAAAGGAGCTAAAACATAGTCTTCTAAGTAACCCACTGCAGGTTCGCCCACACCAAGCCTCAGACGCTGATATTCTTGCGTCCCAAGCTTCTCTTCGATGTCTTTCAGGCCATTATGCCCTCCAGCACTTCCTTTTTTTCGAAACCGAAGGGTTCCAAAGGGAAGAGCCACATCATCAGAAAGAATGAGGATTTCCTCTTGAGAAACTTTTAAAAAATCCATTGTCTTTCGCACTGCTTGTCCAGAGAGATTCATGTAGGTTGTTGGGAAAAGGAGGAAAACTTTTCCTTCTTTGACCGTTCCTTTTGCGACTTCTCCTTTGAGCATATTATCCTTTTTAAAAGGTAATAGATGTTTGTCAGCAAAAGCAGAAAGGACCATTTGACCCAAGTTGTGACGGGTCGACTCATACTTCTTTCCAGGATTTCCTAGTCCAACAATGAGGGCTCTTTTACTTTCACTTTCCATTGGTATTACCGCTTCGCAATTACAACAACGATTTCTTTATCAGCAGCGATGGGACGAATGGCATTCCCAAACTCGATATCCCCAATCCGCTTAGATTGTCCAATCGCAAGTTCTTTAATGCTGAGCTTGAAATCAGTTGGTATATCTTTAGGAAGACATCTGACCTTAACGTGACGCTTGATTGGGCGAATAAATCCCCCCAACTTCACTCCTACGCAATCGACTTCCCCAGTACACGTAATTGGCACTTTTACATCGACAGCTGCCTTATCATCTAAGATCATAAAGTCGAGGTGGAGGACCCGATACGTTGTTGGATGGTATTGGATATCTTTAACGATGGTTGTGATTTTCTTGCCATCAACCTCAAGTTCAAAAATAGTTGTCGAAAGGTGTCCTTTAGGAAGCCCCCGAATAACCGCCGAGAACTCGGCTCCTTTCACGGTGATTTTTTCGCAGGGCTTCCCCTTAGAGTAAACCGCAGCAGGTATATCACCCTGATGTCTGAGCTTTGTAAGCTCGCTCTTTTTCTCTCCTGCCCGTTTGGACACTGTGAGTTTCATAAACACTCCAGATTATTCATTAAAAAAAATTTACTTTCCAAGCAGTGAGACTATGCCTTGGGTCGGAAGAGGGAACTGACCGATTCGTTATTTACGATACGCTCAATTGCTTTTCCAAATACCCCGGCAACAGAGAGGACTTCAACGTGGGAATGATCTATCTCACTGGGCAGAGGGACAGTGTTGGCAACTAAAAGATGATCAACTTCCTCAGGTTTTCCATTAAAGAGAAGATGAGTCACCACTGCAAAAACGCGGGAGGCTCCCGCTTCTTTTGCTGCCTTGGACGCTCCTTTAAGCGTCCCTCCTGTGGAACAAATATCATCCACGAGGATCACGTCCCTTCCCTGCACATTGCCGATGAGTGCATAGACTTCTACATCTTTTGCATTCATTCGCTGCTTATCTACAATCGCAAAAGAAGCGCTTATTTCAGTCGCCATGATGCGGGCAAGTTTGGCACTTCCCACATCTGGGGCACAAACAACGGGATCTTTCAGTCCCAGCTTCTGAATCCCATCCGCAAACACAGTCCGCGCATAGAGATTATCGACTGGAATATCGAAAAACCCTTGGATTTGTTCAGAGTGCAAATCCATCGTTACTAGGCGCGAAACTCCTGCTGTTTCTAAGAGATTCGCCACAAGTTTTGCCGTTATTGGCACCCGCCCCTTATCTTTGCGATCCTGCCGCGCATATCCATAATATGGAATAACTGCGACAATACTGCGTGCAGAGGCCCTTTTAAGAGCATCGATTAAAATCAGAAGCTCCATGAAATAGAAATTGGGTTTCCTCGCTATGCTTTGCACAACGAAAACATCCCGACCACGGACATTCTCAAGTATGCGAACGCCTATCTCACCATCAGGGAATAATTCGATTTGAGTACTGCCAAGCTTGATACCCAGGTTCTTTGCAATTTCTTCCGACAAAATCGGATGGGATGTTCCCGAGAAAAGCATAAATGGTGTATCAGCCATTGACTCACTCAAATCATAAAATTGGGGTGGGAGGATTCGAACCTCCGCATGCCGATGCCAAAAACCGGTGCCTTACCGCTTGGCTACACCCCAGCAAATTCAATTAACCATAAGTCTTGAACAAACGAGTCCAACAGCCCAGGCTAAACAAGCTACCAGTTTAACTTCCTATACATTTCTTTTCAACACCTAAATGCATCCAATCTCCATCTACAGTCACACCAAAATTTTATGTTGATAGGCTCTTGGGGATATCTAAAAACTATTGATCTACGAACCTATCCTGAAATAAACCCTTTAATTTAAGATAGGTTCGTGGTAACTAAAAAATATGTATATTGTGCATTTGACAACAGAGCTGGCTCCTCTTGCCAAAGTAGGAGGGCTGGGTGATGTGATAGCCGGCCTCTCTAAGGCTTTGACTGAAGAAGGCGAGAGGGTGGAAGTCATTCTTCCCTTTTATAACCATATCGATCAAAAATTGCTTAAAAATCTAAAAGTAGATTTTGAAAACCTTCTTTCCTATGAGGACCTTGAAGAAGTCAAAAACACCGTATGGTCAGCTGAGTTTGATGGAATATCTCTTATTTTAATCGAGCCTCATAGCGAGGCAGAGTATTTTGAGCGAGGTGTGATCTATGGGGAAGAAGATGATCTTTCCCGCTTTACCTATTTCACAAAAACTGCAATGGAGTATCTTCTTAAGAAAGGAAAACATCCCGATATCCTCAACATCCATGATTGGCTCACCTCAATCGCTGCTCCCCTTTACCGAGGGATCTATCAATCCCTTGGTCTCAAGATTGGAGGAATCATGACAACTATCCATAATATGAAATATCAGGGAACATGCGTCCCACAAAAAGTCAAGAGGCTAGGGCTTAAGACAGAGTATCTGATCACAAAAGACAAAATGCAAGATCATAAAAATCCGAAAAAGATTAATCTCTTGAAAGGCGCCCTTGTTTTTTCTGATAGTTTAACAACAGTTTCTCCTACTTACGCAAAAGAAATTCAAGGAAAAGAAGGATTTGGCCTTGACCCTCTTCTTATCGAAAATAAAGGGAAGCTTCGAGGCATCTTAAATGGCATTGACACCTCCTATTGGAACCCTGAGACAGATCCTCTTTTAGAGCAAAATTATCAAACAGATGGAATAGATCTCGATGAGGTCATTAAGGCTAAAACAGTGAACAGAAAAGCGCTGCAACAGAAACTCCATATGGATTACGACCCTGCTCCTTTATTCATCTCTGTGACACGGATCGTTGAGCAAAAGGGCCCCGAAATGATTCGTTTTGGAATTGAATATGTCCTAAAAAAAGGAGGGCAATTCATCCTTCTTGGATCAACATCCGAGCCCTCACTCAAAGCAGAGTTCTATGATTTGGCTGAAGAATACCGCGACAATCCCCATACCCATTTCCACTTTACCTTTGATGAAATGCTAGCACATCTTACTTTTGCCTCGGCAGACTGCATCATAATTCCCTCACTATTTGAGCCTTGTGGTCTCACGCAAATGATCTCTCTGCGCTATGGAACGATTCCCATCGTCCATAAAGTGGGAGGACTCACCGATACAGTCTTTGATATAGACCATGGTGAAATCCCCCTTGACAGAAGAAACGGATACACCTTTGACTTTCCCTCTGAGGACAATCTACGCTGCTCAATCGATCGCGCCTTCGAACATCACAAAAATGACCAAAAAAAATGGAGGCTAATGCTTAAAAATGGCTTTCAAAAGGATTGGAGTTGGAAAACCTCCGCACTGAAATACTTGGAAGCCTATCGCTCTGTCTGATCGCTCTGCCATGCTTGGCGAATGTAGCTTCGATTAGCCCAAATATACTCTCCCCCAGCAAAAACAGTATAGACAGCTGCCGCTGAAATAATAATAAAACTGATGTTTTGCAGTTGAAGAAGAGGTAGCCTTCCCCATGCATAAGGAATCATAAGGATCAGGATCGCAAAGATCGAAGATGCCTGAAGAACGGCTTTGATTTTCCCACTAGTACGCGCTGCAAGAGTTACCCCTCGGAAAGCACAGACTGTTCTCAGAGTACTGATCATTGCATCTCGATAGACAAAGGCAAACACCAGAATCAACGGAAGTTGAATGAATCCTTGAGTGAAGGTAAGCAATATGGTAAGGCGCGTAATACTATCAGCCATTGGATCCAAAATCTTACCGAGCTCTGTTACTAAATTAAATCGCCTTGCAAGAAACCCATCGAAAAAGTCAGAAAGCTCTGAAAGCACGAGCAAGAAAATCAGAATAAATGGAAGCGCGTGGAGGGTAATCCCCAACTGTTGGTACTTCAAATAGAAAATCAAAAAGATCGGACTGATAAAAATTCTTCCAATCGTTAAAAATAATGGGAGTTTCAAAGGTATTTCTCCTCGAAAAATTGAAACTTTACTTGTAGCTCTCATGATACCATAGGTTGATGCTTTTCTGCCCCCTTATACTGACTTTGCTTCAATTTCTAAAGGTTTTTTTTCGTCTTTCTTACGGAGGGCTAACTGACCGCAAGCCGCAGCGATGTCCTTTCCCTTAGTATAACGACGGGTGGTGCGCACCCCTCTTTTCAATAAAATCGCATGAAATTTTTCAATTTTTTCTTTGCTAGGCCTTTTGAGATTGAGTCCACTTACTGGATTGTAAGGAATTAAATTGACAGTGCATTGCTCATTTTTAAGAAGAGATGCAAGCTCTTCAGCATTTTCTTCCGTGTCATTAATTCCGTCTAGAAGGACATATTCATAGGTTAAATCTCTCTTGGTAAACCTCGCGTACTCACGAGCACTTTGCAAAACTTCCTCAATCGAAAACTTGCGGGCATAGGGAACAACCTTTTTCCGAATGTGCTGATTAGGCGCATGAAGAGAAAGGGCAAGGTTGACTTTGAATCCATCTTCCATCAGCCGCCTAATGTTAGGAGCCACACCGACGGTAGAAACGGTAATTCTTCGGGAAGAAAATCCGAAAAGATCAGGATCCATCAAGATTTTGAGAGCGCGAACAACCCCTATATAATTCTCCAAAGGCTCCCCCATTCCCATAAAAACCAGGTGACTGACCCGCTCACTAATTTGCAGTAAATAGTTGTTAATGAGGACCACTTGCTCCACAATCTCTGCAGGAGTAAGATTGCGGATGGCCCCCTCCTTCCCTGAAGCGCAAAAAGCGCACCGCGCCGGGCAACCCACCTGAGAGGACACACAAACAGTGCGCCGATCTCCACTCATAATGAGCACTGATTCAACAAAATGGTTATCCGAAAGTTTCCACAAAAACTTCTTTGTTTCTCCGTCCTCTGAATCTTCTACTTTTTCAAGTTGCAATACGCCAATATCAACCTTCTCTTTTAAAAGCGATCTAAGTGGTTGTGGGAGGTTAAGCATCTGATCGTAGTCTACTTTACCTTTTTGGTAGACCCAGTCAAAAAGTTGTTTTGCCCGGAATGTTTTTTCACCCTCCTCTTCAAAGAAGATTTTCACTTCTTTAGATAGAAGACCACAAAATTCTCGCATTATAACTCCTACTTCATGCAACATTATCTCGAATTCGTGCATTTTTTGGCTGCATCTCCCCAGCAATTTTGGTGGGCCAGAATGCTTTTTAATTTTCAGAAATGGCTATTTGACCATTCCATTCAAATTAAATTAAAAATATCCTGCTCTATCGGAAGCACTAGATATCTTTTAGAAAAAATGCACGAAGCTAAGATTATTACATAATTCAAGGGTAATTGCAAAGATGACTTTTCAAGAAATTATCAGCAAGTTAACAGCTTTTTGGGCAAAGCAGGGATGTCTCATTCAGCAAGGACACGACGTAGAAGTGGGGGCTGGAACATTTAACCCTGCCACCTTTCTCCGCTCCCTCGGCCCTGAGCCCTATAATACTGTTTATGTAGAACCCTCAAGGCGTCCCCAAGATGGCCGTTTTGGAGATAATCCCAACCGCACGCAACTTTTCCATCAACTTCAAGTCATTATGAAACCCTCCCCTAAAGAGATTCAGAAATTCTACCTCCAATCTCTTGAAACACTTGGATTCGACTTAAAGCAACACGACATTCGTTTTGTCCATGATGACTGGGAATCTCCTACACTAGGCGCATGGGGCCTCGGATGGGAAGTCTGGATAGATGGAATGGAAGTGACCCAGTTTACCTATTTCCAGTCTGTTGCAGGCTATACCCTGAAACCTATTAGCGTGGAACTCACTTACGGTCTCGAGCGTCTCTCTATGATTGTACAGAAGAAAGATAACTTCTTTGATATGCAGTACAACGAACAGTTTACCTACGGCGATATCTACCACAGAAACGAAGTCGAGTGGAGTCACTACAACTTCTATAAATCTTCGACAGAGATGTGGCTACGCCACTTTGCAGATTTTGAAAGAGAAGCAAAAATACTTGTTGAATTAAACCTTCCGATTCCTGCCTACGACTTTGTAATGAAAGCTTCCCATGCATTCAATATGCTTGAGGCGCGAGGAGTCCTCTCCGTAACAGAGCGAACGGGTTACATTGCTCGTGTTCGTGATATCGCAAAAGCATCGGCTACTGAATATCTTGCATCTAGGGAAAAACTAAGTTTCCCTCTCTTAAGACGACTAAAAAAAGAAGAAAATACATTCTCTCTCCGATCGCTGCCCGAAACTTTTGACTCTAAGAAGACGAGTGACTTCCTCTTTGAAATTGGCTCAGAAGAACTCCCTGCACTCTTTGTTCCTATTGGAAACAGAAACCTCAAAAGTGCGATCGAAAAACTCTTAAAAGAGCACAAACTTACCTACTCAGTTATTGACGTTTATGGAACACCCCGCCGCTTAAGTGTCCTGGTGAGAGATTTGATTCATGGAACAGAAGATAGCGCAGATACACGGCGTGGCCCGCCAGTTTCAACCGCCTATGACCATCAAGGAAATGTAACAAAGCAAGGGATGGGGTTTTTCAAATCCCTCGGATTTGAAAATTCTCCCACGCTTCAAGAGATCAAAAACCACAATATGCTCCATATTCAAGAGATCAAAGAGAGCGACTACCTCATGGCCTCTCTAGAGAAAAAGGGTGTCTCTACAATTAAAATCTTAAGCCAAGTCCTTCCTAAAATTATTGGTAATCTCCCCTTCCCAAAAAAAATGCGCTGGAGCGATCTTGACGTCAGTTATGCACGCCCATTGCAGTGGATCGTGGCCTTGTTAGGGACGAATGTTATTCCGTTTGAAATTGCCGGTGTGGTCTCAGGGAATCACTCTGCAGGACACGCTCAGCTATGTGACAAAACCTTTCCAATTGAATCTGCAAGTGATTATGTTGCTCGATTAGAAGAACATAAGGTAATAGTCGACATAGCAAAAAGAAAACGTATCATTTGTCAAGAACTGGAAGCTATTGAAAAGGAAACAAACACCCTTGCAGTTTTCAAAGAAAAGGTTCTCTCTCAAGTGCTTTATCTTACCGAATGGCCAGAACTCACCTATACCTCTTTCGATAAAACGTTTTTAAAAGCGCCTCAGGAAGTCCTCACCTCAGAAATGGTGGAGCATCAAAAGTATTTTCCTCTTATGAACCATAGCGGTCACCTCGCTCCCCTCTTTGTCATCACAGCCGACAACACCCCCAATGAAATGATAAAAGAAGGAAACCAAAATGTCCTTTCAGCGCGTCTTTCCGATGGAGTCTTTCTTTATGAAGAAGATTTAAAAACTTCAATGGATGACTTTGCTAAAAAGCTTGAGAATATCATCTTTCAAAAAGAGCTCGGAACGATGGCCGACAAGGTTGATCGCCTCAAAAGACTTGCCCTAATGCTTGCCCAAGCTTTGGAAATAGGAAACGAAAAAACTGTTCTTCGCGCGGCCTCTCTCTGCAAAGCTGACATCGCATCAGAACTTGTACAAGAATTTCCAGACCTTCAAGGAACAATCGGAAAACACTACGCCATCCATCAAAAAGAAGAAGAGGAAGTTGCAATCGCTATTGAAGAACACTGGCTTCCAAAATCAGAAGGAGGAGCCCTCCCAGAATCAAAAACAGGGATTCTCCTAAATCTTGCCGATAAACTCGACAATTTGATCAGCTATTTCAAAGTGGGATTAAAGCCCACCTCTTCTAGCGATCCCTATGCCCTCAGACGTCAAACGATTGGGGTGATTAAAATTCTCATTGAAAACAACTTAAGCCTCGACCTTCAAACCGTCATTAAAGATCAAGCGGTTCTCAACTTTCTAACCGCTCGTGCTAAAGGTGTCCTGGAAGATTACAGTTTCCAAAAGGATGAGATTGAAGCTTCTCTCCAAGGGCTTTGCACCAACCCTTATGACCAGTTTTTAAAAACCAAAGCCCTCAACCTATTCCGCGCTAGTGACCATTTTGATGGGCTTTTTGAGGTCTATAAGCGCGCTAAAGGGCAAATCAGCAAAGAAAAAATCCATGCCCTTAAACCTGATCTTTTTCTTGAACCCTCTGAAAAATCCCTATATGAATCCCTATCTACCCTCAAAAAAACCTTTAAAGATGCTCTCTCCTCTAGAAACTACCAGGGCGCTTTTGAGCACCTCAGCACCCTCAGAGCTCCCCTTGCAGCCCTTTTTGAGGAAGTTCAAATCCTAGCTGATGAGCCAAAGATACGGACCAACAGAATCGCTCTCCTCCAAGAGGTCTTTTCCCATTTCTCCCTACTACTTGATTTTGGAAAGATTCAGAACATTTAGAAACAATTATTTATATTTTAGTTTCAATTAAGAACCTATCCCCTCAGTCTGAGTACAGGACATTTTTTAACAGACCTTAAATTTTTCATTAATAACCAGTAGCTTAGGATCTGTCCCTAAAGATAAAAATTGATTAGACTTTCATAGAGTAAACCTAAAGGAGGCTAACGTTATGTTAACAACTCATTGCTACAACTCATTGCTAGTTTATTTTGCCCCTAATTTGTATGAACCGCTTTATTTGATTGCAGATGGATTGTAACCTCAGCTTCGTATAGGAGTAAAAATGAGTAGAAGCAAGAAATACTAAAGCATTCCGACTCATCTGTCACGAGAGGAGTTTGACCAATTTGTCTTGCCCCACCTCATGGAAAGAATGAATCACCTCTCATACGTGAAGCAATGGGCCCATTGAAAAGTATGGCAAAGGCTGTGGGGTTCAACATTAAAGGATCCACCATGAGCCTCGATGGGGTCTATGATTGCCGTAAAAACCGTAAGAAAATCTTCAATGCGAGAATGAAACCTAACATCAATCCAAACAAACGAAATAGAAAAAAGAGCAAGAGTAGTCGCAAGCCCATGTTTGACTTCGAGGTTTTTAAAGAACGCTTCTGTACCATATAGCGAGTCTTTGCATGGGAGGACAAGTTCAAACGGCTTCTTATACGGTTCGAGAGAATCAGCTCGCATCACTATGGGATGAAGTATATAGCATTTGCTCTCACTAACTTACGCCACTTTTGCAGCGGTTAGGCCTAAGACAAACCTACTTTCATCGAGACTAGTTTGTTTTGAAGATGCACTCGCATGTCCAAAAATGACTGTTTTCGTGCCATGCAGAGAAGGTAGAGTATTTTTTCGGCTCCAATGTGAACTTTCGATATAGCTGCATAAATTTTCCATACGATTTTTTAGGGAAACTAGCAATGAGTTGCAAGCTTCTTCTTCGGATTATTTTGGATCAAAATTCATCATGTCGTCTCTTCTATTTCCATTTACAAAAACAAATGTGAGTGATGAAGAGTTCCGCTACCAGTATTTTTTCTCGGTAACATGCCCTCAAAATGGCGATTTTCATCAAAGATACTGGAATAAACTAAGAAAAAGAGTAAAAGAGGTTTCAGCTGAATGGAATCGCAATGTTCTTGTTCTTTCTGGACCTCTCTTTCTTTCGGAAAGGGGACAAACAACATATCCCGTGATTGGCTCTGATGAAATTCCTGTTCCGACTCACTTTTTTCAGGTGATTTTCCCGACAATAGTACTGGATAAAGCAGAAGCGTACATCGTCCCGAATCAGAAAGTTGATGTAGATCTACCACTGGGCTCTTTCAAAGTTAGCTTGACGGAATTTCGAAGAAGATCGGGCGTTTTGCTTCCAGAAAACATGTCTGACTACTTTCCTCCGGCAATTCCACTACGAATTTAGCACTTAAGTTATTGAAGCTTTAATCAATATTATCCAAAAGCTTTTCCATTTGTTCTAGAGATGGCAACTCGTTTTGAAGCTCTTTAGGTAATTTTTTTACCAAATGGTAGGAGGCAACATTAATAGGCTTGTTAGCGTCTTTAAGGGCATACTCGACTACGGTTCGTTTCTTGCTTTTACATAGGATAATTCCTATAGACGGGTTTTCTCCTTCAAGGCGAACCTTATCGTCAAGTACTGCTAGGTAGAACTGCATTTTTCCAACGTGTTCTGGAACAAACTCAGAGATCTTTAACTCGACAGCGATAAGGGATTTTAGTCGCCTGTGATAGAAAAGAAGGTCGATAAAAAACTCTTGTCCTTCCATTTCAATTCGGTACTGTGATCCAAGGAAAGAGATTGATGTACCAACCTCTCGAAGAAATGCCTCAATATTTTTAACGATAGCCTTCTCAAGTTCGTGTTCGCTATGCTCGTCCGCCAGTCCAAGGAAATCAAGAGCATACTCGTCTTTTGCAACAAGGATAGCTTCTGGGTGAAGGTTAATTGGAAGATTCTTCTTGAAATTCGACTGCGCAACCATGGTCTTTTCAAAAGTTCCACCCTCAATATGGTGGATTAAGACCCTGTAGGTCCACCCATTTCTCTTAGACATCTTCATGTAAAACTCTCTTTCAATAGGGTCCTTACACTTAGATAAAATGGCCACATTATGGGACCAGCTAATTTGTGCAGACAGTGTCTGCAATTTTTCGTCACTTACATAAGAGAAGTATAAATCCCTCATTGTGTATAAATTACGATACGAAAACCCTCTCATGCCAGGAAAGGCTTTTTGAAGATCTGAAGCCAATGTTTTAACGACAGCATCCCCCCATTCCCCAGTTTCTTGTTCCTCTTGAATGATCTTTCCAATGTCCCTATACACCTCTATAAGCTCTCGGTTTACAGAGCTCATGGCTCGAGCTTGGGCTGATTTAATCTTAGAGCTGATAGAGTTCAGAATGTCGGAATACCCTTTAGGTAGCTTTTTTGGGGTGTCTTTAGCCATCTAAAACGTCCCCTGTTTCATAATGGGGTAGCAAACCTCAACGGCTCTTCTTATCGCCTCGGATATGGTGACAATTTTTCCCTCTTCCTGGGATAGTTTGATCGCCATCTTCTCGACCTTATCGAGTTGATCCTCGGACAGGCATACAGAAACTCTTTTGTGATTTCTTACAGCAACTTTTCTTGGCATGGACTTTTTCGGCTCCTTGATCGGTAGTCACATGCTACTTTAATCACGCTGGATAGTCAACAAGTTGTTGAGGTTTTAAAGATTGAAAATTTTTATTGCAGAAAAATCTCTCCAAGACAATACTTTGTGGAAAATAACTAGTCATAGCTTTGAGGATTGGGTCCCTGTTTTTATGAAAGAAGTATTAGGAATTATTATCGCGGCTGTTTTACTTATTTTGTCTACATATTCTTTTTCAAGAGCTCTGTGGTTATTGGGTATTCGAGGAAAAGAAAATAGCTTTAGAAAGCTGTGGCTTGCTGTTTCTTGTTTTTTCACAAGTGCAGTTGCTGCTGTGGGATTTGTCGCATTGGTTATAAATTTATGAGACAAATTAAATTTTATTTTTTAACTCTCTTGGCCATCTTAGGCTTTTCTTCTACTGCATTTTCAGAGGAAAGTTCTGAATATAAATGGGTGCCTCGCTATCTTAATTCTATAGATGGGGAAACTACTGCTGACGAGGTTATAGACTTCCTGTTTAATGTTAGAGAAATGATTGTTAATTAGGGGTACTCTGTTCCTCTTGTTTCAGAAATTTTTGCTTCTTCTCTAGAAGAAATAAGAACTAGATCAGGAATTTATCTAGATGAAGACTTTATTGAAGGTTTTTATGAAGAAATTATTTCTAGAGAAAATGATTCTCATTCTTTAATTTCTTTTGGTTCTCTTAAGGATAAGGCGAAAATTTTTTTGGTAAAGAAGAGTAAAAAAAGCAAAATGAAAATTTCAAATGGTTTTGCTAAAGGGTTTTGTAAGGCCCTTGGGGGAGCTCTCCTCTGTATAATCCCACACCCTGTAACTTGGGGACTTGGAACCACTTTAGCTGCATCTGGTGTTGTAGATATGATCAATCATGCTGATGATCCTGATGGGATTACTATGGAAGAGCTAGACAGACAATTGCGCGAACGTCAAAGAATAGGAGCTGAAAATATGTCTTTTTCACCAAGGACGAGGCCTTTTAGGAATACAGAATACCCAATCAGTGCCTAGAGGGAATATCTACTATTAGAGTAGGCAGTTTCTGCACTCCTTTAAAAAGTCTCTGTGCATTGCCCTATCCTGAAAAGCTTCCTTCGTGAACCTTCCATGCTTTGTTTTGGACTCCTTAATGCGCTTCCTACCTTCGATAGTTTTGGGACCTGCATAGGCTCCGTGAATACGACAGACCGCTTTCCCTTTGACAGCATGCTTCTTACATTGGACACCGCTTCTTTTACTTTTTGCTCTGCATTGGGTCATTTCTATTCTTTCCATGGGGTTCTATTGAAATTTTTTATCTAACCCCCCTTTCCACTGATGTGTGAGCCAATGATCGCCTGACCTTCATTATAGACATGATTATGCTGAACATTGATCTGTTAGTGAGGCCGTCGATGTTTATCGAGCTTTTCCTTAAACTCAAGAAGGAGTCGCGATAGTTTAACTCCCCGCGATTGTCGGTGGGTTCTTTTTTGTTCATCAGAACGATAGGATCCGGATATAAACTCACGGTTAGATAGGTGGTCTAAGATGATCATCTTCGTCACTATCATGAGCTCCTGCGCGTCTCTCGGACCAAGTTCTTGAAAGAGGCTCAAAACATCTGTACACCATCTCTGGAAAATTCGTTTGATTTCATCCGTATTCTTCCCCTCTAACTCGTTAGAACCTGTAAGAATGCAGTTAATGCAGTCAACAAAGGCTGAATATGCGATCCCAATGCTATGAACTCCAAAAGTTTGAAACACCTTTGCACATAGCAAGTTCCCATACCCCTCTTCTTCAGGAGACATACAGTCTAACTCAAATTTGATACCACTATTTAGATCCATTTCAACTTTTAACCCATTATCTAAGGCTAATTTTCCTTCCCACCAGGAACAAACAAGCTGCACCTCTTCATCAGAAGGTTTAGCCGGAACTGTAGGTTGTGTTGAGAAATTTCCATGAGTGGTGCAAGCTGACTTCCTGAAGAAGGAGATCTATATGCTATACCCGCATAAAATAAATGACCACGCCTGGTCGAAACTTTACGAATATCTGAGTAATTACCCCAAAATACACACAAATAACAAAGAGAAAACTCGTTACTTTGTAGAGGCTGTATTTTGGATTGCCAAGAGCGGAGCACAATGGCGTTTGCTACCAAAGGAATATGGAGACTGGAATGCCGTCTACCATCGTTTTGCAGACTGGGCTGAACATGGTGTGTGGTACAAGATGCTCTACTATTTTTCAAATGATCCAGACATGGAATATATTATGATCGACAGTACAGTCCTCCGCGCTCATGCCTGTGCCGCAGGAGCCAATAAAAAAAACCGGAGGTCAAGACGAGCAGGCCTTAGGTCGGTCCTGCGGAGGTTTTACGACTAAAATCCATAGTATCTGTGATGCATTAGGTAATCCACTTGATTTTATTTTAACAGGTGGTCAAGCAGCTGATTGTCATCAAGCTATTCCTTTGCTCAAAGGTAGGGATTACAAAAGATTATTGGCTGACAAAGGCTACGACAGCAATGCAATCATTGATCATGTAAAGAGCATCGGAGCTGTTGCCATCATTCCCTCAAAGAAAAATCGCATTGATCATCGAGAGCATGATAAAGACATATATAAAGAACGACACAAAATCGAATGTTTATTTGGCTTCCTCAAACATTATAGACGATTGTTTTCTCGGTTCGAGAAGTTAGCATCAAGGTTCAAGGCATTCCTTCATTTTATCGCGGCTCTCCAATGGTTAAAGTAAATTTCTCAACACAACCTAGTGTTACTCTTTTTCTTTGCCATGATTATCTCCTTGCTTGATGAGCCCTTCCGGATATCATTTTTCGAGCCTCCATTTTAGTCATATTATCTGTGATATTAACGCCGTTAGCTCTGAGCCAACAGACCTGTTTAACTGTTGCCGGCTCGTTGAATTTGCTATCTAAAAGCTGGGAAGCACGACCCTTGGAAATGTCCTCGTCAAAATAAATCCCACATTTGGAAAGAGCCTCCTTCTGTTTTTGGGTAGCGGGCTGTGTTCTCCACGCAGCATCTTTGCGAGCCCATGCGCTTTTCGTGGTTTGTTTCCTCGCCCAATCCTCAGCAACTCCTAGAGCATAGTCAAGAGGAAGCGCTCTTCTTGAAAGATTGAAGATTTTCTTACGGTTTTTACGGCAATCATAGACCCCATCGAGGCTCATGGTGGATCCTTTAATGTTGAACCCCACAGCCTTTGCCATACTTTTCAATGGGCCCATTGCTTCACGCATGAGGGGAGACTCATTCTTGTTGCCTCGTGCGAAAATCATAGGCGCTATAACATTGCAGTTGCGATCACATAGAGCGACAACCTTATCGCCTTTCATGTGTTTGTGACCGTTGAAACCTATATTATCGCCCCTTTTTTAGCCGTTGTCGTGCTACCATCTCCGTGAATCACATCGGTATCTAATAATTTTTTTGAAAACAACTGCTGAACGGAACCCACAAAGATCTTTTCGAAACAGTCATCTCTATGCCAGCGTTGAAAGGTGCGGAATATGCGAGTGTGGTGGATTTCCGGCTTGCCAGATGCATCTTTGTTAATGGGGATTTCTTCCTATTGACAACCGGTATGCATCAACTTCAAAATGTAGTTGAAGAGACGGTAAAATCACACCTTTGTCTTAGATCCTCTCGATCTTTCCATGAGGTGGGGCAAGACAAATTGGTCAAACTCCTCTCGTGACAGATGGGTCGGAATGCTTTAGTATTTCTTGCTTCTACTCATTTTTACTCCTATACGAAGCTGAGGTTACAATCCATCTGCAATCAAACCGCTTTTAATCCTTCAAAAGAGGGAACGCAGTAATCAATAGGGATCTCTATTTTTTCGAGAACATCTTTTGCATCGATATCAAGAGCTAATTTTATCCTGATTAGCGGGCACCGATCATGAATATCCTTGATGACGGTTGGAATGTTCACTTTTGATGAGGCTGATAGAACTGGTGTGGTTTTCACCAAGGATTCCCAAATAGTACAGGCTGTTGCCATTCCTTCTGCTATCCAAATCTCACCCTTGTTTTCGAGATCCCCAAGAGAAAAAAAGCATCCTGCAGTTCTTGATCCCTTATGAAAATATTTTCTTCCAAGATTTATGTACTGAATCCCTCGAAGCTTTCCATCAATGTTTCTATAGGGAACAACAACCGAATCATTCCCTTTTTCATCTTTTCCGAATCGTATTCCAGGGCAGCTTTTTACTTGCTTCTTTTTGAGATAGGGGTGGTTTCCATCTTTCTTGGCCCTGTCCCACGCCTTCTGCAAAAAAGAGAAGTCTTCACTGGTATTGTTTCTTTCAATTTTATCAGGAGAGACCTTTCGATGAATCGATTGTATGGTTTCAGAGTTGAGGGTTCTTCCATTTTGATGATAGTTTGTTAAAGAAGCTAATTCTTCAAGAATTTTTGGAAATTCCCCCTTGAGGTTTAAACCCATAGACAGACCATACAGATCGATTAAGCTTCCTTCAGCGCCACAGCTATGACACTTGAAGCATTTTTGTTGTTGGCTGATAGATAGGGATGTTGGATTATCGCCTCCATGAATGGGGCAATAATCTCGGACTTCCCCCCCAGAAATTTTGGGTTTGCTTTTTTCATACCCGATGATTCTAAGAATGTCTAGAGGATCCAACCATTCGTTAAGGTCTTTGGCTTCTATTTTATGCGCTGTAGTTGTCATTTCTCTCCATTAATAAATCGCTCTAACTCTTCCATAGATATTCTCCAACTCCCGGCCTTATTCAACTGGAAGGCCTTTAAGGACCCAGACTTTATTGCCCTACGGATTGTATCCACATGTACATCTAACATCTGGGCGGCTTCTTTTATAGTTACCACCCTTTTTCCCATAGAATGGACTATTTTTTCCAGTTCTTCGATACGATCGGGAGGGAGCTCTTTGAGATCCTTGGCAAGTTTGTCTAACCGCTCTTTTATGCTGCTATTTTCGTCATCACTCGATGAATCGATCCGTGATTCCACTTCGAGCCTCCTCTGTTAAACGCCCCTCTTCTATTCATTTCTGCGGCGATCTTTCGTGTGCTAAGACCTTCTTCCATTAGATCCTGAATCTGCTTTAGAATTGCCTTTTCTCTCCCGTCTTTTTCGATATGGACACCATCTTCAGCGAGTCGATACCCAAAAGGAATATGCCCCACGCGTTCATTCTTTTTCTTTTTAGCCTGCATGGCTGCCCGTGTTCTCTCACATATGATATTGCGCTCGAATTCTGCAAAGGCGTCGATCATTCTCCTCATAAAAACTGAGGAAGGGTTATTATCCTCTGTGCCTTCTCCTGCTGCTGATACAATTCGAGCTCCTTTATTTTCATGCTCTTTGGATACATTACAGGTGTCCTTTCATTGCGTTTCCTTCAAAAAATAAAAGATATACTACTCCTCAAGTTGGGGATTTTGGTCTCGCTGTTTTCTTCTATTCTTCTATGCTTAAATGCGACCTTCCTTTCAGGGATTTCTATCTACACCAATTCCGAGTTGGTCTTACTGTTTTGTTTTAGTTTTGGATACGGATTTATTGTGCCTTGCATGTTTTCTATGTTATCAAACAATTATAAAGATGTGCATTTTCAGGGAAAGCTTTACGGGTTAATAGAATCTGGCGACAACTTATCTTTTGTGTCCGCATTCTTCATTGGCAAACTGTTTATTTTCCTTCACTTCAAAAACATTTTTATTTTTATTGCTTCCCTTTTGGCGTTTGTTACAGGTGAACTCATAAGTTCAAAATTCAAGGGTTCGGGAAAATTGTATGGAAAAGTTATTAATCAAAGGCATTGAAAGTGAAGCTCTAAGCTTTATTAGACATGGAATTTCTTGCAATTGTCTAGTATTCCTATCAAAAAGCGAATTGTAGGACGACTTATCAAACGGAAAATGTGTCAGTGAATTCAACTTTAAGAGCTCAGATTTATATCCTGCTTACCATTCTGCTTTTCTAACCTTAATCCAAGACGGTGTAGTTACTTTTTCAGATGAGGGATATCAACTTTCTGAATTGGGACATTCTTTAAAAAATTATCTTGGGCTTATCAATATGCTGTTTGATGGATACTCCGGTTTGATGAGTCAGCAGAGCTCTATTTCTAAAAATTCAAAAAACTACGATTTTCCAACTTTGTTAAATGGAGAAGCCATAGCTGAATCTTCTATAAGATTTGGTGAAAAAACTGTCGATCCCTTTCTTTTAAAAGAGTTTTCAAAACTTAAGTTTTCTGGTACAATCTGTGACTTGGGATGTGTTCTTTGCACAAGATTGTCTAAAATTTGCAAGCTAACAAACCACCCTGGCTTAGGCTTTGATAATATCCCAGAAGTAATCGAAGATGCCATCAATGCGTCTGTCGATGATAAGCTAATCTCATGCGAGTGCCACGATATTAAAAAGTTAGAGGGAATATGGGAAGATGTTGTAGTTCTGATGCAATGCTTCGTATTTCACGATTTTGTTCCGGAAATTAGATGTAAAGGTGTAATTGATTCTTATCTAAATAATTTCCCTAACTTAAAAAATTTCTTCTACGTTGATATTGTAGCTCCTTCCCAATCTCAACAAGATATGATGCCAGGTTTTGATTATGTTCATGGCTTGATGAAAATAAAAACAAGAACCTACGAAGAAACAATTCAGATGTTTAAAGATTCCAGGTTTGAGGTTACCAAAGAAACTCCTATTCGTGGGTTACCAAATACATTTTTATGGATTTTATCACCTAAAATGTAACACTGTTAGCATAATATTTACAGGAGAAAAAAAGCGGGTATGAAACTAAAGAGATCGATAAACCAGACACGAGAGTTATATTTAGAAGGACAAGAGATAAGGAAAGAGGAGGCCAGAGAACCCTTGTTGATCCCTATAATTCCATTCGTACTAACTCTCCTTGTTGGTTCAATTATAGGATATTTCGCCGGATACGCCTTTCATCAAAGGCCATCTTCTGGAATTATAACGGGATTAGCGGCTGCCTCTATTATTTTCATTGTTGTGCAGCTAGAGCGCAAAAAATCAATTAGAAACCGTCAAAGTCACTAACGTCTTCATAATCTTCGATCACGTTCAATGTAACACTGTGTTACATATTCCTAACCTTAACAAGGAGAGGAGTTTAAACTTAATGTTAAAACAGAAACAAATGAAGCCATTCCTAAAAATCCCCATAGGAAAAGGTATTTGATCGAAACTTTTTTAAACGACACAATAAATCCGGCAACAAGAGAAATTGCCCCCAAAATTACTGAGGCTCCAGCTAGAAAAGAGAGCTTCCAGCCTAGAGTTGCATCAACTACAAAAGAAACCGCACCCGCAAAGAAAAGGGTAAATGCTGAGATAAATATCAATCCTGTCCAACAAAAAATGGAATGCCATTTCTCCTCATCTCCTTCCTTTTTAGGTCGAAGAAATCCCACAACGATGACAGATAGAAAAAGAATAGCCAAAAATACAGCCCCAAACTTCAGCGCTAGTGATTGTCAAGGTAACAACGAAAAACATTTAAATGACTGCAAAATAGTTACATCCGTAGTTTTTTCTCAAAAATCTCAAAGAATGGTTTTATTCTCTACCTTTTACAAAAACTTCCGATCGTAGTCAACCCCAAGGTTGTTTCAGTCAAAAACGTTTTAAACAGTACTAAAATCGACTAATTTATGTTTAGCTACACCTAAGTACACCTTAACTTAGTTTATCAACTCACAGGCTCTTAAAACACTTTTTTTTTAAGTGTTCTGTTGCCAGTATCTGTATGGTTCAAGCTTAAGTTAACAAAGGGATCCATTATTTTATGTAGAGGATGTTTTTTGAGAAGTTTATGTAGATGACATGCTTTTTAATAAAGTCCATGCCTAGAAACCCATCGATATCTCTCAGCTCTTCCGTCATCTTGAGAAAGTATAGATCTTTACTCCCAAAATTAGTTTTGTTGATGGTAAATTGAGAAGTCATACATTGGGGAATGCCATAAGGACTCATTTTTTTCTCTATGTCTTTAGGGTAGAGAGATTCATGCATTGTCGTCAAAGTGAATCCTGTATCTAGTAAAAACCTCATTTTCCCTAAATCTGTATCTACTTCAATAATTATCCCTTTAGGACTAAGCTCAAAGGGAACTTTTTCAAAAGTCTCGAGATCATACCCGGCTTTCTTAAGGTTTTTGATGTTACCTGCAAAAATTATTTTAGAAGATTCCATATCTAGGAGAAGGTTGACTTTCTTCAAAAGCCCTCTCCCTATATGTCCAACGACTTCAGGAATGCTCTTTTCTCGATTTGGATCTTCCCAAATAATAGTTCCTTCGCTTTCCTTCGAAGGAGATTCAACTATAATAGGATTTTTAAAAGTTAGTGATCCAATTTCCACCTTTGGAAGGGTGAAAGTTGGATGTTCAAACTCCGTTCCTCGAAAGTTCTTCCATTTTTCAGTTCCATAAGGACGCTTATGAATTTTCTTTAGAGTATCCGAATAGATTTTCATCTCCAAGCGTGACCCTAAATCAACTTCTAAAGGAATGGTTACACCATCAATTTTAACATACACATAAGGTGTTTTCGTGTCCTCAAATTTTACAGGAAGTGCGATATAGTAGATTTGCTGCTTGAAAAAAATAAAAAAAACACTTAACACGAGGCTCACTATTAATAGAATGAATGAGATTTTTGCGTATCTTTTTCTAGCGATGTTTATCATCTAAAAACTTATTGTTCCCCCTACTCTTACTTCTCCACTGGTGTTTCCATCTTTATCTTGGCTAACGCTACCACTTGCAGATCCTGAAATGGTTCCATCCTTGCTGCTAATATCTACTTCAACTTCAGCGCTTTTATTTCCTTCTGTATCTGCGCTTCCAGAAATAGAAACCTCTCCATCCACTTTGTCTCCACAAAGAATCACATCTGTATGAAAGTTCCTTTCAGAGCACTCTTGAGTGGTAACAGTTGAGATGGTTGTTTTCCCTTGTTGCATATTCCCCAAGCTCATTGGATACAAAAGAGCGGCTTTTCTGACTTCGTCAATCTGAGGATTATTCTGAGATGTGCAAAGGCTACGGCCATTCCACAATGCCTTATTTTCTTCTTCAAAAAGACTCTCTCCAACAAATTGCTGAATGGTTTCAGGTTCAATGCTTTCTATAGACACCCTACTTTCTCCTTATGTGAGTTACTGGAGAGGCAATAGTATCCATATAATTGATTTGAATCAAGTGTCTGATTGGTACACTCTTTTTGAGTTGGGATTTCTAAAAGGGTGAATTTGGCAGCCCCGTAGTTAAAAACGAAGGGGCGCAAGCCAAAGAGGGCAACGCCATTATACTTATACTATAACGTTGAACTTTTTTTTGGATTTTCTCTATGAAAGAAAGGAAAAGCTTGTAACCCATCTATCGTAAGCTTGTAACCCATCTATCTAAACATTGATACTCAGTGACTTTTCTTCAATTTTCTTTTTTGAGCCGATGTTTTCCCTTTGACGCTTTGTTTTGTCCTGATTTTGCCCTGCTCTATCAAGAAAGTGGATGGCTTTTCATATGATTCACCTAGGGAGTAATGGTCTTTTTCTACACATTCCAAAACTTTGGGGGCATCCCCATTTTCAGACCATCCTCTTAAGACTGCTTCCTTATATTTGATTGGAATATTTGCTTTTACAAGAAGCCTGTCCCAGTCTTCATCACCAATCTTTATGCACTTGTGTTGATAAAACTCTTTGGATTTATCTGAGAATTCTTCAAGTAAGGTCATTTGCAAGTAGTATAAAGAGGCGTGGTATTGAGTTGGGGCGATTCCTTTAACAGGGGGTGGCAGAGTTGCCATGGGAATCAGGAGCATCCCAGTACAATCGACCTCCCCTTATGCGACGAGAGTCGGAAGAACCGTTAAAATAAGGCCATCTTCTCTTCCTGTTTTTTGGCTTCTAAAGTCTGCAATCCCTTTTAATTTTTGCTCAAAAGGGAGGGAAACAGCATACCTAAGGGCTTTGTGACCAACGACCGTGTTAATCTTTCCTACCCCTCTGAAAACTTTGTCATGAAGAGTGTTTGGCACTAGTGGTATGTCAATTGTCCCAACTATATCTATTCCTTTGACTAGATTGATGGCGTCGGGATTTGAAGAGACGTCTTTCTTTGCGTTGATGATTGAACTAAGTGTTTTAAATGTTGGTTTGACGGTGCTTGGAGGGTACTTTCCGTCAAAAGTGATTCTTTTTTTTACTTTGTCTTCCCATAGGATTCGGGCAAATCCTAAGAATGCAGCTGAATGAAAAAAATGCTCATCTTTTCCTCTTCCTTGAGTTTTGAACCAAAATTCGGATGAAGCACCCACGTCTCTTTCTTTAATTTTTTTAGCCTGCTTTTTGCCTCTCTTCCCAGTAGATTCTAAAAATTTTAGATAGATCCCAAGCGGCCTGAAAATTTTCTTTTCGTTAAAGCACTCTTTGTCTGCATTCGGGTTATCTATTTCGATAATGTTTAGAACCGAATCTCCTCCTCCATTTCCTTTAGCACTCTGGTCTAATGAGTCTATGGCATCTTGCATCAAAGGGATGGGGAATAGCTTATCTCCCATCTCATTAAACGAATTGCATGTTTCACGTGCTAATAAGTCTATTGATGAAGAAGGGATTTCTTTTGTTTTGTGTTCGTTTTCGAGAATCCTTCTAGACAAGTCATGGTGAAAAGCTAGTGGGTCTTGAGATTTAATGGCTCCGAAGAAACTCTTGATGAGTTGAAAAAGGATGTGTGGTGGAAGTGACTCTTTTGATGTTTCAAGCTCAATGCATCTAAGTATGTGCGCCAACTCTATAGTTCTCTTTCCATAGACTTGTTCGTATAGATTTTTTGACTGTGCATCTATTGGAGTAAATCCGTAAGTTTCAATCTCTTTGGGTTTGATTCCCCGCAGCTTGCTGCGTAAAAGCTGAACAAGTATAGTTTTTTGGCATGAGTGAATATATTCATAAAAGTCATAATGTCTCAGTTTTGATGTACCACATAGTTTGTCCGGCCAAATACAGGAAAGCGGTATTTGACAAGAGTGTTGATGAAGAAATTAAGGTCATATGCCTTGAAATTTCAAAGAGATATGAGATAAATTTTTTAGAGATCGGTGTTGATAAGGACCATGTTCACTTTCTGATACAATCAGTTCCGATGTATAGCCCAAAAAAAACTGTTCAGCTAATAAAAAGCATCACGGCAAAAGAGATTTTTTTGAGAAGGCCTGAAGTAAAGAAGATACTTTGGGGAGGGGAGTTTTGGAGTGATGGATATTTTATAAGTACCGTGGGGAAGCATGGGGACGAGGAGAAAATAGGAAACTACGTCAAAAACCAAGGAAAAAAAGACTATAAAAGGTTACATCAGCAACTGGATTTTTGGAGCTAAGCAAAACCACCTGACAGATGCCCCGTAGCTCTGCTGCGGGGAGCCTTCACTGATGCAATTTTGTTCCGTATTATCTGAGGTCATCAAATTCCCCTTGTTTCAAAGGTTTTGATGGATCTTTTTTTTCTTCAAACCTATGACCGTTAAACAATAAGTAGTCTTCTAAAATAAAAGAGGGGCCATGTTTTTGTTTTCTGACCTCGAGCGTACATATGTTCTTGCCATCCAGTTGGTCTTTATAAAGTTTTTGAATGTCTTCGTTGCTCTTAATTGAGGCGTGAGAATGATTGAATATGTCTATGTTTATCGTTGAGGCATTGAATATGTCTCGACCTTCTCTTGCCTGTCTTTTTTCATCAACCTGGGAAGCGGATGCTAGGATCACTTCTTTCTCAATAGCCAAAGAATTGTTTTTTGACCGTCCGATGGTCCTGCTCAATAATGTTGTTCAGGTATTTCACTCTTCGAAGCTCTGTGTTTACAAAGATCCCCTTCTTTTGCATTGCTGCAAAAGCACATGGATAAGCCTTGTCTTTATCGACATTGATTACTCTTGGATCTCCGATAGAAGAAAGCTTTTGAAAAAACATAAATGCGGCTTTTGCATCCCGTTTTGTGCTCAAATAGAAATCGAGCGTTTCTCTATTAGAATCAATCGCTCTATAAAGGTAGTGCCAGACCCCTTTAATCTTGATGTAGGTTTCATCAACCTTCCAAGAGGTATTTGGAGCTCGTACAAATTTTGCTAATCTCCTTCTGATTTCTGCAGCGTACCGTTGAACCCATCGATAAATTGTTGTATGGTCAACAGTCAACCCTCGTTCATTCATCATCTCTTCCAAATTTCTATAACTGAGGCAATAGCGGCAATACCATCTTACGCAGAATAATATGATACATGATTCATAATGACGCCATTTGAAAGGATTATTTTGGTCCATCTTTGCTCCTGTATCGTGGATCTAAAGAACAAATTATCCATTTCAAGAAAATATTTTTCCATCACCTATTTTTGCAACAGAACCTAGATTTCTCTTGAAATTATTCGAAACATTCTTAAAAATCTCATTTCCTTTTTAGGATGACTCTTCTTGGCTGTTACTCCATCTATTAGGGATATTCCCCTAAAACGATGGCCCGTCATCTAGCATGGAGGGCGGTCAAGAGATTTACCTGATATTTGCTGAATAGAAAACATCATAGATTCTTTAAAAACTAGAACTGACTCTGAGACCCTGTCCTTCCTGAATAAAGATTAGAAGATCAATTACTTTGCCGTTTGCAATGGAGCAGCGTAAGGATTCCAGAATTGCTTAAGCAGATCATTAATTTTTTTCGATCTTGTATTTAACTTTACCGAAGAAACTCTTTCTAATTTTTTAAAATCATATTTATAACGCACAGAAACTAGAAGTTTTGTTTGTTCTCCATGAGCATTTGGAGCTGTTGCAAAATTAGCATCGATTTTTCCAGTGATCGTTCCTTTTTTTGTATTTAATTTTAGGCGCAACCCACTTGATCCTGTAAAATGAAGCTCTTTTTCAAAGCTTGAGTTGGGATTAAGAATAGGTTTAGCCTTTGACAGGTTGCAATAAGCAGTCGAATTTCCACTGGTTTGAGTAATTCCATCTAATATTTGCAATGTTTTTACTGGACCAAAGCGCTCCTTTAAATGTTCGGTTAGGGGGATCAAAACCTTTTTCTGAAATTCCGTTTCTTTAAGTTTGGATACATTTTTACCATCTATGAAAAGCGTACATCTTTTATAATCTCCGAGAAGTTTTTTTTGAGTCGAATTAATCTGCTCATTAAAATTTGTTTCAAAATTTTGAAGTTTTTCTGCTCTCTGGTTTTTTGTCATATTGCCAGCTAATAAAGAAGCCGTTAAAGTAATAACTGCAAGAGCTATTTTTTCAATACACTGGAATAAAGAATCACTCTTATTAACAAAGGTGAAATCAATGCAACCTTTAAAAAATGATGCCGAAGGCTCACAAGAGTTTCTAAACACCCTAAAACATAATCCAGATGAATCTTTGACGGATCTGGAGAGAACAAAGTTTCCTGAAGTCGAAGAACGCCTTGAAAGGCTCATTGACAAAGTAAAATCTGGAGAACTCCAACTTAATGATGGTAAAAAATCCTCCATCCTTTCCAAGGAAGATCAGGAGTTTGTTGACACATTAAGCAAACCTCAATTCGATAGCTTTAAGAGAGCTGTTCAAGAACAGGTTAATGCAAAAGGGCAACGATTTGAAGAAGCTAAAAAAACGCTGGAGTCTAATATGTCAAAAAGAAAGGGTTGGTCTGACTCTTTTAGCTCGATAACAGGGGGTGCCTGGAAGATCAATTCCAAGATCATGCAAGCACAGCAAGAAGAACAACGAGCAAATAGCACACAATATGAAACCGCGAAGAAACAATTAGATTCTCTACAAAATGAAACGGAAAAACAGAGCGACTAAGACCTTCAATCTGCCCAAAGTCTAGTTCAGCTTATCCCTGAGCTCGACAAGTCGAATAATGCAATCCTAAGTGCTTAATTTTTAAAATATAAGTCCGTCACCTAAAGAGAGTAGCGGCCTTTTATACGTATATATCAACAACCATTTACTTTGATCGCATCTATGTCCCCGATGATCGTGATGAAGCCTTTCTGTGTTATGAGATTCTTTCGAATAGTTTTACAGGCGAAGAAGAAAGGTCTTTTACTGCAATGGACCTGCACTGTTTAATCAAAGGCTATCCAGAAATAAGTGACCTTTGGGCTCTTCTTGTAATTGGATATCGATGCTTAGATCAGAGGCTTAGCCGCCTAACATAGGAAAATCCAGAAAAGAGGAAGCTTCTATGCGGAGATAAAGATCTTTGCAATACTACCCATTTTCCGAGTGAGATGGAAATGAAACACTTTCCCAGTTACGGGTATGCAAACACAGATCACTCCATTCTAGTGAATTGCTTGCTTTCGTTTTCATCCAACCGTTTAATTCTCTTTGTATTCCTAAAGAAGAAGAAAAAATAGGATATAAGCAATTTACTTTTAAAGATAACCATTGATTATTCAATTCAGGTGGGGGATCTTCACAAGCACTTTTTATCTTCAAGTAGGCTTCTTGGACTACTTGTGAAACATTTAAATTTGTTTTCTGATTTACCGAGGCTTTAACTTCTGCTTCTGTTTGATCGATTTTTTGTTCTAAAAAAATATTTACCTTATTGCTTTCATAGCAAGAAATGATTGTCATTTTAGACTTCCTCATTTATTAGTTTTTGCTCGTCCAACTATTATCCCTTCTTTTTCCATTCCATGATACATTATTCCACGTGATTCTGTAAAAAATGAAATATCATTATTAAGAAGATCTATTTTTATTTGAAGCATAAGACTATTTTTTTCTTCTTGTGTGCTTTCATATTTAAGATTTTCAATAGCTGTATTTAATAAATTAAATATTTCATCTGCTATTTCGTCAATATTATGTCTTAAAGATATGTGAGTTAAAGCGTCTGTTGGTGCTAAAACACGTCGATGTGAGATCTTGTATTTACCACCACTATCGACTATCTCATTTTTCCATTTGCTGATTTTAGCTTTTTCCAGCTCTGACAATTCTCTGATAGCATTATCTTTTAATGCACTTATACGCTTCTTATCCGCTGTAAAATCTTTTATCATAAGATAAGTTGGGGAATCTTTATCGAAAACCTCTGCATCTATGATATAGAGGTCTCCATTAGTACTTAATCTGACATTTTCTCCATGCAAATCTGTTAAATCGATAGACAACAATAAATTATTTAATTTTTGAATTTTCGATAACAAATTCTTTTTCTCTGCTGTACCAAATTTCTCAGATGGAGGGCGACTGTCCGTCAGTTTGTATTTAATAAAAGCTTCTGGAGCATGAGAAGAGTCGCCTTTTAATTGTGATTGTCGTTTAGAGATTCGATCTAATTTCATATCTGTTCCATCTATATATTCCCAAAAGCTTTTACCTTTCTCTTTGTAAGACAAAATTTCACACGCAGGCATCTCGCATGCTTTCAACAAATCTTGAACATGTTTATCTATTAAAGAATCTCTAGGTTTATACATTACTGAAAAATCTTGCTCTGAGTTCTTGCAAAAATGAAAAGTAATTTTTGCTGGGACCTGACCCTTATTATGAGAATCTCCATTTTCTAAAAAAGCAATATCGAATATTATATCTATAATCTTTAATTGCTTCCAATCATCGGAAGGTGAAAATTTTTCCAAAATCTCCTGTTTCTTTTCTGAAATAACATCTTGTAATTCAATGTGGTTAATTATTTGATTGAATCTTAAGTTCAAGATTCTTTCTTTTATATAATCCCGATCTTGTGGATTAGGTTCCAAACTAGATAATAGTCGTCTATAGTTTCCCAAACAGGGGATTTTTTGTTCTTCTATATAATCAATAAAGCTTTTAATGTTTTCACATTCAATGCTACATGAAAATAATTCATTATATTTTAATTCAAATTCATTATAACTATTCATTGAATGGCGTGATAAATAATTTAAAATCTCTTGTCGTCTTATCTGAGACGTATCCAAAGCACTTAAACCCACCTTTTCTTTAATAACCAAAGCTGCTTTTTCTTTTGCTGCAACAGTGATGGGAGTAAGCTGATCGATACTTGCTCTTATTTCTTGAACTTGTACATGTTTAGCGACTTGATGCTTGGGTAGGGTAGTTGGATAAATAGATTCAGATATCCTACTAATTTTTTCTATTTGTTGTCCATTTACATTACTTGTGATTTGTCTTGGAGATAAAGAATGGGAATTGGATGCTTTTTTTTGTTCTGTTGGTTTTCTTTGGAAAGAAGGCCTCTCTGCTGGGGGAATAGGGTCCGGCATTTTTTTTGCTTTTTTATTTTAAACTAAAATTATATTTAATTTAAATTCAACTATTAAATTTAATTTAACGTATTATAGAAAAGCTTTTTTAATAAAAAATGCTGTTTCTATGTAAAACCGCTTAAAAATCTATGATTGGTCCTACCAAAATCAAAGTAGGAAGAGAAAGTTCTATGCGAAGATGAAGATTTTTGCAACAGAATCTGAAACAGCAGAGGCAACGATTGAAGGCTATGAGGCTATTCACATGATAAGGACCAGCGGGCTCATTCGTGCATTTTGTAGCGGTTTCGTTTGTTAAACTTTTATTATCAAAGGTTTACGCCTATCGCTCGTGGAAGTGTAATGTTATGGGTGTAGTTCTGTAACGGAATGGGTTTGAAGGTGTGATGTCCCGCAGTGGAAGGAGCCCAGGGCATTTAAAAACCTAATTTTATTACACATTACACCCATAGCATTACACTTCCAAAGCCCATCGGGGCCGGAAACGTACGCTAAGGACCTGAAATTCTAAATGAAGGATACCCCGTCAGCTTGCTGCGTGGAGGCTTCATTTAATGATAAATAGACTTATTTACATTAATTATATATAATATATACATTAATTATTATTTTAATAGTGGTTATGATTATTCAAAATTTTATGTCTAATGCTTTAGATAAAAGCTATAAGCTTCTAAGCAGTATAGAACATTTTAGCATGACAAAAAAGCTGGTTATTGAAGGTAGCAAAATCCAAGATAGGTCTACAATCAGTAAAACAATCTCTATCGCTATTGATTGTTTAAAGAGTATCAATAAACAAGGCAACTTGCCTGAGGCTGATACAACTTCTCTTCAACAGGCAAAATTAGAGATAATTGCCCAGATAGATAAAATAAATTGTTTAGATTCTATAAAAATAGTTTTTCCAAGAAGATTTTCTAATCAAGAAATTCGGTTTGTTGATGTGGTTTCAGAATGGCATGATAGTCTTCAAAATGTAGAAATCTTAAAGGATGAATTAAAAAACACAGAAGAAAGCTTTGATGAACTTCTGAAAAAGGAAATCACAGGATTTAACTTTGAAACAAAGTCTTTATTTGAAAAATTAAGCTCTGATTCAGAATATAAAGAATATGTTAAAGAAATAGACACTATAAAAACCAAATGGAATGACTTAGTAGATAAAATTTCAAGAGAAGCAAATAAACAAACAGATGGTGATCAATCAGAGAAAGAGGCAATTTTAGAAAACTTTTTGAGCGAATGGATTGATTCTAACTTTGAACTATCAGATCAAATTGGAGATAAATTTTATCTCGAAATGTCTCAATATATTCGCTCTAAAAAGGGAAGATTCGTAAATTCTGATCCAGAACTTAATTATGCATTTAATAAAAATATTATGAGACCTCTCGTTTGGCATGCTGCTTTTGAACAAAAAATCTGCGAACATATCAAATCTTGCAAAGAAAACCTTATGGATCTATTTGATGTACATGTGGATAAAATTGAAGAGATTAGTTTTCCTGAACGGCCTCGCTCTCCTTCTGAAATCTTAGTTCCGGGAATAAAATTGAATACTGAAACCCATCATATGGGAAGAAAAACAGAGAAAGTTGAATTAAAGTTTTGTGATCAAGAGGGTAAAAGCTACACTCAGGCGCTGTTTTATAAGCCTAGGTCTGCAGATATAGACCTTGCTGTAATCGATTATCTTAGTCGTTTTAACACTAGTACTGAAAGCTTCTTCCCAACACGGAAGGATGTTGTAATTGTTAATGGATCTTCTGACGAAGGTTCTTATAGTTTGTGGAAAGAAGTTAAGGGATTGAAACTAAACGTTAAAAAGGAGTATCCCATACACGATTTCGATGACATATCTAGCGATTCTGCCAAGCCATCTTCTAAATCTGAATCATCAAGAAGTATTTATGATGAAATAGATAGTGAAGATAGCGTTATGTATGAAAACATTAAGAATCGAAATGAAGTAAAGGAAGAGTTAATAAAACAATTAGGACATCTAGATCGTGCTCTCAGTTTTATTGGTATTTCCGATTTGCATAACGAAAATATAGTTATTGTAGGATTGCAAAATGATCAATGTGATCTTAAAAAAATTAAAATTATCCCTATCGACTTAGAGGTGATGCGGCCAGGCTACCCAACACTATTGTTTGGAGATGAAAGTTGGAAAAAGAAAAATTACTCAATAGAAAAAAAAGCATGGGAAGTTACTGCAAATAAAAATGAAGAACGTTTCATCAGCTCTTTTGAATCCTCTACTAAAAGTACAAGTAAGCGTGTGCTTCTACAGCAAACAAATAAATCAAAAATAGATGACGAATTTAATAGTTACATATTACAGTTTACCAGTTACTTACATGCAATAAGGGAAGATGGAAGGTTCAGACTCCCTATTACAAGTTCCCAAAAGACAAACCTAAGACGATTATTGGTGCAAAGTGGAGTTTACAAAGACGTTCCCTATTTTACCTTATTAGACAATCAACTTGGTTTTACCAATGGCAAAAACTTTTTTCTAATCTCTGATTGCAAACAATAAGATCTACAAGATAAAATATAGCTGTTTTAATAAAACCTCAAAGAGGCCTGTTTATGATTACTTCAGCAATTAGAAAACAGTTTTTTGAAAGATCTGATCTACTTATTAAGGGCGTACGATCTAATATCATTCAAGAGGCTTCAGCAATAGCTAAATCAGAGAAACCGTGCGATAAAATTAAAGCGAGTCTTTTTGCTACCCGGATTATAGAAACACAATTGCAGAAATTAAAAGATCAGTTAACCGAGGAAGCAGAAGGTAATATTGGTCTTCAATCAGACAGAATTTCTCTTTTAAAAGCAACAGAAGAGCAGTTTTTTTCAAGGAGAGGGCTTGTAAGCCAGGTCAAAAAAATATTACTTTGGGAAGCCTCTCACTCGAACGCAAGTCTGGAAGAAAATAAACGAAAATTAGTTACTTTTGAAAGACCTGAGACTTCTCTTCTAAGTTCTTAATCCAAAAGAACAAAACTATTCTGATTTAAAGTGTCTGGCTTGGTTGAGACTGAATTTCCACCTTCTCCTAACTCACAAGCTGCACCTTTTCTGTCGCATTGATCTCTTGAGAAGTTTTGTCATAAGAAGCCACCATCGAAGCGCTGGCATGCCCTGTCACCTTCATGATGTCGCTATCCTGGAACCCTTGCTGCTTCAAATAAGTCACGGTCGATGTTCTGAGCACATGAGGAGTCACTTTAAAAAGGTTTCCGATACTCTGTTGAGGTGAACCGGTTTTCCTGTGCGTGTGACAAAAACCCTCCCCTTCCTCTCTCCGACATACTCCCTTAACCTTTCCATCACTGTCTTCGGATAGGTAATCACCGTCACCTTTTTCATCCAACTCATTGCTAGTTTCCCTAAAAAATCGTATGGAAAATTTATGCAGCTATATCGAAAGTTCACATTGGAGCCGAAAAAACACTCTACCTCCTCTGCATGGCACGAAAACAGTCATTTTTGGACATGCGAGTGCATCTTCAAAACAAACTAGTCTCGATGAAAGTAGGTTTGTCTTGGGCCTAACCGCTGCAAAAGTGGCGTAAGTTAATGAGAGCAAATGCTATATACTTCATCCCATAGTGATGCGAGCTGATTCTCTCGAACCGTATAAGAAGCCGTTTGAACTTGTCCTCCCATGCAAAGATCGGACTTCTCTCCACCAGCAAGACCGGTATCGCAAGTGATGATGCAACGATCAGGATTGTCCGGAAAGCCTACGTAAGATTGGAACTGCCCCTCTTGAAAAAGGCCTTCTTTCGGCATCTCTCCCCACCAACCATAAAGATATTTGTCGCGTTCATGAGTTGGCAGCGCCTTCAAATTAGAAAGATAGTCGGGGTTGTTGTCTAAGAGCTTTCTGTTATCGGTAACTTTTCCAGCGATAAAAGTGAATGTTCGGACATCTTCAAGATCTTCTTTTTTAAGGTCGCACTCAGTCAAAAAGGCTTTCTTTGTCGACTTGATAATGAGAGTATTGCCCATGAAATAAAGATAATGGATTTTTCCTGAAAGCTCAGAAATAGGATATTCATCTTCTTGCAAAAATGGCTTGATTAGCGTTTTGATCCAGCCTTCTGTCGGGTTGGTTGTAAGGCGCATGTAGGGTTTAACTTTGGACTTTGATCGCATCCGAGCCAGAAGGAATTTGAAGATCTCTTCATCAAACTCGTCAGCTTCATCAATGAAGATGGCAGTGAACTGTGTGCCTTTTAAAAACTGTTTGAAGTTAGGATGGTTTCCATGACAAAAGTGGATCGAGGCTCCGCTTTCGAATTTGTAGACCAGCTGGTGTTTATTCGTCTGGTATTTGATGCGCATACTATCTGCAACAAGCCCAAGCTCTTCCCAAAGTCCTCCGGAGCAAAGTAGATTAGCTCGGTTCTTTCTAAAGACTCCGCAGCGGAAATGAGGGTCCTTGATGTGCTTCATCATCTCAAGAATAAGGGCATACGACTTCCCAGCACCCATAGCACCACCAACTACGGCAATGTCCGCAGGACAATTAAAAACTTGGGCTTGAAAACCTTTTTGAACGACTAATCTGGACAAGATCCCCCCCCCTTGTACCTATGATTATATCATAGAAAATATTTCTATTTCAAGTTTTTAGTGATGAGAATGTGTTGGGAATCTCAATGCTTCAACAAGTACATAAAAAAATATTGGAATTATTATCATTGTTGATGTAAAATTTTTGTGTGAGAGTTAAACAGCTAAATAGAGAGGTTAGTTATGTCTATATCAATAAAAAATCATCCATTTTCTCTTCCTTTTACTATGGTTGCTCTTGGGACTGGGGGATATCAGGCGAGTAGAAGTCATGCAAAGGCAGTCTCTGATTTAGTCTTTGCAAAACATGCCTTAAAGTTTGGAGAACCTAATAAAGCTCAAGAACTAAACTTGCGCAAGCATATTAAGATTAATGAGCTTAAAATTGGAGCTTTAAAAAACATGCCAAAAGGAATAGTTGGGACTATTATAGTAGGTGGCTTGATTTTTGCAGCTGAAAATTATAATAATTCGCAAAAATAGACACCTCCATTTATACATGTAATGGCATGTAAATATTCTCAATCTGTTTAAGTCAGATATAATCTGTAAAAGACAGTTAATATTTGGGATTGTTTATTCTATAAAATATTAAAAGTTACATTTTCCTCAGCGTCTTGCTTTGGGAATAGTGATTTTTGTTCATAAATATTATTAATAATAAAAAAGAATAGATGTTTACAACTTTTAATAGATCTTGTAGGAGCAATGTATTTTTTAATTTTACAACACAAGGAACACGTGCCTTCAGTGCCAAGACTCCCTCAACTTTGGTATGGGTTCATGGGGCTTCCTCTAATATTGCTAATGCAATTAAAACTAAGGCGATTACAGAAAAACACTTTGTTAAATCTGCACAAAGAAAGCCAGGTTACGCCGAAACCACAAAACATCAATACGTCCAACTTTCATCAAATCCAAAGAAACCTCAAGAAGATGCAATATATGACA
Source organism: Candidatus Neptunichlamydia sp. (assembly GCA_965233865.1). Lineage (GTDB taxonomy): Bacteria > Chlamydiota > Chlamydiia > Chlamydiales > Simkaniaceae > Neptunichlamydia. The sequence goes on from OZ247587.1 coordinate 833,095, forward strand.
AAAATGAGTTATTAAAGCTGTTTGAAAAAAATATACCTACAGGTTTTGCTGGAGAGATTCTTTTTTTTAATGCTGTTGGTGGTGCTCATACTGAAAAATGGAAAAATGAAAAAATGAAACTGATTATCAATCACTAGAAAGATTTAATAAGAAATCCTGCATAGCATTTTCTCAAGCGGCAAATGACTTTCTTAAGGGGAAAAATTTAATTAGAGGAACTTTAATTCACTGCTCATCAATAGCGGCAAAGCTGTTATATAACGATGGTGGATATGGACAAGCAAAATATGAAACTGAAATGGCCTTAAAAAATGAAGAATTCTCCAATTTTAGAAATATAACAATCATACGCATTGGTTATGCAGTTCAAGACCTTTATGGCCAGAGAAATGTGGGAGCAGCCCATGATTTTTCTCCTGAACAATTAGCACTTTATTCACCAGTACAACCAGTTATTCCTGAAGCTGAAGGCACAAAAATTTATCCTGTACATATAGATGATATTGCAAAAGCCATATTAAATACTTTTAAAAGACGAGAAAACCAAGGGATTGTAGAAATTAATGCTGTTGGAGATTCCGGCTACAGTCTGTCTAAATTCTTTGAATTCTATACAAAAACACTAAAAAGGGAATTTATTCCCATAAAAATTTCTTTAGAAGAATTTGATATAATAGCAACAAATTTCCCCCATGGTCATATTGCAAAATATACTGCAAATTATTTGAACCTTAAAAGCAGCTATCTATGTAACAAATCATTTAAAAATCTAGTTTCAGAAGATTCCAAAACACTGCTAAGCTTAACATCTATTCGTGATGCCTTTCATAATTCTGATAAAAATATCGAAGATTTAGCAATCAACAGTCCATTTATTCCTTATGCTGTTACAGTATCTAAGCAAATAATCACATCCCCCTATAAAATTAGGGCTTTATCTAAATCACTTTTACCTATCACATTACGTGGGATTAACAAATTTTTGAAACATAAATGGATTGCTCTGATAAACAATTTATGATGACATGCATTTTTCTAAAATTCGAGTAACTGAATCAGACCCTTACATCTTGTTTCATAAACTTTTCATTGAGCGTGATACTACCTAGTAGTAAATATTTAAGCATGCTTATATAGGGTGACCTGCTCCCCACAAATTAGTCCAAATAGAAATAGAGGTTCGTATAAACTTGAAAAGCAAGGAGTACAAGCATGAAGAAGAGATTCACAGAAGAGCAGATTATTAAAGTTCTCAATGAAGCAAAGATGGGCTTAAAAGTGGAAGAAGTGTGTAGGAAACATGGGATATCGCAGCCGACCTACTATAACTAGAAGTCGAAATACGTGGGGATAACAGTCAGTGAGGTTAAGAGGTTAAGAGCGTTGGAAAAAGAGAATCAGCAGCTTAAGAAACTGGTGGCTGAACTGTCGTTGGACAACGCAGCTCTGAAGGATGTTGTCTCCCGAAAGTGGTAGCCCCACAGGCGAAGAAAATATGCTCTAGAGTGCTTATGAAGGATTATAAGCTCAGCGAACGTAGAGCATGCAAGCTTGCTGGGGCGAATCGGTCAACCGTTCGCTACAGTTCTAAAAAGGATAAGAAAAAGATCTTGGAACAAAAGATCAAAGAGATAGCGCTAGAGAATAGAAGATATGGCTACCGAAGGATCCACAGAGTGTTAAGAAGAGAAAAATGGGAGGTGAACCATAAAGCTGTTTACCGGATTTATCGCAACCTAGGTTTAAAAGTGCTCAAGAGAGGCGGCAGAAAACGCTCAACAGGAAATAGGAGGATATACAGATTAATCACGGGGCCCAACTAGTGTTGGGCCCTAGACTTTGTGCATGACAGCCTATCGAATGGAAGAAAACTGAGGATTCTAGCGGTCATCGATCATTACAGCCGAGAATGTCTGAGGATAGAGGTGGAGCATGGGCTAAATGGGCAGTCAGTGTTGGAAGCTCTAAACGCTCTTATCCAAGACAAAGGAAAACCGGAGACAATCCTGAGCGATAATGGAACAGAGTTCACATCAAATAAGGTCCTGAGCTGGCAGAAAGAAGGAAATATCAGTTGGGAATATATAGAACCAGGGAAGCCATATCAAAACGGCATAGTCGAGAGCTTCAATGGGAAGCTTAGAGACGAATGCCTGAATGAAAACTGGTTTATGGACCTGCAAGAAGCAAAAGAAGTAATCGAAAAGTGGAGAATCCACTACAATGAGGACTGTCCTCATAGCAGCTTAGATGGACAGACATCTAAGGAAATGGCAATGAAAACAGGAACCTCTATCTAATATTGGACTAAAGAATGGGGCAAGGTCAAGAGGAGGTAGAGTATTTTTTCGGCTCCAATGTGAACTTTCGATATAGCTGCATAAATTTTCCATACGATTTTTTAGGGAAACTAGCAATGAGTTGCTAGCAAAAAAGTCTTGAGAATTTAAAACCTATCTTTCTTATTATAAGAAAGATACAATCCTTATGGTACTTTTTGGTTCCATTGATTGTCATACCCCAATTTGAAGGTAGAAAGAAAGGAGCTCTGGGGTAGAGCTCCTAAAATAAATGGTCATTGTTGTTCTGGTGTACGAAGTTGTTGGGCAAGCAATGTTAAAATAGACATTACCTCGGAGTGGTTTTTTTCAACTCTATCAGACAGTTCTTTGATTTCTTTCTTGGTTTCAACATGGTTTGAATCAACTTTTGCTTCTAAGGAATCAATTCCTTGCCTTGCAGCAGATAAGATTTGCTTAGCTATGTCTGATGTTCCAAGAACAACATTCTCCAATTTATTTGCTTTTACCATAGAATCCGAAAACCCACTTGACATTTCGATTCTTGCAGAGGAAAGATCATTTGACATTCTTTCAACCTTTCCTGAAGTTTCTATGGTTAACTGATATAAATCCTGTGAAGTCATTGAGCTTTGTGGAGCCATGTCCTTAACATTCAAATGATCCTTTTTTAGTTGTTCTACATCCGTTTAACATCTCACTATCTGAGACTGTAGGACATTTAATGTAACACTCATAACTATTCTCCCTTCTTGTTATATTGTTTAGCGAACGATATGATATCACTCTCTATTGGTTAATCACCATACCATCAGATTACATTATCAAATAATTATTTCATTTACATTAGCTTCCCATAGAATCTCGAAAGCCTCCAGACTCTTCGCAAAGAGCAAGATCGAGTTCAAAAACGCCTGAACCAGATTTATGATGATAAACTCGATGGTTTGATTGATGAAAAAATGTATTTGGAAAGGGTATCAACCTACAAAGCGCGCCAAATTGAGATTGTTGAGCAAATGAATCGCCATGAAAAAGCTGATCAAAACTTTTATATCACAGCCAATTTAGTCATGAACTTAGCAGCACGCGCTAGAGAGATTTTCGAAAGTTCTGAAGCAGATGAAAAACGGCAACTTTTAGATTTAGTATTTCAGGACTTGGAGCTGAAGGACGAAAGTCTTTCACTATCAGTGAGTTAGGACTTCTTAACGATGGTGGAATTTAAGAAACGTCCGGAAAAATGGGGGTGGTCAGACTCGAACTGACGGAGACCGAAGTCGATGGATTTACAGTCCATTGCAATTGCCGCTATGCGACACCCCCCTTGGGGTGAAAATTGCTGGAGAAAGGAATTGAACCCTCAACCGTCCGATTACAAGTCGGGTGCTCTACCAATTGAGCTACTCCAGCAAATAGGAGACGTCTTTATACCAAATATTAGCTTTTTGAATCAACATCTTCCTTTTCAGGATCTGCATCTTTTTTTTGGGGAGAGGGCGAACCTCCTACCCTTTTGTCGAGGCTTTTTTTGATAACATCGCCTACTTTATCAGCTGACTGAGGCGGATCATTTCGAAACGCTTGGGACAGCACACCTGTCACTCTTTGAATGCTCGACTCTGCCTGGGAAGACTCTATTTGGTGAAAAACTCGCCTCTGCATGAGGGATTTCTGAGCGCAACATTTCTTATACTTTTTTCCTGATCCGCAAGGACAGGGATCATTTCTACCAACTTCTTTCATATCGCTTGTTGTTTTATCATTTATTATCGAATATAATAGTCTCATGAATTTATCTCCACCTTGGACTCAGATTGGAAAGAAAATTGAAAGTACAACGCGCAAGGCGCTTTTTGACTTTCAATTATTGGAGGGGGTTACCGGGCTATCTATTGCCCTTAGTGGAGGAAAAGATAGTATTACCCTTTTAGTCATGCTCAAAGCAATTTTAGGACGTGGATTTCCTGATCTTCCCCTCCAAGCCATTCATGTGACGGGAGAATTTTCTTGTGGTGCTTCTGTTCAGGAAAGCTTTTTGCGGGGTATTTGCGATAAGCTTGAGGTTCCTCTGACTATTAGAGAATCGAAGCAAAAGCTGGAAACGCTTGCTTGCTATCGTTGCTCAAGAGAGCGGCGAAAGTTAATTTTTGAAGCGGCAAAAGAACTAGGGTCACCGGTTGTAGCATTTGGCCACCACGAAGATGACAGTATTCAAACACTTCTTATGAATCTTCTTCATAAGGGAGAGTTTGCAGCAAATCTTCCGAAAGTGCTAATGCATAATTATGGAGTGACGATTATTCGCCCTTTGCTTTATGTTTCAGAAAAGGCGATTTATGAGTTTGCAAAGCTTCACGGCTACGCACGTATCACATGCCAATGTCCTGTTGGACAAGATTCGAAACGGATGGAGGTCAAAAGCCTCTTAAAAGATTTGGAAACAATTTTCCCTAACGCCCAAACGAATTTGGCTCAGGCCGCCCTAAAATATGGATCAACCAAAGCTTTAGAAAAGTGACTCATGAACTTTTTGCGATTGCCATCTATGTTGCCATCCTTTTTTTGATTGGGTTTTTATCCTATCGAAAACAGCAAACGGCAGATGACTTCCTTATTGGTCGACGGTCTCTCAACTATTGGCTAACAGCAATGGCAGCCCACGCCAGCGATATGAGCAGCTGGCTTTTCATGGGATTCCCAGCTGTCATCTTTGTCGGAGGGCTTTTCAATGCATGGTTTGCCGTCGGGATGTGTGTTTTCATGTTTTTGAATTGGCTTGTTGTTGCTCCTCGCATACGCATTCAAACTGAAAGATACAACAATCTCACCTTCTCGTCATTTTTTGAAAGCCATTTTCATGATACCTCAGGGATGATCCGCATTTTTACAGCAGCAATTTCGTTTATCTTCTATTCGATCTACATTTCTGCTGGAATTGTAGGACTTGGCATTTTGGTTCAATCTCTTTTTGGAATCGATTATCATATCGGAATCTCAGTTGGAATTCTTGTCGTGATCCCCTACCTATTTATTGGAGGATACACAACTCTTGCATGGATCGACCTCTTCCAAGGAATATTTCTGCTGCTTGTGATTATAGCCTTTCCTCTTCTTGTCCTTCCAAAAGTAGGTGGGTGGGAAGGAATTACTTCAGCAGCAAACGCGCAGAATATTTCTCTATCAATGATTCCTAATACGCACCCAAAAACTCTATGGACACTCTTTTTCTCGATTTGCGGGTGGGGAATTGGTTATTTTGGTCAACCACACATCATCACAAAGTTTATGGGGATTCGAAAAGTCTCTCATATAAAAAAATCCATGGCTGTTGGAATGACTTGGCAAATCATTGTCCTAGGAAGCGCCACTCTGATTGGGTTAATCGGGATTGCTTATTTTACACACGGACTTGCTGATTCTGAACTTGTTTTTGTAAAGATGGTCGAGAAAATATTCCACCCTTTTATCATCGCTCTTATTTTGTGTGCTGTTCTAGGTGCTACAATCTCAGCTATGGATTCTCAGATTCTAGTATTAGCCTCAAGTTTGACAGAAGATTTCTACAAACGGATTTTCCATAAAAATGCCACATCAAAACAACTTCTGTGGGTCTCACGCCTTTTTATCCTCATCGTCACAGCATTTGCCTACTGCATTGCCTTTTTCAAAGTAAGTACAATCTACTCTCTCGTGTTTTTTGCTTGGTCGGGACTGGGGTCAGCCTTTGGCCCTCTCCTCATTTTTTGCCTCTACTCAAAAAAAGCCAATAAATATGGCGCCTGGGGAGGAGTTATTGTCGGAGCTGTTGTTGCCCTCATCTGGCCTCTGGTTAACAAATACCTTTCGATCAACATTCCTACCCTTGTCCCTGGATTTTTATTGAGCAGCTTAGCTATTATTGCCCTATCATATTTCACAAGGCATAAAAAGCATCATGCACGTACTACTCACTAACGATGACGGAATCGATGCCGTCGGCCTTAAAACATTATGGGAAGGGCTTCGAGACATTGCTGACCTCACAATTGTTGCTCCAATGGAAGAGCAGTCTGGAATGGGGGCAAGTGTCACCTTCTATGGCCCTCTACGCACTGAAAAAGCGGAAGATTTTGATGCCACCCCAGCATGGAAGGTTAGAGGGACTCCTGCTGACTGCGTCAAAGTGGGCATTGGAGGCGTTCTCGACTCTCCGCCTGATTTAATTGTTTCAGGGATCAACCACGGTTCCAATGCAGGGCGAGGTATCTTTTCGAGTGGAACAGCAGGATGTGTCATTCAAGGAGTTTTGCAAGGGATTCCAGGGATCGCTTTTTCCTATACTTGCAGTCAATCCAAAATGTTTCCACACGTTAAAGAATACTTAGCACCCATTGTCCAATATGTTGCCGACAATCCCCTTCCAAAGGGGAGCTTCTTGAACGTCAATTTTCCAAAAGAGGAAATTCAAGGGGTGAAATTCGCTAGGCAAGGACTTTCTTTTTGGCTTGAATCACTCCGAAAAGAACTCCATCCCGAAGGGCATCTTGATTTTCATCTCGATGCACTACCTAATGATTTGGAAGAACATTCAGAGAGCGACATCTCTCTATTGAAAAAAGGGTTTATCACAGCGGTTCCGATCAAGATTAATGAGCTAACCGACCACGCTCATTTTCAGGAAAAAAAAGAGAATTTTGACCTCTATTTTTGAAAAAACTTGAAGAAAATTCCGTTATTGATTTAAAGTAGTGGACTTATGACGGGCGTATAGCTCAGTTGGTAGAGCTCCTGTCTTACACACAGGCGGTCATAGGTTCGAGTCCTTTTGCGCCCACCATTACTAAAAAATCCAGTTGCGGGAGTAGTTCAATTGGTTAGAGCACCAGCTTGTCACGCTGGAAGTTGCGAGTTCGAGTCTCGTCTCCCGCGATCTTTTATGATCACGTCTAACATTTCATCTTGTGGAAAGAGCGCCTGAGCACAAAAAATTTTAATCAAAGCAAGATTACCTCTGATATCAGGAAACTTCTTCAGGAGAACAATTAGAGTTTTTATGGATCTTCTTGTAGATTTTTTCTTTTCATTTGAGGGGATTTTCAATAGATAAGGTCGATAAATGAAGGTGAAAAATCAGCAAACACCGGAAATTAATTATAGGGATAGGTTCATAGTAGAAAAGAAAGCTAAAGACGTGCTAGAGTGCTAAAAAAAACTAGGTAGTAATGATGGCCGGAGCGCATACAAGTCACAAGTCTAAGACACAGTACATCACCTCATATTTCTGGACGGCAGTAGGAGCTTTTTTGGCTGCTCTCTCGATTAAGATATTCTTATTTCCCAACGAATTAATCGACGGGGGAATTATCGGTATTTCGATGATTTTGACCCGACTTTCTACAAAAGTCCTCTTCCCCATATATTTTATCGTCCTGACCCTTCCTTTTATCTACCTGTCATATAAGTTTATTAGACGGACTTTTTTCATACAAATGATCATTGCGGTGATTCTTTTTTCGATCTTTCTTGGCCTCTTAAACCATGTGGAACCTTTTGAATCGGATCCATTAGAAGTTATCGTTATTGGTGGTGCTATTCTGGGTATTGGTGCAGGATTAATTATCCGAAATGGAGGATGCCTTGATGGGACAGAGATCCTGGCCATCATCATCAATCGTAAAAAAGGGTTTACTGTTGGGCAGGTCGTCCTCTTTATCAACATTTTTATCTTTGCGGCTTATGGAGCAATTTTTCGTGATTGGCACATTGCTTTCCGCTCGCTTCTTACCTACGTAGTGGCCTTCAAAATGATGGATATCGTTATTGTGGGCCTTGATGAACTCAAGTCAGTAATCATTATCTCGAATAAACCAAAAGAACTCACTCAGCTTGTCATGCACGAAATGGGACTCGGTCTCACCATTATGTATGGTCGTGGCGGTTACTCAGGAGATGCTCGGGAGATTCTCTTTGTTATCGTTGAACGCCTTGACTTAGCTGATCTTAAAGACCTTATCCTCCGTGAGGATCCCTCGGCATTCATGGCGGTTGAAAACCTTCATGAAGTGGTCTATGGGAGACAAGCAAAACTCCCCAATAAAAAAAAGGGCCGGAAGCGGTCCATCCCCGCTAAATAATACCAATTTCAAGGAATAAAGGGTTGTCTTGAAAATTTTTGCGAAGAACTGTTTTTGGAGATCGTAATTAACTACTATAGTAAGATCGAAAAGAATTTTCTCCGGAAAAATATCAAGAAGAATTTGATGCTTTATTTCCTGAAATTGGTATAAGTTATTGTAAAGAAGATTTGTTTTCTCTATGGTAGTGCGATATGGATATCCGCCTACTAAATGAAATCACGCGCAGTATTGAGATTGCCTTGAAGGAAGATGAAGTCTTTCGAGATCGAACGAGCGAGGCTTGCATTGACAAGGGTTTTGGATTAGGAACTCTTCTATTAAAAGAAGAGGGGGTCATTGCAGGGTTACCTTTTCTAGAGCTGATTGCTTATGGAGTCGACCCTCTCATTACTGTAAGGCTACTTGTCGATGAAGGAATGCAGATATTATCGGGTTCTATTGCAGAAGTAGAAGGGCCGATTCGCAGCTTGCTGGCAATGGAGCGAACAGCAATCAACTTTATCCAGCATGCAACAAGCATCGCAAGTAAAACTGCGCTCTATGTTGAGGCTGCACATGGGTTATGCGACATTTTAGATACACGAAAAACCCTTCCGGGCCTCAGATATTTACAAAAATATGCGGTCAAGATGGGTGGAGGGAAAAATCACCGCTTCCACTTAGCCGATCAAATTCTGATTAAGGACAATCATTTGATGCACCTTGAATTAAAAGAAGCGGTTAGGCGGGCCCGGGATGCTTTTCCGGACAAGAGGCTTCAAGTTGAGGTAGAAAATGAAAAAATGTTTGACGAGGCGGTAATTGCTTGCCCAGATGCTATCCTTCTTGATAATATGAGCCCCAGCATGATCCGCAGTTTTGTTTCGCGGAATAAGAAGAAGATCTATTTAGAAGCTTCTGGGGGAATTGAGTTAAATAACATTCGCTCGTATGCAGAAACTGGTGTCGATGGGATTTCCGTTGGAAGGCTCACTCATTCGGTCCATGCTATTGATATGAGCTTAAAAATCAGGAGAAAATAACTATGTCAACACCTAAGAAATTGATTTTTGAAGAGGAAGCAAGAGAAAAACTTAAAGAAGGAATTGACAAGCTTGCAGATACCGTTGGTGTAACCCTCGGCCCTAAAGGGAAAAACATTGGAATCGAATCGAGCTGGGGCGCTCCAAAAATCACTAACGATGGGAATAGTATCGTCAAGGATATTGAGCTAAAGGACCCTTACGCAAATATGGGTGTTTCGATGGGAAAAGAAGTCGCAAGCAAGATCAAAGAAAAATCGGGTGACGGTACCACAACAGGAATTATCCTCCTTCGCGCTCTTGTAAAGCAAGGAATCAAAAATATTGCAAGTGGCGTCAGCCCGATCAACTTAAAGCGCGGAATCGACAAAGGTGTTGAAGTCGTAATGCAAGAACTTGATGCCTTAGCGACTCCCGTAGAAAAAGCCGATGCAATCCGAAATATTGCAACGGTCTCTGCTTCTGGAAACCAAGAAATCGGCCAGACAATTTTTGATGCCATCGATAAAGTCGGTAGCTCAGGCGTCATCACAATTGAAGAAGGAAAAGGAACTTCCACCACAATTGAAATGGTTGAAGGAATGCAATTTGACCGTGGATATACAAGTCCCTATTTCTGCACAAATGCTGAAGCGATGATGATCGAAATGACAAATACAGGGGTTTTAATTACCGACAAGAAAATTTCCTCGGTTCAAGAAATTCTTCCTTTGCTGCAGTCAATTGCTGCCTCAGGAAAGGGTCTACTTATTATTGCAGAAGACATTGAAGGAGATGCCCTCTCAACACTCGTTATGAATAAACTGCGCGGCTCACTTAAGATTGCTGCAGTCAAAGCACCAGGGTTTGGGGATCGACGCAAAGCAGTGCTTGAAGATATCGCAGTACTTACTGGAGCCACCGTTGTCTCTGAAGAGAAAGGAATGCAGCTCATGGAAGCAACTGAAGAAGTCCTCGGGCAAGCAGAACGGATCGAGATCGACAAAGAAAATACTACAATTGTTGGGGGTATGGGTCGAAAAGAAGAAATTAGTGCGCGTATTAAGCAAATTAATGTCGAACATGATAACGCCTCAAGTGATTACGATAAGGAAAAGATTGAAGAGCGCCGTGCGAAATTGCAAGGCGGAGTAGCAGTTATTCGTGTGGGTGCTCCAACTGAACCCGAGATGAAGCAAAAGAAACAAGATTTTGAAGATAGCTTGAATGCAACACGCGCTGCCCAAGAGAGTGGTTTTGTTCCTGGTGGGGGCGTTGCCCTCCTCCGAGCAAGCCAAAAACTCAAGGAACTAAACCTTGATCAAGAGGAACAACTAGGAGTAAAAATTGTCTTGAGTGCTTGTGCTGCTCCTTTTAAGCAAATCGTAGACAATTGTGGAAAGGATAGCTCTATTTACTTAGAAGAAGTTCTGAGTAAAGCATCTTCTTTTGGGTTCAACGCTTCCAGCGAAACAGTTGAAAACCTAGTTACAGGCGAGGTGATTGATCCGACCAAGGTTGTGAAAAATTCTCTTAAGTATGCTGCTTCGGTTGCTGGAATCGTATTGATTTCCGAAGTACTGATTGCAGATGCACCTGAGGACGAGGAAGAGTCGGCATGATCCGCTCCGCCCTCCTATGCGCATCGGGAATCGGTGATGGGCTTCTTATGATGATCGTGGCCCATCACCTCAAAAAATGTAGGCTAAACCCTACGGTTTTTCATGAAGGAGCAGAGGATCTGGCCCTTCTTTTTGAAGATCATACTTTTAAAAAACATGTTCCTTTAGAGGAACTCGAAAGCTATGATACCGTCATTGTAGAAAATGATAATTCAAAACGCGCATGGGATCTGTTTCGACTCCGCAACCAAGGAAAGATGAGACATGTACGATTTATTTTTCCTACCCCAAGCAAAAACTTCAAAAAGGGCGATTTCCTCTTTGATTCTACTCTCCCTGTTGCAACGAATTTAGCTAATGCTTGCGCTGAGCTCCTTGGGAGTCCCCACAGCAAAGAAAATGACCTAACCCTCCCCAATGGGGAACATCAAAGACATTCCGAGAGAGTGGTGATCCATCCGACGAGCAATGATCCTAAGCGAAACTGGGGAAAAAACCAATTTCTAGAACTTGCTAACCTGCTTGAAATGAAAGGATACTCTCCTGTTTTTTGTGTTAGCCCCAGTGAGCGGATGGAATGGGAAGGGCTTGGGATAAAGCTCCCTCTATTTGCAAATTTGAAAGAATTAGCCTCCTATATTTATGAATCAGGATTTCTAATTGGGAATGATTCAGGGCTTGGGCATTTAGCTTCAAACTTAGGGGTTGAAACCTTAACCATTTCAGGAAACCCAAAAAGGGTCCGCCTGTGGCGTCCCGATTGGTCGCTTGGAAAGGTTGTGACGATTCCCTTTCCTCTTCCCAACTTTAAAGGAATCAACTTCCTGATACGAGAAAACTACTGGCAAAAATTTATTCCCGTTAAGAGGATCTTTAAGGCCTTTATGGAGCTAACACATGAAAGCCGCAGTCATTTGCTCTAAAGGGATGGGTGACGGCCTCATGATGATGGTCGCTTCCCACCGCCTCAAACTTGAGGGATACGATGTCACAACCTTTCAAGATTCTCTAGAGGAGTTGGAAAGATGGTTTCCTGGTCATCACTTTGCTAAACGCTCGACAATTGACTCCCTTGAAGCTTTTGATCTAATTATCCTGCAAAATGATAACACTCCCTTTTCTCTTAATCTCATTGAGAAATATCGCGGTAAGATCTCTATCTTTTATGCTAGCTATGAAGAAGGGAAGCACTATGCTCTTAATCCTCAAGACCGCATTTTTGATCGGGCCCTCCCCCTTGTAACAAACATTGCGCAGAGCATTGCCTCAATTCTTGGGAAAATGGATCCCATTTTCGAAAATGGAATCGCAGTTTCCGAAGAGCTCTCCTATCGGAAGCACCAAAAACGAGTGGTGATTCATCCAACGAGCACAACTCCCAAGCGAACCTGGAGCAGAGAAAAATTTTTGTGCGTAGCAGAGAAACTCAAAAAAGAGGGGTTTGAAATTGTTTTTTCACTTAACCCTGATGAGAAAGAAAAGTGGAGGGGAATCCCCTTTGCTATTCCGAAGTTTCCCAATCTGAGCACCCTCGCTTCTTATCTCTATGAGTCCTACTTTTTAATCGGAAATGAATCAGGAACAGGACACCTGGCTTCAAACTTAGGAATTCCCACCCTCATCGTTGCAAGCTGCCCAAAGCAAATGGCACTGTGGCGTCCTGGATTTCTTCTTGGAAAAGTGCTTACCCCCTCTCCCTATATTCCCAATACAAAACTCCTTAGGCTCCGAAAAAATAGGTGGCAAGCCTTTATCTCTCCCCGTCGGGTAGTCAAAACCTTTCATGAGGTCGTCCAATGAAATGGATTCCTCTCTTGATGTTTCCTCTGGCACTGTTTGGCGGGCTCAATGAAAATGGCGACTTCCAAGCTTGGAACACAGACACCATCAACCTCCAGATGGGGAAAAAAATCTTTTTGAAGGGAGAAACCGAGTTTCGGTATGGGCAAGATGGTAGCAAGCTCTACTATAAACATTACCAAGGTGGGATCGTTTTTATCCGCTCTTCCCACACAGTAATTGAAACCTCTTACCGCCATATCTTTCTTCGAGTAGATCATCATTGGCGCAAAATTTATAGTCCATTCTTAGATCTCATCTTCCAAGCACAATCAAGGCGCGGTTGGTGCATTGGAAACCGTAATCGTATCCAATATCTTATTCACGATAAACATTTAGGCAGCAAACGGCGTTGGCTCTACCGCAACAGATTTGAGATCATTCTCCCTCACCGAGTAACCCGAAGAAAAATCGCTCCTTACATCGCTAATGAAGTTTTTTGGCATGAATCTAGGGGGATTTCTGAAAACCTCCTAGAGGCCGGTCTTAAGATTCCCTATCACCAAAGGACTCAACTCAATCTTGCTTACATATCCCGAAACCTCAAAGACCATAAAAAGAAGTGGATCCACCAAAATGTAACATGGGTCCATTTTTCTCTTCACTTCTAACATCACATCGGTATATTAGGGACTATGCTAGAACAGGACCTACTTCTTCTTTTTAAGGGGATATGTACAGGGGTTTTTTATACCTTTATCTCGATTTCGGGGATGATTCTTGTTGCCCATTACATTATAGGTAAGAATTTCAGGCTTGGACTCACCGCAACCCTTGGCATCGTTGCAGTGCAGGTATTTTGGTCTGCAGTCGCTCTTTTAATTATGATGGGGCTGGTTAAAAGTGCTAATATCAACTATCCTAGTTTTTCCCTGATTGGTTCGACGATCCTCTTCATTATGGCGATCAAAATCTATCGAGGAAGGGAAAAATTCGACCAACACGATGCCCTTTCTGGACGACCACTAAAAGCCTTTGCGGCAGGAGCTTTGATCTCTCTTGTGATTCCCATTCGAGTTCTAGGATTCGCTGCAATCTTTGCTGCAATTCGAGTTCATACCACCAAAATTAATGAAGGTATTTTTCCAGTGATTGGGGTGGCCATTGGCTCTTTTTTATTTTGGCTGATCTTTTCCCTATCCATCTACCACTCAAAAAAGATGATTTCTCCAAAAACTCTCCAAAAATTTCATCGCTACGCCGCCCTCGTCCTAATCATCTTTTCTTTGATTGGATTGTTGCAACAATATTTTTAAGAAAAAATGATAGATTTTTTAATCAAAAGCAGAAATATGAGACGGAAGAGAAGAAAATGAGCGAAGAGGGAAAAAGAAACATTTGATTTCTTCTAAAACAAATTTTAGATACTGCCAGGCGACTCCAAAAAAAGCTGCAAAAATTCCTCAAAAAGAAAAGGTAATAGGCCGGGAAAAGAAAAATTCAAGCGAGCTTGCATCGGTTGCGCTCACGGGCTATACTAGTGGGCATGATTCGGATTGCCCATATCTCAGATTTGCATTTTTCAAAGTTTTCTTTGAGTCCTGCTCAGTTTTTTTCTAAGCAGTGGCTGGGAAACCTGAACCTCCTGTTTAACCGCTCCAAGCAGTACCTCAATGAGCGCCCTTTTTCCCTTGTCTCTGAATTCAAAGAAAAGGGAATTACTCATGTCATCATTTCCGGTGATTTAACCACCACTTCAAGTCACCAGGAATACAAAATGGCAAAACATTTTGTAGAAGATTTAGAGAAAGAAGGAATGAAAGTATTTGTCATTCCCGGAAACCATGACCATTATACGAAAAAATCCGATCGAACCAAACGCTTTTATCTTACCTTCCCCTCCTCTAAGAGTAGCAAATTTTCATTAAGTCAACATGGAGTGTGCTCTATAGCACTTGTTCCGGGGTGGCATCTCGTTTTAATGGATACAGCACTCGCAACCTCACTTGTTTCATCAAACGGTTATTTTTCTCCAGTTCTTGAAGAGAATTTCAAAAAACTCATCGAAAAGATCTCCCCTGACGAAAACATTCTTCTAGTGAACCACTTTCCATTCTTCGACCATGACACACCTCGTCGTCGCCTTATTCGGGGAAGTCAACTCCTTCAGCTCATTGAAAGCTGCCCTCATATTCAGATGTATCTCCACGGCCATACCCATCGACACACGATTGCTGACTTGCGCCCCAATAAGCTCCCCCTTGTTCTTAATAGCGGAAGCACTGGCCACCGAAATGGATCGTGGAACCAAATGGATTTAGAAGGAAATGCTCTAAAACTCACAGTGAATCGCTGGAAAGATGGCTGGAAGGAAACAGATGTGCAGACCTTCTTATTTGAATCGAAACCCTGGTATCACAAGGGACTCCGCTTTAAATGCACAGGATGTGGGAAGTGTTGTACGGGATCAGGTTTTGTCTGGCTCGAAAAAGACGATGTTAAGAGTGCTGCAAAACACTTAGCGCTTACAGAGGATGAGTTTTACAAAAAGTATACCCGACAGCTCGGATTTGACGTCTCCCTTATTGAAAATCCTGTCACAGCAGACTGCGTTTTTCTCGAGGATAAAAAGTTCTGCAAAATCTATGAATCCCGCCCGCAGCAGTGCCGCACCTTCCCCTGGTGGAAAGGAAACCTAGAGAATCCCCAGGCTTGGAAAGATACAAAAGCGCGATGCGAAGGGATAGATCACAAAGAGGCCCCTCTTATCTCTCTGCCAGATATTGAAAAACACCTAGAAGATTGAGGAGTTTCAATGAGGATTGGAAAACTACTGATTCGCCTAATTATCGTCTCCCTTTGGGTTGCCCTGTTTTTTGCACTCGTAGCAATTCCTCATTTCATCCGCCCCTTTAAAGAAAGTACACCTGTTCTCAATATTTTTAGCTGGCCTGAGATATTAAGCCTCGAGACGATCTCAAAGTTCGAGGAAGAGTCAGGGATCAAAGTTAAGCGTCACTATTATACGAGTAATGAGGAGCTTCTAGTCAAACTTAAAGCAACCAAAGGGAAAGGATATGATTTGGTTATTCCCTCTGACTACATGGTGAAAAAGCTCATTGAGGAAGAGCTCTTGCAATCTATTAATTCAAAAGAATTAAACTTCTTAGCACATTTAAATCCCCGCCTAATACATCAATCTTTTGACCCGGAAAACACCTACTCTATTCCCTATATCTGGGAAGTAATCGGTTTTGGAATCAACACTGAGCAATATAGCGACCTACCCTTTATTCCTACTTGGAAGGAGCTCTATCATCCTACAAATCCCAACACAAAAATCTCAATGATCAACGACCCTATTGAAGCCATTGATTGCACGGCTCGCCACCTCTTTGGAGATGATGTGGAGATGGGTCCCAAAAAAATCGCTCAAATCCATGCGACCTTAAGGGAACAGAAAAAATTAGTCGAAGCCTATGCCGGAGTCCGAGGAGACTACCTTCTGATTACAAAAAACTGCTCAATCGCTGTAATCCCCACTTCCTACGTTTTTCGCGCTGCAAAAAACTACAAGCACATCGATTTTATAATCCCCGAAAAATACACTTTTCTAACTATTGAAAACTGTTGCATTCCAAAAAACTCTGAGAATAGCGAGTTTGTCTATGCTTTTCTCAACTATCTATACCAACCAGAAGTTTTTGCTGGTGAAGCAAATTCGTATCACAACTTCCCTGCCACAACAGATGTTAGTCCCTACATAAAAGGCCTCCCGGTTTATCTGAAAACCTTAGAAACCTTAGAAAACTACGATGGAGACTTCTACTATACAAGAGACCTCCTTTCAGAGACCGAGTCCCGCACTCTTTGGATCAAACTCAAAACCGATTGACCGATACATTTTTTGTCAATTTTGCTACAGTCAAATTTAAAACCTGAGCCAGAGTTGATCTTCCCCCGAAAAATAGGACAGTTATGATACAGACTTCTCGAACTTAAAGAGGAGTAAAAGTAAATGAAAAAATTCAATGATGAATTTAAAGGGAATGCGGTCAAGTTAGTGAGAGAAGAGGGGCTGAAGATAGAAGAGGTAGCAAGTGATCTGGGTATAGGTGTTTCTACGCTAAAAGTATGGCTCAGTAAGCATGACCATGGTCGATTGATTAAGACTGAAAAGCAGGCAAGGGAAGAAGAAGAGGTTAAGCGACTGAAAAAAGAAAATAGGATCTTAAAGCAGGAAAGAGAAATCTTAAAAAAGGCCATGGACATTCTCTCCTCGATGTCAAAAGCAAATACAGAGCTATGAAGAAATTGAGAAAGGAATTTCCCATAGAGAAAATGTTGCAAGTCTTTGGAGTGACAAGAAGCGGGTACTACCGCTTCGTGTCATCTCCAAAAGGGAAAAGAGTTCAAGAAGAAGAGAAGCTTACCGAGGAAGTAGAACAGATTTTTTATGAGCACAAAAAACGATATGGAAGCCCAAGAATTTTTATGGAACTGAAGGAAAAAGGGGTGCACTGTAGTGAAAAGAGAGTTGCTAACATTATGAAGAAGAACAATTTAGTTGCAAAACAAAGAAAGAAAAGGAAAGAAGTTAGTAGTAAAAGAGAAGAAGTCGAACTTGCTTAACCAGAATGTTACGGCAGAGAAAAAGAATGCTAAATGGGTCAGCGATATTACCTATATAAGGACAGGCAAAGGGTGGGCATATTTATGTACAGTCATGGATCTTTACTCTAGGAAAATCGTTGGACATTCCATCAAAAATCATATGAGAAAAGAATTGGTCATACAAGCTTTAGAGCAGGCAGTCTCAGGAAGAAGAGCTGTAGAAGGGATAATATTTCATAGCGATCAAGGATCACAATACGGCTCTGAAGCAATAGATAAAAGTCTAAAGAAAAACAACATGATTAGAAGCATGAGTGGAAAAGGAAGTTGCTATGACAATGCCCCAATGGAAAGTTTTTTCAATTCTCTTAAGAGAGAATGCGTAGGAGCTGAAGTCTTTAAAGATGCAGAAGCTGCTGAAAAGGAAATATTTAATTATATAGAATACTACTATAACAATAAGAGAAGGCATTCAACATTGGGATATTTGAGCCCGGTGAAATTTGAAGAAAAACATGAGAATAGTCTATGTTAAAAGTATCTACAGAAACGGGGGAAGATCATCTATGACTAAGCCGTTACCTAAAGAAATAGAAACGAAAACACAAGAATGGCTTTCGGAAGCCTTCGATAAAGAAACCCAACAAGAGGTCCAAAAGCTTTTAGAAGGAAATTCAGCGGCTGTTATTGATGCATTCTATACAATGGTTGCCTTTGGGACTGGAGGAATGCGCAGTGTGATGGGAGTTGGAACCAATCGAGTAAACCGATATACCATTCGATTTGCCACGCAAGGTCTTGCCAACTACATCTTGAATCAAGAAACCCCTTATCCAAAAGTGTTTATTGGGTATGATTCGCGGCATTATTCTCGGGAATTCGCAAAAGAAACAGCACGGGTCCTTGCAGGGAATAAGATTAAGGTTTTCATTGCAAAAGACCTCCGCCCTACTCCTTTTGTTTCCTTTGGCTGTCGCCGTCATGAGTGCACCGCTGCGGTGATGATCACAGCTTCCCATAATCCACCGGAGTACAACGGTTATAAGGTGTATTGGAGCGATGGAGCACAGGTTGTCCCTCCCCATGATGCAGGAATCATGGCTGAGGTAGAAAAAATCACCCACCCAAATTCAGTGAAACTAGCTTCCTTTGAAGATGACTTGATTCACAAGGTTGGAAAAGAGGATGATGAAGCCTATTTTGAAGCATTAACCCCTCTTCAAAATTATCCCGAAACCAATCAAAAAGAAGGAAACTCCCTTCATATTATCTACTCCCCTCTGCATGGCTGTGGTAGTACGACCCTTCCAGAAGCGCTCAAAAGGTGGGGATTTACAAACCTCTCCTTTGTTGAAGCACAAAAATTTCCCGATGGAAACTTTCCTGCTGCTCATTCTCCAAACCCTGAGCAAAAAGAAACCCTGCAGCTCGGAATCGACCAACTTCTAGCTGAAAAAGGTGATGTATTTATTGCAACCGATCCCGATGCAGACCGGATGGGAGTTGTCGTTTACCATCAAGAGAAAAGTGTCATCCTCAATGGAAACCAAATCGCCGCCCTATTCCTCTATTACCTTTGCAACACCAAGTGTCTTCCAGAAAATAGTGCAGCTGTTACGACCATTGTCACAACAGAGCTCTTTCGCCTCATTGCCGAGTCCTACAATGTAACCCCCTTTGAAGTCCTCACAGGCTTTAAGTATATCGGAGAGAAGATCCATGAGTGGGAACAAAACCACGACCATTCTTTCCTCTTTGGAGCTGAAGAGTCCCTAGGATTTCTTTATGGAACCCATTCCCGTGATAAGGATGCGACCATCTCAGCCTGCCTCTTTGCAGAAATGGCTCTCCAGCTCAAAAAAAAGGGGAAGACTCTGGTCGATCTCTTAAATGAAATCTACAAGAAATACGGTCCCTTTTTAGAAAGCCAACTTTCTATTCCTTTTGGAGGGGGGAAAAAAGGAATGGAAAAGATGAACACTGTTATGGGAGCTCTCAGAAAATCACCTCCTAACAAAATCAATAAACAAAAAGTGATTGAGGTGACAGATTATCTATTAGATCAGACCACACTTCCAAAATCCGATGTCTTGCTTTTTCGGGTTGACGACCACAGCAAGTTTGTCATCCGCCCCTCTGGAACAGAGCCAAAAATCAAAATCTATGGCTTTGCCCGCCATAATGAAAAAGGGAAGCTTGATACTTCCCTTGAGTCGTTAAAAAATTTTCTTCTAAAAACTATTTAATTCGAGCTGTGCGCACTACCTCTACATAAGCAGAAGAACTAGGACCCTTTCCAGGATAAATAATGACCTCCTGCCTGACTCTATAAGATCTCACACGCTTATTTCCCATAATCGTGCCAAAATTCTCATCTGCTTCCACAACAAATCTTAAAGCTCCTTCTCCCTGATTAGGCAATAGAATAAGTGTAGTCCCTTCTTCTTGGTTAAACATCCCAATTCCATGCTTCATCCCAAGCTCTAGTTCAATACCTATCTCGGACTGTTCCTTAGGATCAAAATAGTTTTGCATCATGACTTGAAAGGTTGAAACAGGATTTGAAATGGTTAATCCATCAAATGCCTCTGCCACTTCCATTCCAGCACATCCTGCAATAAGCTCAAGAGAGTTCAGGGAGTTTCCTCTAAAATCAAAGGGTTTTCCGTCGGGGCCAGTTACATCATAACCATAAAACCCACTTTCCACCTTTTCTTTAACTTCTCTTTGAACAGAGATTTCTGTTCCTTCAACCTGCCTTAAACCAAGAGTCGTCGTAATTTTGTGAGCAATTTGTGGCTTATCAAAGCTATGGTCTTTCCGCGGTTCATCCTCGCTCCCTACACTAAATGAAAACACCTTTCTAGTAAGAATTTCTCTATCAAGAGCTGATATTTCTGCATTTATCTTTGGTTCAGGAAGCGTCGCTCTTGAAGCGCCTCCCTCCATTAGAGGACTCTTTTCGTCCACTACTGAGTTTTTACAACAACTAAATAAGCTGCTAACCCATTTAAAAAAATTGGTTGCGACTTGAATGAGTGCATTAAAACATCCTCCTTGCCCAACAAATTCTCCATCCTGAATAATAACGGAAGGATTATGTACCCCGCCGCCATATACTTTTACTCCACTAAATTCCATTTCAAACAACCTCCGGCAGATTCACCATTTCCCTGAGCTCTCTCTCGGTGGCTGGCCGCTCCGGAGTTAACTCATCTATTGAAATATTTAAATTATTCACAATTAATACATTTAATACATTTAATACATTTAATACATTTAATACATTTAGTCATGTTTTTAATCATTTGCATAATTATTATAACATATTTTTTCATATAAATAATAAAACACTTGATTAAAATAAATTATAGCAACTGTACTAAAACATAAGGAATTGAATTTATCAGACTTGTCGTGCTGGATAACGAATACGAAGATGGCGAGCAACTGCTAAGTTCTTGATCATAGTACGTTTAACAGTTTGAAACTCTTCAAAGGTGAGCTGGCACTCATCAAATTGCCCATCCTCCTGCTTCTCGCCGATAAGGCGATTGACAAGCTCAGCAATAGTATCCTCATTGACCTCCTCAAGAGAGCGAGAAGCAGCCTCAACAGTATCAGCCATCATAATGATAGCAGATTCCTTGGTACGAGGCCTAGGACCCGGGTAGCGGAACTGAGTCTTATCAACGGCCTCGGTATTCCCTCCCATCTGCTCGACCTGCTTGCAATAGAAGTAGTAGACCAGAGTATTCCCATGATGTTCACGAATAACATCTATAAAAGATTGAGGGATCCCATGCTTGCGACCGAGGGCTTCGCCTTCAATAACATGAGCAATGATCACTTGAGCAGACTCTTGGGGAGTCAGGAGTTGATGAATATTAAATCCACCCATTTGATTCTCGGTAAAATAATGGGGGTTAAAAAGTTTTCCAATATCATGATAAAGGGTTGAGACCCGACAAAACAGACCATTAGCTCCGATGGATTGAGCCGCAGCTTCTGAGATACTCCCAACAACAAGGCAATGTTGATAAGTTCCCGGAGCCTCCACGCTCAAGCGACGCAAAAGATCGTTATTGGGATCCATATATTCCATTAGAGTGATATCGGTCATGACATGAAAGATCGATTCTAATATTGGGAGAAGTCCCACCACTAAAATTGAGGTCAGTATTAAGAAAGCAAATGTACTGACGAGATCGGAAACAATATACATATTCCAGAACATGTCCTGGGCAAAATTGTATACAAAAAAGATGGGGATACAACTGAGCCATACCTTTCCACATACAATAAAGACTTCCTTCCGTTTCCTCAGGTTCCGTGAAGCTTGGATTGCAATAACCCCTGTAATGAGATTAATAGCAATGAAGCGACTATGATCAACAGCAAGAGAAAGCCCGAGGATCACTGTCAAAAAACAGGTAGAGAAAAGAGCAATTTCAGCATTAAGAAGCACACAGATCAATATAGCTGTAAAAGGAACAAATAGAGGATACCGAACCACATCTAATAGGCTACTCATATCACGCAAAAGAAAGTAATCGGTCATCTTTGCCACGATTAGAGTCAGGATAATAATCGTCGCATAAAGGAATAGTTTGTGAATGTTTCGCACAAGATTCTGATGGCTATGCCGAAAATAGTATCCTCCGATAAGGACGATAATCGTGGCAAACATCAGGCTACTGATTAAAGGAAGAGGCTCCCATATTTTTTGGTTTTCAGCAATTGCTTTTTTCATCGCCTGTAGCATCGCCACTTGTCTCTGAGAAACTTGTTCTCCCTGATCGACAATTCGATCCCCCGCTTTGATCTGACTCATCCGTTCAGGAACTGTCGCTTCAACAAGGCGCCTAAGAGAACGTTGAGCTGCTGTATCTTTATCAAAAATCCAATCGATCCCTTGAAAATAACTGAGAATATAAGTGATCTCAGGTCCTTGATGCTTATGATTTACAAGTTTTCTTTGGAGCCCTTCCCAAAATCCTTCTGGGAGCATTGCAGAATTTCCATCAAAGGAGGAAGAGAGAGGGTAATACTCTAGGGTTAATAGATTAAGTGATTTTAAGCGATTGAGCGTTCTGACATCGGTAAACCGGAGGCTTTGTAGCGTGTTTTTCACCTCATTGGCCTCTTGATAGAGGTCCTCAAAAGTTGTTTTAGGAAGGAGGCTTCTCCACCGTTGATCATGAATGAGGAAATTCTCAAACTGATACCTCCTCTTTTCAATGGCTTTTGGATCAATCCGATAAATAGGACCAATATCGCGCGCTGACTCTTGCCGCAAAATAACCGTTCCCTCTTCATCAGGAAACTCGAAATTTACTTGGGCAACAATATAATTTTTTGCATTGGAATCCAGTTCAAGCATATCTACACGCACTTCTTTGAAGTGTATGAATACCGCTAAACAGAGAAGAACAACCATCCCGATGAGGAGGCGTTTTCCTAAGTTACCTTCTTTTAAGTAGCGTTGCCACTTAGGTTTTTCTTTTGATTCCTCAACCATATGTTCTAACTTCAGCCTACCACACTTGCTTTTTAACCACCAGCGCAGCAAAATCATGCCAAGAGGTTACAACATGTCATCATATCAAGTCATTGCAAAAAAGTTTCGTCCTCAAAAATTCTCTGAAGTTTTCGAGCAAGAAGCGACTGTACAAACTATAAAAAATGCGATCCGCTTACAAAAAGTCGGACACGCCTATCTCTTTTGTGGCACTAGAGGCACTGGGAAAACAACCCTAGCCCGCCTCTTTGCAAAGGCTATGAATTGTGAAAATCTAACTCTTGAAAATGAGCCCTGTAACACCTGCCCCTCCTGCAAAGAAATCACCACTGGACACTCACTTGATGTCATTGAAATCGATGGTGCCTCCAACCGAGGAATCGATGATATCCGCAATCTAAATGAAACCGTGGGTTATGCCGCAGCAAATGGCCGCTACAAAATTTATATTATCGATGAAGTACATATGCTCACCAAAGAAGCTTTCAATGCCCTTCTGAAAACCCTTGAAGAACCCCCTTCCCATGTAATCTTCTTCTTTGCCACTACAGAGCCCCACAAAATACTCCCCACTATTCTTAGTCGATGTCAACGGTTCGATCTCCGCCGCATTACCCCCGAAAAAATCTACTCTAAGCTCTCTTTAATCGTTAAACAGCTTGAGACTATCGTTGAACCCGGTGCCCTAAATCTCATTGCCTCCCATGCTGAAGGGTCCTTGCGCGATGCAGAATCCCTTTTAGATCAACTCCTTTGCTACGAAGAGCCCCCCATCACTCTTGAACATGCAGTTAAAAACCTAGGCATCGTTTCAACAGATCTCTTTTTCAAACTAGACAAAGCGGTCAAACATCGAGATTTTGGCGCAGCCTTTTCCCTTAGCGAAACAATCTACCAAACAGGGTGTCACCTCCAGCATTTTTTAGAAAGTCTCACTAACCATTTCCGCACAATCGCTCTGACACAAATGGGCGACAAGCCTCTCCACGCAGAATATATTGCGTCAGCAAAATCCTATACCAAACACCACATCTTGGAAATTCTTGACTATCTCATCGATGCTTTAGAAAAGGCCCAGCGCACTCCTTTTAAACGTATCCATCTTGAAATTACCCTTCTCCATATCATCCGAAAAAGCCAAAAGATTCCCCTAGAATCGCTCGTCGAACGCTTAGAAAACCTTAAAAACCAAGCCCCCACCCCTGCATTAAGGGAAACTCCTCCTCCGAAACTAATTCCAGAACCTGTCAAAGACGAGCCTCTGCCACCTAAGCCCACTGAAGAAAAGGCCCCACTTCCTCTAGTTCAAGAAACATCGCCAGCTGCGGCCACCTCGATTACCCTACCATCACCAGCTGCTCCTGCAGATCCACAGACTAATATTAAACAAAAGATTAAACACGAACAAGTCATGCGCTTTGCCAGCATCGAGCTCAACGGTTCTCTCAAGCCAATATAGTGTTTTAACTTTATCAAGGTAAAGCACTATAAGATTGAATCGAAGACCTTTTTCTGGTATATTTCCGGTAAATTAACAATTACTTGAGGTGTTCTGATGGGCAGTGGTTTTTCAAAAATGAAAAAGCAAGCAAAACAATTTCAAGACCAACTTGCTCAAATGCAAGAAGATATGAAGAAACTTGAAGTCACAGGCACTGCGGGAAACGGTCTTGTTGAAGTCACTATTTCTGGAGAGAAAGAGTTTAAAAAACTTTCTATCAATCCTGAATGCGTCGACCCTGAAGATGTTGAAGGTCTTCAAGATCTCATCATCGTTGCCTTCAATGATGCTGTCAAAAAAATTGAAGAGAACTCTCCAGAAAACGGAATGGAAGGACTCGGAATGGGAAACCTCCCATTCGGATTTTAAAGGTTAGTACTCCAAATTTCAAAGAAAAGTATAGACTAAAATGAGGTCTTGCACGATTCCGAATATTGTGTAACAGGTTTAAACTAGAACATGTTCCTAAATTTTTCTGATTGATTACGAACAGACTCCATCATCTGTTAGCATTGAACCAAAAGTCTCTTTGAGAACCATTTCGATCACATCAGCGTTTTCAAGACGTAGAATCTCTTCGGTAACTTTTTCAACTTTCGGAAGCGTGAGCTTTGTCACCATTTTTCTGAGTCTAGGAATAAATCGGGAAGCACACGATAGCTGTCTCACACCTAACCCGAGTAGGAGCGGGGCCATTAAAGGATCTGAAGCCATCTCACCGCAAAGACTCACAGGAATATTAGCCCTATCAGCCTCTTTAATGACTCTCTTGATCATTCGAAGAATGCTCGGATGAGAGGACTTATAAAAAGGATGCATCTCTTGAGTTGCTCGATCCGCAGCGAGTGTATACTGGATAAGGTCATTTGTTCCGATAGAGAGAAAGTCGCACTCCCGGGCAATGTGATCACACATTAACACTGCTGAGGGGACTTCGATCATGCAGCCAATAGGAATTTCCTCTGCAATTTCATGTCCTTCTGAGCGAAGCTCAAGAGCAGCTTCTTGAATCAGCTCTTTTGCTTGGAGAAGCTCTCCCACATCAGAAATCATGGGAAGAAGAATACGGAGATCCCCGTCAGGACTCACCCGAAGAAGAGCTCTGAGTTGATGGACAAAAATTTCTTTGTTTCGAAGAAGGAACCGAATGCCTCGACATCCGAGAGCCGGGTTGGGTTCAGCATCATATTGATTCACATTTCCCTTATCCCCTCCAACATCAAAAGTACGGAAAATCACAGGCATTCCCCGCACTTTATTCATGACCTTTTGGTAGAGAATAAACTGATCTTCTTCCGCAAAGTTCTGGAGCTCTTTTCCGAAAAAAAGAAACTCTGAGCGAAAAAGTCCGACCCCTTCGGCATTATAAGGGATGAGAAGATCGAGATCTGAAAGGTTCTCAATATTCGCAAGTAAGTCTATCTTGACTCCGTCTTTAGTAACGGTTCCTTCGGTCCCTTCGTCAATGTCCAAACCTTTTTTTTGAAGGTTATCTTCGAAAGTTTTTTGATACGTCCCTAGAGTTATTTCATTTGGATTCACAATAACAATTCCAGTCTTTCCATCAATGATCACATCAGCTCCCTTATAAGGATAGAGGGTATCTGTAGAAATATTTGCAACATAAGGGGTTCCCTTAGATTTAGCAATCAGTGCAGCATGAGAGGTCGTTCCTCCTATCTCTGTAATGAATCCTTTGACCTGCCCTTTTGAAGCTTCAGCTGTACTCGACGGAATGAGTTCTTTGGTAAAGATCACTGAGTTTTCAGGAATTTCCTCTGTCAGCAATGTTTTGCGGGGGTGAAGATTTCGAAGAATGCGTTGGGATAGATCTTTAACATCAAGTAAGCGTTGTTTAAAAAAGCTATCTTTGATCTTGGAAAACTCTTTTTCATAATCAATCATGACTGAACGAAACACCGTCTCGGTATTCTTCATACGCTGACGGATTTTCTTTTCCATAAACGTTGTCATGAATGGATCTTCAAGCATTTGAATATGGGTATCAATGATAGACACTGCTTCAGTAGAGCCTTCCTTCGCTAAAAAACATTGTAAATCATGGAGGTCTTCTCGGCTCGATAGAACAGCACGCCGATAGCGTCCAATTTCTTTTTCAACTTCGGTCGTTGGAATAGAAAATTCAGGAACAATTTCCTCTAACAAAGCCTCTAGAAAAAATAGCTTTCCAATTGCAATCCCTCCACTGATAGGAACTCCATTAAGAATCATCTCTTCTAAGAGATCGGACATCTACCCATCCTCTCCGAATTTTTTAGTAAATGCGGACAGAAGTTCTTCAAGGGTTAAGCGCGCACCGCTTCCTTCAACCTCTATTTTTAGTTGTGCATTTTTGGGTGCTGCTAGAATCATTATACTCATAATGCTACGAGCATTGACCGACTGCCCCTTATAAGTCAACGTAACTTTCGCCTTGCTTTTTTGCAAAATTTTTGCAATCTGAGTTGCCGGACGCACATGAAGGCCCAGCTTGTTTCTCACTTTTGTAGTCGCTTCAACTTTCTCTTCCAATGTGTCTTTTTCTCGCTATTTCTTCTAAAAGTTTTTGATTAAATTCTTTTGCTGAATGGTACCCCATCTCTTTGAGGCGGTGATTTAAGACTGTCGTTTCTATAAGCAAAACAATATCTCTCCCCGGTTTAACGGGGTGAAGATAGAGAGGAATTTTGATACCCAAAAATTCCGTAAAACGCTCCTCAAGTCCCACTCGATCATAGTAGTGAGTTGCATCCCAATCTTCTAAGTGAATGACCATATCAACAGGAACTTCACTCCTTACAGATACCGCTCCAAAAAGATGTGCAACATTAACAATTCCAATTCCTCTCAGCTCCAATAAATACTTATTAAGATCTGGGCCAGACCCAATAAGACGTTTTTCTTCCTTTCCTTTTAAAAGGACAACATCATCCGATATTAGTCGGTGACCCCGTTCAATAAGCCCTAATGCCGCTTCACTCTTCCCGACTGAAGAATCTCCTCGGATAAGAACTCCAATTCCATAAGCTTCAATAAGAGTTCCATGAACACTCTCAATCGGAGAAAAAGCACCGGACAATATCACAGTAAGTTTTGATATCAGTGTCATTGATCGAAGGGGCGATCGAAAGAGAGGAATCCCTATCTGCTGGCAATGTTTCACTAAATCGCGAGGAGGCGTCAGCCCTCTTGAGACAACGACAGCTGGATTCGAAGAAGTGATCACTTGATGTAGGCGCTCCACTCGAACTTTGGGGCTTAAGTCTCTGAGATAGGAAAGCTCCATCCTCCCAAAGATTAGAATGCGGTTATCCTTCTTTCTCATGGAATACCCAGCCAAAGAAAGTCCTGGACGCTGGACATGAGCAACCTTTATTGGATGATCCATCCCTGCTTGAGATTTAGTGGTCTCAAGCTCTAGACTATCACCATATAGGTCATAAAAATTTTGCACTGTGAGCTTCATCGGACGTCAACGTCCTCCATATAAAACATCAACCATTCAATAAAAGAAGAAAAAGCCAAAAACTCTTGTCCCTTGCCTTTTGTGCGATAATCAGAGATCGTTCCTTCACTCAAAGAACAGAGGACATTCCCCACTCCCCCATCGGGGTACCAATCTTGATAAAAGCACTGATACACATCTAACCCGAAAGAGCGATAAAAGGGAAGAAGAGACGCACTTGAGATCGACTGATTCCCTATCGTTAAAGATTGAGCTAAAGACATAAACCTCTCAGCTTCTTTGAAAAGCACACCAATAGAAAAAATTCCTGTATCTCTCCCCTTAAAAAAACCGTTGTGGATACGAAAAAATTGGCGAAAATCTTGAGGCAAAGAAAAATCGATCCTATGCATAACTCCTTCGACTTCCTGGTCTAGAAGAGGAGGCCCACCTAAAAAGAAGGTTCTACTCTCTTTCATACTGTAGGTCAAAAAAATTTTTCCCTTTGCTGCTACCATTCCAATCTCATCGATCTTCGCAAAAAACCTGTCGACAAACGCATAAAGTTGTGGGGAATAGGGAAGGGCGTTGACCCAATAGTCTCTAAGAAATTCCAACCGAACAATGGGAGAAAGATGACAAAGCTCATGCCACCCTTTGGTCAATCGAGGGAACTTCTTGTGAGCCTCCTCCCACGTAAGATCGGGAGCCTCACTTAAGTAAACAGCTTCTTTATTTTCAAAGTACTTAACAATCTGATCTTGCATACACCTGTGCTCTTTTAGCACGACAGTTTAAAAAGGTTTTACACTTTTTTGCAACGATGATGTACACATATAAATAAGGGGGGTCTCTATATGATCTATACGCGCGTTGTCGTTATTGGTGGGGGATTTGGTGGGCTAAACTGCGTTAAAACACTCAGTAAAGCGAACTTTGATGTTCTACTCATCGATAAGAAAAACCACCATTTATTCCAACCACTTCTTTATCAAGTCGCAACAGCTGCACTGTCTCCAGCAGATATTGCAACACCCCTGAGAGAAGTTGTAGCGACTCAAAACAATACCACTGTATTGATGGGAACCGTTGATAAAATCGATAAAGAAAAAAGAGAACTCTTCTTTGTCAATGGAGACCACACACCCTATGACTATCTTGTAATTGCAACAGGATCACGCCATTCTTACTTTGGAAACGATCAGTGGGAACCCTTAGCTCCTGGACTTAAAACCATTACAGATGCCCTCAAAATCCGTGAACGAGTTCTTATTTCCTTTGAAAAAGCAGAACGGATGGATAGCATTCACGAAGCAGAAAAATATCTCAACTTTGTTGTCATTGGAGGAGGCCCTACAGGAGTAGAAATGGCAGGATCGATTGCAGAAATCGCTCACAAGACAATGTTTAGGAACTTTCGCCGCATCAATCCCGAAAAATCAAAAATCTATCTCGTTGAAGGTGCACCCCGTGTTCTCCCTCCCTTCCCGGAAAAACTCTCGAAAAGAGCACGTAAAGACCTGGAAAAAATGGGGGTGCGGGTCTTGACAGAACAACTCGTCACAAATATTACCAAAGAAGGAGTCCAAGTAGGCGAAGACTTTATCGAAGCCCGTAACATCATTTGGGCTGCTGGAAACGTTGCCTCCCCTGTTCTAAAAACACTTGATGTCCCCTTGGATCGCCAGGGACGCGTAGTAGTCGAAGCCGACCTTTCAGTTCCAGGAAGCCCTGAAATCTTTGTGATTGGAGACGCTGCCTGCACCATAGGAAAAGATGAAAAACCTCTCCCGGCCGTCGCACCAACTGCTATCCAGCAAGGACGTTATGTTGGAAAAATTATCCGACGTCAAGTCGCCAAGGAAAAAAGACGCCCCTTTAAGTATTTTAATAAAGGAGGCCTCGCCACCATCGGGAAAAATAGAGCCGTTGGATTTTACAAAGGGATCCACTTAACAGGACTCTTTGCCTGGCTGGCTTGGGGATTCATTCACATTTTCTACTTAGTCAGTTACCGCAGTCAATTTGCTGTTATGCTAGACTGGGTATTTCACTATATGACAGGGCTTCGTGGAGCACGATTAATTCATAAAACAATCGACGATGAAATGCAACCACCAAAAGGTAAATGAACGACAATATAGCTAAAATATTTCGTTTTAGTTATATTTTTTTGAATGACGTATTCATTAGATTTTAGAAAAAAGGTACTGTTGATCCGATGCACAGAAAATTTAAGTTTTGCTAAGACAGCAAAACGTTTTGGTGTAAGTGTAAATAGCATATTTCTTTGGTCTAAGAGGCTAGAGGGTTCTGTTGCAAAAAATGTTTGCTAAGATATGAGTTGCTTATTTCCTTTATTCTTCAGGTTTATGCAGCTAACCCTTGAGCCTTAAACAAGACTTTCAATAAATATATTTACATCATATGCATTGCTTCAATCCCTTCAATGGTATTCCTTGCTGATGCAAATTCCTTATATAGCTAAAGTGACTTAAATTAGTTATTGTCAGTACTCCCTGAAAATCCTATCTATTCTATAGATGGTATAACTAAAACAACTCACTTTAGCTATACGATGGAGTTACGGATCAACTAAGCATTGTTTCGAGCATAACGGGCGTTATTTCTGAAAAAATCAATAACGCATCAGAGTACCTCAGTAATATTAATCCTTTTGAAAGAGATCCTAGAGAAACATTCCGAGAAATCGTTGCTAAAGGACATGAAAAAATTGATGAGGTTTTTGGCACAGAACATGCTAATATCTATTCTGAAGAGGCAAAAGAAACTAGATATAAGCTTACCACTGGAATGCTACCTCCTCTTGGTGGTTTTAGTAACATAGCGAAGAATGGAAAGCTTTTAAGTAAGGCATACATAACCGCAAAGAATGGTAGTAAGAATGCAGGTTTAATAAAGGAATATGCAGGGAGATCTGCGAAAGAGTTAAAAAAAGTATCAGCAGTTTCGAAAAACAAATTGCTAAACATCAAGACAAGATTGCAAACCCTTCGAAACATTGCCCTAATTGGAATAACTTTCATACTAATAGGCAGAAAGCATTACTAGAAAAATTATGGCCTGAGAAAATCCAAAAGTTCCAAGGGCAAAAAGAAATTATGGAGGGGATTTTATGTCAAATGGAGTAAGAAATGATGAGAAAAGATAGCCTACATAATTATGTTAACGAAATTACATCCATTCTTAAAGAAAGAGCTAAAAAAGCAAAGGAAGACGCAGATCATCCAGAAGAAAGAAATGAAGATTTTAATGACGGATTTCTTATGGCTTATCACCAAATGATCACAACAATGAAAAACCAAGCTCCAGTCTTCCATATTGATGAAAAAGACATTGGTCTAGAAGACATAGAACCGGAAAGAGACCTACTTTGATCTAAAACACCATCAACAACTGCCCATTTCCGCTATTGTCTTCTCTTATGAATAAATCCTGTTGAGCGCCGAAGCTTGACTCTAAAGACCGCTCTAATAATTGTTGCATTTCTTTATCTGTTAACATCTCCCAAAGCATATTGATCTTCCCCCGAAAAATAGGACAGTTATGATATAGATTTCTCGAACTTAAAGAGGAGTAAAAGCAAATGATGAATTTAAAGGGAATGCGGTCAAGTTAGTGAGAGAAGAGGTAGCAAGTGATCTGGGTATAGGTGTTTCCACGCTAAAAGTATGGCTCAGTAAGCATGACCGTGGCCGATTGATTAAGATTGAGAAGCAGGCAAGGGAAGAAGAAGAGATTAAGCGGTTGAAAAAAGAAAATAGGATCTTAAAGCAGGAAAGAGAAATCTTAAAAAAGGCCATGGGCATTTTCTCCTCGATGTCAAAAGGAAAAAGAGTTCAAGAAGAAGAGAAGCTTACCGAAGAAGTAGAACAGATTTTTTATGAGCACAAAAAACGATATGGAAGCCCAAGAATTTTTATGGAACTGAAGGAAAAAGGGGTGCACTGTAGTGAAAAGAGATTTGCTAACATTATGAAGAAGAACAATTTAGTTGCAAAACAAAGAAAGAAAAGGAAAGAAGTTAGTAGTAAAAGAGAAGAAGCCGAACTTACTTAACCAGAATTTTACGGCAGAGAAAAAGAATGCTAAATGGGTCAGCGATATTACCTATATAAGGACAGGCAAAGGGTGGGCATATTTATGTACAGTCATAGATCTTTATTCTAGGAAAATCGTTGGGCATTCCATCAAAAAGCATATGAGAAAAAAACTGCTCATACAAGCTTTAGAGCAGGCAGTCTCAAGAAGAGGAGCTGTAGAAGGGATAATATTTCATAGCGATCAAGGATCACAATACGGCTCTGAAGCAATAGATAAAAGTCTAAAGAAAAACAACATGATTGGAAGCATGAGTGGAAAAGGAAGTTGCTATGACAATGCCCCAATGGAAAGTTTTTTCAATTCTCTTAAGAGAGAATGCGTAGGAGCTGTTGAAAAGGAAATATTTAACTATATAGAATGCTACTATAACAATAAGAAAAGGCATTCAACATTGGGATATTTGAGCCCGGTGAAATTTGAAGAAAAAAGTGTCTATAAAAACGGGGGAAGATCATCTTGCAAAAAATCAATTCCATCTTGTAAACCATTATATTGTAATGACCTATTTTCTCTATCAGAAACTGACAAACCAATACTACTGGCGATGCCAAAAAGACTAACCCCTGCTTTCACTGCCGCGCTTGTTCTTCTAAGCCTCATGATCATTGCCTTTTTTTTGGGCCTGTATCCCTCAGGACAAAAAGAAAGTGGACGCTTTAAAATTCAAGAAGTGAAAAAAAATGTCAGCCCTATCCAAACCACCATTGCCTACATCGGAACGTTAGACTCTCTTCCCTGCCGCATCTACCTTCGAAAGAGTGACAACCGCCCCCTTGCTAACAAAGACTATTTTTTTTCAAAAGGGACCCTTCGCGAGCGAGTGAAAGGGCACTATATTTTCAAACCAGAGTCCCCATGGGAACCGATTGAAAAAACCTGGAGCCTTGCTGAATGGCGCTTTCAGATAAAAGAGAAAGTCAAGAAACAGATCCATACCCGTTTTAAAAACCCCAAAGTTGCAGTGCTCCTTTCGGGCCTTGCCACGGGAAACCTTGAAAACCCCTATCTTTCTTACCACTTTGGATCCGTTGGGCTGGCTCACTTGCTCGCCATTTCAGGATTCCATTTTGCCCTACTTACTTTCTTTCTCTCCTCTATCCTCAAACGGATTTTTTCCGAAAAACTCCTAGCCTTAATCCTCATTCTCCTTTTAGGAACCTACTTTTTTTATATGGGTGGGGGGCCATCAATTAGCCGA
The DNA here is from genome assembly GCA_965233865.1 of Candidatus Neptunichlamydia sp. Classification (GTDB taxonomy): domain Bacteria; phylum Chlamydiota; class Chlamydiia; order Chlamydiales; family Simkaniaceae; genus Neptunichlamydia. The sequence goes on from OZ247587.1 coordinate 866,320, forward strand.
GCATGGATCGGTGTGTTGCTTTACCTTGTCGGAATCCTATTCGGATACCGTACAACTCCGCTCAACGCCCTTGGTGTAGCCCTTCTATTTGCTCTGATTTCTAATCCGTTTGTGATCACAAACGTGGGGTTTCAACTCAGCTTCAGTGCAACCCTCGGCATCATTCTTTTTTACCGCAGATTGGAAGAACAGCTGACTGTGCTTCTACCAAAGCGCCCCTATCATGTGATTACTGAAACGTCCACACTCGATCAATGCGGCTACATTCTTTGCGCCTATCTCCGCAAAGGACTTGCCCTCCAAGGGAGCGTTCTAGCCTTTACCCTTCCCCTGATCCTCTTTCATTTTGAGACATTCCCCCTAATTTCTCTTTTTTATAACCTCTTCGTCCCCTTCCTCTTTGCCGCTTTGCTTGCTCTTTTTCTGCTCCATGCAGACATGCTTGCATCTCCAATCGCTTCCTTTTTGGTCACACTCATTGAGGGAGCACCCCGAAAGCTTCTCTTCAAGATCAACATCGTGCAAGCACTGTTTCTTAGCAGCGCTATTTTAGGCTTTGTATATTGGAAATCTTTTCGAAAATGCAAAAAGTAAAGCTGCAAGATTGGCTCCAATTATTAGAGAAGCTAACCTTCCAGTTGATTTTTAAGAATTCTACTCCTAACACCGCCCTCCAATCAATTTTTTAATCAATTTAATTGACTAGATTAGCTGTCTGCTCTTTACAAGAAAAAAATCCGTCGATTAACATCGAAAAATTTACACTTAAATTATTGATTATGTGATATTTAAAAATCAAATTCACGTTGAATATTATTTATTACCTTTGCCGATCTCTGAACGAAAAATATTTTTTGAATGTTCCTGAGGGATTGACCTAAAATCTCTCAATCAGTAAAAATGCTTAGTTCACGCGATGGCGGTCGTAGCTCAGTTGGTAGAGCACTTGATTGTGATTCAAGACGTCGCGGGTTCAAGTCCCGTCGATCGCCCTCTTTTTAGGTAACCACTCTCCCTATTTAATATGTTCCTTTCTACTATGGGACCCTTGACCGAAATGACTTCGGTAATATAGGGCTATTGTTAGAAAAACTATCTAACTAATCCTTGTCCCTAAGAATAAATCGAATCCTTTGAAAGAATTTTAAAGAGTTTTTCGACAATAGAATCCTAAAAAATTTGCCTTTGAGATTGCGGAAATTTTTGTTAGACTAAGGGATATGCACCTACCCCATTATTATAAACAACACCCTTTTGGGCTTTTGCCCACAGAATTTGGTTCCTTTTTTTACCATAATTTACTAAGTATGGCGTACAAAGAGGAATCAAATTTTGAAAAAAAATACCTCAAAATTCTGACATTTGTAATAGATGGGATAGGTTCATGAACAATAAGAAACAAACACATCCAGAGATTAAAGGTCTCCTAACATTAATTGGGAGCATTCTTTTGGGTCTTTGTTTTCTTAGCTTCGTGCACGGATCGCCGCAAGCAAATTGGCTAGGAATGATTGGTTACGGCCTTGGCCTTGGTCTGATGTGGTCCCTCGGAATTTCTGCGTATTTAGTAGTGGCCTATCTTGGCTGGATTGGTTGGAAGATGCTAATGGGGGGAACCCCTAGGCTCCTTCGAATGAAAACAGTATATTTTGGGATTGGGATTCTCTCTTTGTCGATGCTCCTCAACTTACTTGCCGAAAATGGGGGTCTTTCAAGTGGTTTTATTCAGGAAAAACTCTACTCTGAAATCTATTTAAGCAGTTATCCATTCCCTCACAAAGTGGTTCGCTTCAACTTGGGCGGGGTTCCCCTTTACTACTTGCTAAGAGATGTTCCGACATTCAATTTGCAGCGCTTGCTTAGCAACGTTGGAGTGTTCATTACCTTCTCTCTGACAGGAATGATGGCGCTTATTCTTTTTACCAACACACGTGTCATTCCTCTTACAAAGAATCTTTGGTCTTTGATAAAGATCGCAGGAAATTTTTTGAAGAAGGTAGCAGCAGACTTTAAACCCACTCGAGTGAAAAAACAGCACAGAATCATCGCTCCACCTCCCTTGCAGACTGTTAAGTCTCCATCTTATGAAGAAGAAGACGAAGAAATTTCCGACTTAAAAATCTCAACACATTTAGAAAAAAGACCCACACCTGGTCGTGTGAAAAAAAACATGGATACGAAAACGTATGTGGGAGCTTTCAAAAGATTTCGCCTTCCCCCACTTAATCTGCTGACCAATGCGAAAAAACTCGATAAGCCGACACTAAAAAAAGATCTCGAAAAGCAGGCAAGGGTCCTTGAAGAAACGCTTCTAAGTTTTGGAGTGGAAGGAAAAGTTGGAGAGATTAATTGCGGCCCTACAATTACCTCATTTGAAATCCACCCACCTGTTGGGGTCAAGGTTCAGAAAATTAAAGTTCTTGAAAACGATATTGCTCTCAATTTGCAAGCCAAATCGATTCGGATTATTGCCCCGATTCCTGGAAAGGCCGCTGTTGGTGTGGAAGTTCCCTCCCTTTACCCGCAAGAAGTCGGTTTCAAGGAAATGCTCGGTGAATATCAGAAGGGAAATAAAAAGCTCCATATCCCCCTAATGATGGGGCAGACGGTTACGGGGGAAAATGTCATTTCTGATCTCACCAAGATGCCTCATTGCATCATTGCCGGAGCAACAGGATCAGGAAAGTCTGTTTGCATTAACAGTATTGTGATGTCGATTCTCATGACAGCTCGCCCTGATGAAGTAAAGCTCCTTCTTGTCGATCCTAAGAAAGTCGAGCTTAGTTCCTATGCAAACCTCCCTCATATGATTGCGCCAGTGATCACAGAAGCACATGGTGCATATGCAGCATTAAATTGGCTTGTAAAAGAAATGGGCTACCGCTATGAAATGCTTAAACGGCTAAAACTGCGCAATATACATGCTTTTAACAATCGAAGGGTAAACCCTGAAAGGGAAGCAGAACTGGAGATAGAAATCCCCCGCAAAATGCCCTACATTGTTGCAATTATCGATGAGTTTGCCGATCTAATGATGGCTTCTAGTGCTGATCTAGAAACACCCATTGCGCGCATTGCACAGATGGCGCGAGCCGTTGGAATTCATCTTATTTTAGCCACACAACGTCCTTCACGTGAAGTAATTACAGGTCTGATTAAAGCCAACTTTCCTAGCCGTATTTCTTTCAAAGTAGCGAGTCGGGTCAATAGCCAGATTATCCTCGATGAAAATGGAGCCGAAAGTCTTCTTGGGAATGGAGACCTTCTCTTCCTTCCGCCCGGCTCTCATGTCCTCACCCGAGCCCAGGGCGTTTTTATCCGTGATGAAGATATCAACCGAGTGATTGACTGTATCGAATGCCAAGCAGGACCAAATTATCTTATCAAATCATTTGACCAAATGGCAGAGACAGAGCTCGCTTCTGAAGGCGCGGGATCAGGAAAGGATGACCTTTATTCTCAAGCCCATCAAATCATCACCGAAACGGGAACCGCCTCAACCACTTTCCTTCAAAGGAAGCTCAAGATCGGTTACGCCCGCGCAGCTTCACTCATGGACGAGCTCGAGTCCAACGGAGTGATTGGTTCCCAAGACGGCAGCCGCCGTAGGGTTTTACTTAAAAAAGACTAGCCCTAAAAATTTGCTCAAGTAATATACAATTTAGGAAGCGGTGTATTCCCCTATGGGCAATAAGCGAAAAATTCTTATTGCATGTACCTCTAATGCGTTTTCTGTTAATTCCTTAACATTGAAAGAAAGAACTTCAAATTTGTAACAGCAAAAATGAGGCCTGCTACTATGAAGAACCTCCAAGAATGTGGCCTCAATATCAAGATGGACATTGCCTACGATGGCCTTATGATTCCGTTATAATTTGACTAACTTTTTCTTGATAAGCGATCGAAATAGAAATTTCCCGCTCTGCCCGTTCTTTCACCCGCTTTATCGCAAGTTCAGGATTGTTACATTCAGCTGAAAGATGAGCCAAATAGACATGCTTTAATCCCTCATGATCGATCTCTTTCACAAGATCTGCACATGCATCATTTGATAGATGTCCTTGCCGCCCAAGCACCCTTTGTTTGTAAATCATCGGCCGGTTGCACGCATAAACCATCGACGGCTCATGATTCGCCTCAATATAGAGATAATTACACTCTAAAAGATGAGCCCGCACAAGAGTTGTGACAAATCCAAGATCCGCGCATATACCAATCTTTATCTCCCCAAAACGAATCGTAAAGGCGACAGGATCAAGCGTGTCATGCTGCACGCTAAAGGGGTGAATTTCCATCTCTCCATACTCAAACGTTTCTCCAGTTGAAAAGATCTTAAAGCGCGGACGCTCCTTCATTTCCCCAATTGCAGCCTTTGCCGTTTCGCTATTCGCAAAAACTGGAACGCCTAACTTATTTGCCGTCTTTTCAAGGCCCCGAATATGATCCCCATGTTCATGGGTGACAAGGATCGCATCAATTTCTCCTATATCGACATCGATCTCCCCCAGCTTTTCACTAAGAGCTTTAAAACTAATTCCCGCATCAATTAAGAGTTTCGTCTCCCTTGTGCCAATATAAATGGCATTCCCTTTTGAACCCGATGCTAATGGACAAAACTTAAACATAATACAAGGGGTTTACCAGGAAATGAAAATTCTTTCTACAAAAAAATCAATCTCTTACACATATATTATTAAACCAATGTTGACATTTTTAATTCATAATAATTATACAAAGAAACTAACAAGGATTTTTATGAATCGGCAAGAAATACTAAATGAAATCGATGCAACATTAGATCAACTGATCAAAAATGCCGCAGCACTCAAAGAGGTCGCAGATGATACCCACCTTTTTGCCGCTCTTCACAAAACTCAAGAAAGTCTCCTGGCTCATCTCATCCATCTTGATGATTTTCTCGACAATCCATCCAAAGCCCAGAATAAAAAACGGGAGCTTCTTACAGAGCTCTCTAAAAAGCCCACAACTCGCCGCAAACGCGCCAAACAAACCACTTAATACCATTCAACCCCAATTGGGGAGGAATCCCTTCTATCAGTAATAAAAGGGGGGAATTCCTTTTCAAAGCATTCTGCGGCACTTCTAAGGGCGTTTTATACCTATTTGATTTGGCAGGCGTTTAGTATGTGGAGAGAGTTCGGATGGCACTCTCGAGGTCTCCCTTTTGAGGGAGAACGACATCTTCTAATTGTTTGGCGTAAGGAACGCAGGTATTCTTGCCACCAAGGCGCTTAAGAGGTGCATCAAGAAGTTCAAAAGCCTGCTCCGAAATTTGAGCAGCAACTTCGGCACCAAACCCGCACATCACAGGGGCTTCATGCACAATCAATACTTTGCTTGTTTTCTCGATTGAAGTTATAACAGTCTCAATATCAAGAGGTACGATCGTTCGAAGATCAATAATTTCAACGGAAATTCCTTCGCCTTCAAGTTTTTGTGCCACTTCTGAGGCCATATGAACCATGAGTCCCCAAGCGACAAGGGTGACATCCGTTCCTTCGTGAACAATAGAAGCTTTGGCAAGAGGGATGATTTCATCTTTTGTCGGTTCAGGTTTTGCAGAGAACACGCGCTGGCGATAGAGTGCTTTGTGTTCAAGGAAAATGACAGGATTAGGATCTCGAATGGCACTTTTTAAAAGCATCTTTGCATCAGCTGCGTTGCTAGGCATCACAACTTTAAGACCAGGGCAATGAGCCAAAAAGGCTTCTATATTTTGTGAATGGTAGGGACCTCCCTGGATGTATCCACCAGAGGGCATGCGGATCACAATGGGACAGTTCCATTCACCATTTGCACGGTAACTAAAGCTGGCAAGTTCGTTGTAAAGCTGGTTAAACCCGGTCCAGATATAGTCAGCAAACTGAATTTCTACGACAGGTTTAAAGTGGCTATGAACAGAAAGACCTATAGCTGTTCCAACGATCGTGGACTCTGCAAGTGGGGTGTTAAAACACCGTTCTTCACCATATTTATCTGTTAAGCCTCGGGTGATTCCAAAAACTCCCCCCTTTCCGCGAGCAACATCTTGCCCAAAAACAATGACGCCAGAATCCTTTTCCATTTCTTCGTCTATAGCATGATTGATCGCATCCATAATCACAACGCTTTCACCCCTCTTTTCTGGAGTTTCATTAAACGCGGTGTCAACATCTTTGTAAATATGATCAAGGACTCGCTCGGGATCTTGAAGAGGAAACTCCTCTCCTTCTATGGCCGCGGTTTCAATCTCTTCTTGAATCTTTTCGCGAAGCGTTTCAATCTCTTCTTGAATGAGTATATTGTTTTTAAGTAGGTAATCTTCAAGACGAGGAATCGGATCACGCGCAACATCATCTGCAAAGTGATCATCGGTTTTATATTTTTTTGGATCGTCGCTACTGCTATGGGCTCCAAGACGGGGAACCTTCGCAACAATAAGAGTGGGCCCCTCTAACTTGCGCCCCTTTTGAACAGCAGCATGAAGTACCTTTGATACGGCCTCATAATCGCATCCATCGATTTCATGAACGGTTAGATTAGTGTATCCCTTCGCCATGTGCGCGATAGAGCCTCCTGCTGTCTGATCTTCAACAGGAACAGAAATCGCCCATCCATTATCCTGGATCACAAAGATCACTCCTAGCTTGTGAAGACATGAATAGTTTAGGGCTTCATGGAAATCCCCTTGCGAGGTAGATCCATCGCCACCAGACACGTAAACAACCTCATCCGTTCCAGCGAGTCGAGAAGCTTTGGCCACACCAGCTGCTTGTAGAAACTGAGAACCGACAACACTTGATTGACACGGAATACGGAGCTGCTTATGGGAGAAATGGTCGGGCATCATGCGTCCCCCAGAGTGGTGGGGAACTTCTCTGGCTAAGAAAGCACCAAATATTTCACTGAGATCGCATCCAAGGCCAATGGCGAAGGCGCGGTCGCGATAGTAAGGAAAACCCCAATCTTTTCCGGCAGTGAGGGCATGGCCAGACATAACACCAATAAGTTCATGGCCACCCGTATATAGGTGGAAAGTTCCTCCCTTATTTTGCCGAACAAGCTTCTGCATTTTCTCATCCATGAAGCGTGCACGATAGATGTCCTCAAGCGCGCTATAACACCTTTTTTTGGAAGCAAGATCAAGAAGCTCTAGCATGGGCATGGTTGTGACCATCACTCATCGTCCTTCTTTTTCTTGCCTTTTGTCATAGGAGTCACCTGTTTGATCCCTGCTTGACGCTTTTTCTGCATCATCTCTTGAATCTCTCCTTTATCTGTAGGCTGCTTCTCTTTTTCCTTAGGGAGAAACCCTTTTGCGATGTTGGAAATCTTTCCTTTTTCAGGATCTACCCCTTGTTGACTTACAGCTTGAATCATTTTTTCTTCCGATTCAATGCTGATCGCAGAAGAGCTCTTGAGTCGATCTGACAGGTGACGGAGCGATTCAAGACGCTGAGATAAAGCTTCGAGTTTTGTATCAATCTTCACGCGTGAGCTTCCTCGAAGGCTTGCAATAAGCTGAGCTTCTGTATCAAATTTCGCAGAGAAGGTCACCGCAGTACTGGTAAAGTCAGGGTTAAATTGAAAGGGGCGCATAGCAGGAGGAACTGTCATATAGATATCAAGGGTATACTGGGGTTCAAGCTCTACTTTTTGCGCTTGCTTCGGAGGACGTCCTCGTTTAGGGCGAGGGTTCAATGCCTCATTAGAATAATAGATCTTTGATTTTGTGGTGATTGCATCACGAGCACCTTGAATTTCTTTTGAAACTTTTACTTCGAAAAGGTTATGCCTCACTTTCTCTAAGATTGGCTTGACGATATCAAGATCTTCTTCAAATGCAAATTGAATCGACTCTTGGCGCAGCCATTCGATAATACGAATCCGAGAACGTTCGTGATAATACTGCTGCCACTTTTCGAGCTCGGTTAGGTGATCATAAATGAATTCGAGAAAATTTTCCCGCGACTCTTTAGACCCGATGATATCTAGAAGTTTTTCCTTTGTGTCGATGTCGTAAACCTTTTCATTCACAAACCCTTCCATAAACTTCTTGGTTTCATAATAGGTCATCTTCGGAAGAAGGCGATATCTCTCTTGATTTTTTTGAAGTTCTTTCTCTAGGCGATCAAGTTCTTCAGAATTTTTGTCGAGGTCTGCGAACACCAAAAAACCTTCTAAAGTGTCGAGATAAAAGTCTCTCTCATCATCGGACTTTGCAAAGGCGTCCATTAGTCTGTGGAACCGGAGAATAAGAGGGTTTTGTGCTTCTTGTTGTTTCTGCTTTACCATTGGAACTGCTCAATAAAAATTTAAATGAAGGAAGAACCTATGGTATCAACAAATTCCCTATCTTTCAAGTAGGAAATGATGTATATCCTCTGAGGAAAGGAACTAGGTATGCTTGACATCAAACTCATACGTGGCAATCCCACGGAAATCGAAAAAAAACTTCAAACAAAAGATCCTGAAGCAAGCTTAAAAAAAATCTTAAGTTTTGATGAAGAGATTCGCGCACTTAAGGCTGAAAGCGAAGAGCTTAAAACGGGCCGCAATCAAAGCGCTAAAGAAATTGGGAAACTCAAAAGAAAAGGAGAAGATACTACCAATCTTTTGAAAACAATAGAAGGTGTAAAAGAAAAAATTTCAACCCTCGACCACAAACTTTCTGAGCTTGAAGAGCAATTGAATTTTGAACTAGGATGCCTTCCCAATCTCCCGGCTGATGATATCAAGGCTTCTCTTGACCCACAAGAAAATGTTTTAATCAAGTCTGTTGGCACAAAACCTTTTTTTTCCTTTCAACCTAAAAACCACATGGAACTCAATGAAAAGCTCCAGCTGTTTGATTTCAAAAGGGGAGCGAAAATTGGAGGAAGTGGCTGGCCCTCTTACCGCGGCATGGGTGCTCGCCTAGAGTGGGCTCTCATTAATTTTATGATCGACACCCACGTTTCAAACGGTTTTGAGCAGTGGATGCTCCCCTTAGTCGGCCGCCCCGATATCTTATTTGGATCCGCTCATCTTCCAAAGTTTGAAGATCAACTTTTTAAGCTCCAAGATAAAGACCATCACCTCTACATGATCCCCACTTCTGAAGCAGTCCTCAACGGAATTCACTACGATGAAATCCTTGACGCTGATACTCTCCCTCTCAAATACACCTCTTACTCCCCATGTTTTAGAAAGGAAGCAGGTGCTGCAGGCTCTCAAGAAAGAGGACTTATCCGCACGCACCAATTCAACAAGGTGGAAATGTTCTGCGTTACCCACCCTGAAGAAAGTCAAAAAATCTATGATCTAATGGTTCAAAGTGCTGAAGAAATTCTTCTTGCGCTTGGAGTTCACTACCGCTCTATGCTTCTTGTCACAGGTGATATGTCTTTTGCTTCTTCAAAAACAATTGACTTGGAAGTTTGGCTCCCTGGACAAGACCGTTATTATGAAGTCTCTTCGATTTCTAACTGTACTGATTTTCAGGCGCGCAGATCGCGCATACGCTTCAAAAAAGGGAACGAAAAACCTGAATTTGTCCACACTCTGAATGGATCTGGCCTTGCTACTTCCCGGCTGATGGTTGCTCTTTTGGAAAACAATCAACAAGAGGACGGTTCAGTGGTGATTCCAACCATCCTCCATAAATACTTGGATGGAATGCACGCCCTAACTTAACCCATAAAATGAGATAATGTGTTAAAAAAGCCATTATCAATCCGTTCTTGTAATTCCTTCTCATCTTTGGAACTATCAATTATAGTGCCTATAATCGTTCCCATATCGCGAAAAGACTGGGTTTGATCAGCAGAGGTCACCAGTCTAAACAGCGTACATTTTGCGAGAGCTCGGTTCGCTAAATCACCAACATGTGCAATAAACATTTCTTTATCAATTTCTCTCTCTCCACTTTTTTCAAAAAAGAAAAATTCTTCAAGAATTGCGTCTTTAGCTTGCCACATCTGAAAAGTAAAGTAGGCGGAGCCGACCATCGTAGCCTTACAGATCCAACTAATGGGCCAGGGCATCACTTTCGATGCCAAATAGCAACCAATCGTAACCGCTACCCCTGTGACTTCTAGAGTCTGTACAGGCTGCAGAATGTCAAGTACAATATTCTTAATTTCTTTTGCTGTAGGATTTTCTTTTTGATTCTTATATTTTACAAGAACACTTTTCCCATGCAGTTTGAGAGCTTCTTGGGCTTCTTGAGGACTCGAATTTAGTGACTTCCATGCTTGCAAACCTTTATTGGTCACCCAACCAGTAAAAACTGCCATATTTTCCATTGATTGTTCCTCTTGTTTCGAATTGAAGAGGTTTGATTTTAAATTTTCCTTAGATAAAAGAAAAGATTTTTGTACAATGCAAAGATATGACATATGATGCACTCAAAGACCTCCTCCGTTTTTTAGGGGATAGTCCTACAGCGTGGCATGCAACCCTCGAAATTGGGAACCGCTTAGCGCAACAGGACTACACTCCACTTGACGAACAAGAAAAATGGGATCTCAAACCCGGGAGTGCCTACTTTGTCGAAAGAGGTGGCTCGATCTGTGCATTTGTTTTACCAAGACAATCTCCAAAGAAAACAACTATCCTTGCTTCTCATACCGATAGTCCCGCACTTAAACTGAAGCCAAACCCTGTCTTTATTGATGAAGGACTCCCTTTCCTCCGCGTTGAAACTTATGGAAGCCCTATTCTAAGTACATGGATGAACCGCGACCTGGTGATTGCAGGACGTCTGCTTCTTTCAAAGGGCGACACCATTGATCAGCAACTAGTTCTCCTAGACCACGCTCCTGTGATGATTCCAAGCCTTGCAATCCATTTAGATCGTGATACGAATGAAAAGCCAAAAAAAATTGATAAGCAACACCACCTCTGCCCTCTTCTAGGGATCCACGGAAAACATCGAGAACCGGGGAAAATCTTTGAACAGCTCACTGGAATCAAACAAAACGAACTATTAGGCGCCGATCTGTACCTTATCCCTGATGAAAAGCCCCGTCTCACTGGAATTACAAGCGATCTAGTAAGCTCTTACCGCCTCGATAACCTGGCTAGTGCACACGCCTCTCTCCTTGCCCTTTTAGGGGCTGAAAAACACCCAAAAAGCACCATTCAAATGGCGATTTTCTGGAATCATGAGGAGATTGGGTCTGGAACAGATGAAGGGGCAAGTTCTCCTTTTTTTATCGATATTCTTAAACGCATCTCCCTCTCCTACAAAATGGGAGAAGAAGATTTTCTCAGGATGAAGCAAGGATCTCATTTTGTATCGATCGATATGGCCCACGCTTTCCACCCTAGATATAAAAGCAGGTACGATAAAGAAAATGCTCCCAAAATTGGTGGTGGTGTTGTGATTAAGTACAATGCAAATCACCGCTATGCAACTTCAGGACTTACAGCAGCCCAAATTGTGAAACTATGCCAGAAGAAAAATATCCCTCACCAATCGTTTGCCTCGGAATCAAACCTTCCTTGTGGAAGCACTGTCGGAGCAATCACTGCTGCCCAAACGGGAATCCAAACAGTTGATATTGGCCTTGCACAGTTTTCCATGCATGCCGCGCGTGAGCTCATCTCTACATCTGATCACCTTGAGCTTTGCAAACTTCTCAAAAATATTCTAGAGAACTAGGTTCTGTTGAGAAATTTTTATAAATAGTGTAGATTGATATTTAGCTTCCAGATCATCATCTCTTATGCCATTTCTAGCTAAAAAGATGACAAACTCCATGACTTGATTGGTCTGTGCTGCATTGAGCTCTTTTTCGAGAGTATTTCCATAAGCTACTTCCCAGAAAAAATCTATGATTCTTTGATAGGACAACGTCTCGTAATTGAGCTGTGTTGCGTTATCGTGGATTTGGAGCTGTGGTGGGATTGAGGGAGTGTAAAATGGCTTAAAACTCGATTAAATACAATCTAGCGAGTTTGAGTATAATTAGTTAGGGTTTAATGTGTTTGAGAGTGTTTACCTAAAAGTTGATATCCCTAATTTTTGAAACGCAGTGAATATTTTGGGATCTGAAAGAGCACACCACAACTTAATAGTTGTATCAACCATTTCCTTTGTTTTAGAAAGCACTTTTGTCTTCCTTGTCATTCTCTCAAGGTGATGGCGAGTGTTACTATTATCCTGCTCGATAGCAGTAGTCCCAGACTTTCCTATTACATGCCGAGATTTGGGAAGAACCTTTGCGAAAGCGGGCCAGTCGTCGGTGAAAAATATACACTCTTTTAAATGACTGACTTTATCATAGAGCTTTCGGAACGTTGCAACGCTACGACGACCGAGCACCCATGCGATAGTTTTTCTTGAAGCACGATCCAAGGCCTTGATGATCCACAATTTGTTTTTTTTGAACCAATAAAGTGCCACATCTCATCAAACTCCATTTCCTTAATATTCGAAGGAATTTTAGGCTTATCTATGAGTTCACCTGCTTTGCGTATCCACTTTAATACGGCAGCTCTTGTAACTCCAAACAATTTGTCTATAAAACCATACGATTAGAGATTACAAGCCTAAGATTGTGTTGATCAATATTCATTGTTTGATAGAATGGTACCATGACATCAAAAACGCCAAAGCAATCCCACGAACATTTTGAAGGAAAAGATGTTATTGAGCATTTGAAGATTGCCCGAGAAAAAGGCGCCAAAGCAACAGCAGAATCCCATGGAACCGAAACTCCTGGCCATATCTCTGCTGGGGCAGATAGTGCAAAAGAAACAGCGATCTTTTTTTTGGGAATGTGGATTCTATTTAGCGCGCTTGGGATCTCCACATCAAAAGCGTTGTGGCTCCTAGGTCTTTTTGCTGCAGGCTGGCTTCTTTGGAAAATAGGAAGAAGCAGTTTGCTTGGATGGGCCCGTTTGGAGCGCTTGCACCGTTTGATTGAGCAAGAACAATGGGAAATCCAGCATCACCGAGCACAGGAGAAAGAAGAACTCACTGCTATGTATCGACAGAAAGGGCTGACAGGAAAACTTCTCGACCAGGTGATTGAAGTACTTATGGCTGATGACAATCGTCTTCTTCGGGTAATGCTTGAAGAAGAGTTGGGCCTAACGCTTGAATCTTATGAGCATCCTCTAAAACAAGCCGTTGGGGCCGGTATTGGTGTCATCGTTGCAACACTTTGCGCCGGTATTGGATATTTTTTTGGAGGATTTCTTGGAACAATTTTTGCTTTAGCAATTGTTTTTTCCTCAGCCACTCTTCTTGCGAGCAAACTTGAAGGAAATCAACTTATTAAGTCACTGGTTTGGAATTTAGCTGTGGGAATACTAGTAATTGGCAGTATTCATCTATGTGCAAAATGGATGGACCATGTCTTCCTCTGAGTCCCCCTATATCTTTGATGAATTTTTTACTTCAGGGCAGGAAGAAAGTATTAGTCCATTCCTAAAAAAGGGATCTCGTGCTTGGGCAAAAAACCTGAGCCTAAAAAGCTCTTTGCTTGCTGGGTTTTTCCTTCTAAATTCTTTTGTTGCCAAGTTTTTCATGCCAGATCTTTCGCACCTCTTTTTGCTTCTAGTCTATTTTTTAGTCGGAACTCCTGCGCTACTCCACACGATTGAAGATATTAAAAACTTAGAAATTAACATCGATGTTTTGATGACACTTGCCGCCTTTCTGTCTTTTTTAATCGGGAGCCAAATGGAGGGCGGTTTGCTTCTTGTTCTCTTTGCATTTTCTGGAGCGCTAGAAGAATCCGTTTCAAGACGTGCCAAGGGAGCTCTCATTAATTTAAATCATCTTTCTCCCACAGTCGGAATGGTTATTGGAGAAGATGGAACCCTATTTCAGAAATCTGTGCGAGAAATCAATATAGGAACACGTCTTCTTATACGCGCAGGTGAAGTTGTCCCTCTCGACGGAAATGTAATCGATGGCTCCTCATTTATAAACCTTGTTCACCTAACGGGGGAAAGTGTCCCTGTTTCCAAGACTCCAGGCGACGCCGTGCAAGCAGGAAGCCGTAATCTTGATGGAACGTTGACAGTTGAGGTAATGAAAACCAGCGCTGAATCCACCCTTTCCAAAATCATAAAACTGATTAATGAAGCGCAAGGAATGAAGCCAAAACTCCAACGCTTTTTAGATAAGTTTGGAAAACGCTATGCAATCACTATTATTTCCCTCTTTTTTATTTTTGCTCTCACTCTTCCATGGTTTTTTTCGATTCCCTTCTTGGGAATTGAAGGCTCTCTCTACCGAGCACTCACCTTTTTGATTGCAGCATCTCCTTGCGCTTTAATCATCGCAACGCCGACAGCCTACCTCAGCTCTATTAGCGCATGCGCACGAAAAGGGGTCTTATTGAAGGGGGGGGTAACACTGGATGCCTTTGCCGCATGCCATACCATTGCCTTTGATAAAACAGGAACACTCACAACAGGAAAGCTCACCTGTACAGGGATCGAACCTATTGGCTCGGTTTCCTATTCTATTGATGCTGCCATTAGTGTTGCAAGTGCTCTAGAGCGTCACGTCACACACCCTATGGCCGAAGCCATCTGCATCTATGCAGATGGAAAGAAGATCCAACCAACGACTCTTACCCATTTTCAATCGGTTCCAGGGTTTGGCCTAAAGGGGTGCGCAAAACTTGACGGAAAAAGTGTTGAAGTGAAGATCGGGAACGAAGCCTTTATCTCTCCAGATAAACCTTTAGATAAGAAAGGGGAAATGATCTCCTTCTTGCAGATAGGTGAATCTCTTTTTGATTTCCGCTTCTTTGATACTCTGCGCCCTGAAGTGAAAAAGGTTCTGGCAGCCTTCAAAGAAAAAAACTTGGAAGTAGTAATGCTCACTGGAGATCATGCAGAAAGTGCACATGCTGTTGCAAAAAAACTTGGTATTGATCAAGTTTATGCCGATCTGCGCCCTGAACACAAGCTTGAAACTGTTTCTAAGCTTTCTGCAGAGAAACATCTTGCAATGGTAGGAGATGGAATCAACGATGCGCCCGCTCTGACCCGTGCAAGCGTCGGAATCTCTATGGGGAAAATCGGTAGTGCCGCTGCCATCGATGCTTCGGACATCGTCCTTCTCCAAGATGACCTCCACCTCGTCAGCTGGCTTCATAATAAAGCAAAGAAAACAATGCTCATCGTCCGAGAAAATCTCACTCTTGCGCTCGGTGTCATTATTCTTGCAACAACGCCTGCTCTCCTAGGGATTATTCCTCTTTGGCTAGCTGTGATCCTTCATGAAGGAGGCACCGTTCTTGTCGGCCTTAACAGCCTTAGGCTATTGCGCAAATAACTTTGTGCTCTTTGACATCTGAGTATTGAGTGTATTTCGCTCATTTTCAGGTTAACTAAGAGGATTCGATTCATTCCCTTTCTCTATTCTCTATCTATTTTTCTATTTATCATTTTTGTGGGTTTTGGAAAAAGAAAGGAAATCGTATGGTGAGACTATGGGGGCGTCTGAATCTCGAGGTCACCCCTGTATCCTGTTGAAGTCAAAAGAGGTGGGATGAAAAGACCCGATAAACAAGACAAGCTGTCTAAAGAAAAGGCAGTGCAATTTGAAAGCGAGCAGTTCGAAGAGTACTACGTTTGGCTTCAAGAACATATGCCTAATGGTTTTTTCGAAGAGATTGAGCCTGACCAATATATGCTAATTGCCCACTATCTAATGGGGTTTCCTCTTTTAGACTATTATTGTCAGATCACCTTGAAGAATGAAGCCTTTGTTTTGATGCTTGACTCTCCCGATGTCGACATGAAAATCCTCAAAAATTTCAACCTACATGGGATCAAAAATTATCACACCTTTATTTCTGATAAGCCTCCCCCTTTTCCTGGGATTAAAAAGCGCCTACTCATTGCCCGGGTGTTTTTTACCTCTTATGAAGATCGAAAAACAAAAAAAGTCTCAGATCTATTAAGCAAAGAGCGACGTATTGAAGTCTATACCTCTTTAAATGAGATTGATGCCAGTATCTCAAAGGAAGAATATGAGGAACTTATCAGCTCAATCGACCCTCTTTTTCTGCGCTCTTTATCAGATGACCGGCTTGTTTTGGCGCTTCATATGTTTCATAGAGCACGTACGCGTGACTACTGCCAATATGAAGTCCGCTACAATGAAGAATGGAAAAAACAAAAAGGAGAAGTCCCTTCAATGCAGATTGTGATTGCGTGGAGAAACACCCCCAAGCATCGATTTCTGTACCGGCTTGCTAAAACGATTTTTCGACACAAATTAAAAATCATGCGGGTAACGGCTTCATATGCTGACCCGTATAGCGATAACAGTATCCTAGTTATGTCATTAGGACTCCATGGAATTAAGGGAAAAGCAGCATGGGACGAAGCAGACGTCGACGATTTTCTGAAAGAACTGGTCACTCTAAAGTACTTTCCGGACGGGGACGAAATCGAAAAAGTGTTCGTACAGCCCGGTCTTCTGAGGGGAAACATCGGGAATCTTTTAAGAGCCACGGCCAGCTTTGTACATCAAACACTCGTTCACGCAGACCTCAATCTCTACACGCTGAGCAATGTCATGGAAGCTCTGTGTCGACATCCAGAGCTGACCGTTCAGATTTGTAAAGCATTTGAACAAAAATTCCACCCCGAGCAAACGAATCAAGATGAGTATCGCCGCTCTAGAGAGAGGTTTATGATGCTCGTCAACCATCTAGACACAGGAAATGAACTCTATGATACTAGACGAAAAAATATCCTAAAACAAGCAATGCATTTCGTCGACTATTGTCTTAAGCATAATTTCTATCGAAATAACAAGAGTGCTCTTTGTTTTCGCTTAGATCCAAAATACCTTAACTACGTTCCTTATAACCGACGGGAAAAGTTCCCAGAAGTTCCCTATGGAATTTTCTTTATGCAAGGGATGCATTTTATTGGATTTCATATTCGATTTAAGAATCTTTCAAGGGGAGGACTACGCACGGTATTCCCTCAACGATACGAGCAAATGGTCACTGAAAGAAATAACGTCTTTTTAGAGTGTTACAACCTTGCCCTCACACAACAGAAAAAAAATAAGGACATTCCCGAAGGAGGTTCTAAAGGAGTTATTTTTCTTGAGCCTTATGACCAACTCCTTACCGAAGTGCAAATCTATCGAAAAGAATTGAAGGTTGCAGGACTTGAAGAAGGAGAGATTGAGGAAACAATCAAAGTCTACAAAGCAAAGCAAAAAATCGAATATCTCTACCAAACGCAACGGGCCTTTGTTCATAGCTTTTTAACCATAGTGAATTGCCTTGAAAATGGAACGTTAAAAGCTAAACACATCGTCGACTACTGGAAAAAACCTGAGTATATTTATCTTGGTCCAGATGAGAATATGCATAATGTCATGATCGAGTGGATCGCCAGCACTAGCAAACGGTGTGGCTACAAGCCGGGAATTGCGTTCATCTCTAGCAAACCAAGTGTAGGAATCAATCATAAAGAATATGGTGTCACCTCTCTTGGGATCAATGTCTACATGCAAGAAGTTCTTCGGTACATGGAAATCGATCCCAAAAGAGATCCTTTCACCATTAAAATCTCAGGCGGCCCTGATGGAGATGTTGCAGGGAACCAGATTATCAATCTCTATAAGCATTTTCCAAGCACAGCCAAACTTCTTGCGATTACCGATGTTTCAGGAACTATCTTTGATCCCAAAGGACTCGACCTATCGATCCTTGCTGATCTGTTTAAAGAAGTCAAACCGATTGCTGCATACTCTCCCAAAAAACTCAATGATGGGGGTTTCTTACTCGATCTCCAAACAAAAAAAGAACAAACTGCCTTTGCACAAAAGACTCTCTGCTGGAAAAAAGAGCGCGGTAAGCTCGTTGAAAGTTGGCTTTCAGGAAGTGATATGAACCACCTCTTCCGCCACAACTTGCATCAAGTCAAAACCGATATTTTCATCCCCGCAGGAGGACGTCCCAGAACCCTTAACGAAAACAACTACCAAGACTTTCTCGTAAAAGGCAAACCTTCTTCAAGAGCCATCGTTGAAGGAGCCAACCTTTATCTCACCCCAAATGCGCGTCGAAAGCTCGAAAAATTGGGTGTCATTATTATCAAAGACAGCTCAGCAAACAAAGGAGGTGTCATCTGCTCTTCGATGGAGATCCTAGCAGGGCTCACAACAACAGAAGAAGAATTCTTTCTAGAAAAAAATGAACTCATGCCACAAATATTGGGGATTATCGAAGAAAAAGCCCGCGACGAAGCAGAACTTCTTCTCAAATCTCGAGATGAAACAGGAGATTTCCTTACCAATCTCTCTGATAAAGTTTCAGAGAGGATCAACACCTATACCTATGAACTTCTTGATTATCTAGAGAGACTTCCACTCGCCTCCTATTCTGATGATCCGCTCGTCAAAGCGCTCCTAACTTTTTGCCCTGCCCTCCTTGCAGATAAGTACCGTGAACGGATCATTCAAAACATTCCAGAGATCCACAAAAAAGCGATTATCGCCTGCTTTTTTGCTTCCCGCCTCGTTTATAAGAAAGGACTCAGGTGGTCTCCCTCAATCGTTGATGTGCTCCCCTTAATCGCATCAGATCCCAAAATCACCTCACCCTCCTTGCAGAACCATAACTTCCAGATTCTTGACTAATGCCCCACTTTGAACATAGGAGCATAATTCGGTTTATCCGCTCCAATGTCAGGGACTGGTTATCCATCCGTTTTCATTGCTTATTTTTTTAAGCGCCGTGTTTCCCTTCTAGATTAATTGATATGCATAAATATTTTTTAATAATAAAAAAGCTATTACACAATAAATATAAAACTTTAACAAAAAAAATCATTTTAGTTTTAATTAAAAATGCCGTGAGATATTATCTTTTATAAAACTATAATCAAGGATAAGCATGACGCATTCAATACAGCCTAAATTCGTTAACCCATTAGAAATATTACCTGAAGCACGTTCTCTCCTCACCCATAATACAAATCCATCGGATGTAAAAGCTCAGAAAATTATGACGCAAATGTTCCAGTCAGATGATCTATTCTGTACACCTCCTGGAACACCTCCTTTACTTCTTACTGGATCGTGTGTTCCTATTCCCCCAACACCAACAAAAACCTCTCCAATGTCAAAAGATTATGAGCCATTTAATAACCCTGTTCAATTATTGGAGTGTCCCCCTAATAGGTTAGCCATCAATTTACATCAAAATATCCTCCAAAATATTAGATTAAATGGTTTTTACAACACATCTAATGGAGAAAAAATCTGCATTCAACAGCCACCTCAAGGGCAATCATGTGGGGTTGGCGTAATTTTGATGCTAATGCATGATTTTAAAATACAGGTAAATGACTTAAATAGCTTTACAGAGTGGTGTATCTCTTCTCGATTATTGAATCCGCCAGATATGATTCGAGCAGTTCACAATATGACAAATGTCCAGTCAATGGGACTAGAGTTTAAAACAAGCACGTTAAGCGATTATAGTTTGCGTCCTAACCGTTCCAAAGATATTTTATCTTCTAAGTTTGAAGCAATTTTGAAAATCTTAGGAAGCCTCCAAAGCGAATCAAAATCCTCCATTATTATTGATATTACGCATGAAACGCTACATGGACACTGGATTATAATAGACGGAATTCAGGAAAAAAGTGTTTTTATCCGCGACCCATTTAAGGGTAAAGCTTATGAACTCTCTGATGAAGATTTGTTTAAGAATCTTTTAGACTCTGATCTTAAATTGATTTACGTGGGTAAAGCTTCTAGTTGAATAATAGATCCTTCTGTAAGTGAAAAAGCTTCAGAAGAAATTATGCATTTTTCAATAGCTTGACGTGTTTCAGGATCTCTTGCATATCCAATTATTTTAAAGTGAACAGCAGGCTGAAAATGTTGCTCTGGCCAGGAAATGTTAAATTGCTCTTTTTCAATTCCAGAAAAAGAGCGCCACTCTTGCCACAAAGGATCAGTGTGATTGGGAGTAAACAAACAAGCATAATAGCCGGAAATAGGAGAAGAGTTTATAGACGTCACCCTCCGCTGTAAAAATGAAAACGAATGATCAAAGTTAGAAGAGACTGCCAAGTTCATACTGACAAATTACAATATTAACTTGTTACTGTCAATAGGCTTTTCTTCAAATAATAACTTTTTTAGAGAGACAAGACTAATCTTCATAGAGGAAACTTCAGAAGTTCTGGCATGAAAAATGCGTATTTAACCTGAGTTTTGAAAAATTTTACCTAACATTTTTAGGTCTGGATGTCCTGCAAAAAAAAGGCCCGCCTTTTGGGCGAGCCTTTTAAGGACAAATCCTAAGCTTTAGTTATCGTCGTCATCAAGGATTTCGACCTCAGCTTCTTCTATCTCAGGTTCCTTGTCTTTCGAGGCTTCTTGTTGTTGCGATCCTTTTGGAGGAGGAGGGGCTCCACCTTCCGCTCCAGGTTGGGCAGCTCCTTGCTTTTGAAGTTCTTCACCAATCTTTTGGATATAGGCGTTGAGTTCTTCAGTTGCAGTGGAAATGACTCCTGTGTCAGTCTCCTCAAGGGCTTTTTTCAAAGCATCGATCCGCGTTTGAATCTCTTTTGTGAGATGCTCCGGAAGCTTATCTTTGTAATCGGTGAGAGATTTCTCAGCTTGGAAGACGAGGCTATCCCCTTTGTTGCGGGTCTCAACTTCATCTTTTTTCTGCTTATCTTCTTCAGCGTGTTCTTCCGCATCTTTGACCATACGCTCGATTTCAGACTCATCGAGCCCTGATTTCGCTTCGATCTTGATCTTTTGTTCTTTACCAGAGCCAAGATCTTTCGCAGAGACATGAAGAATCCCGTCAGCATCGATATCAAAGGCGACTTCAATTTGTGGGGTTCCGCGTGCGGCAGGAGGAACTTCTGTCAAATCAAACCGACCGACTTCTTTGTTATCTTTTGCCATCTTTCGTTCTCCCTGAAGAACTACAATCGTCACGGCAGGCTGATTATCCATTGCTGTCGAGAAGATTTGTTTCTTTTGAGTCGGAATCGTGGTGTTTCTTTCAACAAGGGGAGTCAGCACTCCTCCAAGCGTTTCAATTCCAAGAGTCAGAGGGATTACATCAAGAAGAAGAACATCCTTCACATCACCAGCAAGGACTCCTCCTTGAATCGCTGCACCCGTTGCAACAACTTCATCAGGATTAACCCCTTTATGAGGCTCTCTCCCGAAGATTTCTTTAACCTTTGTTTGCACCGCAGGCATCCTGCTCATTCCACCTACTAGAAGGACATCGTCAATCTCTTCTTTAGCAAGACCAGAGTCTTTTAAGGCATCGAGGCACGGTTGAATACATCTTTCAACTAAACTTGATGCAAGGTTTTCAAATTTAGAGCGGGAGAGTGTTAGCGCTAAATGCTTAGGCCCGCTTGCATCCATAGTAATGAAGGGTTGGTTAATCTCAGTCTGCTGCGTTCCAGAAAGTTCAATCTTAGCTTTTTCCGCTGCATCTTTAATCCTTTGAAGTGCCATCTTATCTTTAGAAAGATCGATACTATTTTCCTTCTTAAATTCCTCGAGCATCCAGTTAATGACAATATTGTCAAAGTCATCTCCACCAAGGTGAGTATCTCCATTAGTAGCAAGTACTTCAAAAACGCCATCTCCAATTTCAAGGATCGAGATGTCAAAGGTTCCTCCACCAAGGTCAAAGACAGCAATTTTCTTATCGCCACCTTCTTTATCTAGACCGTAGGCAAGAGCTGCCGCTGTTGGCTCAGGAATAATCCTTTTGACATCAAGTCCTGCAATTTTTCCAGCATCTTTTGTTGACTGACGTTGCGAGTCATTAAAGTAAGCAGGAACGGTAATCACTGCTTCATCAACGGTTTCTCCAAGGTATTCTTCGGCCGTTTCCTTCATTTTTTTAAGGACCTGAGCACCCACTTCTTCGGGTGTAAGTTTTTTTCCATCCACCTCAAAGACGGCATCACCATTGCTGTTGGCAACTACTCTGTAAGGGACGGTTTTGATTTCAGATTCAACCTCTGAGAACTTTCGTCCAATAAACCGCTTGGTAGAGTAAAGGGTTTTTTCCGGGTTGGTGACTGCTTGTCTCTTTGCTGGAACTCCGACCAGCCTCTCTTCATCCTTATAAGAGACGATAGATGGTGTTGTTCGTGTTCCTTCAGCGTTAGCAATGACCTTTGCTGACCCCCCCTCCATCACAGCGACGCAGGAGTTTGTAGTTCCGAGGTCAATTCCAATAATCTTCCTTTTCTTAGCCATAGTTTAGTTATCTCCCTGATTGTTTTCTTCTTCTGATTCTTCTTCAATGTTCTCTTTCTTAGGCGCTTTAGCAACTTTGACCCGTGCTGGACGGAGAATACGATCACCACATTTATACCCCTTAACGAATTCTTGAAGGATCAGTCCATCTTCATGTTTATCGCTTTCTTCGAGCTCCAGTACTTCGTGGAGGTGAGGATCAAATGTTGCTCCTTCTGAAGGATAAGGGGTTACTTTATGACCCGACAATATATCTTTAAACTGGGTAAGGATCATTTCAAATCCCTTCGCCCATGTTTGCGTTTCTTCGGAAGCTTGATGAACAAAGCTTAAAGCATTCTCAAAATTATCTAGAGGGGAAAGGAATTCCCCAATGACATTTTCTACTGCAAAGCGGGTGGAGTCATGCCTCTCCTTTTGCATGCGCTTCCTTGAGTTTTCCATGTCTGCAAGAGAGCGGAGATATTTTCCCTGCTCTTCTTTAATTTGTTGCTTCAATCCTTCCGTTTCATCAAGTTCTTCGGTGACTTCTCCGGTTTCTTCAATCCTGTCTTCTAGATCTTGCGACTCTTCTTGAGGCTTTTCTTGCGATTTATCTTCCAACGTTTGGGCTCCTAGGTTTTATCTTCAAGTTGTAGCGGGTCATCCTGCTCGATCAATTTTAGAGGCGCGGTTTGCATCTCAACTTGTTCAGATTTTGGTTGTCGGTAGGTGATTTTATACTTATAGAGATTACGTGTCAGCATTTCGCTCAAAATTTGAGAAAAAGTGCGGAGAATTCCAAATAATTTTGGATAAGGCATGCGGATAGGGCCAAGAAGGGCAATGGCTCCAACCGCTTTCCCATGGATATAATAGGGAATAGCGATGATACTGCTTTGGGCAATGGATGCAGAAGGATGATGGATATCATCTCCGATCCACACTTTCAGGTCGCGCTCTCTTGTGCACCGTCCCAAGAGTTTACGCATAAAAGAGGTATTTTCAAAGATCGATAATCCTGTTGCTAGAACAGTAGCATCCTGAAATTCAGAGAAACGGATAAGCTTAGAAAATCCCGTTTTGTAAATATCAATGGCGCTAAAATTCGAATAGCCAACGATATGACGCATCATGATTTCGTTATAAAAATTGGAGGCGAGCTCCTCTTCTTCCTGACTTATCTTGGGGCGGTCGAGTTCTGTGAGGCGGAAGCGAAAATAACTTTCAATTCTTTTTAGAGAAAAATTGCTGAGTTTCTTTGGAGTATAAAGGATTTCGGTATGAACGAGTCCAAAGTCAGTGATGACCACAATGAGGCACCGTTTTGCATCAATTCCAACAATCTTGATGTCGATAATGATGTCTTGATCAAATCGCGGCGCTGATAAAAACACGGCCCCTTGCGTAAGATTGCTAAGAAGCTCCGCTCCATTCTGCAGGTAGCCGGCAATTTCCCGCGTATCTTGATTTAACTCCTTCTGCAAAAGAGCCAATTCCTTGGGATCGATTCGGTGGCTATTGATATGGAAGTTTGCATAGAGCTTGTAGGCCAAAGTAGTTGGGATACGACCGCCTGACGCGTGCTGCTGCATCAGATAACCCTCCTTCTCGAGACTGGCAAAGTAGTTTCGAATCGTGGCTGAGCTGATATTTTCGAAGTCATTTTCCTTAAGGGTATTCGAACCCACAGGTTTTCCCGTTAAAAGGTAGAGCTCGACGAGACCTAGTAGGACTTCTCTTTCTCTCTCAGCTCTTTGCTTTCGTTTTACTGCCATGCAGTAGCAATCTCCTCATCTTACTGCCAATATAGCATAAGGGGGGCCAGCTGGCAATCAAAAACTAGCACTCATCTAGATCAAGTGCTTAAAATATATATTAACCGACTTATAAACAGTTGATTGCATGTTTATTTCAATAGAGCGACTGAGAGTCTTCTAAAGGTGCTTTCCTTTTTTTAGAATGACTCTTCTTGAGCATTACTCCACCCATCGGAGATATTCCCCTAAATAATGGCTCACCATTCTTCTTGGAGAAGTGGTCAAAAAATTTACCTGGGATGCCCTGAATGGAAAACACCATGAGTTCTTGCAAAACTATAACTGACTCAGACAATCTATCATGCCTGGATGGATAACAATCAAGAAGTCAGTTACTTTGCTGTTTGCAATGGGGCAGAGTAAAAATTCCAAGATTGTTTAACAAAATTATTAATTTCATTCGATCTTGTGTTTAACCTTACCAAAGACACTCCTTCTAGTTTTTTTAAATCATATCTATAACGCATAGAAACGGGAAGTTTTGTTTGTTTACCATAAGCATTTGGGGCTGTTGCAAAACTAGCATCAATTTTCCCAGTGATCGTTCCCTTTTTTGTGTTTAATTTTAGGGACAATCCACTTGATCCTGTAAAATGAAGCTCCTTTTTAGAGTTTGCTTTGGGGTTCAAAATAGGTTTAATTTTTGACAAATTACAATAAGCAGTCGAGTTCCCACTAGTTTGAGTAATACCATCTAATATTTGCAATGTTTTTACTGGGCCAAAGCGTTCCCTTAAATCTTCGGTTAGGGGAATTAAAACCTTTTTCTGAAATTCTACTTCTCCCAGTCTAGATACATTTGTACCATCTATGACAAGCTTACATCTTTTATAATCTCCGATAAGTCTTTTTTGAATCGAATTAATCTGCTCATTAAAATCTATTTCAAAATTTTGAAGTTTTTCTACTCTCTGATTTTTTGTCATATTATCAGCTAATAAAGAAACCCATAAAGAAGCTGTTAAAGTAACAACCGCAAGAGCTATTTTCCCAATAATCTGAAATACAGAATCATTTTTATTAACAAAGGTGAAATCCTGGTATTCACGAGTCGCATTTAATTTTGACTGTAACTCCGTGGACTTAGCATTCCCCAGTTCATTGTTTAAATATTCTTTTCCATGATACGTACTTAATGTAATTGACACAATTAAACCTCATTTATTGATACAATCATAATATATTATGTAATTAAAAGTATATAATATATTAACTAAATGCATTTATAGTTAATAATAAACAGTTTAAGTACTTTTAAAAATAATTTAGTTTTGAGAGTATTCACTTAAAAGAGGGTGCGCTCATAGACAAACCTAAAATTTTTTCGAGTATTAAGGAAATGGAATAAGAGCCGCTAAAGTTGTTGGAAGAAAGCGCAGAAACTCGTTGCCCTTGAATCTCGCCAAAGCAGGGAGCTTCAATACTCCCCCAAAAGTCTCTAAACCTCATGGCTTATCAAAAACAGGCATGTTGCCTCAGTAGAAACCCCACCTTTGAAGTAGCTCAGGTATCCCCTGCAACCCCAAGAAAAACACAGAATTTAGATGTTGTGCAGCTCAGTTCCCCATTCATTCAACGTAGTCAACACTACCCTTATAGGCCTTTTAGCTACCAAGGAGAGTTTAGTTCAATGTTTCAACCTCATGCTTTGATTTTTTAGGTAGAAAGGGAATCTTAGATAGTGCCGTCCAACCACCTTAGATTTACTAGAAAACCCTCTCAAACAATCGAATAATATCATTATAGGTTAAGTAGATAAACATAAAGATCAAGAGGACAACAAATGGAATCACCAGCCGCTGCATCATCTTTGCTGTCATGGGCTTCCTTCTGATTTTCTCTATGATAGAGAAGCAGATATGCCCTCCATCTAGGACTGGAATGGGAAGGAGATTGAGAATTCCCAAGTTAACACTAATCGCCGCTAACCAAAAGAGTCCTTCTTTAATCCCTACTCTCCAATTCTGCTCCATCACTTGCACGATAAAAATAGGGCCTCCAAATTGCTTGGGGCTAAGGGATCCAGAAACAAGGGCTGTAAGGTTGCGTGCAATTTCACTAAAGACACTTCCAAAAAGAGAAAAGGGATTGGGGTTGTAATTGACAAGACGGTCGGTCAAAGCAACACCTAGCATAAGACGATTTTGAAAATGATCTAGTTCGACGTATGCAAGTTCTCTTTGCTCAGCACCGGAAATTTTCTCAATGGATTTTAGCTCTGATGCCAAAGTCTCTTGAAAGTTTTTTGCTTCTTTTTCTGTCATCGGAAAGTCTTTTAAACGGATCGGTTTGATCGTCTCAAGCAGGTGGAAATCCCCACTTTGCATGACAGGGGAAGAGGTTCCAATTGAGCGAGTGATCGGCTTAAGGGCATCCCAATCGGTCCTACTCAAAAACACATGGTCTTCATTTGTCCAAGAAAGATCAAGAGACGTTTCCCCTCTTTTTACAATGATCTGTACCTGGGGATTTTGAAGGCGTTTCAAAAATTCTACGGGGCTTGCTACAGGAATTCCATCAATGGCAACAATGCGGTCTCCAGCATGTAGCATTGTATCCAAGTGAGAGGTTTTATTCAAAGAGGACGCCCTGGAAACTTTTGAATTTTCATCGATATAGTAGAGCCCTTTTTGCACGCTCATATCATAGGAAATATTGTAAGGAATAAATGTATAAGGCTCTCCTTTTTGATTAAGCTCTGCTCCATATTTCCAGTCGTTTATCTCTATTATTTCTTCGCGGCCTAAGCGAAGGTCATCAATTGGCACTTGTGGAACTTTAGCTAAAAAGGTTTGTTCACCTCTTTCAATTGTCAAAAAAGCTTTATTGCTATTGAGAACACCTGAGAGTTGTTCATTCGAAAAAATGAGTTCCCCATTGACCCATACGATACGATCTTGAGGCAAAATACCACTGCTCGCCATGGGGAGATTTTCATATCCTGGAGCTTGATAGATTAAATAGCTCGCAGGCGCTAAGACCCCAATTGTCTTCATTCCTTTCTGTATGGAAGGGCTCTCATATGGAGTCACTGTATAATTGTAAGGAGTTTTTTCTTTTGTGAAGTAGTCAATTTTCACTCCTTCAATATTCGCAGGATGACCGTTAACAACAGCGGCAAATAACAGATCTTTATACCCTTTAAATGGTTCATCGTTATATTCTAAAATTGCGTCTCCAGGACGGATTCCATTTTGATAAAGTTCCGAGTGATTATCTACATACCCAATAAGTTGTGTAAACTGCGAGAATGGTTTTTCTCTTCCTCCAAAAGCCCAAATCACCGTGAAAATAGCCATAGCAAAGACAAGATTTACAACAGGACCGGCTAGGGCCACTTTAACCCGAGCCCACGGCTTTTTAGAGTAAAAACCATCTGGAACTTCATAGGGCTCGAGATCTCCCTCCTTTTCCATTCCTGCAATGCGGACATAGCCTCCAAAAAAGATAGGACAAAATTGCCATTTGACCCCTTTTCGCATCCAACTAAAGAGCGGCTTTCCAAATCCGATACTAAAGACTTCAACATGCATTCCATTGCGCCGTGCAACGATATAGTGGCCCAGCTCGTGAATGAAAACGAGAAGGTTCAGTCCGAGAATTGCTAAGATGATATATAAAATGCTTTGCAAGGTGTCCTCACGCAGTGGTTGCAAGTGAGCGCGCCATCCCATCAACTTCAAAAAGAACGCTTAGGTTCTCCTGAGGTTGAGCTTTGTGCGCGCCCATTAAGGTTTCTAATTTTTTTCCAATCTCGACCCAATCGATTTCCCCCTCTAGAAATCGGTGGACGAGCACTTCATTCGCTGCATTCATAAAGCAAGGAAGTGTTCCTCCCTCCTTCGCAGCTTCAAAAGCAAGGCCCAGACAAGGAAATTTTTTCCATTCTGGGGTAAAAAACTCTAGTTTAGAATACTTCGTAAAATCGAAACAAGGGACAATTCCCTTTTCACGCTTTGGGTATGTCATTGCATACTGGATAGGAATCTTCATATCATGCTCTCCCATCTGGGAGAGAAGAGAGCCATCAATAAACTCGACAAAGCTATGTACAATGCTTTGAGGATGGATAATCACATCAATTTTTTCGAGGGGAACATTAAATAAAAATTTCGCTTCGATCACCTCGAGCCCTTTATTCATCAGGGTAGACGAGTCGATGGTGATTTTTTTTCCCATGTTCCACGTCGGATGCTTAAGTGCGGAGCTTGGAGTGATTTTCTCTAGTTCTTTTTCTGAAGCTGTTAAAAAAGGTCCTCCTGATGCTGTTAGGATTAATTTGCGGATCCCGCTAGGACATTCTCCTTGAAGACATTGGAGAATCGCACTATGTTCACTATCGATTGGGACAATATTAACACCTTTTTTCTTAGCAGTTCTCATGATCAATTCTCCAGCTGCAATCAATACTTCCTTGTTCGCAAGCCCGATTGTTTTTCCCGCTTCGATTCCTTTTAGGGTGGGGAGAATTCCCATGGCGCCAACAATTGCGGAGACAAGAAAGTCCACTTCGGGAAGAGTCGCTATTTCAATCAACCCCTCTATCCCTGACACAACTTTAAATTCAGGGAGCCGACTCTTGAGTTCTCTCGCTTTTTTCTCGTCAAAAACAGCAATACATTTCGGGCGAAAGGCAAATGCTTGCTCCTCTAATAGATCAATATTGGAATGAGCAGCAATCCCGTCCACTCGATATCCTAAGTGTTTGGCGACTTCTAAGGTATTGCAGCCAATCGACCCTGTACTTCCCAATATTGCAATCCGTTTCATGAAGTCGCCCTCTCTTTTCGAAATGTCGAATGTTTAATGATCCCACATACAAAGAAGGCTCCAAGCACTGTTGCAGAAAGTCCCGATGTGGAGAGTGGAATATGATACACAGAAAGGACATGTCTGGAAAGGGCTACAGAAAAGACTGCTGCCAGAATTCCAATTCCTCCTGATAAAAAGAGGAGCGGTTTTAACCGGTGGGTAAAAAATCGAGCTGTAAGAATTGGAGCAACTAAAAAGGCTAAAAAGAGAAATGCTCCCACCGCGCGGAATGAGCCAATCGCAGTTAGGGCTGTCTGAAACATCAGTAGATAGTTGAAAAAAACAAGTGAAATGCCCATGTTTCGCGCTAGTTGAGAATCAAATGCCAGGAGCTCTAAGCGACGGAAAAACAAGAAGATCAGGGACGCATTGAAAAGAAAGAGGTAGAAAACCTGCTTCATGTCTGATGGATGAAGCGCATCGACATTTCCCATAATTGCCTCGATTCCAAGATGACTATTTCGCGAGAGTGTGGTGACAAGAACCACTCCTAGAGCAAAAAAGGCTGTAAAAATCAGACCAATGCTCGTATCTTCCTGAAGCCGGAGTTTTTTATGAAGAAATTCTGTACTAAAAGTCGTACATAGTGCAGTAATCAAAGCTCCGATAAGCAAAGTCGGCACGCTAATTGTATAGATCCCTTCAGTGCGCGTGACCAAAAAGGCACCTACGATTCCTAGTAAGACTGTATGAGAAAGAGAATTGGCGAGCATCGTCATTTTCTTAAGAACAAGAAATGTTCCGATTAGAGCAGAGGAAAGGGCGATCATGGTGAGAACCAATAGTTGCACCTCATCAGATGCAAGAGAGTGGACATCCCCCTTCAAAGCCAGAAAGATCCTTTGGAAGAGAACGCCAAAGAAACCAAAAAACGACTGACCTGTATAGGGATTCATAATTGTTCTCCCTGAGGAATCGGCTTCTGATGAGGATCTTTTTGTGGATGGTTGAGCAGCGCTGTCAGCCTCTTCTCCAAGTCTGGGGTAATAATGTGCTCCATCTCCTCTGCACTGTGATGAACCCTTTTCTCGTCTACTTTTAGACATGAGACCAAATAGAGTTCCCATAAACGATGCAACCGTACTAAATATTCAGCACGGGCGATTCCATCTTGAGTAAGTAAAAGTTTCCCCTCTCCACTCTTCATAACCCATCCTTCCCGCTTCAGTGTAAATAATGCGCGTTGCATCGGCATTCTTCCCATAGAATTCCATTTTAAGATCCCCTTTTGGCTAAGCGGCACGTTAATCCCTTCTTTCCATAGAGTCTTCAAAATATTTTCCAGGTGACACCTCCTTCTAAACTGCGCACTGCGGATCATGCGAGCAACCGCCCCTTTTTTAGGAGCAAACAACAGTGAAAGAATACTGAGAGAGAAAGCGACTAAAAGGATCATGGGTCCCGTAGGATAAACCGTTCCATGAGCACTCAACTTCAGGGATAAATAGTTCCCTCCAAAGCCACTGATAAGACCAAATAGACCTGAAAGAACTAATAGATGCGATAAGCGGTCGGTAAAAGAGCGGGCAGCGGCCGCAGAAGCAAGAAGCATTCCCGACATCAAAATCACCCCAACAGATCGAATTCCTACAACGATCGATAAGATTAGAAGAAGAAAGATTCCCCTGTTCACGCGATGCATTGATAATCCACGGCTATGCGCATAGGGAGCATCGAACAAGGCAACTTCAATTTCTCGGAAACGGAAAAGAATGAATAGAGCCACTATAGAAGAAAGTACGCCATAAATCACAATATGGACATCATTCATCGTTGCAGCTTGCCCATAAATAAACACTTGGGATTGTTGATGCCAAAGAGGATGAGTAAACTGAATCCTACTAGCAAACACTACCCCTATTCCTAAAAACACGGAAAGGGTCAAACATAGAGCAGCGTCTAAGTGAATGCGGAATTTATTCTGGAGCTTCTCAATTACTTCTAAACCAAGATAGGAGAAGAGAAAGGCACCACCAAGAACAACCAAAATAGCAAGTGGATGATTCGGAGCTACAAAAAATGCTCCTACAATGACACTCAAAACAACACCTGGGTACGCAGCATGAGAGAGAGCTTCGCCTACTAAACTCCTCCGCTTAACAACCATCAACGTTCCTATTAAAGCAGAGGATAAACACATAAGCATCGAACCAATCACTGGGGCGCGGTAAAGAGGATCGATGAAATAATCAACAAACGACATCACACAAATCCTGCTTTCTGTTCTCCAGAAAGACGGGTCGCTTCATCAAATAACTCCCCTCTTTGTCCGTAGACGAGAGAGAGATTTCGAGAGGTCAGAGTCTCCTTTACGTCGCCATAGGCCACTAAAGAAGTGTTCAAAAGAAGCACTTGGTCAAAGTAGTGAGGTGCAGTGTTTAAGTCGTGATGCACAACAAGGATTGTTTTCCCTTCCTCTCGAAGTTTTTTGAGAAGCCTAATAATGATATCTTCCGTCGCTTTGTCAACAGCGGCAAAGGGTTCATCGAGGAGAATAATCTCTGCATCTTGAAGGAGCGCACGCGCGATAAAAAGGCGCTGCTGCTGTCCACCAGAAAGAGCACCAATCTGCCGATCGGCTAAGTCGCTCATTTCAAGGCGATTAAGCATTTTTTGAGCTGCTTGTTTATCAGCTTTTGTATACCACTTTAGGCCGCGGAGCTTTCCAAAGCGCCCCATTAAAACTACATCAAACACGGTGATAGGAAAATCCCAGTCAATACTCCCCTTTTGAGGAACGTAAGCGATTTTTTCGTTAATTTTATGAAAGGGTTTTCCAAAAAATTGGACGTTTCCAGATAGAGGCTTCACAATTCCTAATAGAGCTTTAAGAAGGGTGCTTTTCCCTGCTCCATTGGGGCCAAGAACTCCCACGAGGCTTCCTCTCGGGATCGAAACATTGATATCCCAAAGAGCCGAAGTCTTTTCGTAATTTACTGTAAGTTGGTGTATGTCTACTGCATCTTCCATAACTATTCTTGAGGTAATTCTCGGCTTAGGGTTCGAACATTGTGCTCAACCATTTCTAGATAAGAATCTGCACCTGTCCCTTTAGCTCCCATTGTATCCCCGTATAAAGGAGTTGTCGCAATTTTAACACGGAGTCCTTTTTCACGACAGATTGATATAATTTTTTTTAAAGCGTCTTGATTGATATTAGTCTCTGGAAAAACTACATGAATCTGATGCTCACAGAGAAATTCACTCACTGCCTGGATATCAAGAATGCTTACTTGCCCATCCGGAGCAAGACCCTCTGGGGCCATAAAGCGTTTTTCCCAGTCCTCTTCTCCTTGCTTGGAAAGATATTTTTTTGCAAAATAGTAAAACGCATCATGACTCGTCACAAGATATCGATTTTGGGGAGGGATCGATTGAACTTCCTCCATTAATGCGCGATCTTTTGCAATCATTGCCGTTTTAAGCGTTACCCCTCGCTCTCTAAAAAGCTCTGCATGTTCAGGAGTTTTTTCCGAAAGAGTGCTGACAATAGGATCTATTACTTGAGAAAAAAGAGCTACATCCATCCAGAAATGAGGATCAAGTAAGCCGTCAATGGTAATGAAAGATGCAGGGTTTGCTCGGTAAAGAATGTCCCCTAACCCAATCGCTTCACTGTGAGACTGTAAATGCCCTCTGAGACTCGCCCCATGCTCAAGACCTAGTCCATTGTAAAAAATCACATCAGCAGAAAGAAGCTTTTCATCATCTCCCTTTACAAGCTCATAGCTATGGGGGTCGATATCTCCGATAATGAGACTTGTATGGTCAATCTCCTTGCCACCAATAAAAGCCACTAGGTCATCAATCATTGCCGTAGTGGAGAGCACCTTGGTTTTTCCATTCGGCTCCATAAAGGAGCTATTTACTTCCGTGCTGCAACTACAAAGAATATAGGTTGCAATTAGAATAAACCATTTTTTCATCTATCTAAGTCCCTTAATAACGAAAAAGGATAAATCCCCTTCGAGCATCCTGAAGAGAAGAGAATTTGAATCCCATAATTCCCCACATAGACAATTTTCTCTCCCTCAATATCCATAAGAGGTTTCTTTTTTTCTAAACACTCGACACAAGGACAGTGCGGCTGGACATCAGCAAAGCGGTAAAGACTTTTCTTTCCGTCCAACCATTCAATTGAGAAATGATACCTATCATCCACCTTTATTTTATACCCTTTTTCTTCTTCAATAAGAGCGGTCATCTTTTTCGAAAGCGCATCAAAGAGAGGCATTGATTGAACTTTTTTATGCATGTTTAATAAAGGATCTATTGGGATCTCTGAAAGTAATGGAACTCTAAATTCTTCAGAGAGTGATTTCCCCCCGCCTTCTCCAAAAAGGAGGTGACGCTTCGAAGATCCTGGCTCAGAGAAATAGCTCATATTTTCTACAACCCCAAGGATAGGAACCCCCATCTGGATACACATCCTCATTGATTTTCTCACATCGAGGAGAGATAATTCTTGAGGTGTGGTCACCACCACGACCCCATTGAAAGAAAGCTTTTGCATTAAAGTGATCTGTATATCCCCTGTCCCTGGAGGAAAATCTACAAGGAGGAAATCAAGCTCCCCCCACTCAACTTCTTCGATGAACTGAGAGATAATTTGAGTGGCTATCGGAGCACGCACGGCCGAAGAGCCCTTATATTGGGGTAAATAGGCCGTAGACATCACCGAAATCCTCCCGGATTGGGCGGGGAGCACCTTTTCTCCCTCTGTCTGTGGTCCGTGGTCCTCTGGTAGAAGAGAGCCGGCAGAAGGGCCATATACATCTGCGTCAAAAACCCCTACCCTATGTCCGCTCCTATCTAACGCACGGGCCAACTGACCAGTCAAAGTGGACTTTCCTACCCCCCCTTTCCCTGCAAGAACTCCAATAATAGCATTTGCTTGAATCATTTTTTATTTTCCTGTACTGCTTCCATAAATACTTGACTACAATAGATTAAAGGAAATTCTTTATTCACTTGCTAAAGCCCTGAGTTTATTAAGGCGAAGGCTTCCAGCTCAACAATTAATTCTTGCCCAAAACTCCCTTATTATACTAATCTCACTCAAATGTGAAACTATTTCGATAGATATTTAGCAACTAAAGCGACTGAACCTCAAAATAATCATTGTATATAAAAAGAGAAATAACATATAAGCATGTCGAGAATACAGATTAAATAGCAAAAATTAAATGTTTACTTGTCCCATGAATTGGACTGTCATAAAAAATATAGAAAAAAGGTGGCTTCATGAGCTTTACTGAAGAACAAACTCTTAAAACTAACACCAAAAAGCTTGAAGATCTGGAAGGTGTGATCTCTAAGGCCATTAAGAAGGTCAGAGGCAGAAAAGAAAACGATCTTTGTAAATATATTCCAATGAACGCTGGTGGATACATGCACCACTTCACTCTCAGAAAAATGAAATACAAGAATCCAATAGAATTATCATCCCTTATTGAAAAATTTATTATTCGATCTGATCGTCCCCTAGTTGTTCCTCCAAAGCAGAGAGCTGCTCGTGGCTCTAGAAAGAAAAAAGACAGTCTTGCTTTCTCAAAGCTTCAGCTTGAAAGGCTTCTAAACATGGCAAGACTATCTGGGGACAAAGAAATGATCTCTATGTTGAGCCCAAAAAAATCTTTAGCACATACTAAACGAGAGCTTATTCAGTCTCTTCGTCATGAGATCGTTGATCATGAACTTTGGAATGCTTACGTCGAATCTGTAAATGCTCAGCAAGCAATGATTGCTGCAGGGGCAGAAGCAATGATCAATAATTAATTCTTTTCAAAGAGATTATTTTAAAAAGGACGCTTGATGAGCGTCCTTTTTTTTTGTTGATTTCTATCTCGAATGCTCTATAATGTTCGTGATTATAGCTGAAGAGTTCTCTACGATTTTCCATAATGGTTTAGAAAAGCGCAGTGAATGTTTCAAAAAGAATTTTTATAAGGAACGAAATATGACATCAACTACAAAAGACTTTGGAAAGTGGAGATCCCGCCTATGGCCGGTTCACCAATTTGAGCTCAAGAAGCTCATTCCAATGGTTCTTCTCTTCTTTTTTATTCTATTTAATTACACTGTCCTACGAGACACTAAAGACACTCTCGTTGTTACTGCTGCGAAAGGATCACAAGTTATCCCATTCTTGAAATTTTGGGCTGTACTTCCTTGTGCGATTTTATTCATGATTCTGTATGCAAAAATGAGTAACAAGCTGAGTAAAACAAAGCTGTTTTACTATTCAGTGATTCCTTTTATTGTCTTCTTTGGATTATTTGGAACTGTCCTCTACCCCTTAAGAGATTCTTTGCACCCAAACGCTTTTTGCGACATGCTGCAAACTACACTTCCTGATGGATTCAAAGGATTGATCGATGTTATCCGTAACTGGACCTTCTCCCTCTTCTACGTCATGTCGGAGCTTTGGGGAAGTATGGCAATCTCCCTTCTATTCTGGGGATTTGCCAACGACATTAGTAAGGTTTCTGAATCAAAACGTTTCTACACCATCTTTGCGATGTTTGCGAATGTCTCTCTGATCCTTTCAGGGCGTTTCATTAAATGGGCCGCAAAGATTCGTGAAGGATTGACTTCTGGAGACCCCTGGCAAATGACTCTAAACTACACCATGTCAATGGTCGTAGTTGCAGGAATACTTGTACTAGGAATCTACTGGTGGATCAATAAGTATGTCCTAACAGACAAGCGCTTCTATGATCCAACTGAACAAAAGTCAGTAAAGAAAAAGAAGCCAAAACTTTCTATGAAAGAAAGTTTCATGATGCTCATCCGTTCAAAATATCTTGGATGTATCGCATTGCTTGTAATGGCATATGGAATTTCCATTAATCTCGTTGAGGTAACTTGGAAAGACCAACTGCATCAGCAATACCCAAATTTTAACGATTATCAGGCCTTTATGGGAGGTTTCTCTGAAAAAACGGGTATCATTACCATCCTTATTACATTCTTCCTAGGTGGAAGCGTTGTAAGACGTTTTGGATGGGGTAAAACCGCTCTTATTACTCCTGTGATGCTTCTTGTCACTGGTGTGGCATTCTTCTCATTCATTATTTTCCGCGGTAGCCTTTCTGCTACAATTGCAGCAATGGGATCTACCCCATTAATGCTTGCGGTCGTCTTTGGAACGATTCAGAATATCGCCACTAAATCATCTAAATACTCCTTCTTCGACCCAACCAAGGAAATGGCTTACATTCCCCTTGGACAGGAAGAGAAAGTTAAAGGTAAAGCGGCGATTGACGTTGTTGGCGCCCGTCTAGGAAAATCTGGAGGATCTTTGATCCAACAAGGTCTTTTCCTCGCCCTTAACACAGCAGTAGTTGGAGTCATCGCACCTTTCGTTGCGGTTATTCTCCTGGGGATCATCTTTGTATGGATCGTTGCTGCTCGCTCTCTAAACAAGAAATTTCTCACTCTGACTTCTCAGAAAGAAGAGGAAAAAACTGCCGAAAAAGTGGAAGAAGCAGAGCCCGCTGCCAAAGTGGAAGCTCCTGCGGAAACCGCAAACACTTAAGAGAAGACTTAATATCTTTTCGAAAGCCCTCCCTCACCGGAGGGCTTTTTTTTTGCCAGCATTCACCCTCTTGACTAAACTCTAGAGCATCCTGATCCATAAAAGACTCTTGCAATATTCTTCTGAAGGTTTCAATTCATCTGCTGTCGTAAAGAGGCATACTTACATCCGTCCCTCTAAGGGTATGGGCATATGCAGCCACTTTAAAATTAGGAAGATAAAAATTCATTTTGAAAATTCGACTAAGTAACGTCTTTTGATATGAGGACCCTGAAATGTATTTATTATAGGTTAGTGCTTTGAGACTTTAGTTTTTTGAAGAGATACGCTAACATTAAGCCTATGACATTCCAATACGATCCGAAATATATCCGCAACTTCTCAATCATTGCTCATATCGACCACGGCAAATCAACGATTTCTGATCGTCTATTGCAGGTAACAGGAACGGTACCTGATCGTGAGATGCAGGAGCAGCTCCTAGATGACATGGAATTGGAGCGGGAACGGGGGATTACAATCAAAGCCCACCCGGTCACAATGTACTACGAAGCAAAAGACGGACACACTTACCAGTTTAATTTTATTGATACTCCTGGTCATGTCGATTTCTCATATGAAGTCTCGCGCTCTTTGTCAGCATGTGAAGGAGCCCTTCTCATTGTTGATGCAGCTCAGGGTGTGCAAGCACAAACCTTGGCGAATGTTCATCTTGCTATCGAGAGGGATCTAGAGATTCTCCCTGTATTGAATAAGATCGACCTCCCTGCTGCGGACCCTGAAGAGGCAAAAACTCAGATTGAAGAGGTCATTGGCTTAGAAGCGCAAAATGCAATCCTCTGCTCAGCAAAAACAGGGGAAGGGATTGGTGATATTTTAGAACGAATCATCACAGATACCCCACCACCGAAACCTCCGGAAGATGAAGTGCTTCGTGCTCTTGTTTTTGATTCTCACTACGATCCATACCGAGGGGTAATGGTCTATGTCCGGCTTATCAGCGGAGAGATTAAAAAGGGAACCCACATTAAATTGATGGCTACGGATAAGAGCTTTGAAGTTCTTGAGGTAGGCGTTTTTTCTCCTAATGCAACGTCTATTGATATCCTCCGTCCTGGAGAAGTGGGTTATCTTATTGCAAATATTCGGAAAACCTCTGATGTGAAAGTTGGAGACACAATTACTTCTTTTCGCTTGGGGGCTTCAGAGCCTCTTCCAGGATTTAAATTCATTAAGCCCGTCGTTTTTGCAGGAATTTATCCAATTGATACCTCAGAATTTGAAAATCTCCGCGATGCACTTGTAAAATTGCAGCTTAATGATTCGGCCCTGCACGTCGAACAAGAGAGCAGTCTAGCTCTTGGCTTTGGCTTCCGATGTGGCTTTCTAGGTCTTCTTCATTTAGAGATTACGTTTGAACGTCTCCAGAGAGAATTTGATCTTGATATCATTACAACCGCCCCAAGTGTCGTTTATAAAATAACCCTTTCAAATGGAGAAGAGAAGAAGATCGACAACCCGGCCCATTATCCCAATCCGGCAGTTATTGACTTTGTGGAAGAGCCTTGGGTTCTCTCCCATATCATGACCCCTTCTGATTTTTTAGGACCTATCATGGCTCTTGGAACAGAAAAGAGAGGAACACTCGATAAAACTGAGTCAATAGGAGAAAATCGCCTTCTTCTTACTTTTCGCTTTCCAATGAATGAAATCATTACAGATTTTAATGACAAACTCAAATCGGTAACCCGTGGCTATGGCTCTTTTGACTATGAGTTTGATCGATATAATATTGGCTCTGTGATAAAGTTAGAAATCAAGGTCAATGACGAAGTTGTGGATGCCTTTTCCTGTCTTGTACATACCACTAAAGCTGAAGCAAAGGGACGAGCCATTTGTAAAAAACTTAGCGATGTGATCCCACGCCAACAGTTTAAAGTCCCCATTCAAGCTGCAATCGGTGGAAAAATTATTGCACGAGAAACCCTTTCTGCTCTTTCAAAAAATGTGACCGCCAAGTGTTATGGTGGAGACATCACCAGGAAACGCAAACTCTGGGAAAAACAAAAAAAAGGGAAGAAAAAAATGAAAGAGATTGGTAAAGTTACCATCCCTCAGTCTGCTTTCATGGCAGTCTTGAAAGCAGAAGAATAGCAATATTCCTAGTGCTCTGTCACTTTTTGAGTTTAGAATATTCGATTGGAACTTTTTCTGCTGTGGCAAGGGAAATTAGTATAATCTCAATACAGAAGAATCTTTACATCCTGATTTAAACCACCCGCCACCCGTGAAACCTCATTGGGATTATGAAGGACCAAATTTTCCCAAATGAAATTTACTATTTTTTTCAAAAAACAATTTATACACAAAAAATATAGAAATTTGTTTGGGAAAATCAAATGCTATCTGGCACTCCCCTTGCGTTCTTACAAGTGCAAATTTTGATGAGAAGAAGCATAGATTTTAGACGCTTTTCCCTCTAACATCTATTTTTTGCAACACTACCCTTTCCTTTATCGTCATCATTGCCTCCAAATTTTTCTTTACCTCCTTAGGAAAACTTCTAAAAAGAGGACATTATCACTTTGCGCTTACAGCGCAACAACTTTCTTCATTTAAAAAAAACCATCGTGTATCATGGGAATCTAACTCTAAGGAATGTTTTGCAACCAAAAAGATACTCGAAAGATCAACACGGTATCGATATCCGACATATCGATCCCAAGGCCCTATATATTTTGGAAAAATTGCGTGCATCTGATTACACTGCCTACCTAGTAGGTGGAAGCGTGCGCGATCTGTTACTGGGAAAGAAACCCAAGGATTTTGATATTTCCACGTCAGCAAAGCCTGAAGAAATTAAACGTTTATTTCCTAGCTCAATTCTCATTGGAAAACGGTTCCGCCTCGCTCATGTCCGGTTTGGGAAAAAAGTGATTGAAGTCTCTACCTTTCGCTCTGGAGATATCGAAAATGAACAGCTCATTACAGAAGACAATATTTGGGGGTCTCCTGAAGAAGATGTCTTAAGACGAGACTTCACCATCAACGGTCTTTTTTATGACAGCAATACCGAAGAGATCATCGATTTTGTTGGGGGGTACCCTGATATTGAAAAAAAACTACTTCGAGCAATTGGCCAGCCTTTTCTCCGTTTCAAACAAGATCCCGTCCGAATGATCCGCTGTCTAAAATTTCAAGCTCGATTTGGACTAGAGGTAGAGGAAGAGGCGCGTCTTGCTCTCATCGACTGCAAAGGAGAAATCTTAAAGAGCGCACAAGCCCGGGTACTCGAAGAAATGCTACGCATGTTGGAGTCTGGAGCTTCAAAAAACTTCTTCCGCTTGATGACCGACCATGGTTTGATGCAACAACTCCTTCCCACCATTGCTGAATACTTAGAAACACAAGAAGGAAGTGAAATCTACTCCTATCTAAGCGAAGCTGACGGCACGCTTAAAGAACCTCATAACCCCAATCTTGAACGCCCTGTTCTCCTTGCTTGTCTTGCCTTCCCACTTCTCGAGAAGCATTTGAAGGTACACTTCACCGATCGAGACAAAATTCCTCACCTTGGAGATATTTACAAAGAGGCCAACACTGTTATTGATGAAGTTTTTCATACCTTTTTCCAAATCCCCCGTCGTTTGAAGATTAGAACACTTAGTATTTTGATTTCACAGTTTCGAATTACCCCTTTCCAAAAGAAAAAAAACATGCGAATCCGCATCCCTCGTGCCCCTGAATTCCATCTAGCCCTTCAGTTTTTTGATCTTCGCTGTCGTTTAGAGCCAGGACTTCAAGAACTTCACAAGCTGTGGAAAGAGGCTTATGAGAAAATTGCAGACACTCTTCCATCCCCACAAAAGCGGGGAAGGCGCTCCCATCGCCGAAACCCTCGGCCAAGAAAATGAGATTGCAAAAGGCTGACGATCATGCACTTTTTATTGGCCCTCCGCTAGAAGAAGGTCCTTTGCCAGCCCTTTTTTACTTCGCTCTTTCTGCAGAAGATAGCTTAGGACGAGATCCCTACAACCAACCTGCTCAGTTCTTGCAAGGATTACCCATACGGATTTTTTCAATCACACTTCCTGCTCATGAAAACAACTTTCCCCCTGAAAAAGCAATGACTGTTTGGGCCAAAAGAATTAAAGGAGGCGAAACTCTTATTCCTCCTTTTATCGCAAACGTCAAAAAAACTGTAGAGAAGCTAAAACCCCACTTCACAAGTTGCGCCGTTGCAGGCCTTTCCAGAGGGGCTTTTATCGCTTGCCACCTAGCTGCTCTTTGCCCAGAATTTACGCATGTTTTGGGGTATGCTCCTTTAACCCAACTGGACTACGCACCTAATTTCAACCTCGAAACCCTTTCTTCTAAGCTGTTCAACCGCAAAATCCGCTTTTACATTGGGAACCACGATACACGGGTAGGAACAGAGCACGCCTTCTCCTTTATTCATGCCCTTGCAAATGAAGCCAACAACAACAGGATACGCAACGCGCCTATTGAAATGATCATCGGATCATCGATTGGATACCAAGGGCATGGAACCAGTCCTAGCGTCTTCCAATCAGGTGTTGATTGGCTAAAAAAGGAACTATCGATATGAACGACGACCTCTTTATTTTTGCCGGAGAAATCAGCGGAGATTTGCATGGAGAAAAACTCTTGAAAGAGCTCTATTCTGCCTACCCTAATCTCAAAGTTAGAGGAGTGGGGGGCCCAAAAATGCGAGCAGTCGGGATGGAATGCGTCATGCCTATGGAAGAGTTCCAAGTTATGGGATTTATCGATATCCTTTCCTCTCTTCCAAAGCTCATCAAACACTTTAAAGCAATTAAGAAGGATATTCTTACCCACCCCCCTAAAGGAGTGGTGACGATCGACTACCCAGGCTTTAACCTCAGATTAGCAAATGCTCTTTTCCAGAAAAACTCACCAGCAAAGCGCATCCATTATATTTGCCCAACTGTTTGGGCTTGGGGAAAGAATCGGATTCCAAAAATAGAACACTCCATTGATCGCCTTTTAACAATTCTACCCTTTGAACCCGACCTTTTTTCCAAACACCAGGTCGATGCTACGTATGTTGGGCATCCCCTTATTGCGCGTATAAATCGCCACCAGTACGATCCGAGTTGGAACCAAGCCTATGGAATTGACAGCGAACAACCGATTCTCTCCATATATCCTGGAAGTCGCAAAAAAGAACTCCTTCGCAATTTACCCCTGCAGATCAAAGTGGCAAAGCAAATTCAAAAGAATCATCCCGATCTTTTGATTGCTATCTCTTGCTCTGATGAAAAATTCCTTCCTTTTCTAGAAAAAGAATCAGGAGATCTCCTAATTATTCGGCAAGAACACTCTTATGAGCTCATGCGAGCCTCTCATCTTGCTATTGCAACCTCTGGGACAGTCACTCTAGAGCTGGCTCTCCACAAGATTCCTACAGTTGTAACCTTTGCGATCAACCCCCTAGATGTCTTTTTAGCGCAGCATATTTTCCGTATTAATCTTCCCC
Source organism: Candidatus Neptunichlamydia sp. (assembly GCA_965233865.1). GTDB lineage: Bacteria > Chlamydiota > Chlamydiia > Chlamydiales > Simkaniaceae > Neptunichlamydia. Next base: position 908,232 of record OZ247587.1, read on the forward strand.
ACTATGCCCTTCCAAATATTCTCTATCATGGAGAACTTTTCCCTGAGCTTTTTGGGCCAAACCTTACAGAAGATGCTCTTTATAAAAAGGGGAATGACTTCATGCTGAGCGAATACAAGCGCTTAGAGTGTATTGAAGGTTGCAAGAGACTAAGAAACCAACTTGGAAAACAAGATGCGAGCAAAGAGGCTGCCCGCGCCATCCTTGAACTTATTTGATTAAAACTCTTCCTCTTATTGCTCATGTGCCTTCAATGGAAGCGCATATCAATTTTTCTTATAAAGATGAACGTGAAAATCCTCAAACTATAAGAAAATTAGGACCTATTAGTATTCCAGATTATCAAAAATTTCTGGAAGATTCAGTCAGAGAAAAAAAATTACCTTTGCCTAGTTATACGCACATGACAAGACTTTGGGACATAGCAGCAAGAGACTCAACATTAGTTCCGGCTCAGGACACGTAGAAACTATTCAGTGAGTGTTTTCGTAAAGATCTAAATTCAAAGGTCTTGCTTGTATCTCTAGATAGTCAATGGGAAAGGATAGATGAGGAAGATCTTTAATAGAAACTTCTAAAGCCGTTGCTGCCGCAACTCTTACATATCCTGAATGTAAATAGTTAACCCTTGCGTATAAGGCTCTTCGAGAAGATTCTCTAACGGTAGTGATGATTTCTGCATCCTTAGATAAGGGACCTAACTTTTGCAAAAAAGCATCAACAATGGCAGGGATCTTCTCAGACATTATCGGATTAACAATTGCATCAGAATGAAATTGATACAGTAGGCTTGCTTGCTCTGTAGTCGTTTTAGAAGAAAACAGCTCTTCGTTTTCCTTAATAACTCCCTGAAAAAGAATAGAAAACTCGCTTAACTTTCCATCTTATAGTTATAAAATCTTGCCGTTTTTCGAGGTTCGAGGGTATAGGGCCTTTGTCAAACATTTACCCTATCATCTTTTTTGATGCGATACATTACAAAGTCAGGGAAGGAAGCAAGGTGGTAACCAAAGCCGCTTATACCTGCTTAGGAATCAATATAGAGGGCTATAAAGAGATTTTAGGGGCCTGGATAGGTGAAAGTGAGGGGGCAAAGTTGTGGCTTCAAGTATTCACTGAGTTAAAGAATCGAAGTGTAGAAGACATCCTTATTGCGTGTATGGATGGATCCAAGGGTCTGCCTGAGGCCTTGAAATCCGTATTTCCTGATACAGAAGTTCAGCTTTGTATCATCCATATGATTCGAAACTCTATCAAATATGTGCTCTCTAAACATGTCAAAGAGTTCTTAAAAGATCTCAAGGAAATTTACCAGGCCCCCACTGAGGCAAAAAGAGAAAGTCTTCTGCTTGCTCTGGGCGAAAAATGGGGAAGGAAATATGCTTTATCTGTCAAGCCTTGGATGACGCATTGGGAAAACCTGAAGACATTCTTCCAGTTTCCTGATGAGGCTCGGAGATTGGTTTACACAACGAACGCAATGGAATCACTGCATAGGCAGTTTAAAAAAGTGACAAAAAATAAGGCAGTCTTCCCCTCAGACGAGCCTCTTTTGAAGATGCTGTATCTGGCTTCTGATGGAATACAAAAGAAATGGACAGTGCCTGTAAGGGGCTGGAAAGAAGCCATCTCATATTTTGGGATAGCTTACGAAGATAGGATCTCAAAAGGAGTTGAGGCCTAATGACCGTTTACACAGTTTAGATTACACTCCCGGATTTTTTCAAATATTGCTCGATGCCAACGGCAATGGATTTAGCCATCTTCTCAACGTATCCTTTGTCAGAGAGATTGGAATGTTCTTTAGGATTCGTAATAAAACCTCCCTCAATGAGTATTGCTGGCATATAGGTTTCCCGAATCACATGAAAGTTTCCGTATTTTACCCCACGATTTTTTGCACCTGTGGCTTCGATCATCCCATGGAGAATGGTATCAGCAAGCTTCTTTGAAGCAATCTCCCGCCACTTGGATCCTCTATTATAATAGTAGATTTCAATCCCATGAGGATGGGTGGATTTATAGGCATTAAAATGAATGCTGATAAAGAGTTTGCTTTTCGTATCATTTGCAATTGCAGTGCGCTTTTTAAGCGGAAGAAAAATATCTCGGCTTCGAGTCAAAATCACGCGATACCCCTTCTCGTGAAGATATTTTTTCACAAGTGTGGCTGTTTGAAGCGCTAGCGCTTTTTCTTTGATGTTTTTTACTTGTGCTCCAATGTCATCTCCACCATGCCCTGCATCGATTACAATTAACTGCTTTCCTAGGGGTTGTTTTGAGGTCGATGCGGCTGCATACATCTCTTGATCAACTTGATTAGAGTGAGAACAAGAGGCAGCAATCGAAATGTAAAAAAATAAAAATTTAAACATATCGCTGAGTTTACCAGTCTTTCTTATCTAGCGTCAAATGAGAAATTTCATAGACCAGGGATATAGCTAAAATATTTCGTTTTAGTTATACTTTTTTGAATGATGTATTCATTAGATTTTAGAAAAAAGGTACTGTTGATCCGAAGCACAGAAAATTTAAGTTTTAGTGTAAGTGTAAATAGCATATTTCTTTAGTCTAAAAGGCTAGAGGCAAAGCGCACTAAAAATAGACCTGCAATAAAGATTGAAAGAGATCGCTTGATGGAGGATATCAAAAAATACCCTGATGCCTTCAACTATGAACGAGCATATCGTCTCAATGTAAGCCCTTCAGGTGTTCGTTGTGCCATGAAGCGGCTAAGAATTAGCTATAAAAAAAACACTTAACCATCCCAAGGTTTGCAAAAAGAAGAGATTTCTCTTCAGAGAAAAGATTGCAAGGTATGAATGCTTGGGAAAACCGATTGCATACATCGATAAAAGTGGGTTTGCCCATGATATGCCCCGAACGCATGGTTACTCAAAAATAGGAGAGAGGTGCTTCGGCACCCATGACTGAGGAGCAAAAGGGAGGGCAAATGCAATAGGGGCGTTACTTGGAACAAACCTTCTTACTCTTGCACTGTTTGATTGTAATATTAATACAGATGCCTTTAGCAGTTGGGCAGAGCAAGACTTGATGCCGAAACTTCCTTCTGAAAGCGTTTTGGTTATGGATAATGCATCGTTTCATAAAAGCAAATCTATGCAAGAAAAGATCGAAGCTGCAGGCCACATCTTGGAATATCTTCCCCTATATTCCCCAGATTTAAATCCTATTGAGAATAAATGGGCACAAGCAAAATCTAAACGAAGAAAATATCAATGTGGAATTGATGAACTTTTTAAGGAATATTGCCTATAACTAAATTATATCAACTTAGCTATATAATGGTTTAAGTTCGTGGAACCCCACGAGTGGTTCTTATAGCGTGAAGATGAAACTATAGGTTAAAAGAGCAACCTAAGTTTATCAATTTAAAGTTAAACTACTATAATGCTTTGTCGCTGCGTCATAAGCCACTTGCCTATCGTCAAAAGGAATTCTTCTTCCTCCAATTTTCTGAAAGAGCTCATGACCTCTTCCAGCAATGAGAACCGTGTCATTTTTCTCTGCCATAAAAATACCTCTCTCAATGGCTGAGCGCCTGTCTACTTCAATAAGAGCCTCCTGCTTGAGACCTTTTGCAATTTCATTACAAATTTTCAAAGGGTCTTCTCCTCTAGGATTATCAGAGGTCACGATAACTTGATTGGAATATTTTTCTGCAGCCTCAGCCATTAAAAAACGTTTTCCTTCATCTCTTTCACCACCACAACCAAAGATCGTAATAATTTTCCCTCTTTTGATGCCTTCAAGCGTTTCGAGCACTTTCAAAAGCGCCTCAGGGGTGTGAGCAAAATCGACAAAAAGATGGATCTCTTGAGGATTTTTAATTCTTTCAAGCCGACCTGGAACCCCTGGAAAAGTTATAAGTTTCTTCTTTATTAAAGCAAGAGACTCTCCCTTTGACAAGAGCACAGCAAATGCAGCTAAAACATTATAGACATTATACCGCCCAATAAGAGGAGATTCGATATTAATGACCCGGTTTTTGTAAAGCAAATCGAAGGTTGTCCCTTCTAGCGTAACAGAGATATTTTCCGCCCTGAGATCAGCTACAGTATCGATAGCATATGTTATTCCTTCTCCAAACTTTTCAGCGACAGGATCATCCTGATTATAAATTGCTAGCTTCGACTGATCAAACAGCTTCAGCTTTGCGCCGAGATAGGCATCCATTGAACCGTGGTAATCAAGGTGATCTTGAGAAAAATTCGTAAAGACTCCCACATCAAACTCCATTTCTTCTACACGATTTTGATCAAGAGCATGAGAAGTTGTCTCCATGACTGCAGCCTTGAGTCCTTCTTCTGCCATTTCTTTTAAAATTTTATGATTTGTCACAACATCAGCCGTTGTTAATTGTGCGGGGAATCGCTGCTTTCCAATGATGGTTTCAATGGTCCCCATGAGCCCACATTTTGGAAGAAGGTGCTGAATCAAACATGCCGTCGTCGTTTTCCCATTTGTTCCAGTAATTCCAATTAAAAAAAGAGGGTTATTCTCCGTTCCATAGTAACGCTTTGCTAAAAAAGCTTCTAGCTTTGCCACGTTGGGAGTCACAACTTGAACAATTCCTTGCAAGAAGGGATTATAAAAATCTGTGAGAACAGCGATAGCTCCTGTTTCTATCGCCTTGGGAATAAATGCCGTTCCATCAAAGGTCTCCCCTCGCTTTGCAATAAACAAGCTTCCTGGGGAAATAAATTGTGAATGGGAAGAAATTCCCGTCACTTCAATTTCGCGACTTCCTTTAACATCAACATCAAGGCCTTTGAGTAATTTCTTAAGTTTCATTCGTTCCAATTTTTGTAGAGTTCTTTGAGAACCTGCACTTCTCGGCTCCAATCTGCTTGCTCTGGGTCAGCATCGGGATGTCCCTTTGGAAATCCGTGAGGGTCATCGGGTGGAATGCCCAAATACTTGTAAGTTTTTTCCATAATACTCTTAAAGGCAGGGGCTGCGCACCTTCCACCAAAGTAAGTTTTTCCGATCCCAGGAAGGTAACGGTATTCAGGCTCATTAATCGCTACATAAAGAAGAAATTGAGGGTTGAAAGCTGGTGTAAACCCTACAAAACTAGAGTAATGATGTTTTTTCGAATAAGTTCCGTTAATGATTTTTTCCGTTGTTCCTGTTTTTCCTGCTTCGGTATGCCCTGAAATATTGGCGCGCCAGCCCACTCCTCCGGGTTTTGTTACGAATTTTAACGCATAAATGATTTCTCGGCTAATCCGAGGATTTAAAAGTTGCTCACCTCTCTCCGTTTTATGGGTATAAATCTCCTCCCCACCCTTCACAATTTTCCTGACCAGGGTAGGTTTCACAGAGTATCCTCCATTGGTCAGGATAGCATAGGCGCGCAAAAACTGCACAGTGTTGCTAAGCATATTGTACCCAAATGAAAGAGAATAGGGAGTGATCTTTGACCAAAGGAATGTCTGGTCAACGCGAGGAAGAAGACCCGAACTTTCGCATGGAAGCTCAATATCTGTGGGAATCCCAAAACCAAAAACTTCCTCGAGTTTTTCGCGATACCACTGATCCCCAAGCGTGGCAACAATTCTTTGGACGAGCTTAGCACAATAGATGTTTGAAGATTTTTGCATTGCTAAATACATATTAAGGTAGCGGTGGTTCCCCACGTCTCTGATCGGATTTTTCCTGCCAGGGAAATTACCATCACTTACAGGAATCATGTCCTTTGGATCAAAGATAGGCTCTTTTCCTTGCTGAATCAGTTCTTCATTCGCAAACATTGCAATGGCAATCGTAATCGGCTTCATTGTTGATCCCAATTCAAAACAATCGGTAATCGCTGAAATTTTCGTAGCATCTGTTTTATCAGGATCATTGTAATAGGAGCGGTAGTCCGAAGGATCAAAGAAGGGATATTGCGCTAAGGCATAGATCTCCCCTGTATTCGGGTTCATCATGACCGCCCATCCATTCTTAGCACCTGATGACTTCACAGCACGTTCCACTTCTTCCTCAGCAATTGCTTGGATATAATGATTAATCGTGAGGTAAACATCGGCGCCATCTTCGGGTTCGTTGACAAGAAGGCCCTCTTCCATCGAATTGCTAGGTGAGCGGAGAAGAAGCCGCTTCCCTGGCTTCCCCTGAAGATATTTATCAAAGCTAAGCTCAAGTCCACCAGTAGGAAGTGCTTGATGGCTTTCCAAATCTCGATCATCTTGCACAGTATGAAGAACCGGGCCAAGCAATTTCCCATAAGGGTAGGCTCGTTTGTAGTCTTCTTGAAAATAAAGAGCATTTCGAGGAATTTTTTTCCATCGAGCATAGGGGCGCCACCAGGCTAATAGCAGCTCTTTATCTTTCTCGGTAATCCACATCTTTAGTCGGCGACTGCGACAATGTTTTTCAAAGTGCGGCCGGATCCCATTTTTTTCTTTCCAATCGAGCGAAAGAAGTTCACTAACTTTATCTGAAATTTCGTCCCTTAGTCCTGGATAAATAGCAATGGGGTCAATGAAAAGATGATGTCTTTTTACATCAAAAACAAGAGGTTGAGCAGTTTCAATATGCCCTTCTTTAAGAGTATTATTCGCAAAAAACCGCCCCCTTTTGAAAGGTTCTGTTACTGAAAATTGGTGCTGGGCCCGTGCTTGGAGCGCCCATTTATTTCCCTCTATGATTTGCAGTTTATAAAACTGCAAGATGATGAAACAAAAGAGAATAAGCATTGCGATGGACAACGCTAGGAGACGACGTAGATCTTTTGCATCAACTTCTTTCACTTGAGGACCACCACTTTATTCACATATGGGTAGCGCAAATGAGAATACTCCTTTTCCCTTAGGAGTCCAATAAGACGACTTGGACTTTCCAAACGCTCAATTTCTAGACATAATTGATCATTTTCTTCCTCAAGGCTCCTCAGTTGTTTTGCAAGCTCCGGAATTTCCATTTTGAGTTCTGTTAGATCATTTTGCTTATCAATGTATGTATAAAGAAATCCCCCAAGAGCAAAGATACAAATGAGAAGGCGGAATAGCAAACCTCGATTCACTTAGCGCCCCCGCGACATATTTAGATCCGTTCCGCGACTCGAAGTTTGGCGCTTCGGGCACGCCGGTTTGTACGGCTCTCTTGAAATGTAGGAATAAGCGGCTTCTTAGTCAGTAGCTTCAGTATGGGATAGATGTGAGTCTCTTTCATTTCGATCATTTTTTTAATGGGCCTGGATGCTGTGCGGAAAAGATTCTTCACAATCCGGTCTTCAAGCCGGTGGAAAGAAAGAACGCCGATACGCCCTTCTGGAGCGAGGATTTGAATGGCACTTTTTACCCCTTCTTCGATCGAATCGAGTTCACGATTGACACAGATTCTAAGGGCTTGGAAGACAAGGGTTGCAGGGTGGAGTTTTTTCTTACTGCGGCCGATCGACTCCGATAAGATTTCAGCGAGCTGTGTCGTGGTTTCAATGGGCTCCTTTCTTCGCGCTTCCACGATTGCTCGCGCTGCTTGTCGCCATCGCCGCTCTTCTCCATATTCGCGAAACAAATTTGCTAAATCTTTTTCAGACCACTTATTAACGATCTCTTTTGCCTTTATACCAGTCGACGGATCCATCCGCATATCCAAGGGACCTTCCCTAAGAAAACTAAAGCCTCTTTTTTCTTCATCTAACTGCATTGATGACACTCCCAAGTCAAAAAAAAACCGTCTAATTTTTTAATTCCCCGCTCCCCAAGCTCCTCTTCCAATCGATTAAAATTCGAATGGACAAAAGTCACCTTCCCTTCAAAATCCTTTAAATTATTTTTTGCAAGCGCTAAAGCATTTTCATCCTGGTCGCACCCATAATAGGTTTCAATCTCAGGGTGCGCTTCAAGCAGCGCTTTTGCAAACCCCGCTGCGCCCAGCGTTCCATCGAAAAAAGTCTTGATCTTTTGGTCCTTAAAAATTTCCAAACTCTCCGTAAGCATAACCGGGATGTGTTTCATTAAATCTGCTCGTATTCTTCTTGTTGATCGGGAGTCAACACCTCTTCCTTATCTCTTTCATCTAAAAGAGCAAAGGCTTCCTCTGTCATCTGCGATAAATTTCCGTCTTTCCCATCTAAAAAGCTCTCCAGGTCGAATTCATACTTCTCTTTCGGCCAAATCTCAATTTTGTTTAGAACACCTGCAATCACGATTTCATTTTTGATATTTGCTGCTTTTTTCAAAACAGGAGGAAGGACGACGCGTCCTAATTTGTCACATGTAGCGTGGTGAAGTGTGGAAAAGAAAAGCGTAAAGAACTTTTGATACTTAGCCACATGCTGTTTTGACTGAAACTTTTTAACAATTTTCTCAATGTCACTTCTCTTGTAAATCGCGAGGGATCCTCCAAGCCCAAGAGCAATAGTGAACTCAAGCTCTCCATTTTCCACAAGCCCGTAGCGCATTTGCTGAGGAAGAACGAAGCGGTTCTTATCATCAAGCTTAGAGTGGGTAGATCCGTTAAAGAAGAAGTTTTTCATAAGTTAATGTCGTTAAATTTTCCACTTATTTCCACATCCTATCATCGGTTTTGAAAATGAGCAATGTTTTTGTCTAAAAGCTCTGTTTGAAAATGCCTAAATGATTTTTAACCCACTTAAAACAAATAAGAAAAGACTGGTGGAAATCTGTGGAAAAATTGTTCATGCTTTTTGGTTGTACCGAAAAAAAACAGAGATCGGTATAAATAGGGGAAACACTTATTAGAAGGCATAAATGGTAGACCCTAAAACAGTAGATAATCTTGGATTGGACTCCTCTGTTCGTTGGGCACAAGATCAGGCCTACCTTGATAAAAGTCTCTCAAAAGAGGCCCCTTTTGTTTCTCGAAGTACACAGATTGACGTTGCTCATCCCTTTTATAGAAGCGAGTTCGACACTCTCTTTCAAACTTCCAGTCGATTTGCCCCATGGGCACTTCTCTCTCCTCCTTCTGGCTTTAATCTCCAAAAGATGCGCCTCTTTACCTTCCAAATTATTCCCTCACTTGGCACCCATGAATTTCTTTCTGCTCAGATGCAGAAAATCCGCGATAAGGTAGACAATTCCCAAAAGGCGCGTGCCCAAAGACGCCAAGAAGGAAAAGGGTCGGAGTATGAATGGGAAGATGAGAAAGAAGAGGAAGAGGAATTTCGGGAATCCAAAGCCCTCATTGCCCTTTTTGATTATCTTCAAGTTCTCGACACCCTACTTTCTCAGATCAATTCACGACGCAACCAGTACTCAAAAGGATAGGCGCCATGGATACAAATTGGATTAAACTTCTGGGGTGGAATAAAGATCAGATAGAAGACATTCGATTCGCTGGATACTCTTTTGCTAAACAGGGGCATTATGAACACGCCCTAAAGTTTTTTGAAGTCTTAGTGATCCTTCCCGAAGAAAATGTTTACGACCTTCAAACCCTTGGAGGCATCTACCTTCAAGTAGGCAACAACCTCTCTGCCCTAAACCACCTTGAAAAAGCACTTTCCCTTGATCCTAAGCATGAGCCTACTCTTTTGAATAGAGCCAAAGCTCTCTTTCTCCTTGGATACAAACGGCAGGGCCTTACTCAAGCATCCTACCTAGAGCGCAGTTCCGATTCCTATATTGCTGACCAAGCACGCGCCCTCACTCTCGCCTATAGCTAATCCGGTCGAAAAAGATGAGCTCTGGGGTAATGCTATTCAGCAAATGATCCGCACCGAATTTACCTTGGCCTTTAATCAACTTGAGCTGTAACTCTTCGGCGATCTCTTTTGATGAGTGGGAGATCTCCTTTCTGGGCCTCTTCAATCTCGCAGGTGAAAGAAGGAAGATCAATTTTATACCCTTCAATAAACTTGTGCCCCCACTCCTTCTTTTGGGAGAAGGTGGGATCCTGAATTGCAATCATTGGAGCAATCTTCTTTTCTTCATAGAAAAGAGCAACAGCTGTAGGAGTAAGTTGGCGCTCCCACAATTTGCGGAAAATAGTAAAGTCATTAATCCCTTCAAGCGATTCGAATAGTGACTTCCGGCAAAGAGCCGCTGAAAAGGGACGGCTTGCCCCCTCTTCTCCTAGTTGATACGCGTAAATTCCTTGATCGATGGGAATTGTGTGCGGAAGAGCTTCTCCCTCTTCGACTTCGTGAGATAAGAAGAAATGGTCAGCGTGCACTTTTTCCATAGCAGAGATGCAATCATGAAACTGAATCCTTTCCTCAAAGATAAGTTGATCGTCTACAATCGCCAGATAGGGAGATGCATGACGTTTATTAGCCAAAACCTTAGAAATCAAAGTAGCATAATCATTTCCAGGATAATCACACACATTCAAGAATTGCACCGTATGAAACTCATTTTGCAGGTTGAGATAGGCCCGTTGGAATTCATGGTCATTTCCCTTATAAAGAACGTAGATTTCATTGATATCCCTTGCATTTAACAAGAGAGATTCAAGACAAGCATAGAGGTGGAGAGGACTATCTTCGGAAAAAAGAATGAAGTCACTTTTGTATCGATGAAAGCTCGGGCTGCTTATCTCCAGCTTAAGCTGAGACAGGGTCTTGTATGAAGGAAGTGATCGCAGGTGGGCGTCAATCAAAGCAACTTTCTGGAGATGGAGTTTGTGATCTACAACAGAAACGCTGTCATTTTTTACATAACTGACTTCATCCATAAAAAGGATATGTTCAGGACCCATTTCAAAAAGAGGAAGCAAACTCGCGAGCCCATAACATTCATCAATAAATTTTCCCTTGTATAGGAGGTCTTGCAGTCTCACATTTTGAAAGAACCCTGCATAAAACGTCGTGAGCGGGCTAATCTTTTCGCGTACTTTTTGACGAAACTCTTTCCCTAAGAGGAGCGACTCAGAAAATTCATGCCCAGAAAGTACTTGGTAATCAGGGTGAGAAATAGCCCTTGAATGGGTCATCCATACGCCAGGATTCGCATAAGCACAGTTAAGATGATCAAAGACATTTTCATGTGATAGCCAATCTTTTCCCTCAATAAGTGCTACAATTTCGTGGGGGTCAAGGCGCTGGATAACATCGTATAAAACTTCAAGGTTAGGCTTTCGATTTTCGTAGCGAATCAGTTCCAATTTTCTCTCTTGATTTTGAGAGTAAGCCTCAGCTCTTTCGTAAGTGCCATCTGTCGATCCATTATCGATGAGGATCACGCGCGTATAAGGATAGGTTTGCGTGAATAAAGAGTCTAAATTTCGTTGAACATCCTTTGCATTATTCTCAGCAAGGATAACTGCAACGATCACCTGATCTTCCAATATCGGATGAATAATTCCAAGACGTGATTGAAGCGCTGTTTCTTTCTTCTGTGGCGCGATTTTTTCAATCACACCAAAATGGGTTTTCAATCCATAATAGGTTGAGGCAAGCAGGCCAATAAGAACTAAAAAAACGAAACCCTTTTTCATAAAGCAACTCCAATGCTGAATGTAAAACTATATAGCGTGTTTGAACTTTTTTTTGCAATCTAATCACTACAAGGAATGGGTTCTTGTTATTTTATGCTCCTTTTTTTTCAGTTTTAGAGTGTTAGAAAAAAAAGGCCGAAAGGTAGAGAAATATACTTGCTGAAAGAAAAGGATGGTGGTAGTGTTACGCCGAAAAAAAGGGAAGCTGTTTTATTGTGGAAAAAATGTCGATAACTTTTGGAAATAACAATGCCTCTTGAAACAAAAGAAAATACCTGGTCTGAATTCCTATCCTTTATGCAAGATCGGTGCTCGCGTGCCGAATTTGAAAATTGGATCGCGCCAATAAAATGTGTCGAAGAATCAGATCCTATAACATTGCAAGTTCCTAATGTGTTTGTTCAACAGTATCTCCTCGATAACTACGAAGAAGCCCTTGCAAGTTTTTTTCCAAAGGACAACAAAGGTAAACCTCTGATCTCTTTTTTGATTAAAGAGGGAGAAAAACGGAAAGAACTTAAAAAAGAGCTCCCCAAACCGAAAAAGAAATCAGACATCGGACACCCTCTTTCCTTCAACGTCTCTTACACATTTGAAAACTTCATTGAAGGTCCTTCCAACCAATTTATTAAATCAGCCGCTCTTGGCGTTGCATCTCGTCCTGGAAAATCTTACAACCCCCTCTTTATCCATGGGGGTGTGGGCCTAGGAAAAACTCACCTACTTCATGGCATTGGGCACTCCATCCAAAAAAATCATAAAAAACTCTGCATCCAATGCATCACAACCGAAGCGTTTATCAATGATCTTGTCTCCCACTTGAGGAGTAAGTCCGTCGACAAAATGAAGCGGTACTTCCGCACCCTTGATGTCCTCCTTGTCGATGATATCCAGTTCTTGCAAAACCGTCTCAATTTTGAGGAAGAGTTTTGTAATATGTTTGAAGCCTTGATCAATCAAGGTAAGCAGATCGTGATTACCAGCGATAAACCTCCAGGACAGTTGAAACTTTCAGAACGCATGGTTGCGCGCATGGAATGGGGCCTAGTTGCACATATCGGAACTCCAGATTTAGAAACGCGCGTTGCTATCTTGCAATATAAAGCAGAAAAAACCGGCCTCCACCTTCCAAGCCAAACTGCATTCTATATCGCAGAACATATCTATAATAACGTGCGGCAACTTGAAGGAGCTATCAATCGACTTGGGGCTTACTGCCGCTTGATGCACCTTGAGCCCACCCAAGACGTAGTAGATTCAACACTCAGTGAAATGTTCCAAGCACCCGTTCGCTCTAAAATCTCCGTAGACCGGATCCTTCACAGCGTCGCATCGATGTTCAATGTCAGAGAAAGTGATCTCCGCGGATCGTCCCGAGCCAAAGATGTGACATATCCACGGCAAATTGCCATGTATCTTGCCAAGGAACTACTCGGAGAATCCCTCATCAAGATCGCTTCGTCCTTTGGTGGTAAAACCCATTCGACCCTCCTCCATGCTTGGAAAAAAATCTCCCAGCAACTGGAAAGAGACGATGTGCTGCGTCGTCAAATTCAAATGACACGGCAAAACATCGAAGCTTAGATAAATGTTAACTTTAAGCGGAAGAAATTCTTCAAAATTTATTTGATAAGCATTCTACGAATTTCCTCCATGAAAAGCCTTCCATTACAAATTATGTTAATAAGTTTTTTTAATTAGGTGTTACGTTCTATAGTCAATTAGAACAAAGGAAGTAATTTTCCTTGGGAAATACCCTTTTAAGTAGCGTTTCATATCAAGAAGCTCCCTAGCATCATGCAGGACATCGGTAATGAGAAGAACAGACTTGTCTTGAAGGCTAGGGCCAGGAAGAAAGCAAGGGCATTTCAGAAGACGCGCTAGACTCCTTGCCAAAAGGTAGGAGGGCTCTCTTTGAGGAAAGAGCCTGTTGGTGTTTGGAACAACCGCATCGGGGATGGAAAAGGAAGAGCGACTCAGTGCAAGAAGGAGAAAGGCGGCAAGATCTTTCCCTTGCTTGGTTTTAAGAAAATGATTGTAGAGAGAAAGGATGGGACCGCACCCTTCAAAAAGAGATAGATGAGGGCGAAGCGGGCGAGGGGATCCTTTGCACGGCTTGCAAGGGGATGGACCGGCGCAATAGATGCATCGCTCTTTTGAAGGAATCCATTCTATCAACTCAAGGCATGAGGGACAGAGAAGATGGTGCTTCTCTGCAAGGGATCCATCGCAATGAAGACAGTAAGAGGGATAAAAAAAATGGAGAATAGCTTTAACGCAAGCCGTACTTCGGATTCTCAAAGGTTCCCCCAATCGATAGCGTAAAGGGTTCGGTCACTTTGAGGAGAACATACTGCTTCATCTTAATGTTCACATTGATATTTCCATCAAAGTCTATATAGGAGTGTTCAATCGGCGAAAGGTAAAATTGTGAACGCTTACCTTCACTGTAGCTGGATTTAAGTTCTGTAAAATAGACTCTACCATCTACGATTACATATTCTATTTCTCCTCGAACGGGAACCAGAAGTCCCATATCAAGGCCCAATCTCCCCAAAATTTCAAAGGGGATATCGAGGATATGGTAGTCCCTTTTGAAGGTATTGATAAAGTTAATGTTTCCTTTTCCAACAAAACTTGAAGCATTGCCGAGGGTTCCACGAATATTATTAGCCCGCAATTCTCGAATAGTCAGGGGTTTAATTCGAGTGGGATACTTTCCAATTTTCTTCAGGAGACTGGGACGAAAATCCGTGATTACAACTTCAGGAACATTAAGCTCCCACTCTTCATTAGACTTTTTCATCATACGGATAGATTCTATTGCAAACATCCCAGAGGAATCACTAATTGTAAAGTTGTCGAGTTCGATGTGATCAGGACGAATATCAATTTCGCTCATAAGCGTCCCCATGAGAGACCCCATCAATTGAAATTTCTTTCCCTTAAGATATCCCGAAAAATGACTCTCATCAAACTGAGTCTTGGAAATGACTAGGTCTCCGCTGAGCTCATACCCTTTGCCAATCTCAAATTCAGATACAGTGTTTCGTATGTCCTCCGGCATTAATTGAGCAAGTTTAGGAACATTTACTTTTAACTGCCCTGTAAGCGCCATTTTATCTAAGAAAGACTCTTTTGGATTATGGTGAAATGAAAAGTCAAGACCGCACACTCCTCCATCCATACTTTGAATAAAAAATCCCTCGTTTGCATTCCAATCTGTTTGGATCACAAGCGGCTGTTCCCCCCGCTGATCATTGCAGGTTTCTTGAATCACAAAACGAGAGGTAAAATGAGGATGAAATGAAAGGTCAGCTCTTAGGTCAAACGGGAGCTCGTCATACAGAGTATTCACGTTAACGGTTACGGTTTCTTTCTCATAAGCAAAGGAACAACTGCTTAGATACCACGCTTTATCTCCTACCCAATAGTATCCTTCTTTTAAATACCCGCTTGCCATGGAAGATTCACCGAGCTCAAAATCAAGGGATGCCTCAATTTGGTTCTCCCACTCAATCGGATAACCAAAAACAATCATTTTCTCTTTCTTGTATCCCAAATGGGGGAGTGAATGGGTCTGCCCAATAAAATGGACCATCTCTGGAGGAGCAATAAGTTTAGCTCCCTGTCCTTTAAGAATTCCGTCTCTATATCCTAACCAATCAAAGTGACATTTTGCCCACAGTTGATTCGACCGTGGGTGAAGAAAATTGAAAGCGGCTTGGCCTAAGGAAAACCCATTTTGTGGATTATACGAAATACGAAGAGCCTCTGGACTCTCTACCCTAAGGCGTCCTTTTCCAAACTCTTCACCTACGCAGTGCAGTTCGGAATCAAAAGCCCAGTCTTTCCAGCCTCTCGAAAAGTCAAATATGAAGCTCCCTTTTGCAAAAAGGATCCCTTTCAAATAATCCCAATCAAATTCTGTATGGGGGAAAAGTGTTGCAATCTCCTCTAAGTTAAGTCGAAGTCCCTCAAGAGGGACTTGAAGCTGCCGTTTTTCTTCATCAAAAGTCACAACCCCACTCTTTAAAAAACTTTTCTTCCAAAGAACTTCTAAATCGGGAAGGTGCCACCGCGCCTCTTCTCTGACCATTGTCGCATGAATCTTTAATGAGCCCGCTTCAAAACGATCTAAAGTAAAGCGATCACCTTGTCTTTGCCCATGCACGAGAAGGTGATCAAGATTAATCGACTCCAATCTAAGGCTAGAGCTCTTTGCATCAAAGGAGAAGCTCTCTTCCTTTCTATTAAACAAAAAGCCAAATTCTAATTCCCCTTCAACGTGGGGACCACGCATCTCATCTAACGTCTCTTCCTTAATAGGAAGAAGCCCTGCAGAATTAAGGAAGTCTAAATGGTGAACCAAATCAAGAGCTGATAACTTTGTTGCAACACTTGCACGGCTTAAAAATCCTTCGTGAAAGGCCAAAGTTTCCACCTCCATCCGTGCACCAAAGAAACGAGTGCGACCTGTATCGATATGAAAGCAAAACTCTTCCCCTTCCTGAGCCCCTCTTCCAACAACGCGACAGATTTCATAGGTAGGTGCTTCAAGCCGACAATCGTAAATCAGAATTCCTTCTTTCGCATCAAGCTCCAGTACCGGAACATTCAAAGAGTAAGACTTGGGAACATTCCCCGCGGTTAAGGTGAGATTTCCTGCAACATCCTCAATTTTAAACCTCTCATCTTCTGCAGAATAGTAAAGGTTTCCTGATAAATTCTCAAAACCGAAATTTTTTGAAAAGGGGTACTGTCCATTCCTCAAGTGAAGCGCAATCCGCCACTCTAAAAGCTCTTCTATATCCCCAATATATGCATGGAGATGCATATCTCCTGGCCCACTTTTTATTGCTCCTGACAAAGGAAGTTCAACGCCTCGAAAAGATTCAAAATGATTGAGAAAGGTAAGAACATCTTTAGCCTCTCCATCGATTGCATAGGTGTTTATCGTTAATTCATTGCGATCAGCGCGAGCAAAGTCAACGGCTATTTCTGCTTGAAAGTGAACTCCATCCGCTACTGCGTCAACATTTTGAAACAAAAATTCTGTTCCTTCCAGGTCCACTTCTGAGGTGAAGGAATCAAATGAGAGTCCAAATGCGTGTTCTTGCACCTGGGCATTTTTGAGAGGAATTTTTCCCTGCCAAATTCCTTTCTCAAAGTCTAGAAAAAAATTGCAGTTAGGTGCTTTTTCCTTCCCCTCTCCTTTTGGCATAATATCGATAGCTTTTGATTCATATTTTAGATCTGTTGGATCAATACTAAATTCAACCGCTCGAGAATTAAACGTCCCCTCTATCCCAAGCGCCCCTCTCCCTCGAAAATCTCGGTGCCAAATCATCAAGGGAAGATTTAGCGTCCGAGCTGAGATCTTTTCAGCGTGGAACCACCCTAGTTCTAAGCTTGAAAGATACTCCCCAAGTGCAAATTTTTCTAAGTCCCAATTCCACCCAAACTCAATAATATCATCTTTCTCACCCTCTCTTAGGAACCCTAAGCTTCCTTCAACACCCAATCGATCATCAACAGTTTTCAGCTTCATATCAAGATCAAGCGCGACAGGCTCTGACATGTTTTTTGGTTTTTGAACCTGCAAAAGTTCGGCTAGTTCCTCAGGATGAAGAAGGATATCGACATTAATGTTCAGATGAGAATAGAGTCCTTCAAAAGCAAATTTTCCATTGATTCCTTCGTAGCTGCAAGTCAGAGTAGAGGGTTTAAGATATTGATCATGCATCGCAACGAAGAGATCAATCCCTTCAATCTTCCGCTTTTGAATACTACACTCTCCCTCTACTACTTTAATTTCCCAATGTGTCCCATCAAAAAAATCTGGAGTCGAAAAATCAAACTCTCCTTTTCCAAAAATCTCATTCCCCTTCCAATGAAGATCCTTGCCATGAATGCTTCCTATTACCTGAGCTGCTTTAAAGTCGAGAATTTCACACCGAGTGAGCTTTTTATTTTCAACCCACCCAACGACTCTTCCGTCGAAAGTCCCTTGATCGATTGTAATTTTTTCAACTGCTGGAATATGGACTCCAACAAAATGTTGAAAGAAAGTGAGCTGATCAGGTGCAAGAGATTTCCCCTCGCCCTCAACAATAAATGTCCCTCCACCCTTTGACGTCAACGCAATAAATGCTCCAATTTCTTCTTTATCAAAAAAACGAGCATCAAATGCGACCTTCCAAGTCGTATTGTCTTCAATGATCCCTTCTCCCACCAGATGAAAAGGAACTTTTTTTTCCTTCCGATGAAAGAGTCCATGGAATTCCATAAGTGGGGCATTCAAACGGCTAAAACGGAGGGAGCCATTGACATCAACTGCTTCCCACACTTCATCATTTTTTGGATGATTAAATATTGCATGAAGTCCCGCGACTTCCCCTTCGCCTACAAAGTAAGGCCACAGATTTTCAAAAAATGGATGAGACTCCCATCCTTTCATCTCAGCATTAGAAGTAAAGTGCTCTTTCCAAGTCAGGTGATGGAGATTCACATCCAACCCGTACTGTTGATGGGAAAATGCAAACTCTTCGATCCCCAAAGAGTACTTTACATATTCGATTTGTTTGGGCGCTGATAGAGCAAACTCTACAGTTCCACTAAGCTCTCCATTTTTAACTTCCATGCTATTTTGGAGCGATGGAAGAAAAAATCGACTAATCTCAAACGCCCAAACAGTATCAAAACGCTCGAAGTTAAGATTAAAGTGCAATTGTTTTTCTTCTTTTAAAAAGGTAGCAACAAACGGAGTTTCTCCTGCTCCTTTGCTAATTTTTAGAAATCCTTTTTCCCCTTCCTCAGGACACTCAAATGTTATTTCAGCAATTTGATCACCAAAAATAAACTCTCCCGCTTGTACTTTCACAGGGGTTTTAAAAAATAGTTTATCGAGAATGTCATAAACACCCTTTTTCTTTTTTGGCTCCTTAAATTCACTAACCATCAAAGCAACTTGAGGGTGATCCATGATCACTTTCGGGGAAAATCTAAAGGGAAACATTTGAAGCTTGAAGGAAACCTTTAAGTCATCGATCTTAACGTTAAAGGCAGGGCCCTCCTTTCCCTCTTTTCTTACAACCCTCACATCATGAAGCACCAGCTGTCCTTCATTGAGGCGCGCATGATCATAAGAAAAGTTAAGCCTTCCTCCTTTTGGAAGACGCGTTGACAAATAGGATTTAGCTCCAAAATAAATGAGAGGACGATGCCCCACTCCAAAGGCAATTAAAACCGCAAAAAGGGAAATAAACCAAATCAACGCTTTCTTTCGCACAAAAAATCCTTATTTTTCCTACCTAATCGTAAAGGAAAAGGCAAAAAAAATAGAGGAAAAACTTCTTTTTCTACATTATGAAAAAATGTTACGAAAAATTTTAGATTTTCATCTTCGTTTAACAGAGGATGGAGCGCGCCTCCATCGCTTCCGCCCTCTTGTAAATGCGCTCGACACTTTTTTCTATGAGGTACCAATTAGAACAACGCGAGGACCTCACATTCGCGACATCATTGATCTTAAAAGATGGATGATGGTTGTTGTCTATGCCCTTCTTCCCTGCATCCTCGTTGCAATTTGGAATAGCGGTGTGCAATCCTACGTGTTTGGAAGCGGTAGTGTCGAAATTATGGACTCCTTTATCAGAGCTTCAGAAACTTTTGGAGGCTATTTTTCCTTTGGAAAATCACACTTTTGGCCCATTCTGAAACAAGGATTGATTGCATTCCTTCCCATCATGTTCATCTCTTATGCCGTTGGAGGTGCATGGGAAGTTCTCTTTGCTGTGATCCGCCGCCACGAAGTTTCAGAAGGATTTCTTGTTACCGGAATGTTATTTGCCCTAATCCTTCCTTCCACGATTCCTTACTGGATGGTTGTCGTTGGGGTTTCTACTGGCGTCGTGATTGGAAAAGAGCTCTTCGGGGGCACGGGAATGAACATCCTCAATCCCGCTCTTGTCTGTCGCGCCTTTCTCTTCTTTGCCTTCCCCACGAAAATGACGGGACCTGTGTGGGTAGGAACAAACCCCACTGAAATCCAACAAAGCATCGTCTCCATGAACCAGACCTCCGGAGAAATCGATGGCATTACTCAAGCATCAGCTCTCAATCGCTTTAACATCAGCCCCGATATTAAGCGAATCCATGTCGATGCAATTGGAATGAACTATGGGAAGGAGATAAAAACAGAGCGGATCATTAACCACCAACTGTCATTTTGGAAAAAAGGAGCAAGCTACTCAACGCTCTCTCCAAAAGAGCGAAAAACATTTGTCACTTCTTCCTTAAGCATTGGAGGGCTGGGGCTTTCGCCTGAAAACTATTCCGACGCTGTCCGTTTTGCTGAGCTCCGCTTCGGACAAGGAAGACTCAGCAATGGAAATTTCTTTTTTGGGAATCGTATTGGATCCATGGGAGAAACATCGATCTTTGCCTGCCTTTTAGGGGCTTTTCTTTTGATTTACACACGAATAGGATCATGGAGATCTATGGCAGGGATGGCAGCTGGCGCTTATCTTTGCGCCCTTCTTTTTGAGTGGGGTTCTCTCCATTTAGGTCCTCATGAAGGAGCATTTAATGCTGCAAAGTATGCATTTCCCGCCTACAAACATCTCCTTTTAGGAAGCCTTGCCTTCGGATTAGTCTTTATGGCCACCGACCCCGTCTCTTCTCCTTACATAAAAGGAGCAAAGTGGATCTACGGGATCTTATGCGGAGTTCTTGTCATCGTCATTCGGACCATCAACCCTGCCTTTCCAGAAGGGGTCATGTTAGCCATTTTGTTTGGAAATGTCTTTGCTCCACTCATTGATCATTATGCACTCACAAGGAAATGTCGTGGTAGAAAGAAAATCCGGATTTAGCAACGCTCGCACCCTTATTTTTGTTGTGATTATTTGTACAACTTGTGCCCTAGTCCTGTCAATCTTCGCTGAATTATTAAAAACTCCCCAGCAAAATGCAAAGGAGATCTACCGGAGCAAGCAACTCCTTCTTGCCGCCCGTATCTTAGATCATAAAGGATACTTTCTTCTAGATGGAAAACGAACAAATAAAGCAAAAAATCAAGAACTCTTAGAGGTATTTGAAACTAGAATTCTGACTCGACTTACAGATTTCCAAGGAAAACTTTACACATTTGAAGAAGCAAGTTTGAACGAAACAGATTACCTGCTAGATCACGCAAAGCTAGGCTACTCGAAACTCCCCTATAAACTCATCTACCTTGTAAAACAAGCTGCTCCTTCTTCTACCCCCTATGGATATGTCATTCCTGTGAATGGGTATGGGCTTTGGAATGCCATTTATGGTTATTTAGGGATTGCAGCAGATGGAAATACCGTGCTTGGTATGACTTGGTATGATCAAAAAGAAACCCCTGGACTGGGCGGTGAAATCGCTCTTCCACAGTGGCAACAGCAATTTTTAGATAAAACCATTTTCCAAAAAAAAACCGATGGATCAACTAATTTTCAAAGAGCACCCCTTGGAATTAAAGTCGTGAAAACAACCGTAGAAGAAACACTTGGAACAACTCCTATGGCGGATAGCGCCGTAGATGGAATTGCAGGGGCCTCCATTACGGTTACAGGAGTCAACGAAGCCCTCCGCTCTTCTCTTGATCCTTATCGTCCCTTCCTCATCCGTGCACATAACCAAGAGGTGAAAATCGATGGTTAAAAAGCCCTCTCTTGGCCGTTACTATACAGATCAATTGTGGAATAATAACCAAATCCTTGTAACAATTTTAGGGATTTGTTCCGCACTTGCAGTTACAATTAAATTGAGTGTTGCGACTGTTATGGGGATTTCAGTGATTTTTGTAACAGGATTTGCTTCCCTTTTGGTCTCACTTATCCGCAAATGGACTCCTTCAAGCGTCCGGATGATTGCGCAACTTGCCATTATCTCCCTTTTTGTCATTATCGTCGATCAAGTCCTCAAAGCCTATTTCTATGAAATGTCGCTAACACTCTCTGTTTTTGTGGGGTTGATTATCACTAACTGCCTTGTGATGGGACGAGCAGAAGCTATGGCAAAAAATAGCCTCCCCCTCCCAGCCTTTATGGATGGACTAGGAGCCGCTTCAGGATACGCCCTGATTCTTTTGGGAGTGGGTTTCATCCGTGAACTCTTTGGTTTTGGGACCCTTTTTGATTTTCAAATCATTCCCTTAGCATGGTATGCCACTCCGCAGCATCCTGATGGTTATCTGAATTCCAACCTGATGGCACTAGCTCCTTCTGCATTCTTTATTATTGGGGGAATGATTTGGGTTCGAAACATCATTGCAAAAGAGGGCGGTGAATAATGGGTCCCTACTCCATCTTGAATTTACTAGGCCTCGCCATTCAGTCTATCTTTATTCAAAACATCCTTCTCTTTAATTTTCTAGGGATGTGTTCTTATCTTGCCTGTTCGAACAAAATCAAAACGGCCAATGGACTCGGGATGGCCGTCTGCGTCGTGATGGCCATTTCCGGAGTGCTTAATTGGTTTGTTCATACTTATATTACAGGTGAAAATGCTCTCTCTTGGCTAGGCCACCTAGGCGTTCCCACTGAAGGCGTCAACCTTGGGTTCCTTGAATTTCTTATCTATATCTCCGTGATCGCTGCCTTTGTCCAAGTTCTCGAGATTGTGATCGACAAGTTTGCCCCAGCCCTCTATCGAGCACTAGGGATGTATCTTCCTCTCATCACTGTCAACTGCGCCATCTTAGGAGCCTCCCTCTTCGCAACAGTAAGAGCCTACCCCTTTATTCCCAACCTCATCTACGTAGCAGCCGCAGGGATAGGGTGGTGGGTCGCCATCCTTCTCATCG
Source organism: Candidatus Neptunichlamydia sp. (assembly GCA_965233865.1). Classification (GTDB taxonomy): domain Bacteria; phylum Chlamydiota; class Chlamydiia; order Chlamydiales; family Simkaniaceae; genus Neptunichlamydia. Next base: position 930,502 of record OZ247587.1, read on the forward strand.
CTGCCATCCGAGAAAAACTTTCCTACTCTAATGCCCCTAAGGGACTTCGCGGGATGGGATTGACCTTTATCATGACAGGCCTTATTTCTTTGGCATTCATGGGGCTTTCAGGAATCGCTCTTGACCAAATTACTGAAGATGACACCTATCCCCTCCTTATCCAAACAGAGCCATCAGAATAAGAACCACAGCTGCAAAATTTAAACTTAAAACACTATATAGCTAAAATATTTCGTTTTAGTTATATTTTTTTGAATGACGTATTCATTAGATTTTAGAAAAAAGGTACTGTTGATCCGAAGCACAGAAAATTTAAGTTTTTCCAAGACAGCAAAACGTTTTGGTGTAAGTGTAAATAGCATATTTCTTTGGTCTAAGAGGCTAGAGGCAAAGCGCACTAAAAATAGACCTGCAATAAAGATTGAAAGAGATCGCTTGATGGAGCGATATCAAAAAATACCCTGATGCCTTCAACTATGAACGAGCATATCGTCTCAATGTAAGCCCTTCAGGTGTTCGTTGTGCCATGAAGCGGCTAAGAATTAGCTATAAAAAAAACACTTAACCATCCCAAGGCTTGTAAAAAGAAGAGATCTCTCTTCAGAGAAAAGATTTCAAGGTATGAATGCTTGGGAAAACCGATTGTATACATCGATGAAAGTGGGTTTGCCCATGATATGCCCCGAACGCATGGTTGCTCAAAAATAGGGGCGTTACTTGGAACAAACCTTCTTACTCTTGCACTGTTTGATTGTAATATTAATACAGATGCCTTTAGCAGTTGGGCAGAGCAAGACTTGATGCCGAAACTTCCTTCTGAAAGCGTTTTGGTTATGGATAATGCATCGTTTCATAAAAGCAAATCTATGCAAGAAAAGATCGAAGCTGCAGGCCACATCTTGGAATATTCCCCCCCATATTCCCCAGATTTAAATCCTATTGAGCATAAATGGGCACAAGCAAAATCTAAACGAAGAAAATATCAATGTGGAATTGATGAACTTTTTAAGGAATATTTCCTATAACTAAATTATATCAACTTAGCTATATGCAGTCCATTCAGTATCAACCTAAGTTTTGTAAATAAAAAATTAAAAAAGAAAAAGGTTATTGATGATATGCTTTGTGCAAAGAATTCTAACTCGAAAGTTTAGAAAGCCTATTCTTCTGGAAGCAGCGATCCTAAAACTAATTTTTTGTAATCCTCCGCTGCATAAAGCGATTTGATTTCTTCTGGGTTAGATGGCACAATCTCAAAAAGATATCCTTCCTTTTCAGGAAACTGATTGAGCAAATTCACATCTTCTTTTAGCTTCATATTAACAGCCGTAACGATCCCTGAAATGGGGCTGTAGATGTCAGCTGCTGCCTTAGTAGACTCTAGGACTGCTATTTCTTCCCCAGCTTCTACTTGTTGCCCAACTTTAGGAAGCTCGATATAAACAATTTCCCCAAGCTCCTGTTGAGCATATTTAGAGATTCCCACTTTTCCAGCTAAGTACCATTCATGTGTATCTGTATACTTCATCTTATAAGCTCCATTGAGGCCCAAAGGGCGGGGTGTTTTTCAAGATTAAAATAATCCGAGGAAAGGTTAAAGTGTTCCTTTTCTCCATTTTTTCGCTTAAAGCGGTAGCAAAATCCGAGGCGCTTAAACTCTACCGGATCATACCCATATAGAAGCTCTTTAGGAAGGGCGATTTCAACCCTATATGAGCTCCTCTTCACTTCTGTCTTCATTGTAATAACATCAGAATCTGCCAATTCATGGCTATCTTCGCCTCGAAAACGGGTCACTTCAATTCCAGTCTCTTCCTCTAAATCAAACGAGAAGTGGTGGCAAAATCGGGTGATGACATTGGATGTCTTAAGATCTCGGGTATCTATAAACAGCTCTAGCTGATCCCCACTCTCTATTCCCAGTTTGCATCCCATCTCCACATAGATTCCCACAGGGCTCCACAAGAGAGCCAGCGAAATGAGATTTCCTTCTCCAGTCAGACTTGTGGTATTAGGAAGAAGCCCCTTCTTAAACTGCCGCTTCTTTTCTGCTTTGGAGATTTTCCCTCTCACTTCAAAAAAGGCCGCTGGACTTAAAGGTTTAAGGTCTTTCAAAACTGACATCGTTAAGCTTTATTGCATTTTTTTTCTGAATCCGCTTAATCAAATCGGTCATGAGGTGGCGCTCCGCCTCTTTTGATAGAATCGTTTGTCCTTGCTTCATTTCTGCATTGAAATTCCCACTAGGAACTAATTTCTTCTGAAGCTGGAAAAACGAAAGACGATTTTCAGAGCGATGCTCCACATTAGACCAGCTCTTTTCTATCATTGAAAAGAGCTCCAAAGAAAACCAAGGACTACGCTCATGGTTTTTGAACATTGTATTTTCTTTTACAAGGGACCATTGGGAGCTGAGATCTTCCTTTACTCCAAGCTTTCCATCTTCTTTAAAAGCCTCTGTTTGCTTCAAGAATTGACTCCCCTCACCAACCCTACGAATGTCCTTTTCTGCCACCATCATATGTGGAAAAAGGCGGTGCTTAGGGTAAAATTCGTCAAGCCTTGCAAATCGGTCCTCAGGAAGTTCAACCCCAAGTTGCGACATTTGAAAATCAATCTTCCTTAAGGTATCTGCAAAGAGGATCCGACCCACTTCTTTCTCCACCTCGCTTAAAGGCTTCCAATCGTTTTCTTCTGTTTTGAAAACAGCAGGATTTTTGATCCGCACTTTAGGGTAAGATGTCTCCAAATGCATTTGAAGCAATGTGTCTAAAATTCCGCGTTCGCTTGCTTCCTCAAAGGTTAAAACCATTCGAGTGAGATCCCGATCCACTACTTGAAAGCGGTAATAGATTTCTCCATCCCCTGTAAATAGTTCCAACTGATTTTTTGCTGCAAGAGCTTCAGGATCGCTATCGAGTTCCCCCTTTAGCACTGCTATAGAAAATAAGTTAGAAAGTTTTTTGCTAGACTCTATTCCTTCAAAAGGAGAGTTTCTTCCACTCGGTGAAAAACTCACAGTGCGCAAATTTATATGCTTTTGGTTGAGCGCTTCTTGAATCCATTCAGGGTGATTTTCAACAATCCTTCCTCTTGAAAATCTGTCGATCTTTCCGCGAAGTTCAGGTCCTAATTCTTCAAGCGCTGCAAAATATTCTCCTGCATCTTTAGCATTTTTAAGTTTCAATTGTGGAAACTCTTTTGTTAAAAGTGCAAAATTCTCTTCCTCAAGCTGCCACTCCCATGTTTCTTTAAGACTCACACCAAGAGCAACTTCATCCTTTTTTACTTCAGCAATTTCTACCAAAAACCGCTGTTCAATAAGCTCAGGGGAGATTTTTTCAATCTCACTAGCACTTGTAAATGTTTCTGGAAGTATCAACCCTTCCCTTCGGTTTTGCGAAACTTGATCAAGATAGAGCTCGAGTTTCATCAAGGTAGAGAAATCTTTGATATCCAAAGAACCGGGCAAATGATACAAATCCACTTCAGCTGTCTTCGAAGCGAAACTATAGAATGCCTCGTAGACATGAGGGTCAACAAAAACAGCTCCACCTACATCTTCAAATAAGCGGCGAAATAGCATAATTTTTTGCCACACTCCAACAGCTTCTTTTTCATTCATCCCAAGAGAGTGTAGCTGCTGCTGCCAAAGCTGCGAGATTTCTTCTTCAGAAACCTCTGATTTTCGAAGCTGCGTTTGCATTGATTCGTAACCATTACGAATCAAATCAACACGCGCTTCTTCAAAGCTAACTTTATATCCTTGCTCCTTGGCAATAAGCTCTGCATTGATCACAAACTGGGCCACCAGCTCAATAAACTGAGGGCCAAACCACTCTTCTAAGCTCCGACAATGAAAAACATTTAAGTTCACTCTTTCTAATGCTGGGTCAGGCTTAATCCAGTTGTAGTGCTTTTGCTGGAACATTAAATATTCACGTAGAATGTTTGGAGGAAATGCAGATTCTCCGAGATACAAATTCACAAGAAGCCCAAAAGAATCCGGATTCACTTCTCCAGTCGTATCCAAAAAAGCATCCAAATAAGCTTTCTGCGAAGGTAGAACTTGTGACCACATATTTTCTACGCTGATAAAAGGGGCTGTCGGATGACGATAAGGATGAAACGCCTTATGGTGGGTCATGCGCTCGTTAAGGTTTTCTTTCAAATCTTCAAAATAAGCATGCGCGAGCAATACTCCAATACCGGTTCCCAAAAGATCCTTTCTTACTACCCCATCATTGAAAAAGTTGGGCATCATTCCTTTTTCCGTAAGCGCTAAATCATTTCGATCACTCGATAAGAAGCGAACCATATGGCCCAGCTCACTTTTCATAATTTTTGATCCATCGACCCCTTGGCAAATACAACTATTCTCAGCTTTTTGAGGAGCATTGGTTGCACTATGCGTTCCGAAAAAGGAAAAGGAAATGACGATGACAACAGCGATAACGATAAAAAAATAACGTTGGTATTTGCGAAAAAATTCCAGCATAATAGCTCTTCCAATAGATTATAAAACAACCCATCGTACCAAACCCTCTCCTTTCCCGCAACATCCCTCAAACAATTCCAGCAGCTCCCGGGAAATGTGTGGGATGAGGAAAGTGTAGATTTTTTTTAACGTCAAAAATATACACCCTCTTGAACCTTATTTTTTATGAAGTATCTAGAAGGAAATTTTAACCCAAAAACAGCGAGCTATAGTTGACTTTAGTAGTATTCTCTAATTGTGCGCAATTAGAGAATACTACCTTACTAATAGGATTTTGCGAAGAGGACTCTTTGGGAGCTCAGATTGCCGGTAAATGGGCATGTCCCTTCTTCTTTAGGCCCGTCTAATGGGATACACCGGATAGTCACACTCAAGTCTTTTTGAACCATTTTCTCAACTGCAGGCTCTCCTGACCAGTGGCAGCTTGCAAAACCCGTGTCCTTTTTAAAGAAGTTATAGAATTCCTCTTTGGTGTTGATCTCTTTAACGCGGCTATCACGAAAAGCCTTTGCTTTTTGATAGAGGTCCTTTTGGATCTTCTCAAGTTGATCAACAACAGAGTTAAGAAGTTCTTCTTCTGATTGCTTTTCGAAATCCTTATGCCCTTTATTTCTTTTAGCAATAGAAAGCTGATTTTGCTCCAGCTCGCGAGGCCCTATTTCAATCCGGATCGGCACCCCTTTCTTAATCCAAGACCAAACCTTCTCCCCGCTCCGCATATCGCGATCATCAAGATGAACAGTAAGAGGGTCTTCGCAGTAATGAATCGCCTGCAATTTCTTCTTAAGCTCGCAGCAATAGGAAAGAACTTTTTCCTTAGCTTCGGGGTTATGAACCAGAGGAAGAATCACGATCTGAGCTGAAGCTATACGAGGAGGGAGAACCAGGCCATCGTCATCCCCATGCACCATCACCATTCCTCCAATCATGCGCGTAGTTACCCCCCAAGAGGTTGTCCAGGCAGGCACTTGATTTCCTTCCTTATCTTGAAAGATAATATCCTGTGCTTTGGAAAAGTTTTGGCCAAGAAAGTGGGAAGTCCCCCCTTGCAAGGCCTTTCCATCTTGCATCATAGCTTCGAAGGTGAAGGTCGCAACGGCCCCTGGAAAGCGTTCGCTCTCGGTTTTCTCTCCTTTAAAGACAGGAATTGCAAGCTTGTTTTCTACAAAATCGACGTAGATATCAAGCATTCGACGGGTTTCTTCCCGCGCTTCTTCTTCTGTAGCATGCGCGGTGTGCCCTTCTTGCCAAAGGAATTCTGCTGTACGTAGGAACAAACGTGTGCGCATCTCCCAACGAACAACGTTTGCCCACTGGTTGATGAGAAGAGGCAAGTCGCGATGAGACTCTATCCACCTAGAGAACATATCACCGATGATCATCTCAGAAGTAGGCCGCACAATGAGAGGTTCTTCTAGTTCTCCATCAGGAACAAGTTTTCCATCCTCACCTTGCACCAAGCGATGATGGGTCACAACCGCGCACTCTTTAGCAAACCCTTCGACGTGCTTTGCTTCTTTTTCCAAATAACTCAATGGAATAAAAAGAGGAAAGTAAGCGTTTTGATGTCCCGTTTCTTTGAACCGGCGATCCAAGATCTGTTGGATATTTTCCCACAGAGCATAACCCCAAGGTTTGATGACCATGCATCCTCTCACGGGAGAGTGTTCGGCAAGTTCTGCCACCTTGATCACTTGTTGATACCATTCTGGATAATCTTCTTCCCGTGTTGGATTCACGGCAGTCCTTGGCTTATTCATTTTGTCAGTTCCTTCTGAAGTTGGTGTTTGAGAGTTTCCCTCACCTGCATTAGATCGTTTTGAGTCCATCCTTTCCCTAAAATAGAGAAGGTATTGGAAAGCATTGCTTCCTGGACTTGGGTATTAGGAAGGAGGATAGAGTTTAGAAAGTTTTCTTTAGGAAGGGCTATTGCAATGCTTCCTTGGTGGAGATATCCTTGTTTTCGCCGTCTTTGGGACGCTCCGGCCACTTTCCTCCCCTCTAGCATCACATCATAGATTGTGGGCTTAGCCATACAGAAGTGACGACAACTCTCGTCGAGAGGGGTCGGATCCTCTGGGAGAAGGGAAAGGCCATCTTCAAAAAAAGTCTTCACTCCTCTTTTAACCGCAGTATTGATAAAATCATAGTTGTCGAGTGTGCTAAGTGAGAAATGAGGATGATCTGCGGGGACTAAGACTGAAAAAGCTAAGTCGCTGACATGAAATATGATCCCACCACCGGTAGGGCGCCGGGCTAAAGAAAGGCCCATTTGACCTGCTGCCTCTAAGTCTAGGAACTTGCCCGGATCTACAAAATAGCCATGAGTCGCCGCATCCCCCTCCCAGTCATAGAAGTGGAGAATAGGAGCGTCGCTTGGCTGCATTTTTTCAAGAAGGGCCCGGTCAATTTCCATGTTTTTTTGAGCAGAAGCGGTGCCGGTATTTAAAATTTTCCACATTGCTAATCACACCTGGTAAAGAGGTTAAAACGTACCAGAAAAGGAGATAAAAAAACAGGGCACAATTTAAATTCCCAAAAAAATAATAACATGGGCAGAATACGAATTATAGAAGGGAAACATATTCACTTGATTAGTTTGGCTTAAAATATTAATCTTTAATAAGATTAGTGTTTCAATTTAGACTAATAAAACCACGGGCATCATGATGTTTGATAAGTTCACAAACCGGGCCAAGCAGGTCATAAAACTCGCTAAGAAAGAGGCTCAGCGCCTCAATCATAATTACTTGGGAACGGAACACATTCTGCTCGGCCTCCTCAAGCTGGGACAAGGGATTGCAGTGAATGTAATGCGTAACCTCAATGTCGACTACGACACTGTCTTAGCTGAGGTGGAACGCCTTGTGGGCTTTGGGCCTGAGATTCAAGTCTATGGTGATCCAGCTCTCACCGGAAAAGTGAAAAAGGTCTTTGAGTATGCAAACGAAGAAGCTGCAGCTCTTAACCATAATTATGTGGGAACAGAGCATCTTCTCCTTGCACTCTTAAGACAGACTGATGGTGTTGCCACTCAAATCCTAGAAAATCTCAATATCAACCTAAAAGAAGTTCGAAAAGAGGTTCTTAAAGAACTTGAAACTTTTAATCTTCAACTTCCTCCAATGGGAATGTCAGGATCTCCTTCAACACCTCGGCAAGAAAAAACTTCATCAGCACCTGGATCAGAAAAGCTTGCAGCGCTCCGCGCTTATGGACATGACCTAACGGAACTTTGCCGGGAAGGGAAGCTTGACCCTGTAATTGGAAGAAAAAATGAAGTCGAGCGCCTGATCTTAATCCTCTGCCGTCGACGAAAAAATAATCCTGTTCTCATTGGAGAGGCCGGCGTTGGTAAAACAGCAATTGTTGAAGGACTTGCCCACGCAATTGTAAATGGAGAAGTTCCTGATCATCTGACAAAGAAAAAACTCATTTCTCTCGATCTTACCCTTATGATCGCAGGAACGAAGTACCGAGGACAGTTCGAAGAACGTATCAAAGCAGTCATGGATGAAGTGAAGAAGCATGGAAACATCCTTCTCTTTATTGATGAGCTTCATACGATTGTGGGAGCAGGGGCTGCTGAAGGAGCAATTGATGCTTCAAACATTTTAAAACCCGCTCTTTCTCGTGGAGAAATTCAGTGTATTGGTGCCACAACCATTGATGAATACCGAAAACATATTGAAAAAGATGCTGCCTTAGAGCGTCGCTTCCAGAAAATTCAAGTGACTCCTCCCTCTGTTGAGGAAGCAACAGAGATTATCATCGGACTCAAAGAAAAATATCAAGAACACCACAAGTGTATTTATACTGAAGAAGCGATTCGAAGCGCTGTCTACCTTTCTGATAGGTACATCACAGGACGGTTTCTCCCTGATAAAGCAATAGACTTAATCGATGAAGCGGGTGCAAAAGCACGGATCTCGATGCTTCACCAGCCTCAAGAGATTCACCAGCTCGAGATTCAGATTGAAGAGCTCCGCAAAGCTAAAGAAGAGTCAATTGGTAAGCAAGAGTATGAAAAAGCTGCAAACCTTCGCGATAATGAGAAAAACCTGCGCGAAAAACTCGCCAAGGAAATTGCCCTTTGGGAAAAGAATAAAGAAGAGAATCAAGTCGTTGTTGATGAGGATGATGTTGCATCTGTTGTGGCAAAACACACCCGTATCCCCATGTCTCGTTTGACAGAAGGAGAGGCATCGAAAGTTCTCAAAATGCACGAGATTCTACAAGATTATATTGTCGGACAAGAAAAAGCACTTGATACGGTCTGTCGCTCTATTCGTCGTAGCAAGGCCGATATCAAAGATCCTGATCGTCCCATCGGAGCGTTCCTTCTTCTTGGACCCACGGGAGTCGGTAAAACCCTCCTTGCCAAACAACTCGCCATTCATATGTTCGGTGGAGAAGATGCCCTGATCCAAGTTGACATGTCTGAGTACATGGAAAAGTTTGCGGTGAGCCGCATGACAGGATCCCCTCCAGGATATGTAGGACACGAAGAAGGCGGTCAACTGACTGAACAGGTCCGCCGCCGCCCTTACTCTGTTGTCCTCTTTGATGAAGTCGAAAAAGCTCATCCCGATGTGATGAATCTCCTCCTTCAAATTCTTGAAGATGGAAAACTCACTGATTCTATGGGACGTAAAATAGATTTCCGCAATACAATCATTCTCATGACGTCTAATCTTGGCTCTGATTTAATCCGCCGTACGACTGAGGTTGGCTTTGGAGTTAAAGAAGGAATGCCCGACTACGATACCATGAAAAGCAAAATTGACAAAGCGGTGAAAAAACACTTTAAGCCAGAGTTTATCAACCGCCTAGATGATCTTGTCATTTTCAAAGCTCTTGATAAGGACAATCTCATGAAAATTATTGAGATTGAGGTTGCAAAGCTCAAAGTGCGACTCGAAAGAAAAAATATCATTATTCATCTCACCAGCGATGTGAAAGCCCATCTTGTTGACAAAGGACATCAGCCTGAAATGGGCGCTCGTACTTTACGCCGATGCATTGAGCAACTCCTTGAAGATCCTCTTGCTGAGAAACTTCTTCTCGAAGGTGATGAGCCTAGACAGATCGTCATCGATTTTAAAGATGAAAAGATCACTTTCACCGACGAAGATCTTCCTAAAGAAAAGAAGAAAAAAGAGAAAAAACTCGCTGGGTCCACAACCACGAAGGATGAAGAAGGGAGTAAAGCTTAGAAAGCTTCAGCGCTGCACGACGTAAATCTGCAGAAAGCTTTTAGCTTTCAAATACTTAAAACGAAGAGATTGGATACTGTGGCGGCATAAATGGAGCTGTTAGTCTCTTATGAGCCCTTAGCTCCAACTTGAGACTCCCAATCCTTTAGGTACTCAAGAAGTTCTTTCTTCTCAGGCTGCGAGCGAAACAATTCTAAAGCTTCATCACTGCTACTAAGATGAGCAAGCTTTGCTAAGAGATGGAGGTGCCGTTTGTCATCACAGCCAAAAAGGAAAAAGAGAGTGTGGACAGGAGCTTCGTCTAAGGCACCCCAATCGATCGGATCCTTTGGGAAAACAATTACAACCACGTCTGTTGGTCCTTTCAACAAAAAATCTCGTGTGTGAGGAACAGCAATCCCATTATTCAAGGCTGTAGGCATCAACTTTTCTCGATCGAGCAGAAGATCAGACATAACCGAAGGATCCATTCCCAATTCTCCCGAAACACGATCCATAGTTTCTCGAATAATCGCGTCTTTTTTTGTAGACTTTAGATCTGTGAAAACCCCGCCTTTATGCACTGCACGATACAGGCTAAACTGTTGCATTCCCTTTTTGCCATCTTGTTCTTCATTCTTTTCTTTTTTGGGAGGGAAAATTTGTTCTTCTGTGGAAGGAAGGAAGTTTCCTGTCTCTTTTTGAAGACGACAGCTAAGCATCCAGTTTTCTATTTCAATGCGACTGAATCGGTATTGGTGATGAAGACGATAAGCAGGGATTTTTCCTTCTGCAAGCCACCGTCGAATGGTTGTTTCGGAAACATTTAATAACTCTGCTACATCTTTAATCTTTAGATCCATCTCACACCCTGGCTTACCACCTTTAACTCTATGATGACAAACCTATATTAATTTTGACTTTCTTGCAACATTTCCGCCACGAATTCTTTCCGCTGCAAGCAGCAAGAGTCTAAACATAAGGCGGGTTATTAAAATGGCAAAAAATGATTAAGAATGAGTAACTTTAAGACTATAAACCCTCAAACAGGGCGAGAACTTCTTCTTTTGTCCTAGAGTTGATCAAATTTTTTCTCCGGTCTTCATCTTTAATCGCTGCTGTTAAAAGAGAAAGAATATTTAGGTACTCTGTCTGCCGATTAGCAGGCCCTCCAATCAAAAAGATGAGCCGGACAGGAGGCGTACTTTCTGTATCCCATTTAATCCCTTCCTTGGATTTTAGAAGACCCACAGCTAAAAAGAAACGGTTAAATGTGGGAAGTTTTGCATGAGGAATAGCAACTCCCATTCCAATTCCAGTCGATACAATTTTCTCTCTTTTGTAGATTGCTTCGCGAAATTCTACTTTATCACCGAGATCACCTACATCCGCAAGAGTTTCTACCATTTGATCTAGCGCCTTGTCGCGACTTTCTGCTTCTAAAAAGCAGACTACTCCCTCTTGGATAAATTCTGAAAGAGTCACATTTTCTCCTTTCTTAAAGAGATGGTTAATGCGTTCCAGTATGGCCAAAACCGCCTTCCCCTCTTCCTGTCATTCTTAGCTTGTCTTTTTCCCTGTAGTATGCCTGAAAAACTGGTGCAAAAACTAGTTGTGCTATTCGCATTTTCGGTGTGACTATAAAAGGATTCCTGCCGTGGTTGATTAAAATCACCCCAACTTCGCCGCGATAATCAGAATCAATTGTACCTGGGGTGTTTAAGACAGTAATACTATGTTTTAGCGCTAGTCCGCTTCGAGGACGGACCTGAATTTCAAATCCCTTTGGTATTTCTAAACGGATCCCTGTGCGAACAAGCTTGCTCTCCCCAGGAGCTATGACGAGCTCCTCCTGGACCAGAGCACGGACATCCGCCCCCGCTGCCTCTTCAGATCCGTAGATGGGGAGCTCTGCTCCCTCTTCTAATTTTATGGGGATATCATGTTTTTTCATGGCTTGCTAACTTTAATCGTGTTTTTTTTCCGCTCTTTCTGTGAAAGTGCGATAAGATCATCAAATTTTTCTCGCTCTACTTTCTTAGCTCTCTTTTCAGGAAGTTTTTGATTCCCTGTTAAGAACCCAATAAAAAAAACGAGTTTTTCTTTGAGTTCGCTCCGCTTAACGATACAGTCTATCATTCCCTTTTCTAGAAGAAATTCAGATTTTTGGGCTGCATCGGGAAGCTTCTGGCGAATGGTTTGCTCCACAACCCGTGGTCCTGCAAACCCAATTAAAGCATTTGGCTCTGCAATCATAATGTCTCCAAGAGACGCAAATGATGCAGTCACTCCACCTGTTGTGGGATTAGCCAAGACAGAGATATAGGGAATTTCAGCGTTGTGAAGCCTTGCAAGTGCTGCAGAAGTTTTTGCCATCTGCATCAGAGAGTAAATAGACTCTTGCATCCGTGCTCCTCCAGATGAGGAAACAAGAACAACTGGAATACAATTCATTAATGCGTGTTCAATTAAGAGTGTAATTCTCTCCCCTACGACAGACCCCATTGATCCCCCCATAAATCCAAAGTCCAAAACCCCAAGGGCAATTTTATTCCCCCCCATTTCGCAAGTTCCAGTCAGAATCGCTTCAGTTCGGCCCATCTTCTTCTGAGCTCTTTCTAGGCGCTGAATGTAGGGTTCGGAATCAACAAAGTTTAAGGGGTCTTTTGGGTGAATTTCGCTAAAGAGCTCTTCAAAAGTCCCTTCATCGGCAAGAAGATCGGTGCGCTGTATTGCTGAGAGACGGTAATGATGTTCACATTTCGGACAGCAGTTATGATTCGATTGAAGTTCATTAGCATGGACCATCTCTTCACATTTCGTGCATTTGATCCAACCACTAAATCCGTCTTTTTTCGTCGACTCTACTTGAACCATCTGTCGGCGACGTGTAAAAAGATTTAAAAAATTCATATCAAGCCATCTTGATTAAGTATTTACCAAAAGGTTACCAAACCGGTCAAAAGAACACAACCTTGATCATTCCTAAGATTGCAATTTAATTTTTAAAATACTGCGTGTAATTGCTCCTATCGCCGTCAGCTTAATTTCTTTGGGTACCACTGTAAAAGCTTCTGAAAAAGCTTCAACCGTTGAAGGACTTGTAAAAATAATTTCGTCAAAACTTTCTAAATCAGGTTTGACACTTGGGATTTTTTTCTTTGTATCATAAATAGACACTTTTTGATGGCGCGCTCTCCGGAGCATCAAGGAGGTCGAAAGCGCAGAGCGTGCCCTTGAAGATTGTGGCAAAAGAACATAGGCATCATCCAAATCTTCCATTGCCAAGAGATGAATCATTCCTTCTTGGGTCTCTTCCACTGCCACCTCATCAACTTTCACCCCTCTCTCTTCTAGAGCCTTAGTCGTCACTTTCCCTACTGCAAAAATTTTTTTTCCCTGAAATTTTACCTTGTAATACTTCATGCAGTCGCAAAAAATCCGCGCTCCATTTTTACTTGTAAGGATCACATGGGTATACTCAGAAAAGTCGGTCATTGCTGTTTGTATTTCAAATCCTTGAAAATCACGTGGAATAATTTCAATAAGAGGAAGGTGCACCATCCCCTTTTTCCCTTCTGTTCCTAAATAAAGAACTCTCTTCTTTTTTCGGGAGTCTAAACTTTTAAACACTTTTTCCATCTCAAAGTCCCCATTGCGCGCAACCACAGCAAGTTTCCCTTGAAGCTGCGCCCCTTTTCCAGGAAGGAGCACTCGGTTTCGACTTGTCAATTCCAAACGGATTAGAGCGGCTTCTGCAACAACAAGAGCATCGACTTCTCCCAGATCCAGCATCTTCAATCGCAGGTCAACGGGCCCTCGCAACTCTCTGCAAAGAAAATCAGGGCGCAGCCCTTTAACGACCTTATCGCGGCGAAAAGATGAAGATCCAATTACAGCTCCTCTCTTCAGAGTTTCCAGACAATCTCCTTCTCGCATCACTAAGCTGTCTCTTGAGTCGACTCCCCGCGTCAAAGCAATAAGTTTGAGCCCCTCTGGAAGTGGATCTGGAAGATCTTTTGCTGAATGAATCCCCACATCGTATTTCCCCTCTAAGACCCTTTCATCTATTTCTCTCGTGAAAAAATCCGTCTTGTCCATTGGACCTAGCTGTGAAGCAAGATCGCGATCCCCCATAGTTTCAACCCATCCACACTCATACTCTCTCCTGAGTCCTTTCATAATTTCTTCCACTTGTCTCTTCGAAAGCTTTGATCCTCGTGCTCCCACTTTTATTTTCATCAATAAATAATCCTCCAAAAGACTCCCAAAATCCTGAGCATAAACTTTTTTCTTTCACACCACAAGAGTAACTTGTTAAGAACTTATGAGGAATGTCGTTGATCGGAAAATTTTGTGATTAACCCAACAAAGTCTTAATGGCTTCTTCAACGCGTGTGACGCCTTGAAGTATAATTTTTTCAGGCAGTTTCTTGTTAAGGCCCTTGAGATTTTTAGAACTGAGGATGCACCGCTTAAATCCCATGTTAATGGCTTCTTTAATACGACTTTCAATGCGAGGAATGCTTCGCACTTCGCCGCCAAGCCCCACTTCTCCCATCACAACTGTGTCCGAGGGAATATGCTTGTTGCAATAGCAGGAGGCTATGGAAAGGATTGTTCCAAGATCAATCGCTGGCTCGGTAATTTTCATCCCACCAGCAATAGAAACAAAAACATCAAGTGCATGAAGCTGGTACCCCATCCTTTTTTCAAGAACGGCGAGGAGGAGGGTCAGCCGTTTGGGGTCAAGGCCTGTGGAGCGCCGAGTGGAGGTTGCAAAAGAACTCGGTGCAACAAGAGCCTGTACCTCAATTAACAAAGATCGGGTCCCTTCAATCGTTGGAATGATGACAGATCCTGGAGTGCCTGTCATTCTCTCTTCTAAAAATGTTACTGAAGGGTTAAGAATCTCAACTAGCCCCTTTTCATTCATCTGGAAAAGGGCTACATCATCTGTCGGTCCAAAACGATTTTTAACCGACCGCATCAGGCGATATCCATGTTGACGATCTCCTTCAAACTCGAGAACAGTATCGACAATATGCTCAAGAACGCGTGGCCCTGCAATGTCACCACTTTTGGTTACATGTCCTATGAGAAACGTTGTGATCCCACTCCCCTTAGCAAGATGCATACACTCCATTGCGATCTCGCGCACTTGCGTGACAGAACCAGGCGCGGAGGGAAGCTCACTTTTGTAAACAATCTGAACGGAGTCAACAATCAAGACATCGGGATGAATCTTTTCGATTTGTGCACGAATTTGAGAAAAAATTGTTTCGCTGTAGAGATAAATCTTATCACTCTTAATGCCGAGTCTTTTAGCTCTAAGAGAAGTCTGTTCTACTGACTCTTCACCACAAATATATAGGACTGTTAGCCCCTGGTCAGCGAGACGTTTGGAAAGTTGGAGGAGCATTGTAGATTTTCCGATCCCTGGCTCACCTCCGAGCAAGTTAAGGGACCCTGAAACAATCCCCCCTCCCATTAAACGATCAAATTCTCGGTATTCTGTATAGATACGCTTAAAATTTGAGGCATCAACTTCTTCAATTAATACGGGTTTAGTCGTCCGAGAAACCTTTGCTTCAAACCGTCCGACCTTTTCACTGATTTCAAGTTCTTCAGCAAAAGAATCCCAGCTCTTGCAAATATTGCAACTTCCTGTCCATTTGAATTGCTTATTCCCGCATTCATTGCACACCCAAACCGACTTCTGCTTGACCATTTATAACCCTAAGTTTTTGATTGCGTTTTCTGCGGCATTTTGCTCTGCCTCTTTCTTGGAAGATCCTTTTCCTTGACCAAGCTCTCTATTGTCGAGATGCGCTTTAATAAAAAAGGTCTTGAGATGATCAGGCCCTTCTTCTTTGAGCACTTCATAATCTGGGGTTTTTTGATGACTTTTCTGACAATAATCCTGAAGCTCAGCCTTCCAGTTTCGATGGGGCTTCTCAATGATAGAAAGGACATTCTCTCTAAAGTGATCAAAGAAAAACGAGCGAGCTGCTTCAACCCCCCCGTCGAGATAAAGTGCGCCAATGATTGCTTCAAAAAGATCCGCAAGAATCGTTCCACGACCTTTCCCTTCATTCATGGATTCCCCTTTTCCAACCATGAGAAATTTCTCTAAATCAATTTTCTGAAGATACAGGGTGCAGGCAGGAGCCTCGACCATTCTAGAACGGAGGTAAGAAAGCTCTCCTTCAGGGCGGTCTGGAAGGTGGTTGTAAAGAAAATCACTAACAATCAACCCAAGAATAGTGTCACCTAAAAATTCTAATCGCTCATTATGCCCCTCAACAACATCGCGATTTTCATTGGTAAACGAGCGGTGAATAAACGCGAGTTCAATTAAAGACTTTTCTTTAAAAATGTAGTTGATTTGCGCTTCAATAAGAGGAACGCCTTTTCTCAAATGGTCATATGTATTCATTGGACTTCTGACTCTAAAACCGTTATAATGATTCTAACAAATATATTGTAAAAGGTAAACATGCGGTTTGCACTTGCTAAAGATCATCTCGATTTCTTCTATCGGAATCATTATATCGAATTTGAAGATATTCTGACTCTTGAAGAAGTGTTCTCAATCGAGGATGCAATTGAAGAGGTTCTCACAAAACGAGTGGGGGGAAACCGCAATCCCAAAAAGATTTACTTAGCGGGTAATTACTGCTGGCAAGACGACCCCCGCATTACAAAAATTGCACTTAGCTACCGCCTTGCAGAAATCGCCTCACAGCTTACAAAAGAGCGCACCCTCCGCTTAGCATCTAGCCAAATTCTTTCCGGCAGTCTCTCAGAGGAAAAGGTTTTTGATGAGCCATTGCCCCTTGAAAACCTCTGCTCAATTCAAAAAATATCATGCGGGGTCATTCTACACCTCTCTTCTTCCGAAGAGCTCGAAGATCCTCAACCTAAAAAGATTGGAAGCGCCACCTTCTTCTCTACAAGGATTCCCATTTCATTCGACTACCTCACCAAAACCTCACACCTCACTCAGCTTTTTTTTATCTACTCAGTGGAAAATGCTCTCTATGCTCTCACCCCTACCGATCCTCATACCCATGCCCTTAAAAAGCTTGGCTATGGCTTCGGCGATCATGTCCTCCCAAATACGCACCCCATCGTTATAACTCCTTAAAAAAATTGATCATTTTTAACAACTTAATATTTGTTTTTTAGTTTCTTTTAATCGCATTTGTCTTAATAAGAATTGTACATCGTTGTATATAAACAATCTGCATAAACACTCCTCTAGCCTAGAGGAGTGAAACTACATGAACCATAGCATGCTCTCGAACGTTCAGATCAAATGGCATTGCGATGAAATGGACACAAACGCTCTCGCCACTGGGGGCTTTTAGCTAGGTAGATCTCTACCTATATATCGTAAAATGCTTTGGCATTTTCATAGAACAGCTTGCGTTGAACTTCCGGCGCATAGCGAGAAAATGCGGTACGAAAGATTTCTATAAGCTTTCCGTAGGTTAGAAATAAGGAATCTGGAGGAATATTGCTTCCAAAAAAGCACCGATCTTCTCCGAAAGCTTCGATACCTGCATGGAGAAACCTCTCAATATTCTCTTGATCATGGGATTTAAATATAAGTCCAATTCCACTGAGCTTCAGATGAACATTCAGATTCTCCGCGAGAAGCTTGATGTCCCTCTTCCAAGCTTCAAAACCATTGTCTGTGATATCACGGGGCCACCCCAGATGATCTAAGACAAAGGTCACATTAGGGGTCGACTTAACAAGCTTCGCCGCATCTGGGATTTGATGGCCAAATAGAGAAATATCAAAGGTAAGAATCTGCTTCGATAGGGATTGAAGACCTTTTTGAAAATGGGGTTCACTCATGAGATCTGGATCAGAAGATCCTGCTTCATGAAAAAGGATCTGGCGCACGCCACGGACGTTAGGAAAATGGCAATGATCTTTTAACACGTTTTCAATATCAGGATCTCTAAGGTCCGCTTGAAACACAATAACATTTGGAAACCCATGGTTATCGGCAATTTTTTGAAGCCATTCTGTTTCATAAAGCGACTTCTTAAAAACAGGATTCGCTTCTAGGTGCACACACTTTGTGACATGGTAGGGCTTAACCAAGCTCTCATAATCGGTAATCAAAAAGTTCTTGCACAGCTTATTGCCTTTTCCGATAACCTCTTCAAAGTGCCCCTCTTTTTCTGTAAGCCAGGGGTATTCACCGTCATCTAGGTCCCATAGATGCATATGCCCATCGATAATTTCGTCTGTATACATTGTTGATGCCTTTGTGAAAAATCCTGTCCTAAAATTCACATTACTGGTTTAATGAATTTTTTTGCACGTGCGTACTAATTTTTGATGGGCCAGAACTTTGCAATGATAAGAAATTCAGTTTTTGTAGTAAAAAATTGATGCAGAGTAATTCCCATCTCTGATATGAAAATAAGATCCTTCGGATAATGATAAAATACGTGATGAAAAGCAGAACTGTAACACTCTTCCTCTACTACATATTTTTATGTTTTTCTTTATCCACCGCTTATGCTGCAAAAGGTCCAATCTCACACCCTCAAGCAGATCTCTCACCAGAAAAGGGTCTAATACCTGATGCTTCCTCAGGACCAGGATATACGATTAACTTCGATAACGTTCCAGTTCTAGAAGTCGTCAAGTTTATCAGCAAAATTGGGAAGGTTAACTTCGTCTATGATGAAACAGCCTTAAACTTCAATGTTACAATCGCTTCAGAAGAGCCTACTCCTCTCGTTCATGTAATGGCGGCATTTATTCAGGTCCTTAGAATCAATGGTCTAGACCTGATTGAGCAAGGGAACACTCTGGTGATTTCCAAAGGAGCGGGCATTAGGCAGATTGCAACAGTCGTCTCCAAAGAAGTCCCCCTTACTGGGGATTATATCCCGCCGATTATGACCCGTGTATTTGATGTGAAAAATGCTAACCCCGATACGTTAGCAGGAATCATTCGACCTCTTCTCTCTTCATCTGCAATCATAGAAGTGTCTGAGGCGACCCGTCACATTATCGTGACTGACATCACTCAGAACATAGAAGAAGTGCATAAGCTCTTTTACACTCTAGATGTTCCCAGGTCTGCTTTGAGCCTTGACTCATTTTCTTGCCATAACAGCTCTCCTGAAGAGCTAATCGCTCTTGCAAACCAAATCATGATCCCTATTTCTGAAGGGAATCCCTTAATATTTGTTCCTCAAAACCAAACACGCACGATCTTTATAGTTTCAACGCCCTTTCTTATCGAACAGTCGATCATGATCTTAGAAGATCTTGATACCCCTCCCTCTCTATCTAGAGGAATCCCTGGGCCGCTCACTGCAAACAACATTTTAATCTACCACATTAAATACAAGCCTGCTGATGCCTTGATGCAAGGTGTCAAAGGGGTTGAAGGAAATCTTCACCAGCTAGGTCCTTCTTCTCAAAATTTAGTCGGTGCCTTAGGCTCCATGAAGTTTGTGAAACAAAGTCACTCTCTGTTTTTTGTTGGAGATACTCAGTCCCTTGATGAAGTCAAAACCATCTTGGATAGCTTGGATGTTCCCTATAGCGAGCAGGAACTCGAATATGTTCGAGGGGGGTTCTACATCTACAAAATTAAATATAATGATGAACAAGAAATTGCCAGCTCTCTTGACAAGCTTGTTAAAAACTTAAAAAATTCTGATCATCCAGATACCGATCTTATCAGCACTATTCAATCAATGAAGTATATCAAGGAGAACGACTCTTTGATGTTCACCGGAGATCAACGGTCCATTAACCGTCTAAAAGAGATTTTGACAACGTTTGATGTACCTCAACATCAGATTTCGAAGATCCCCATGAGTAACCACTTCTTCATCTACAAGCCCACAAATGAGACTGCAGAAGACTTGTTAACTCAGGTAAAAAACACCTCTAAAAATCTTAAGAATTCTAATTTTACCGATGCAGCATTTCTGAAAGCTCTAAGCTCTATAACCCTTTCTGATGAAGGCAAATCCGTCACGTTTACTGGAGACCGACAATCCCTTGATCGAATTAAGGCTTTAGTCGCAGGGATGGATCAACCTAAAGGACCGGCTTCTGCTGAAACAAAAAATTTTATCTATCAGATCCAATTTGTAAATCCCGAATACATTGAAGGAGGGCTTCAAAGTATAGCAGAAACGCTCCCTTCTGATAACCCTTTAACTCTGACAATCGATAACATGAAATATGTCAAGCAGTCAAACTCGATTGTTTTTAGAGGGTCAGAAAACACGATTAGCGAGATCAAAACAATCTTGCCAACGCTTGATAATCAGCAAATTTCTCAAAATCAAGCAGCTGGAAAGTCTACGTACTTTGTCTACAAATTGCAAAATGCTTCCGGTAATCAAGTCATTAAAGAACTCAAGCAAACAGCTCAATCCATCAAGGGTTCTACTACCCAAGATAAAGAAGTTATACAATCAATCAACAGTATTGATTGTATTGAGTCAACAAATTCTCTAGTTATTACAGGCCCTCCCTCTGTTATTGATCGCATTAGAGGCATGATTGAAAAATATGATACTCATCGTGCAGAGGCGACTTCGTTCTATGTCTATAAACCAACAGGTATCACTGCTGAAAAATTCCAAAAACGTGCTCTCAGCGCTGCAAAAGAAATGGATGCTGCTGGACTTGATAATAGTAGCTTTATTGAAGCTATGGGCTCCGCGAAAATTGTATCGAATGGTTCTGCTGTAATGTTTACCGGTACTCCTCAAAGCATCGAAAAACTCAAAGAGATGATTACATCTTTTGACTCCTATAAAGCAGATCAGCCAAAAACTTCAGAATTTTTTATGTACAAACCTAAGGTGATTTCGGCAGAACAACTTAGAAATGACGTCTTAAAAGCTGCTAAACAGCTTGAGAAGTCAGGACTCCAAGATCCTGAGTTAATTAGCGCCATGGACTCTGCCAAAATCTCCTCTAGTGGAGATCGTGTTGTCTTTACGGGAACACCTGAAGCTATTTCAAAAATAAAAATGATGGCTGAACAGTATGATAATCAAGAGGAACAAACCAAAGCTTCTCAGTATTTTATTTTCAAACCGCAGCATCAAACTCCTGAAGAGATTATCAAACAATCACAACATGCTGCCGATCAAATGGAAGATAAGGGTCTCACTGACAGGAGCCTGATTACAGCTCTTAGCTCTGCAACAATTGTTTCCCAGGGAACTGGTGTTCTATACACTGGAACCAAGGATGCCATAATGCAAATTGAGGACCTTGTTCCAACCTTTGACAATACAAAGGCTACCTCCCCCGATGCAAACCAATTCTTTGTGTATACTCCTGTTCATATTACCGCCGATCAGCTAAGGCAACACTCACGTCGTGTTGCAGATGACATGGAAGGTGCTGGGTTTAGCGATAAAAGCTTGATTAGCACCCTGCAAAACACCCGCCTTGCTTCTAACAGAAAAGGTGTTTTATTTACGGGAACTTCAGAGTCAATTGCCAAAGTTCAACAATTACTCCCCTCTTTAGATAGTCCAACGGATGATCAGCCCAAACAAGTTGGGAAGACCACTTTCATGATCTACAAGATCAAGTATCTAACAGGGCAAACCTTAATGGGATACTTAAGAAATATGGCCTCAGACTTGCAACGCGCTGGGTCTACTCAAGATGACTTAATGACAACTTTGAACAATATGCGCTATGTTCAGGATACTAACTCGATTATCTTTACTGGAACCCCTCATGCTATTCAAGAATCTCTGGCCCTAGCTCAGAAATTTGATATTCCTTCGCTTGCTCAAGAAGCTCCCATTCGTGCCCCTACTGACTATCTGATTTACAAACCTAAGTTCGTTCCTGGAGAAGAATTAATTCGTGTACTCCACGATTTTGAGCAGAATTTAAGAACATCTGGCGTCACTGATAAAGAACTCTTTGATGTGATCAATAACCTCAAGTGGATGGAAAGGACCTCTTCAATTCTAGTCTCAGGCGATGAAAAGGAGACAAAAAAAGTTTTAGAGCTTCTAGAACGTTTTGATATTCCTGGACCTGGAATTCCTGAGGGTGCACCTGGAATTGAAACTGTCTCTGATATGAGCTTCCTTATTTACAAGTTACAGTATCATTCAGGAGAAGAAATCCAGTCAGCAATTAAGCTTATCGGAGTAGACCTTGGAAAATCAAAATCAAATAGTGATTTAGCCCAAGCAATTCGAACACTTCAATGGATCGAGGTCACCAATTCCCTTGTTGCCACAGGGCAAGCAGATTCCTTAGGGAAACTCAAGGAGTTGATCAAGAGCATTGACATCCCTCTTAAGCAAGTCTTTGTAGAAATTTTAGTGATTGAAACGCAAAACGCCGACACTCTAGAATTTGGTCTTCACTGGGGGTCTCAAGGTGTCTACCGCAATAAGTTCTCTTATGGCACATATGGCAATCCTATAAATACATCGAACAACAAAGATCCACTCGTGTCCTTTAACGAATCCGTACAAAGAATTACTGGATCAGCAACTCCGAGTGGAACCATGATTCCAGTCGTATCAGGTGGAGATCTTGGAGTAATTGGGGATATTATCCTCCATAAAGGACAGACCTATTTTGCACTAGGTTCTTTGATCAATGCACTCAAGAATGATGGTGATTCTACGATTGTAATGAACCAGAAAATCATCACTCAGGACAATAAAATGTCTACCATCTTCTCAGGGCAGAACATTCCCTATACTGGATCCCTTGTCACACAAACGGGTGCGAATCAAATCACAACAGCCAACTTGGAATATCGCGATGTGGGAATCAGCCTAAGTATTACTCCTGTTGTTGGGAATAACGACATTATCACACTCATGATTGAGGAAGACATTTCCGAACAAATCAATACCGATCAAGGAAGTAGCGTAAACTCTGATCAGGTTCAAGGAATTACAACAAGTAAAAACAGCACGAAGGTTGTTGTCAGTGTTCCAGACAAAAGCTTCCTTGTCTTAAGTGGGTCGATTCAGGACTCTAAAACACGCACCAAAACAAGCATTCCCTGCCTTGGAGGTCTTCCTCTGATTGGTGCGGCCTTTTCCGATGTCAGTCTGGATAGCTCGGTTGCAAACATTGTCTTCTTTGTGAAGCCGCAAATTATCAAATCCTTCGATGTCTACTCGGAGATTACCGAAAGACAGGAAGATATTTTCCGCGGTTACTCAGGTGACTCTGAAGACTTTGATATTGGTGTCGAACTTGTCAAAACCCCAGATGACACTTATTAGTTTCAACCTGAGATTTGTAAAGCACTAGCCTTAAGAGGGCGTCAAACAGCTGGACTTTTCGTTCGATGAATGCTAGGCTGTTTCCCAATGAAGTATGCAAAATTAATCCTCACCGTTTTTTTATTGCTCGCCGTGACAGGTTGCTACAAGGTCCCTGATAAAATTGAGCCACAGGTGAATTTCTCGGTGCAAGACAAGTACTTAAAGCAATTACCTCCCGCTTTCCCCCCACTAGACTCAAGTGAGAAAGGAGAATCGTGGGGACAGGAGTATCTGATTGCTCAAAAATTTGCAGAACATTTGGACCTTTACCGCGCAATTACGACATTTAAACGTGCGGAGTTTTTATTACCAGCGGGGAAGCTTAACCGTCTTGAAGAGATTCAGTACCAGATCCTCTTGAGCTACTATTTAGGAAAGCGATATGAGCAAGTAACGCAAGAGTTTATCCACTCATCTCTATACTCAGCGACAGAGAGTTTTCCTGCTTACCATGATCTTCTGATCATAATGTATGAAAGTTACCTGGAAGTGGGAGAAGAGCAAAAAGCGGATTACGTCTTTAAAGTGATAGAACACCGTTTTCCTGAAGCAGCAAAAAGGCTCAAAGTTTCAACGGCCCTGATTGAAGGGAATCTGGACACACTCCAAACGATTCAGAAGGAAGGCCCTTCAAAGGAATACATCACACAATTTCTAAACACTTACGAAGCAAAAAAAAAGTCTGTTAAAAAAGCACAAACGCTCAATGCCCTCCTGCCAGGTGCAGGGTTCTTGTATATCGGGCAAAAACAATCAGCATTTACCTCTTTTCTCTTAAATGGCCTCTTTATCTGGGCGTCGGTTCACTTTTACACTAAAGGAAACTATGCAGCCGGAGCAATCTTCACAAGCTTTGAAACAGGCTGGTATTTTGGAGGGATCTATGGAGCTGGAGAAAGTGCTAAGTTTTACAATGAACGTCTTTACGAAGAGAATGTCTGCCCCATCCTTAACAAACATAGCTCCTTTCCTGTCTTAATGCTGAAGTTTGGGTTCTAATGAAAACACTCCTATTACTCATTTTGTCCATTCCTCTATTTGCTGAAGTGGGGTTTGTGAAACCATGGGGAAGAGATTCTGAACTGGTCCCTAGCACTAGTCTCATTCCTCCCCTTCCAGAACAGTCAGGGCTCATGACTAAACTGAGCGAATATATTATCCTTTTTCATCAAAATATCATCTCCCCTGTTGATGGCCCCCGTAGTCACTTCCGTCCCACAAGCTCACGCTATATGCTTCTGGCAATGAGAAGAAATGGCTTTATCAAAGGGTACATTATGGGATGTGACCGCCTCCTACGAGAAAATAAGGAGGAGTGGGTCTATCGCACAGTAACAATTAATGGAGAGACTTATAAGTGGGACCCAACTTTTTCATCATCAAAAAGAAGCGGCTCCTCCAAGAAGGCTACTTCATCATGAGATGATTTCTTCTTGTCCTGCTTCTTTTTACCTTTGAGATAAAAAGTCAGGGGGACACCAGTATATTGATAGGCCTTGCGGAACTGATTGATTAGATATTTTTTATAGGTATCGCCTAAAAGGCTAATCTGATTAACGAAGAAGACGAAACGGGGGGGAGCGGAGTCAACCTGCGCCATATAGTAGATACGAAGGCGTTTCCCTTTAAGCATTGGAGGATGCACCTTATGCATCACCTTCTCAATAAATTTATTGAGTTGTCCGGTAGATATTCTTTTTGTAAGATTTTCATAAACCTCTCGAATCAAAGGGAAGAGCTCATCAATTTTTCTACCTGTTAGAGCAGATCCAAATAAAGTGGGGCAGTAATTGATAAAGGATGCTTCAATCTCGAGACTCTTTTTACAATGCTCCATTCGAAATCCCTTTACAAGGTCCCATTTATTGAGAAAAATGATGCATCCCTTTCCTTTTGATTCAATAGAATTAGCAATCCTTTTTTCCTGAGAGGTCATTCCCTCTTGGGAATCCAGCATGAAGATACACACATCGGCCCGTTCAATCGCGCGTTCGGTCCGAATAGCAGCAAATTTATCAACGACTTCAGGCTCAGATTTTTTTCGACGGATCCCTGCTGTATCAATAAAGGTAAAAGTCTCTCTTTCAAACTCTACGGCAACATCGATTGAGTCTCGAGTCGTTCCAGCAATAGGGCTCACGACGCACCGGGATTCATCTAAAAGTGTATTGATAAGGGTTGACTTTCCAACATTGGGACGACCAACGATGGCTACCTTAATCCCCTTAGCATCATCTTCTCTATCAACAAGGGGACAAGGCTCGAGAGCTGCCTGCAACATTTCAACAATGTTATTCCCTTGAATCGCAGATACAGGAATCATCCTCTTTATCCCTAATGCATAGAATGGTGCCAGGATCGAATGGTCTTCATTATCCATTTTATTTACAGCAAGGGTAAGTGGCTTTCCACTTTTCAAGAGAATTTGCGCAACATTTTTGTCTAAATTGGTAAGACCAATCCGAGAATCAACAACCATGATTAAACTGTCGGCTTCTTCAATTGCAACTTTTGCCTGAAGCTTGACCTCTTCAGCAAAGGGAATCGTACTGCTTTCATCAATCCCACCAGTGTCGATGATTTCAAAAGGACGCCCAAATAGATCCGCTTCGGTATAGAGACGATCACGAGTCACACCTTCCATTTCATCAACGATAGCGATTCGTTTTTTAGCAATCCGATTAAAAAGGGCCGATTTCCCTACATTAGGGCGCCCTATCAAAGCAATTTTTGTTTTCATAGGCGTTCATTATACCAAACCCTTGCTTAAAAAAAAATATTAATAAAAAATTGTGGAGAAGGTAAACAGTAAGGAATGGAAAAAAGATACCACTTCTTGCTTATTTTTTTCTTGACTGTCGGCGCCCTTGCAATTGGAATTTCTTTCTATGTCCAATACAGAATGGAAATCCCCCCCTGTATCTACTGCAAGTTACAGCGGTGGGGGTATTTCTTTTTGGTTCCCCTCTCAATTATTGGTCTATTGATCAGGCAGAAGCGAAGATTGCTCCGGTTCATCCAAGGAATATTGGTGATAATCCTTTGGTTTGCCGCTGTTCGTACATTCAAGGATTTTTTTGGAAGTACATGCAGCTGCGCAGTAGGAGCAATGCAATGGAAAATATTAGGATTAAACGCCTCTCTTCATAGCGCGATCCTCTCTATTGCCCTATTCTCAATGGTGCAAATTTTTCTTAAGAGACATAAGTAGACTTATTTCTCTATTATTTGGCCGTTTTACAATAATAGCATTCTGTTGTCCCTTCATAATTATGAAGTCCACAGTTTGAGCATTTCCATTCTTCTGCTATGGGGACTACGCGACGTGATTCCGAAAAAGTCATCGCGGGAGAAAAAGATGCTACGAGTATTAAAACTGATATTGCAAAGTGTTTCATATATCTTCCAATTTAAATTTTGAGTAATTTTCAAAAACACCTATTTTATTCCTTAAGCAATATAATTTCAAGGTTATTTTTTAAGAAAAATTTTATGCCTAAGGCAATCTATGCTATATATTTCCTTAGTACATGGATTATGTTGCTTTAGTAGTCATGATTGGGGTAGTCACCCCAAATTCTAAGAAAGACTCTTTAAAAGCCTGATGAGATCTTTGCGATCTAAGTGTTTAATCTGATCTTGATCATCATACCCAATTATCCCTTCTGTGAGGCTAATCTTCCTCTCAATAAGCGCATGAATATGCTCTTCAATAGTTAATTTATTCACCATCTTAAAGACTTGAACCCCACGGTTTTGCCCAATTCTATGAACTCGGTCGGTAGCTTGATTTTCTTTTGCTGGATTCCACCATCGATCATAATGGATAACAACGGAGGCTGCAGTTAGGTCAACACCTGTCCCCGCGGCTTTCAATGAAGCAACAAAGACTTCACACTCAGGATCTTCTTTGAAGGTCTGGAGTTGTTTTCTTCGATCTTGAGTGGACCCCCTAATAGTTGCATACCCAATCTTGTTATCTTTAAGATAGTTCTCAATAAGAGTCATCATATCGAGATACTGGGAAAAAACAACAAGCTTCTGCCCACTCCCTCGGGTTTCTTCAAGAAGTTCAATAAAAAGATTCCATTTCCCGCTTTGGTATTTTTTGTAGTTTTTAAGATCTTTATTAATCAGGCAAGGATGATTACATATTTGTTTTAAGCTATTTAGAAGTGCAAAAACATGCATATATGGAACAGCTTTATCAGGATTCGAGACGTCATTTACCAGAGCATCGCGAGATTGATTCACAATATCCATATAAAGTTTCTGCTGCTCTTCAGAAAGATAAGAGTATGCAATTTCTTCAATCTTCTCAGGAAGATCATCAAGAACATCACTTTTTTTTCTTCGAAGGACAAAAGGGTGAATTAAACGAGAGAGGAGCATCCTTTTCTCTTGGTCATGAAGTTTTTCAATAGGATTGACAAAAAGTTCACGATACTGAGCCTGAGTTGGCATATATCCTGGAAGAACAATATCAAAAAGAGCTTTGAGTTCTTGAAGCCGGTTTTCAATTGGAGTTCCTGAAAGACCTATTTTAGTCTTGGCCTTCAACATAGAAAGGGCTTTATGCGTTTGAGATTGCGCATTTTTAGCAATTTGAATTTCATCAAGAATTGCTACATCAAACTCGATCGTCGACAATTCTTTTCTCTCACTCCGCAGTGTTCCATAGGAAGTGAGTAGAATGTCGGCTTTATAATTAAAAGATTTTAGAGTGCGCTGCGTTCCATAAAAAACTACGACATTCATACCAGGAAGAAATTTTTCCAAGAGATCTTCCCAATGATAAATCACAGAAGTGGGACAGACAACAAAGAATTTTTTCTTTTTCTTTCCTTCAGAGCTTTTAGCAGCAGCAAGAAGGGCCATTGCTTGGTGGGTCTTCCCTAGCCCCATATCGTCACATAAAAGCCCTGAAAGTCCATAAGAGTAGAGAAACCATAACCACTTGGCACCCACGTCTTGGTAAGGACGTAACGTGCTTTTCAATCCTTCTAAACTAAAAATATCTGTCGTCTCAAAAGTATCAAGCTCTTCAAGAAGTGCACGCGTCTTATAAGCCTCCTCCGTTTCTTCCTTAGGCTGCTCGATATTCTCGAATGTTCGAAGACGCATCCACTGTAAAGTCGAAAGAGTAAGGGGCTCTTCTTCACTGTTTCCAACTTCTCGAAGCCAATTAAATCGAGGATCTTTAAAAAAGAGTAATCCCGCCTCAGTAATGGCATAGGAGCGGTGGCGATCAATTGCTTCTTTAATAGTGCTAAGATTTTCCTCTCCAAATTCACTGACATACGCTAGCTGCACTTCCCACTCCTTGCCCTCGGTCCTATCGATAGCATTCACTTTGAGCGTCAAGTTATGAGGCCGCTTGAGTCGACGGTCGATTTTAATGATGTAAGCCTTAAGTTTTGTCAATTCTACCGTAATAAAAAGAGGTTCTCCCGCCTCATCAATATGAGCTCTTTTCCGATATTTTTCTGGAAGGCGTGAAGAAAGGGACATTTTACTAAAACCCTCTCCAGGCACATATGCATAATCCCCATAGTAGTGAATCTCACGACCCTGATATTCTGAGCGATAAAAATACTCAGGCTCCACTACAATGCTCCCCTCCTCATCGATCGAAATATTGAGACCGGCTTTTTCTAAGGGGCAAACAGGGCTGAAGAAGTTTTTAATTTGTTCAAGCTCTTCTTGGTTTTCATGAATAAAAAGAGGGATTTCCCTTGCTTTTATCGCTTTACTCGGAGAAATATTTCCAAGCCCTCGAGCCCGAACTTTTCGATAAAACCCTTTCTTGTTCATGTAGAGCCAATCTCCAAAGTCAAGGATATCTTCATTCCCTTCAAATGTTCCTGACTCACTTTCAAATGTAAGCATTTTCAAATCAAAGACATAAGTTAAATGAAATTCTACATTTGAGAGGTGAATCTGAAATCCTTCGTGCTCATTGAGCCATAGGCGATGCTCATTAATAAAGTCCCCGATCTTATCAGCCGAAACAACTGTATCGAGGTCTTCAAATAACATCTCTTTGAACGGATAAAACCCATTTCCATCAAGATAAACCCACGGTAAGAACAGTGCTGCTCCTTCCTGTTGCAAGTCTCCTTTCTCAAAAGCATAACACTCGATATGAAGCTGCCTTTTTTCATCAAAATATAAATCATAAAGCGGAGTCACCACTTCTCGAGAGAGAATCGCTCCTTCAAGATATCTTTGCACTGCTTTAAAGTTTTTCTGCAAAAAGTCCCCAAGTTTTTCCTGTGAAACAACTTTTTTCTTCAATAGGGGGCTTGTTTTTGCTGGAAAGAACCCACTTGTAGGAAAAAATTCCCAGTCATCTACTTTTACCATTCCTTCCCCTCTTTTTTCCTCTAGAGGCTCTGAGGAAATATGAAGCTCTTTAGCACCTACATCGTAGCGCATTTTTTGCACTCTTACATCTCGAAACTCATGAACAGAAAGAGGAGATTTCACAAAGCGGAGGGAGGGGATAATTTCTTTCCAGTTCACTTCAGCAATATAAAATTGAAACTCTAAATCTTTGAAAGTAACAATTACCATTTTTGGAAGCGCCTTTTCTGACGCGCTAAAATCAATCGAATACGTTTCTTTAAATTCATCAGCGAGAATCATCCATTTTGCCAAGTCAGACCAAAAAGAAAGTTCATATTGAATCGCTTGAGTAGGGGTTCCTCTCTTCCAGAGAGCGAGTTCTTCCGCTGGAAGATTAGAGAATTTTAGGGATGTCTCCTCAGTTTCCACCTCCCGATTAAAAACCATTTCATTAAGGGTTTTCTCTCCTTTTTTTGTTTTGATTTTTACAGAAAAAAGGATTTCTCCTTCCTCGGCTGTGGAAATATACTCTTTCTCTCCTTTTTTCTTTAAAGAGTTTTGTAGTGCCCCATGTCTTTTAAAAGACATAAGGCAAAGCTTGTTCCAAAAAGAGTCCTCAAAGCGGATGTGAAGAGGCTCTTCCTCATTAACTTTAAGAAACGCTGCTGCTAAATGAGGACATGATTGATGCTTTTCAGCCTCATTACAAGTGCAGAAGGCATCTTTAACCTCCCCTTCATCACTGAGTTGGAGGAAAGGCCAATATTCTTCTCCACTTTTAGGGTCATGGACTTCGACCTGGTATGTTCCTCCAGAAAAAACAATGCTTTTAACCTCTCCCCCCTCGATCAAGGCTTCCCCTTCTAAACGATGCTGAGCTTGAAAGAATCTCTTGGTCACAGCGTGTTTAACACTTCTTCAGGTTCATAAAAATCAAGATTTAAATCATGAGCCACATGCTCATTCGTCACTTTTCCTAAACAGACATTTACTCCAGGTAGAAAAAGAGGGTCGGCAAGAAGAGCCTTCTTATAGCCCAGATCTGCCAGTCGAAGGGCATAAGGAAGTACACTATTCGTGAGTGCAATCGTCGCCGTACGAGCACAAGCCCCGGGCATATTCGCAACGCAATAGTGAACAACCTCATCCTGAATATAAATAGGATCGGAGTGCGTCGTAGGACGAGAAGTTTCACAACACCCTCCTTGGTCAATTGCCACATCCACAACAACAGCCCCATGCTTCATCTTCTTGATAAGCTCTCTTGTCACAAGTTTGGGAGTGATTTTTCCAGGTATAAGGATCGCCCCAATCACAAGATCGGCAGCTATAATCTCTTCTTCCACAGTCGATGGAGTAGAGTAAAGCGTCTTGAGTTTCCCATCAAAAAAGTCATCGAGCTCGCGCAGACGATTTAGATTATTATCCAAAATGGTGACATCTGCTCCAAGGCCAACCGCCATCTTTGAGGCTTGGGTTCCTACACTGCCTCCACCAATAATCACCACTTTTCCAGGAGACACTCCAGGAACTTCCCCAAGGAGAATCCCTCGTCCACCATTTGCCATATGAAGCGCATAAGCACCCGCTTGAATTGCGATTCTTCCCGCTACTTCACTCATTGGGGTTAATAATGGAAGCCCCTCTTTATGATCGATAACCGTTTCAAAAGCGATGCCACCTATTTTTTGTTTTAAAAGCGCGGCTGTTTGCTCAAGATCAGGTGCTAAGTGGAAGTAACAAAAGAGGATCTGGTTTTCTCGAAGGAGAGGATACTCGGAGGGTTGAGGCTCCTTCACCTTAATCACCATTTCGGCCGAGTAGACCTCTTTAGGCTCTGAAACAATTGTTGCCCCTACCTTCTGATAATCTTCATCTTCAAAGCTAATTTTTGATCCAGCTCCTTTTTGAATAAAGACCTCATGCCCCCCTTTGATAAAAGCTCTGACCATCGCAGGAGTTGCTCCAACCCGATACTCATGATCTTTGACCTCTTTCAGAACTCCAATTTCCATCGTTAAACGATCCCATTGTAGACGTGACAGACACCACCCGACATAGTGATCTCTACAAGTTTTTCGTTTTCAGTTAGTATCTCGAATTGAAGTTTCTCTGTGCTACCAAAGATGACTTCGATAGATCCAGAAATCCCAAAATGGCGCCATGCAGCCATACAAACAGCTGTTGCACCACTCCCACATGAAAAAGTTTCTTCCTCTACGCCCCGTTCAAAAGTGCGCATATGTAGAGTATTAAGGGGACCAAGCATAGCATAGTTGATATTCACTCCTAAATCAGAAAAACAATCTCGAGCCTCCAGGTCAAATCGAGCAAGATTATCAGTAAAGACAACAAGATGAGGAACACCTACTTCGAGAAGATACTCTGAGCCTTTTTCTTCTACGATCTTGGGAACTCCCATTTGGACAGAAATTTTTCCCTGATGAACTTTGCAAGAGTAGATTTTTTTCATCGTTTCAATCTGAAACTTTGGTTTTTTATCACCTAAATCTTGAATAAATTGAACCAAACATCTCAGACCATTGCCACACATTTCTGCTTCCGACCCATCTGCATTGAAAATTTGCATTGCATAATCTCCCCGCTTAGAAGGGCGCAAAAAAATGAGTCCATCACCTCCAACACCATATTGCCTATGACAAACCTTCGAGATCATACTCGGATCGATCGAAATCCCCATCTTTCGGTTATCGATCAAGATAAAATCATTCCCTGTCCCATGGTACTTGGAAAAAGAAAAGACCATTACTCAAAACCGAGTTCCTGGAAAGACTCTACAATCCCATCCAAGAGCCCAAAATCCTTTGCTTCATCAGCACTCATCCAAGTGTCACGATCAATTGTTTTCTCAATCAATTCAGCGTCCTTTCCTGTTGCCTTTGCATAAACATCAACAATTTGCTTGCGCGTTTTGATAATTTCTTTTGCTTGGATCTCTAAGTCTGTCGCCTGCCCCTGAATCACCCCAGGAATGAGAGGTTGATGAATCATAATGCGCGCATTTTGGGTCGCGTACCGTTTCCCTGGAGCCGCAGCTAAACTAAGGACAGAGCCCATCGAAGCAGCAAGCCCCGTTACCACAGTTACGACTGGCGATGTAATCATATGTATCTGATCCCAAATCGCAAACCCAGAGTCAACAGACCCTCCAGGAGAATTGATCACAAATAGGATAGGTTCTCTGGGAGCTATATGTTCTAAGTACCAAAGCTTGCGGAT
Organism: Candidatus Neptunichlamydia sp.; assembly: GCA_965233865.1. GTDB lineage: Bacteria > Chlamydiota > Chlamydiia > Chlamydiales > Simkaniaceae > Neptunichlamydia. The sequence continues at coordinate 963,111 of OZ247587.1, forward strand.
TACATCCTTTGCACTTTGGTCAGAAACCGAAGTAGAAAAAAAGATCCGCCGTTTTTTCAGAAGAACCTCTTCTATCTTTGCATCAAGTAGTTTAGGAAATTCTTTTTCATCTTCGTCATCTTCCAATCGAATGGGATTGAGTTGGGTCGTCACTTTTCTATCCTTTGTTATAATAGTTCATTTAAGGAAGTGTGCAAAAATAACTTAAACATTTCTGCAATCATAGCATCCTTATCTACTTTGTTATAAATTCTTGAAAATCAACAAGTTTCCTGAAAATTTATGGCGCATAGCCGCAGCGCTATGACACTAGAAATATTCAACTTATTTTTCCACACTTCCTAAGTCTAAATTACTATACTGTTAATTTTTGCACTTCATCTAACATAGAAAGCTCGGGATAAAGAGGAAATCCTTCTAGAAGAAGTGTGACTTCCTGCTTCACTTTCTCGAGGCAAGGTCCGTTAATGTTTACCTTTGCTTTGCTCGGTTTCCCAGTGCGTTCTACTACCCTTGCTTTTGTTGCTTTTAGCAGATCTACCATTAAATCAGCAATGAGTCTCATTTCTTCTTTCTTGAGACCGCGCGATGTTAACGCCGCCGTCCCCAGACGAACTCCAGATGTGTACCACGCTCCATTGACATCATTGGGAATTGTATTCCGGTTCACAGTCATGTTTGCCTCAATCATCGCCGTCTCAGCTTGTCGCCCTGTCAGTCCAAAGCTCTCCATGACATCAACAACAATTAAGTGATTATCGGTTCCTCTAGTGAATAGCTTTGCTCCTCGAGAAATTAATTGATCTGCCATTGCCTGGGAATTTAAAATCACTTGCTTCGCATACGTCTGAAATGCAGGCTTACTTGCCTCTCTAAAAGCGACTGCTTTTGCAGCCATGACATGAGGGAGTGGTCCCCCAAGCACAAGAGGGCATCCCTTATCAATCACTTCTCGAAACTCTTCCCTACAAAGAATCAATCCGCCGCGAGGGCCGCGAAGCGTCTTATGGGTTGTCGAGGTAATAATATCCGCGTAAGGAACAGGGTCAAACTCTCCAGTGAGGGCCTTTCCTGCAACAAGCCCCGCAAAGTGGGCCATGTCAACCATGAAAACAGCGCCACATTTATCTGCAATTTTCCGCATTTTTGCAAAGTTGATGAGCCTTGGATACGCAGAATATCCAGCGATTAAAATCGTTGGTTTTTCGCGCATCGCCTGCTCTTCAATAGCATTGTAATCCAAGAGCTCTGTCTTTGGGTCGACGCCGTAAGAGGTAGCTTGCATCATCTTTGATGAAACATTATGTTTAAATCCATGGGTTAAATGCCCCCCAGAATCAAGCGCAAGCCCCATCATTTTCTGCTGAAGCATGAGCATCCGTATTTTCTCATATTCCTCAAGAGAAAGCTCATCAAGATTCTTTTTTCCAAGCCTTTCGATCTCTTTATTTTGAACGCGGTGAACAAGAATCGCCCAAAACGCAACTAAGTTGGCATCTGCTCCAGAATGAGGCTGCACATAAGCATGCTCTGCACCAAAAAGTTTTTTTAACTCTTCAACGGCTAAAGCCTCAATTTTATCGACATTTTCACATCCTGCATAGAAGCGATGGTACGGGTGCCCTTCACTATATTTATCGGTTAAAAGATTCCCCATCGTTAGCTGCGTTGCCAATGAAGAATAATTCTCCGAAGCAATCAACTTCAAATGTTTTCTTTGATCTTGGAGTTCTTTGACAATTCTGAAGGCAACTTCAGGATTGTCTTTCTGGATATGATCAAGAGCTGCCAGATAGGCAATGTTTGCAGAATTTCTCTCCGCCTCGGAAGTCTTCTCAAAATAACGGCTTAAATAGGACATACGGGCATCTCTCTATCATGTTCAACCACCCAATATGCCACATTCCCATTAAACCAGCAACAGCAGGAATAATTGTATACGTGCAACAAGCTCTGCATACATTCCTAGACAACTCCTAGCAACTTCAAGTTGTTTAAAAGGGCGGTTTTGATTCATGACCTTACTCTCATCAGAATATGTTAGTGTACGCTCCTAAGTTGCAATGTCGCATAGAGACAAGTTTAATTTTTCCTTCGCCTTAAGGGCAAAGGTTTTACCCCCCCTGGAGGAGGTAATAAAATTTGGTTTATCATTCAAACTTAGTCCTCTAAAAAGCTTCTGAAAGAACACTATGAAACATCATTTTTTACAATTCTCCATAAGCCCTCTCTCTCAATGGGGGCTTGAGTTTTCGCTTGAGAATTTTTTGCGAAAAAGGTACGCTGTTGTTCATAAGCAAACCGCAGAGAGAACTAGATGCACGAAGCAATAAAGCCACTACTTGATATTCAAGAACTTGATATAAAGATGATTCGCTTAATGCGGGTGAAAAAGCAAAGGCAAGGGGAGCTGAAGCAGATTGAATCTCTCCGCATCGAGCTGAATGAACAATTGAAACTGAAAGAAGAAGAGATTGGCGATCTTGATAAGCAGTCCCTCGGCCTTGAGGAAAAAACCCAAGGACTTACAGAAAAATATAAAAAGCTCGAATCGCAGCAATCAAGCGTTAAAAAAGTCGAAGAATTCAATGCCCTCACTCAAGAAATGACAACTGTCGAAAGAGAAAAAGCCGCTCTAGAAACTCAAACCTCCAACATTTTAGATAAAAAGGTCCTCAAGGAAGAGACCCTTGAAAAAATCAAAGAGAGCCTCTCCTCAACAAAAACCAATAGCCAAGAGCTAGGAAAAGAAATTAAAGAAAGCATCGACCAGATTAATGAAGAGGGCCAGCGCCTCAAAGTCGAGCGCGATGCAATCATCGGGAATGCTGAGCCCGAAACCCTTAAAATTTACGAACGCCTTCTTCGCAACAAAAAAGACCGTGTGATTGTTCCGATTGAAAATCGGACATGTAGCGGATGCCATATTGCCCTCACCCTCCAACACGAAAACCTCGTCCGCAAGGAAAAGGCTATCGTCTTCTGTGAGCACTGCTCGCGGATCCATTTCTGGCAAGAAAGCGAAGCAGCCGAAGGAGCGGAAGCACCAACACGCCGCCGTCGTCGCCGCGCTGTAAAGGCATAAAGTTTCTGATCGCGATCAGAAACTAAGAAACTACGGAGCGGGATGCAATCGCTGTTGTAGAAGCGCAGCTTCTATAAGAGAGGAAAGTCCGGACTTCAGAGAAAAAGGTGCCAGCGAAATGCTGGGGGCCGTAAGGCTACGGAAAGTGCAACAGAAAACAGGCCTCTGATCTGCAAGGATTAGATAGGATGAAAATGCTGGGTTAATAACCTAGCCCCGAGGCAGAGATGTCCCGGAGAGGCAAACCCCACCTGAAGCAAGAAAAGAGTCTAAGCTGTTTTTCGCAAGGAGGCTCTTTAAATGTCGCTTGAGGGTCTTAGCAATAAGGTCCCTAGATGAATGATTGCAACCCACGGTTTGTGGGTGACAGAATCCGGCTTACTCCCCTTCCGGGAATTTGAGCGTCAACCTTGGTTGGCGCTTTTTTTCTGGAATAATTTATAAGCCGCTTATTTTGTAGCAAGTTAGTGAACTATACTTTCTTAGCGCGTGGGTGGGAGCGCTCATAGACCTCCCTCTTGAGTTTTGTGGAGACTCTGGTATAAATCATGGTTGTTCCCAGCGAGGCATGGCCCAAAAGGACTTGAATGGTTTTGAGATCCATCCCATTTTCGAGCCAGTGGGTAGCAATCGTATGACGAATAGTATGGGGGGTGATATGCCCTGCTAACCCACTTTTTTGGAGGTAGATCTTAAAAAGACGGTCTATTGATCGCGTCGTTAGACGTTTTCCCCATTTATTGAGGAAAATTGCATCTGAATCTTTCTGAAAGTGGGGCTTCCCCTCTTCATAGCGACGCGAATCATCGAGATATTTTTGGATCCACTTAGCAACATTTTGGGTGATGGGTACAATCCGTTCTTTCTTACCTTTTCCTTTAACGCGAAGAGAACGAGAGTGAAAATCAATATCTCTGCGATTAATACTCACAAGTTCGCTGATGCGAAGACCAGAGCTATAGAAAAGTTCCATAATTGAGCGGTCTCTTAGCCCAAAAAGTTTTTCGGTATTGGGCTGATCAAAAAGCTCTTGAACTTCCGCGTAAGAAAGAGCTCCTGGAATAAGCTTATCAAGTTTTGGACTGCCGACTTCAGCTGCAGGATTTTCCCTAATCTTTTTCTCTTTAAGGAGGTACTTAAACATTGAGCGAAGAGAAGAAAGGTGGCGCAAAACAGTCCGTTTTGAAATCCCTTTTATCTGCAAGTGAGCAAGGTAAGAACGAATCAATTTCTTATCAACCGTTTGACCTTTTGTAAAACCCTCAAAAGTTTTCAAATCTAAACGATAATTCCTTAGGGTATGCACCGACGCATTTCTCACCGCTTCCAGATGATGAAGGAATTCATATATATATTTACTAAGTTCCATATCCCAATTATTGATGAATCTTTCTGGAAGATAAAGCATTTTCTCTCTTGAGTCTTCTAAAGTTTTTTGCTATAGTGGTTCCATTATGATCGTATTAGATAAAATTTCAAAAAAGATTGGGACACGGATCCTATTTGACGATGTTTGCGCAGCATTCAACCCAGGAAACCGCTACGGTTTGACGGGCCCAAATGGAGCTGGAAAATCAACTCTCCTAAAAATCATGATGGGAACTGTAGACTCCACATCAGGATCAGTTTCACTTCCTAAAAATATTGGGTTTTTAAAACAAAATATTGAAGAGTTCAAGGATAACCGCGCCATTGATGCTGTTATCATTGGAAATGAACGACTCTGGGGAGCTTTATTTGAGAGGGACATGCTCTATGAAAAAGAGATGACCGATGAAATCGGGATGCGTTTAGGTGACATAGAAGAAGTGATTGCTAATGAAGACGGCTATAGCGCCGAATCGGATGCTGAAATGCTCCTTTGTGGAATGGGCATCGAAATTGAATTTCATGAGAAGAAGATGCATGAGCTTCCGAGTAACTTGCAGTTCCGTGTTCTTCTTTGCCAGGCTTTATTTGGCGACCCTGAGGCCCTTCTCCTGGACGAACCTACCAACCACCTCGATCTTGAATCAATTGGGTGGCTAGAAAACTTTCTTCATAACTACACTGGAACATTAATCGTTGTAAGTCACGACCGCCATTTTTTAAACGCTGTTACAACACACATTGCTGATATCGATTACGACACAATTATTACTTACCCGGGTAATTATGATGAGATGCTTGTTGCCAAAACTGCAGTGCGTTCCCGTGCAGAGTCAGAAGCAAAATCAAAAGAGAAAAAGATTGAGCAGCTTAAAGACTTTGTATCTCGATTTGGAGCGGGAACACGCGCCTCACAAGTGCAGTCCCGTGTGAGACAAATTCATCGTCTACAACCTCAAGAACTGAAGAAATCAAATATCCAACGCCCTTATATTCGCTTTACCCCTCCCGAAAAGCTGTCAGGAAAAATCGCCCTTAAAGTTGAAGGAATTAGCAAAAGCTTCGGTGACAATCATGTGATCAAAGACTTTAGTATTGAAATCATGCGCGGCGACAAAATTGCCGTTATCGGAACCAATGGAATCGGAAAAACAACTCTTCTGAAGCTGCTTGCTGGAGAGCTTGAGCCTGACAGTGGTGCAATCGAAAGAGGGCATCAGCTCGAACTTGGTTACTTCCCACAAAACCATGAAGACTTCATCGATAAAAGTGAGAAAATTCAAGCCTTTGACTGGCTCAAGCGCTATAAATCAAGCGCTTATGACCAGGAAATTCGTGGTGTCATGGGGAAAATGCTTTTTGGAGGAGATGACGCTTTTAAAGAAATCTCAAAACTTTCCGGAGGAGAAACCTGCCGCCTAATCTTTGCTGCACTACTGCTCAACCCCTATAATACTCTTATTCTCGATGAACCAAATAACCATCTTGATCTTGAGGCAGTATCCGCTCTTGGGTGGGGACTTGCCGAACTCCAAGGAACTTGTGTTACTGCATCCCATGACCGTGACCTCATCAATGAAGCCGCCACTAAGATCATTTCTCTCAATGAGGATGGGATCGAGATCTTTGACGGAACACTTGACGAGTTCCTTGCTGCAAAGACCTAGATATAGCTAAAATAATTTGTTTTAGTTATAACCTTTTGAATGACATATTCACTAGATTTTTGCTTAGTACAGGACAACCCGTTGATATGCAACAATCTCTTTTGCAAAAAAACGAGGTTGTAACATGCATATCAACGAGTTATCTAAGATCTTAAATCAGTACTTCAATTTTCACAAGACCCGCTCTGACTGTTTTGCTCAGCTTGTGATAGCCATAATTACTGTTAAAACTGCCAACTTTACACACTTTGCAACAGCATTTATAACGGAGTCTTTTCCTGAGTCATGCTACAAGCGCATCCAGAGGTTCTTTCGATTCCTCAAGTTTGATTCTTTGGCTGTGGCCTCTATGGTGATAACGCTTTTTGGTTTGAAAAACAAAAAGCTAAGCCTAGCCCTTGATCGTACAAACTGGAAGTTTTGAAAATTAGACATCAATATTCTTATGCTTACGGTATCTTATAAAGGGATTGTCCTCCCGTTGATGTGGGATTGCCTCAAAAAGAGAGGCAACTCCAATACCTCAGAGCGGATTGATTTGATAAAACGTACCCTTCTCCTTATTGACCCTGAGAATATTGATTGCCTGCTGAGAGATAGGGAATTTGTAGGGGTAGAGTGGATTAAGTGGTTGGATGAGCAAAATATTCCCTTTCTTTTTCGAACTCGCAACAATAGCTTGCTCGAAGGGATGCTACCGGTAAACGTCTTTTTTAGGAGGCTGCCACCTCATAAAAAAGTCAAAAATGGAAAAACCATTCTATGGAGAAGGACCATTTACCTGAGTACAAGGTAGTCTTACAATAAAAATGAGCTTGTTACGGTTATCTCAAATGGGACTGTTGAGAACTGACATAATTTCCTGAAATGCATTCACAAAACTTTAGTGGAATGATAACTATTGGCTGTATTCTTCAATGGGCAATCTTTTGAGTACTCTCCCTAGAGAAGAACAACCCTCATAAGGGACATGGATTGCTTCGATTATTCAAGTGTTTACTACTACAGTTCATAGAGAATTGGAACGCTTTATCCAAGAAAACACTGCAGCTCGATGGTTTTGTGGGTTTAATCTTAGAGACAACACCCCAGATCACACGGTCTTTTGCCAACTTAGAAAAAAGATAGGGACCAATATTTTGTCCAAAATTTTTACCGATCTAAGAGATCAATTAAAAGATCAAGGACTTATGAGTGGAGTTTACTTCAGTTGATTTAAAAACAAATAAATATTTTAAAATGAGCTCAAAAAAAAACAGATCTCAAAATTCAGGTCTTCGATTTTCAAGGGTTGTTTATGATTCTAAGAGCTCTCCGATACTGTCATTGTCAATCGTTCCCAACGGCCCTTTAAGGATTGTAAATGTTTTCTCCCTTTCTTCGCCACTCATGCTTTGATCTGTCCCTTTATGATCGCTTGTTCCTTGACAAGAGTAACGGCAGTTATAAAAAATTATTTTTTACCATTACTATCCTTTGCATGCAAGTAGGGCATTTATTAACAAAGCAAACTTGTGGGAGGAAAGAGATAAGGCGATTGTAGAAAAATACGAAAAACTGAACAACGAAAATATCTCTCAATTTTCTGCAGACACTCAAGCGAAAATTGGGTGTAAAGGGAAAAGTAAGTATTGGTATGGTTATAAGCAGCACACCAGTGTAGACATGCAGACAGGGCTGATCAACAAGATTGCAATTACTCCGGCTAATATCACAGATGCTTCAGGCTTCAAACACGTGTGCCCCTCATGAGAGGGTCTTTTCGCAACGAGAAAAACGAGTTCGGTACCGAGGAATCGCGAAGAATCAGTTTGCAGGTTTCATACAGATCATAAGGGTCCTAGCAGAAAAAAGGCGTGGGATGGATCGATCTCAACTCATTAAAGCATCGAAGCTCAGTAACAGAGGTCACATAAGTCTTGTTTTAAGAGAGCTCGAAGAGTCTGATTTTATTGCAAGCTTCCCAGAGCTTGGAAAAAAAAAACGTGGCACTCATTATTATCTAAATGATGAATATACTCTTTTCTATCTTAAATGGATTGAGCCGAACAAGGGAACTCTTCTTAAAGGAGTAGGAAAGGACTTTTGGATTAAACGACAATCAAATTCATTTTGGAAATCTTGGGCGGGCTTTGCTTTCGAAGGGATTTGTCTCAAGCATGTACTCGAAATTAAAAAAACTTTGCAAATGGGAGGAGTGAGCAGAATCTCTGGGTATTGGCAGTCAATTATAGAGAGGGAAAAAGAGGTTGAAGTAGACCTTGTCATAGATCGAGCTGATCAATGCATTAATCTTTGTGAAATTAAATTCTATAATACTAATTATGTGATAACTAAGGGGGCTTTTGAGGATTTGAACAGAAAAAAAGCAAGACTTTATGAGAAAACAAAAGCGAAAAAAACCTTGTTTGTAACCCTCATTACCCCCTTTGGGGCCAATGAAAACCCACACTATCAGAACATAGTAAATAATCAAATCACGCTAGAAGATCTATTTTCTTAGAGGGCACAGCCTAACCATTTTCAGTAAGAATGGATTTCTGCATAAAAAATAAACGATAATAACAAAGAGCTTGAAAAAAATAAAGAAAAGATTAAGATATATGTTATCAACTCAAATAGGGAGGATACTCTATGAAAAATATTCATCTAGAAGAGACGCTTACGGTAGCCTTTCAAAGAAGCTCATCTTCTCACCTCTTTCTAAGTAAAAAGAAAAACTTATTTCCAGCTTCTTTGCATCTAGTTCAAAAATTGCAAGCATTGGAGAAATGGCGTAGACTGAGCCCCTTCTCTCAAATGAAGGTTGAGTGAATTTGGCAAAGCCATGATTAACTCTTTTGAAAGAATCCCTTCTTCTTATTTTCTTTTTCGATCTTGCCAAGAATAGTGCCGCCAATTCCAAAAATTAATGCTGCTGAGGTAATGACAATACCTAGATAGGGGACCATTGAGAGAGTAAAATAGATAATCAAGGCAAAAGCAAAGTAGAGATTTTTATGCCTTTTGAATTCAAAGCGGCAAAAAAGGTGGGTTGAAAGCCACAGGATGGAGAGAATCTTTGCCGTGTAAAAACCTACGACAGTTAGAGAGAGTAGCGTCAGGGCAAAGGGAACGCCAAGTATGGTGATGATCATTGCAAGCATAATCATGGGGAGGAGAAAGATCATTACAATCCCTGCAACAGCCGACTGTGCCGGTTTAGTATTGAGCATCACAATGGTTCGCTCAATCCTTGAAGGGAAATAGCGAAGCATGATGAGACCAATAATAAAGCTATAGAAAAAATTCATAACAAGCCCAGCAAATTTCGATCCAATCTTTAACCAATTAAACACTTTGTTATGTATGAGGTCATAGAAGAATGATGGATGATGGGTCACTCCCCCTTTAACTACAGCATTGGGATCGATCAGCGCATTTTTATTACTCCAGTATTCAAGAGAACCGTCGATCACAACTTTGGAAGTTAAGCGGAGTTGCCCTACATTTGCTAGAACTTCCCCTCCAATATGATCGGAAATACGGACGCTAGAAGAATAGAGGCGAAGATTTCTGGCAATATGAGATTCCACATCTACGTTTCCTGAAACAAGGACAGCGTTCCGCCCAATTGTTGCCGAGGGGCCTAGCTCAATTGTTGCAGCCATTCCTGTGAGGCTTCTTCCGATATGACCAGTAATGAGCGCTTGCCCTGTAAGCACCCGGACATTATTCGCAACGTTTCCAGAAACTTCAACACTACCTGCTAGGATTAAAACATCACCATTGACAGTTCCATCAATAAAAACTTGCCCGCCTAAAACATAAAGATCACCATTGATTGTGCCAGAAATTTCCACTGCTCTCCCATTTGCAAAGTAATCATTATTGACCACAACAGTGCTGGGAAGGACAACAATATCAATCTCATTATCTTCTTTCTCAGCAGCAAAAAGGACGCTGAAAAGTAAGAAAAAAATTAGAGTGCCGTGGCGTAACGCCATTTTGCTTGCCTTCGCTCTTTAAAGAGTTTTATTTGCCGTTCTACGGCCTTTTCAATCACACTCTCACATAGAAGGATTTCTTTTTCATCTTTCTTTTTGCGAGCAATCTCACCAATTTGATCGATATTATAGAGCGTTAATTTGGGGTGCCTAGCAAGACTTGGATTGATATTTCTGGGAACGCTTAAGTCAAAAAGGAGAATTTCCCCAAGCTGTTTTCCCGGTTTGTCGATGACAAAACGGTCATAATTGGTCCCACAAACCACAACATCATAACAGTCCCACTCTAAAAGTCTGTCCCAGTGAGTGACTTCCATAGCAGGAAACTCTCCCTGCGTCATCCTTGTACATAAGGCCACCTGATGGCACCCTTTCTGTTTAAAGAAAACCATAAGCTGTCGGTTGATGGACGAATTACCAACAAATAGAACGCGGCAATTTTGAATGGCTTTCTGATTCCCTTCTACAATCGATTGAATTGCAAGCGGGAGAGGAACTCCTTTTTTGGTGAGAAGAAATGAGGTTCTCATCTCCTTTCCAATCTTAAGTCCTTTTTGAAACAGATAGTGAAGTTCATGAGAAAGATGTCCCCTTTCCCTTGCAGCTTCATAGGCTAATTTTGACTGCCTTTGGATATCACTTTCACCAAGGATTGCACTATCGATTCCTGAAATAACTTTTCCTAAATGATGAAAACAATCATGACCAAAGTAGGAGTAAAGAGCCTGTTCAAAACTTCCTGAAATCTGGCTTCGTAGCTTTGCAAGTATCTCAATCTGCTTCCCTGCTAAACTCGGAGCACAGAAAAAAAGCTCCGTTCTATTACACGTAGAAAGGAGTACCAAATTCGAAGCACTTTGAAACTCTTTTTGAAATACCCTTGCAAGCCTTTCACGAAGCGCTAACGAAGACGATTTATGATTGATTCCAACTACACCAACTTGCATATACTTTGCGACCTGATCAAAAAAACCGTATATAGCTTATCTGATGCTTACTCGTCTACAATCAATTGCTCTCGAACTAGAGAGTTGTCAAATCCTTTACCGATTAAAAACCGATAAAGTCGCTGTTTTACTTTAATTTCTGAAAGATTGGTGGAGCGCGTTTTCTTCTTAATCCACTGCTTAATTTGCTCCCGTTGCTCATCATCGGTAAAGGAATCGCGCGCCATTTCTTTTAACTCTGGAGCTTTCTGCCAGAGCTTCATAGCAATGAACTGAGGTCCCTGGCCTCTTTGTTTCCCCCTCTCAATAAAGAGCCTCCCCTCTCTTATATCGTCCAAATAGCCCAATTTTTCGCACTCTGAGAGAACTTTGGCTATAGCCTGAGGATCAATTTTATAAGAACTAAGCTTCTTTGTGAGCTCTGTTTTCATAAAGCCCCTAAGTGCAAGCCATTTATATACAAGCATCCGGGCGAGTTTTATATCAACCCTTAAGCATAAGTCCCTTAGGTTTTTTTTTGTAGAGGTGCGAAGAATTTCTATTAAATGGTTCTTATAGAGACTTTTATGAACCTCTTTCCACTTTTCCCCATCGATCAAGATGTCAACATATCGCTTATTATCAATAATTTCTATCTTCATGCACTCTTTACAAAAGTTGTAGGATTAAATCCTATAGTTTATAATAAGCCTAAGGATAGATAGAAAACAACATGGGAGAGGACAAAATTATGTCAGACGCAATTGAAGCCGTTAGTGGAATCTCAGAGACTCAAAACTCAGCCCAATCAAACCTCATGCAACAACTTGAGATGCAGGATGTTCAGAACACTAACCTGACAAGTGAAGTTAATCGGACCTACCAAAGTAGTTTACAATCTCTAGCTCAATCAACAGGTGATCCTGCTATCGCTGGCCAAAATGGTAGCTAAATCAAGATTTTAAAAGATCAGCCCTCACAATGTGAGGGCTTTCTCCCTAGCGTCGTCATATTAAAGTTGCAGTACTATAATCCTTTCTAAGAGAGTTTTTTGAATAGATTGGAAAACAGATTGTGCGGATTTTTCTGGATTTCATGAAATATCCAGGCTAAAATTTAGATTAAGCAAGGAGAAGAAAATGAGTGGCGTTTCAGATGTCGGCTCTTCAGGGAGTATTCTTCCACAAGAACTAGTTAAGCAAGTTACTGATCCTAACGAGAATACGGCTGTCAATTTTTTTTATGATCAGTATGCAGATCAAGTTGCAGCGATTGTCAAAGAAGAACACCTTTAAGGGAGAAAAATGTGGTGAGTGGCGTTCAAGGACCTAATGAAGGAACCGATCCTACCCAATCAGGTGATGCACCAGAGCAATACCAAACAGGGATGGGTGCGATGTATACTGGATCCAAAGCTCCAGGATTTCAAAAATGGATGACTCAGTGGTTTGGAGCCAATGTCTCCCCACAAGAGGTCTCAGCCTTCGAAAAAAATATGATGCAGATGATTCAAAACAGTATGAAACAATCACAAGCCCAGCACGAAAAGGTCCAACAGAAAATCAAAGAGCGAATCGATGAAGGTGGTTAAGAGCTCTCTCCTAGAAATTATCTCCTGTGTTATAATCCCTCCTATGATAAAAAAAATTATTATAGATGAGCCCATAAGGCTTGATAAGCTTTTAGCTAAGCGATTTACCGACTACTCCCGTAGCTATTTTCAATATTTAATTGGAATCGGCTCAATTACCCGGAATGGGAGAGGGGTGAAGAAGCGGGAGATTCCAGCTGTAGGGGATGAGATTCAAATTTTTTTTAACGTCTCTCCAGAGATAAAACTCATCTCAGAGGATATTCCATTGAAAATCCTTTATGAAGATGATGCGATTATCTGTATCAATAAACCAGTGGGGATGGTCGTCCATCCTGCTCCCGGTCATCCTACGGGAACCTTTGTTAATGCCCTCCTTCATCACTGCAAATCCCTCCCTCCTCAAGACCTCCGCCCAGGTATTGTCCACCGCCTTGATAAAGATACCTCCGGAGTCCTTCTTGCTGCAAAAACATCGGAAGCTCATCGAAAGCTCATTGAAGCTTTTTCAAATAGAAAAATCGATAAGGAATATCTTACTATTACGGTAGGGACCCCCCAAAAAAAATCGATTGATGCGCCCATTGGACGTCATCCTGTAAAACGGAAAGAAATGGCTACTATTGAAACAGGGCGCCATGCCTTGACCCATTTTGAAGTGATTGATAGCCGTGAAGGCTTTTCTTTTGTTCGCGCAAAACCAGTTACTGGTCGTACCCACCAAATTCGAGTTCATCTTAAATCTCAAAATACTCCTGTTCTGGGTGACCCTATTTACGGACCTGAAAAGCTCAGCCGCAAACTGGGTGCGCTTCGTACTCTTCTTCATGCCCACCGCCTTTCTTTCCCTCATCCCTCAACAGGAGAAAGGGTTGAAATTACAGCTTCTCCCCCTGAAGATTTTCAAAAATGGTCAAATTACATTCAAAAATTCTAGATTAATATCATCAATTTTTATTATCATGGGGTATGCCCTTGATTGCGGTCAGGGGCTAGAGCTATTTATTACCGGCACGCAACCAAGGACCGAACCATGAAAGAATTTGTAGAGTACATCGTAAAAAATCTCGTAGACAATCCTGACCAAGTAAAGATTAATGAAATCGGCGGAACCCATACTCTCATCATTGAACTCAGCGTTGAGAAGGCTGATATTGGGAAAATTATTGGGAAAAAAGGGAAAACCATTAACGCGATCCGCACCCTTTTGATGTCTGTTGCAAGCCGCAATGGAATCCGCGTCAATCTTGAAATCCTTGAAGAAGACGGCTCCAAAGTCGAAGACTAAACACACATCTTCTGATTATAAACGTTAGGCTACCCACATGTGGTAGCCTTTTTTATAGGAAGACTGCCTACTGATCGAGTCTAGGAAGATATGGGGCAATCATTGCTTTGCGCGAATTAAGACCACCTGCACTATAGCGAAGAATGGCAATTGGAAGATCGCTTGGAGCTTGAGGAAGATGGTGCTTGATCGGCAAAAAACTCTCCTTAAAGATTTGAGAAAGTTCCCGTGCATTATTTCCTAAGAGCTCAAGCTCAAATTCAAGCCGTTGGGCAGCAGGCGATCCTTTAAACCCACTCAGGAAAAGCTTCAATTTTTCAACAGCAAGTTCTGTGTGAGGAATCCAAAACCACATCTCATCATTATGATTGTATGAAATCTTTTCCCCCTTAAAAAGTTCTTGAGCACTCGCAACAGTCGAGGTTGCATGAAGATGAAGCATGACCTCTCTATTGTTTGCATAAATATTAAGAGCTTTTTCATACCACAGCTTGCGAAGCTCTGGAGCTGCTTTTTCAAAGTTAGGATAATTACATACAAAAATCTTTGTTTGCCCAACACGGTTACAATAGTTGAGAATTTTTGTATCGATAAAAATGTTTGAAGGCTCTCCTCTAAGGGCTATTTCAAGGTTTTCATCAACCCCTTGCTCTTTGTGTTCATAGACTTTGCTATAAAGAGAATAAAAATCTTCATTTTGAAGGAGCCTCTTAGCTGCTTTAGTGGTGTAATCCTCATCTTCGCGAATGTCATCAAAATCAACAATTTCCATCTCTTTCTTGGTGATAAGAGATTTCATCCGGTTAAGAAGCGAAGCCATACAATTCACATCAACCCGCGACACCTTAGTCAATAGATCAGTATCGTCAAGAATCGCATAAATGAAGTGGAGGTACTCTACAAGTTCCCGCTTTGGATCGACATAATGTTCACAATCAGTACGCAAGACTTTTTTCTTCTGAAGGAGTCGTTGGTATATTCGAATGCCTTGAATATGCTCAAGCTTCTTCTCCACTTCTTGGAGTTGCACGTCAACATCCTTTTCTGACAGTCCACCAAGGCCATACTGGTCGTTAATCGTAAATGCCAGCTCTGCAACAATTGAATTCGAAGATTGTGCGTCACTAATCATCACTTTTGGGGGTGTATCAGTAAGAAGCGAGCTTTTATGATGGTCAATTACACTGATTACTTGAAGATAGGAAGGGATTTTCATCTCTTCTCGATTACAAAAGTCTCGAAGAGTTACTGTCCCTAGCGCTTCATCTTGGAGTTCATGGCTATGGATCACCCCAATAGGAGTAGGGCGCCCCTCTAAATCGGTTTGATTAACAGTAAGGTAGGCGTAATTCCCCATTTTAGAACGGATCTCTTCAATATCGGTTCGGTGAGATAAATACTGAGGCTTAAATCCAAAGACATCTGTCTTAATTTGGAAAGCAATAGCTAAGCTATCGACATGTTTCCGAATACTTGAAAATGCATCGGAAAGGAATTTCACTAAAATCTCAAGCTGATTGAAAATCAGAGGGCGATTCTCAGTTAAAACCCCTGAAGCATCAAATAGCTCTGATTTGAGAAGGGAACGAAGCCATGAAGTAATCTGAGAAAAATTAACGACATCAATCTTTTCCATCGACAAAGAAAATTCTTCAAATGATGCCTCATTTCCTTTAGCAATTCCGAGCACTTTAAAAAGGTAGTCGTTTACAAATTGAAGGAGTTTCGGAGGAAGCTCTTTTGCAGGAGCACATTCGCTAATTTTCATTTCCAAAAGCTCACGAATTTCTTTTGAAATGAGCTCAATCGTCAGTTTTTTCTGGGCAAAGCAAGAGATCAGTTGGATATGGAGGTTTGACTCAAACCACATGAGGCAATTGTTAAAAGCCATTACAACTTGCCGGATTCCTTCCAGATCAATCGTTCGCCAATCACCAAGATAATACCCGTGCTCGTCAATCAGAACAACGGCACTTCGTTGCCTTTCATGGTCAAAACTTAAGGCTCGATCACTGGTATGTTTCCTAATCATCCCCTTTTGAGAAAGAAGGTCTAAGCTAGTCAATGTGAGGGAAAGACGCGTTTTTGCTAAACAATTAAAGACCTGGGGACCAAAAAGCTTCTCAAAAAGGAGCCCGATTTCAACTTGAGTAACAGGGGGACCACCTGGAATGTTCCAAATGTGAAGCCCATTGCTTACACGCGCCGCAAATGCATCGACCCAGCCCCAAAAAGAAGCTACGGTCGTATCTAGATCTGGAGAGTTATGGGCTGTGACAAAATGTGTTCCTGGGTAAGATTTGCCCATCCCAATAGGGAAATAGGTCTGATAGGCATCTCGCGGAATCCACTTTCCAACAATCTTACCTCGAATTTTATAATTCTCTTCTTTGCTAAGCCCCGAAAAATGGTTGAGCCAAAGCTCAAAAAAGGAGAATGAATGCTGCTCGAGAACCTTTTCCTGATCGACACGTCCAATATATTCAATCACTCCCTCCAATAAAAAAGAGGGCTCGGGAGCCTTTAGAATTAAATCCACAAGGGCTCGATTCACAAAATCGGACTTATCATGCTCATTTTTTTCTTGAAACTCTTTCGTTTTAAAAGTCTCAAAAATCTCGTCGAGCCCTTCGAATGTTTTTGATTCAAAAGGATATTCCCCTAGAAGAGGAGGATGATCACGCTTTTTTCCCATGGACACTTACGTTTAAATAAATGGACTGAGCAGGACTCGAACCTGCGACCGTCCGCTTAGAAGGCGGATGCTCTATCCAGCTGAGCTATCAGTCCTCAAATTTCATCTGCGGTTTTTCCCGAGAAAAATTCACAGACATTGTGGATTTTAGTCATAAGAAAAATGATTTTCAAGTATATTTGTCTCATAAGTGGTAATAGACCAAAAAAATAAGGCGAAAAAATGTTAAAGATTGGTGAAATTGAGATTGGAAAAGATACTCCTCTTGTCGTGATATCTGGCCCTTGCGTGATTGAAAGTGAAGCCCATGCTTTAAAAACTGCATCTGAGCTAAAAAAAATGTTTGCAGATTGTGGAGTTCAACTAATCTACAAATCAAGTTACGACAAAGCAAACCGCTCATCTATTGATTCATATCGAGGCCCTGGAATGCAAGAAGGTCTTCGCATCCTAAAAAAAGTCAAAGAAGAGCTTGATCTTCCTGTGTTTACTGATATCCATCACCCGGAAGAAGCTGCTCCCGTCGCTGAGGTATGTGATGTCCTCCAAATCCCCGCCTTCCTATGTCGACAAACCGATCTGCTCATTGCAGCGGGAATAACAAAGGCCGTTATCAATATCAAGAAGGGCCAATTCATGTCCCCTTGGGATATGGAACATGTTGTGAAAAAGCTTCTTTCAACAGGAAATGACAGGATTATTCTCACTGACCGCGGAACCTCCTTTGGATACAACAATCTTGTCTCAGATATGCGAACGATCCCTGTTCTTAAAAACTATGGGTTTCCAGTTTGCTTTGACGCCTCTCATTCAGTTCAACTTCCAGGTGGAATGGGGAGTCAATCCGGGGGCCAACGTGAATTTATTCCTACTCTCGCAAAGTCTGCACTAGCGGCAGGCGCCAATCTTCTCTATATTGAATCACATGACAACCCCTCAGAGGCAAAAAGTGACAAGCATTCGGTCATGCCTTTTAATGAACTGCAGAAGCTTTTAAGAGAGGCTCTTCCTCTTTACAAACTGATTCAACAAGGATCTTAATTGATCAAGAGAACAACAATTATTGCTTTTTTTATTCTACTCCTCTTCACCGGTGGGATTTTGTTTCAAGCCTTCTATTCTTCTGAAGAAGGAGGAAGTATCGAAGAAATGCTGACCCAAGAAATTTCCATGCCAAAACATGAGGAAAAATTTCTCAATAAACAAATGCGAAAGGGCGTTACTAAAGACCTTTGGATCTCAGACAAAGATCATGTGCGCCTCCATCACCATATTGAAAGTCCTCGCTCAATCCTTACTGCAATTCCCCATAGAAATCGGGTAGAACTTATCGAACAAATGATTGGGATGAAGTGTTTTTTTCAAGAAAAACTGGAAAAAGGAGAGGGGGAATCAATACAACAGATTCGCTATCTACAATCAGGAGAAGGCACCTACCACTATACCGATCATTTTTTTGATGCGCACAGCGTTTTTCTCGCCCTATATAGGATTCCTGGGGAAGCTTTAGTCACGCACCTAGATACTGACGCTGCCTATTTAAAAGGAATTGCCGAAGAAGTCTCTTTATCTTTTTCGAATGGCACCCCAAATTTCCATGCTGAGAAATTCAAAGCTCAAATTCGACCCTATGGGGAAAACCCATGAAAGCAGCTACCCTCCTCAGACTTACCTCATATGGAACTTTGAAGATCGATCAAGACAGTCTGATAAGTTGTACAAGCACTGAAAACAAACAGCTGCTTTATGAAAACCACGAAGTGCGTCTTCTAGCCGACTTGTTTCAAAAGAGGCGTCGGTAAAAGGAATCGGAACCGTCCGCTTTACCTTTAGCAAAGAAGAGAGAAAATGTTTTGAAAAACTCCTAAAGGAAACCTCATGATTCTTAAAGTCCAAAACCTTTCAAAATCATACTCTGGAAAAAAAATAGTAAACGGCCTTTCCTTTAACGTACGTGCAGGACAGGTCGTCGGTCTTCTAGGCCCCAATGGCGCTGGGAAAACAACTGCCTTTTATATAGCAATCGGGTTAATTCAGCCTGATAGTGGGTCGGTCTTTTTCAAAGACTCAGATGTCACCTCCAGCCCTGTTCATAAACGGGCACAAATGGGAATGGGGTACCTAGCACAAGAACCTTCAATTTTTAGGCAATTGACCGTCGAGCAAAACATCCTCTGTATCCTTGAAACTCTTCCCATTACACGCCAGGAAAGGAAAAAGCGTCTAGAAGAACTTCTTGAAGAACTTCACCTCGCACCCCATGCAAAAAAGCGTGCAACAACCCTTTCTGGAGGAGAACGGAGGCGCCTTGAAATTACACGCTCTCTAGTTACAAATCCAAGGCTCCTTCTTCTCGATGAGCCCTTTGCCAATATCGATCCTCTCACCATCTATGATGTAAAGCAGATGATCCGCCACCTCACCTCAAAAAACATCGGGGTCCTCATCACAGACCATAACGCCCGCGAAGTCTCTTCCATTGTCGACCATTCTTACCTCGTCCAAGAAGGACGAGTTACCCACTCTGGCACCATCGCCGAGCTACTAGCCAATAAGGACGCACGCTCCACCTATTTCGGCGAAGACTTCGAACTGTAGAATATAGTGCTTTAACTTTAAAAAACACTATACGCAGGAATCACTTACTGGGTTTGACATAAGGGTTCAAAAACACATGGAGTTTCGAAATAATTTCTTCTGGAGTAAGTGTATGAAGGCAATCGCTCCTTCCTGAGCCACCGCACCCTGGTTGGTAACAGGGACGGCAAGGAAGGTTGCGAGTAATCACACAAGAACGAGGATTACGATAAGGACCCCAATTCTGATCGCAAGTCGGGCCAAAGACAGCAGCCACAGTTTTTTTTCGGGCACTCGCAATATGAAGGGGTACAGAGTCTACCGTAAATAGAAAGCTACTTTTGTCAATCACCGCGCCGAGTTCCTTAAGAGAAATTTTTCCCGAAAGGTCAACGGCTCTAGGAAGCACTTCTTGAATCTGCCTGTTCACTTCCATTTCGAGTGGATCAGGGCTAGCTGTGAGAACAATAGTCTCCCCTCTTTCTTGAAGGTATTCGCAAACAGCAATCATTGTTTTAATAGGAAGGGTTTTAAACATCCACCGGGAAACTGGGTGGACCGCCACATAGGGCTCTGGAACAAGAGATGCCACCTTCTCATAGGCTGCTTCAGGAATGTCAAAGGTGAGATCCCTTTCACTAGGAATCGGAAAAATTCCTAAACACCTCAGGGCATCGAGCTGCTTTTCTACGGCATGGCGGGGACGAAGTGTGTGCTTAACCAAATGGGTGTAGCAAGAAGCCTTCCCCTTCATCCCATTCCCCTGAGGATCGAATCCAATGGAAAATGGAGCCCTGGAAATCTTTGCAGCAATCGCTCCTCGATCTCCCTCAGTAAGGTTAATAACAAGGTCGTATCTTTTCTTCCGAATAGCTCGGAGAAGTTTCAGCTCCTCCAAGTACCGCTTCCAAATGGGTAGCTTCTTCCATTCTTTATCATAGAGAAGAAAGTTAGAAATTGCCAGATGCCCTTCTAGCATAGGAAGGGTTTCCGAGTAGATATAAGCATCGATTTCTAGGTGAGGAAATCTTTTTTTCAATACAGAAAAAACGGGACTACTGAGGAGCACATCCCCATGATGGCGAAGTTTCGCCACCAACACCTTCCTGATCTTTGAAAAATCTATGTCATATTGTCCTAGCACGAATTCACTTCCAACACTTTAATCTCAAATGAGTCCTTAAGCTCTGGATTATACGTCATTCCTCAATATTCCTTAAAGAAATGAGTGAAGCAATGACTAACATTCCTCTCAAGAAAATCCTGGGTGTTTTTTCGTTTATGGATCCATCTCATAATCGTTGTGTGACACGCAGAGAGACCTTACTCTTTAAATATCATCACTAACTTTCTACACGTCAATGCGAACTGGCAATACCATTTCACGGTCTAAATGATAATTTCTCCAGAAAAATGTTTCCATTTGAGCGGATTATCCTAAACACCCGAATCTCTCATTTTGACCTCTCAGCTGACACATGAAAATTCGATTTTTTACAAGCCAAGCGTTTTTTGCACCAGAACTAAAAAAAAACATGTTAGGATCAAAAACTTTCAGAATGAAGTTCTTAAGTTGCGGTTGGTAAACTAATTTTTGAATGCGCTAGCTCTGTGTTAAGTTGTTTTTTTTAATCACTTTATGTTAACGTATCCTCCACCAAGGAGAAAACACATGACAAAAGAACGCACACTATCAATTATTAAGCCCGATGCCGTGAGCAAAAATCACGTTGGAGACATTCTTGCCCGTTTTGAAAAAGCAGGACTAAAGATTATAGCCGCAAAAATGAAGCACCTTAGCCGAGCAGATGCTGAAGGTTTTTACGCTGTTCACAAAGAACGGCCTTTCTTTACAGATCTCGTTGACTTCATGATCTCAGGACCCGTCGTGATCTCGGTTCTTGAAGGAGAAGGATCAATTACAAAAAACCGTGATCTAATGGGAGCAACCAATCCTAAAGAAGCTGCTCAAGGAACTATCCGAGCAGACTTTGCTGAATCTATTGATGCAAATGCTGTACATGGGTCTGACGGAATTGACACTGCAAAAACAGAAATCACTTTCTTCTTCAACGAAGATGAAGTCTACTCTCATTAGCCTCATGCTAGGGGGGAAGTTCTGGTAATGATGATGGAAGAGCGAGGAATGCCTGTAAGTCATATTATCCGCCTAGCTCTTCAGAAAAGAAGGGCTATGGGCGGATATGCGAAGGTTGCACCAGGACCGACACAAGACTAGGGGGTATCAACGAGACTCCGAGATTAGACTGCAGATTTTTTGAAGGTTTCAAGATACTCGAGTGCTTTCCCTGTCCCCATGCAAACTGCTAGAAGAGGATTCGAAGCAACAATCACTGGAAGCCCTGTCTCTTTAATCAGGGCCTTATCCAGTCCCTTGATTAAAGCTCCTCCACCGGCAAGGACCATTCCTGTCTCAACGAGGTCAGCAGCCAGTTCGGGAGGACAACGCTCCAAGGTCTCCTTGGTACAAGCAATGATTTGTTGAATGGGCTCTGCGAGGCATTCCCGGATTTCAACAGAATTAATTCGCTTAGTGATAGGGAGCCCCGCTACTTGATCACGCCCCCGCACTTCCATTTCAAGCTCATGATCCCCAAGAGGATAGGCAGAACCAATTGTCATTTTGATCTCTTCAGCCGTTCTTGGTCCAATCATCAGATTATAGGTGCGGCGCATATAGTTAATGATGCACTCATCAAATTCATCCCCAGCGATACGAATCGATCGGGATTCGACGATTCCACCGAGGGAGATAATTGCAATCTCTGTCGTACCACCACCCACATCAATAATCATATTTGCTGAAGGCTCATGGACTGGGAGGTCGACTCCAATGGCTGCTGCCATGGGTTCTTCAATAAGGATCACCTCTTGAGCTCCTGCCCTAAGGGCTGAATCTTCAACGGCTCGCTTCTCTACCCCTGTAATTCCAGAGGGAACAGCAATCAAAATCTTTGGGCGGAATAGGCTACGCGATGGGGTCACCCGGGAGATAAGGGCTTTAAGCATCCCTTCTGCAATTTCAAAGTCAGCGATAACGCCATCCTTCATCGGGCGGACAGCATGAATTTTTCGGGGAGTTTTCCCTAGCATGGCTTTCGCTTTATGGCCAACAGCAAGAACATCACCGGTCACAGAATCAACAGCGACTACCGAGGGTTCAGCCAATACAATTCCTTTTCCACGAACATAAACAAGGGTATTTGCAGTTCCAAGGTCAATGCCAATGTCGCTCGCAAAAATACCAGTGAAGTGACCAAGCTTATTGATAAATCCTTGTTTAAAGTTCTTGAGTAGGCTTCCCGTTCCCTTTTTTGCGGCCTTAACTTTCATTTTTCAATCCTTTTCGATCCAATTGTGCTATGAGATCTGATCATCATAATGAACAACCGGATATAATTCATCAAGTTTGTAGAAGTTCGAGAACATCTTCCCAAGTGAGCTTGGTTATCGCTTCGTCATCGCAACTCACGATTTTCTTCACGATTCCTTTCTTTCGATTTTGCATTTCTACAATCTTTTCCTCAATCGTTCCCATCGTCACAAGTTTATAGACAGAGACTGATTCTTTCTGCCCTATACGATGGACCCGGTCAGTCGCCTGATTTTCAACAGCTGGATTCCACCACATATCATAGTGAATGACTGTATCAGCACCTACAAGGTTGAGCCCCGTTCCTCCCGCTTTAAGTGATACGAGGAAAACGGGGATATTAGGATCATTATTAAACTCGTTGACAATATCAAGACGGTTTTTGCTCGATCCATCAAGATAATTAAATCGAATACCTTTCTGTTCAAAGTCGGTTCTCATGATCTGCAACATGCGGGTATACTGCGAAAAAATCACCGTCTTGTGCTGCCCTTCGATCAGCGTCTGCAAAAGTTCAAGAAGCATCTCATACTTCGCTGAATCTCCCACTTCTGCCTTTTCTTTCGCAAAAATAGCTGGA
Organism: Candidatus Neptunichlamydia sp.; assembly: GCA_965233865.1. Classification (GTDB taxonomy): domain Bacteria; phylum Chlamydiota; class Chlamydiia; order Chlamydiales; family Simkaniaceae; genus Neptunichlamydia. The sequence continues at coordinate 986,268 of OZ247587.1, forward strand.
TGACAGCAGATCTGTTTTAATCGAGTAAGGGTCGCAAGAACATGGATTTGTACTTTATCGAACCCATCTCTTTCAACCAATTTCATCAATTCATCTCGAGCAGACTCTGCATAGGACTTATAAAGCTCTTTTTGAACATTGGTGAGTTGACAGTGATAAACATTCTCACTGACAGGTGGCAAGTCGTCCAAAACATCAACTTTCATACGCCGCAAGATAAATGGAGCCACTTTTTTTCGAAGGTATTGCAAGTTCTTAGATTGTTCTTCACCAGAAAGCCGTACATATTTCTCAACAAATCTCTCATAAGATCCCAAAAAACCTGGCATAAGATAATCGAACAAGCTCCAAAGTTCATCCAAAGAGTTTTCAATCGGAGTACCAGAGAGGATAACGCGGTGCTGAGCTTTAACCAATTTTACCGACTTTGCATTCCTTGTTCCTCGGTTTTTAATGTGCTGTGCTTCATCAAGAATCATATAGGAAAAGGTTGTCTTATCATAAGCTTCAATATCTTTTTGGAGAAGACTATAGGAAGTAATCACTACATCATAATCTTTAACATTTTTGATCAGCTTCTTCCGTTGATTCGGCATTCCATCAACAATAAGAGTCTTTAGCTCATCATTGAACTTATGGCATTCTTCTTTCCAATTGTAGAGAAGAGAGGTCGGACACACTACAAGGGCCGGAGTCTTTGCACCACTTTTATGCTGCGTCAAAGCACAAATAGCCTGAAGTGTTTTCCCAAGACCCATATCATCCGCTAAAATTCCATTGAGAAACATTGTACGGAGACGCTCAAGCCACTGGACCCCTTCTTCTTGATAGTGACGAAGAGTTGCATCAATCTGCTTTGGAATCGGGCTGAACTTTAAGACTTTTTCTCCAAGCATCTGTTTGCAGATGTCTTTGAGCTGAGGTGTCATCGTAAAGGTAACAGGAAGGTCCTTAAAGTTAGATTCATCAATATTTGCCAAACTCCAAAGAGGACGCTCTAACTTTTTGTTATCAAGTTTTTCAATTCCAAGTTCATCGAAAAGCTGGACAACAGCCCCCACTTCATCAAGGTCAAGAACAAGAATTTTAGGAATTTTGTTCCCATTTTCTTTGGCTTTAGACGTTTTTTTCTGCCCCATATCAAGCTCGAGATACGCACGCCTAGAAACAATACAATCCCATAGTCGATCTACAGCTACCCCTTTAAGAGCACCTTTCACATCAATATTCATTTCGTAAACATCCATCCGATCGGTGTGTGTAAGCGTAAGCTTGAACTTGGACTGATCATAAATAAATTGATCTAGAAGGTTTTGAGGATAGTTGAATTTGACCCGATGTTGATTTCTAGGAATTACATCGGTCATAAACTCAATAATTTTCTTCTCAGTTTTCGCTACCCAAACCTGCTGATCAAGATCGAAGATAAAGTCTTGAAAGAGGTCTTCAATAATTTTCTGCTCTTCGACTAAATTACGGGCAACAATCCCCTCTTCTGTAACAAAAGATTCAATGTCATCAAATCCTAACTTTTTTAAAGACGCAGGGATTGTATGCGTGTCATAACGGAAAGAGAGGTCCGCATCGAGCTCGCCATTCAAGAAAGTTAAATCACAAATAGCTTCAATCGAGCCCACAAACGGAAGCGTCGTAAAGTGTTCGACAACGCCCCCCATGTCTACTTCTGCAAAAAGAGACATTTCGGGAAGTGCATTTTCCACAAATGTTCCAAAAAGAGGTTCTGGAATCGTCATATCCCGCATCGGCATGAGGCTACGCAAATGCTGCCGTGTAATTTGCTCAGAAAAGCGGTAATAGACATGATTGTAAATGATTCCAGGCTTTGCACACTCAAAAAAACGAGCATCTTCAAGGACAATTTTTTGTTGGTCAATGAGAAGCATTGGATTGAGCAAAATTTTTGATGTAGGGGGATGGATATATTCTAGGGTAACACTGACATTGGCATGAGATTTTGAAAAATGAATAGGTGACTCTAAGTTTTCTTCAAAAAGGCACGGAAGCGCAGGAAGCTCATCATCCTGATAAGTCCATCCCCTTTGCTTCAATATTTCAGAGGCAATTTCCTCCGCCTTAGCCATGATCATTCCAAAGATTTTCACGTCTAAACTTGCCATTTTCTGAGCGCGTTCATTGGTAATCTTTTCGGGTGATTTTGCATGATCCATTACAAGACGCGCAATTTCCTGCTCACTTTCGTGAAAGGATTCTAAGGAAAAAAGGTGGCTCTTTCCTCCTACATAAAGAGGTTCCTGGTATCTTACGGCTTCTAAAAACTGACGAACATTCGGAATATGGAGAGGCTTTGACCTTGCAGGGAGACGAAGAGCCAATTGAACATCAACGTTGCTCGCTCCTTTTTTGGGAAAGTGGAAGATAACCGTAAGCTCCGCCTTTTCAATTTTTCTCTGCTGAGCAGGGAGAAAGAAAGGAGATTTTGCAAGAAGAGAAGAAGCTCCAATATATTCCTTAAGAAGTTCCTTTTGATACTCCTCATCTTTCCTTTCAGCTTCTTTAGTTTCAGCTTCTTTAACCGCTTCAAGGAGCTTTTCTTTCTCCTCGTCACAGAAGCTGTCATCCTCAGTCACCTCTTCAATATTTGTTTCTTTTGAGAATTTCACCAAAATTTCATCAAGACACGACTCGAGATGAAAAAGAACAGCCGCTAAATGTTGACAATCATAGTGATAGGGGCAATTGCAATCTGAATCAATAGTCTCGCTATCCATCCGATCTATCTCAATTTCACTTTCATATGTATTATTATATTGCCCAAGAACTTTGGCACTAATGCGAATAGTGGTAGCGTCAAGATGAAGAATTTTAGCCGATAGAACTTTTTTAGTTTCAAAAAGGTCTTTTCCTTCTTTTAAAATCGTAGAAGAAAAATCCTGTTTAAGCTTCCTTAAATTCAACATCCGTTCACTTTACCTCAATAGCTCTATTATTTTTCTAAAAAACCTATCCACGTTTTACCTTATTTTCGGTAACGCCTGCAACGGTTTTTTCGCTTAAGAATGAACTATCAGTACTCTTTCTACCAAAAAAAATCAACTCTTTTTTTTACTTAGAGATTTTCTCTGTTCTTTGTCTTTGAAAAAAAACTCTAAGTTTGTTATGGTGATTTCTTTTTTACACGCGGGTGTAGCTCAGTGGTAGAGCATCACGTTGCCAACGTGAGGGTCGTGAGTTCGAATCTCATCACCCGCTTTTTTTTAAAAGACTGTATGAGACCGACCAATGACAGAACAAAAACCTAAAGAATTCAAATCCGATGCCGTGACCTTTACCATTGAGCGAAAGCCTGAATGTATGGTTGAATACAATGTTAAATCCTCCCCAGATGTTGTAAAGAAAGCAAGGAAAGGAGCTATTAAGTCTGTATCCAAGGAGGTTTCTCTTCCTGGATTTCGAAAGGGACGCGCTCCTGACAACCTAATCGTAAAGAAATTTGCTGAACCTTTGGATGAACAATGGCAAAAAGCTATTGCAGACGAAACTTTCCGTGAATGTCAGAAACTTGCTCATACTCCTCTCCTTAGCAATGATGCCCAAATCAGCTTCAAGATTATCAAGCACTCCCTAGAAGCTGGTGCGGAAATGACCTATACATTTGAAACCGAGCCCGACGTTCCTGAAATTGATTTGTCAAATATTGAGATAGAAGAGATTAAACGGGATGCAGTAGATACTGGGAAACTAGACTCCACCTTGGGAGACATTCAAATGTTTTTTGCTGAGTGGGAAAAAGTTCCAGACCGAGCCGTACAGGAAGGAGATTTTGCAGCCGTTAATGTCGATATTATCGAAGAAGATCCTCCTCAAAAGGCTCTTCAAGATGCCCGCTTTGAGGTCAGCAAAATTAAAATGGCGAAGTGGATGTACGATCTCGCTATAGGAATGAAGGCTGGAGACTCCAGAGAAGGAGTTAGTGAAGCTGATGCTAACGCTTCTGAAGAGGACAAAAAGGCCATGCCCCCCAAAAAAGTGCGAATGACTCTGATCGCTGTAGAACAGGCAAAACTCCCCTCTATTGATGACGCCTTAGCACAGAAGATGGGAGCAAAAAATGTCAATGAAATGAAGGGAAACCTTGAAAAACTTCTGAACAAACAAGCTGATGAGCACATCCAACGTGGGTACCGTGAACAAATGAGTGAGTTTCTTCTTGATCATTACCCCTTTGAACTTCCTAAAACTCTCCTTCAGAAAGAGACTCAGTTCCGAATCAAGCAACTAGTCAATGATCCTGATTTCCAGAAAAAACTCATGGCAATGAATGAAGATGAAAGAAAGATGGCAATCAATGACATCCAAGTGCAAGGAGAGCGCGCTGTGCGCCTTTTCTATATCTCCAAAAAAATCATCCAAGATCAGAAAATTTCCGTCTCTCCAAGCGAAGTTCACCAGGAAGTAAAAACTCCAATGGAAGCTATGTTTAGCGATCAGTCTGATGTTTACACCGCAAAAGAAGAATCGCAGGAGCAAAAAGCCATTGCAATGTCTCGCTTAATTCTGAGCAAAGCCGAAGACTTCTTGATCAGCAAGGCTAAAGTTGTCGGTCCAAAGCCAAAGAAAAATGTCGCTGTTCCCAAAAAAACTGCCGATGAGAAAGCGTCATCTGCAAAAAAAGCAACGCCTAAGAAAACAGCTGCAGGGGAAAAATCCCCTCCTAAGAAAACGACTGGAGCAAAAAAATCGGTCCCAAAGAAGAAATCAACGAAGAATTCTTGACCGAAGCTCATTAGATGTCTATAAAAGAATAAAACGTTAATTAAAAAGGAACCGATATGTCTTTAATACCCTATGTCATTGAAGATACTGGGCGTGGCGAACGCTCAATGGACATCTATTCGCGTCTTCTTAAAGACAGAATTATCTTCATTGGAACTGAAATCAACGATCAGGTAGCCAATGCTGTGGTTGCACAGTTGATTTTCCTCCGTGCTGATGATCCCAAGAAAGATATCAGCATCTATATTAACTCGCCTGGCGGTGTGATCTCATCAGGCCTGGCTATCTATGACACTATCCGTTTCCTAGGAATCGACGTAAACACCTACTGTTTAGGACAGGCTGCCTCAATGGGAGCCCTCCTCTTGGCAGCAGGAACAAAAGGAAAGCGCTTTGCCCTTCCTAATAGTCGGATCATGATCCACCAACCGCTTGGAGGGATCACTGGGTCATCTGCCGATATTCATATTCAGGCCCAAGAAATCCTCAGGATGAAAAGGGTACTTGCTCAAATTATTGCTGAACACACTGGGCAAGCCCTCGAAAAAGTCATTGAAGATTCTGACCGTGATTTTTTTATGAGCGCCGAAAATGCGGTAAAATATGGATTAATCGATAAAGTGGTTGTCCCGACTAAAGGAAAAAAAGATAAATGAGCAAACCGACAAACGAGTCCCAAGAAATGGCAGTCTGCTCTTTTTGTGGGAGAACAGAAGATGCTGTTGAAAAACTTGTCTCAGGTCCTAATGCCTTCATCTGCGACAAGTGTGTCCGTCTTTGCATGGATATTGTTGAAAAAAAAACCGTTAAGCATGAGATCAAGCTTTTAAAACCCATAGAAATCAAGGAACGCCTAGACTCCTATATCATTGGACAGGAAAAAGCAAAAAAAACTATTGCTGTTGCCGTTTATAACCATTACAAACGGATTCGCTCCCTCTCTAATGAAAAAAACGAAATGGAGTATAGCAAATCAAATGTCCTCCTTCTTGGTCCAACGGGCTCAGGTAAAACTCTCATTGCCCGCACTCTTGCAGAGGTTCTCGACGTTCCCTTTGCTATTGCTGACGCAACAACCCTTACCGAAGCTGGATACGTCGGGGAAGATGTTGAAAATATCATCCTCCGCCTTGTCCAAAATGCTGACTACGATATTGCAAAAGCTGAGCAGGGAATTATCTACATTGATGAAATCGATAAGATCCGGAAAACCTCAGGCAATGTCTCTATTACTCGAGACGTTTCAGGAGAAGGAGTACAACAGTCTCTTCTCAAAATTGTTGAAGGAACAGTCGCCAATGTCCCACCTAAAGGGGGACGCAAGCATCCGAACCAGGAGTATATCAAGATCAACACCCAAAACATCCTCTTTATTGTTGGAGGAGCTTTTGTTAACCTCGATAAAATCGTAGCGAAGCGTTTAGGAAAGGGGGTCATTGGATTTGATACCGAACAGCAAAACCGTGCATTCGATGCGACAGAAACTAATTACCTCCTTTCAAAAGTTGAGACAGAAGACTTGATTGAATTTGGCCTAATCCCTGAGTTTGTAGGGCGCTTTAATAGCTTAGCAAACTGTAATGAACTTACTTTAGACGATCTTGTAGAGATCCTTGTGAAACCTAAAAATGCGATTATTGGTCAATATCAGCGTCTTTTTTCTGAAGATAGCGTGGACCTCTCCTTTACAGAGGATGCGTTAAAGGCGATTGGTGCCAAGGCAAAGAAATCGGACACCGGCGCACGCGCTCTTCGAATGATTGTTGAGACTCTTTTAATGGGTTTGATGTATGAAATTCCTTCCGATCCCACCGTCAGACAGGTAACCATTGAAGAAGACTGTGTCACTAATGACAAACCACCTGTCATCAAACACGCGAAAGAAGAAGCCAGTTAAGCTGCTGCTCCAACGCTCTCTGCTTTATAGGCGCTTCCTGCACTATAAGTTTTGACTCGGCCACTCGCTACAGCTGCTCGATGATAATTTAGAGCTCCTTTAAGAACATCTTTTACAAGGTCTGAAGCTCCAGTATACCCCGCTAAGTCCCCATCTGTAGGCATTCCAGCAGAGGGTCTAAGAATTCTACTTAGTATGAGTCTCTCACCTTTAGGGTCTTTAAAAATTTCTCTACCAACGCTCTCATACTGAAGCTGACCTCGCACATCTCTTTCAACCTTACTCTTTGAATCTGTCCTATAAAAGGTGCTTCGATTTAAGGCCTGGGTTGCTTCTAGAACCTCTAAGCGACGCGTAGCATGTGTATCACTTGGAGTATTGGGTGCAACTAGATAATGAACAAGTGCACCAACTTCAATCGCCTGCTGCTTATCCTGTTTTGTTGGCATGTGCTTTTTGCGACGGAAAAAACTTATATTCTCTCTTGAAACCATATCAACGTAATCACATGCAATTCTTTTTGAAAGCTCAAGACGTCGCCTATCTGTGACTGCTTTAGCTGCTGCAACATCATATTCAGACTCTGGTCCTAAGGTAGCCAAATACTCATGTTCTGAAAGAGGAGCTAAAAGCTGTTCTCCTGTAAAAGCGAAAAAACCACCTATCAAAGTTGCGCTATCGCCGTCCCAACGCCTTTCCTGAAATTGATGAGATCTAATCATCTCCATCAAGGTAAAATGCATGACCGTGTCTTGTGAAGATTCGACCTCTTGCATCACTTGGGTGATTTCTTTGAGTTCACCCTCAATCCTTCTAATCGAGGCGACTAGCTCTTCAGTTTCTTCCTGTACTTGAAGTGCTTGCAGCTCCGCAAGTTTTTCACTGCTCTTTGTAGATAATCCGCCTAAGATTGAACGTTTAAGGTGAGAGGTTTGCTCAATTTTATTAAGCGCTTCGGCTCCTTTTTGATTGACTTGATACTCACCAAAGAATCTTCCCCCTCTTTTCTTTAAGAATCCAAAATGAGCCATTGTATTACCATACTTACCATGCTTAGAGCTAAGCTTTACTCTCTCATCTTGGACAGAAAAAGGACGATACAGCTCTAGGCCATTCGGATTTCCAGCATAATCATGCAAAAAACAATCTTTTGTTTTTCCAACTTCACGCTCGGTTAGGGTTTTAGTTTCTCTATTGATAGAAAGAAGCTTCGTGAAAACGCTGTCTACCATATCCTCATCGATATCATCAATATCCTGATCTTCTAAAAGACGCTCGATATCAGCTTTGTTGGTAAGATCATACTTTACTGGAGGCTCTCCCGCTCTATTATAGACCTCAACAAAGTGCCATGTTATGCTATAGCTAATTGCTTTATTTGGCATTCCATCACGCCCACCTACACCAATTGCATGTTTAATTTTTGCGAATTGAATATCTACCTTGTGTTGACGACTCTCGTCAGGAACATCTTTGCCATCAACTTGTTTTTGCAAGTCAACGGAGCGATTAAATCCCTGCCCCTGCATAGCAGCAGTAGAAAAAACCATCTGCGCTTTGCCTTCACTGAGGTACCTTGCAATATGTTCTTCATCAAATTCTGCGTCTGGCTGAGGAACTCGAACCAAGAGCATCCCATTTTCTGGAAATGCCTCGCCTTCATGTATATCATGAGCTTCAGTCTCTATAACAGCTGTCACCTGAGGGTTATGTGCTGTAAGAACGACTGTCGGTCCAATTTCTGCTGTGACCAGAGACTCTACTCCAGTATGCCCATCTCTATCGCTTTCTACATTCTTCAGGCCGAGAGGGCTGGTTAGAGGGCGTGAAAGCACTTGGATACCAACTTGAGAAATATCCCTATCTAGCTCTAAATCAGTAGATTCAGATGACCATAACCTTTTTGCAGCGGCACCCACAACAGCACTTCCTACGCCTACAGCAAGCGGAGTAGCGTAATCAGAAACTAATGTAGCCATTGTTGAAAACAATTTAAAAAACACCCTCTGTATTTTAATTAATTATATCATACCATCCATTTACTTTAAATAAGTTACTAATAACAAAAATAATAATAAATTAATAGATTGAATATCAAATAGTTAGAATATAAAGAGGTCGTATCGCTTAACTCTTTATCTGCCAGCCCTTTGATAGATTTATCAAGATTTCCTGAAAATCTTACCTACTCCATAGATCGAGATTTAAAAAATAAAATTGCACCTTCAAATAAGAATGAAAAATTAAGAGATTCTTTTTTCAAGATTATCGAGTTCTTCGAGAATAACTCCGGGAAGATGTCCTCCAAAAATCTTGTAATATTCACGGAGTCCCTTCACCTCTTCCTTCCAAAGAGAAGGATCGACTTCGAAGAGCTCCTTTTGAGCATTGAAATCTTTAGGTAGTAGGCCAACAGGGCTATTAATTGCTTCTCCAGTTCCTTCACACCTCTCAAAGATCCACTTTAAAACATGGATATTCTCCCCAAACCCAGGCCATAGAAACTCTCCATTTGCCCCTTTCCGAAACCAATTTGCATGGTAGATTTTCGGAGCTTTGGATCCAAGAAGCTCTCCCATTTTAAGCCAATGGCCAAAATAATCTCCCATATTGTAGCCACAAAAAGGAAGCATCGCAAAAGGGTCGTGGCGAAGTGCCCCAATCTTTCCAGCCGCAGCGGCTGTCATTTCTGAAGAAAGAGTGGTTCCTAAAAACGTGCCGTGCTGCCAAGAGAGGCTTTCAATAACAAGAGGAACAACGCTTTCCCTTCGCCCCCCCAAAATAATCCCAGAAATTGGGACACCTTTCACATCTTCGAAAGCAGTATCAATTACAGGACACTGCTTGATGGGAGCAGTAAATCGAGAGTTCGGGTGGGCTGCTGCTTCTTTTGAATCCAGCGTCCAATCCCTTCCCTTCCAATCGGTCAAATGAGCAGGAGGTATCTCACTCATTCCTTCCCACCACACGTCGCCATCATCAGTAAGGGCAACATTGGTAAAAATGGAGTTACTTTTCATCGATTCCATTGCATTCGGATTGGAATCGTAAGAAGTTCCCGGAGCAACACCAAAGAACCCATTTTCAGGATTGATGGCATAAAGGCGTCCATCAGAGCCTATTTTCATCCAAGCAATGTCATCTCCAACACATTCAACCTTCCATCTAGGAAGAGAAGATTGCAGCATCGCCAAATTTGTTTTCCCACAAGCACTTGGGAAAGCCGCAACAAAAAAATGCTTCCTCCCTTCGGGATTTGTAACTCTGACAATGAGCATATGCTCTGCCATCCACTTCTCATTTAGCCCTTTTGCAGAAGCAATTCGAAGAGCTAAACACTTTTTGCCCAGTAGAGCATTGCCCCCATATCCACTTCCATAGGACCAGATCTCTCGCTCTTCGGGGAAGTGCACAATGTATTTGCTATCAGCTCTACAGGGCCAAAAAGAGTCTTTCTCTCCCTTTTTAAGCGGAACTCCCACTGAATGAAGACACGGAACAAAATCACCATCGGCTTCTAAAACCTCAAGCGCTTTTTTTCCCATTCTCGTCATAATAAATGTATTTGCAACAACATAGGGACTATCTGTGATCTGCACCCCTATTATAGAAAAAGACGAGCCAAATGGCCCCATGCTAAAAGGGATAACATACATTTTTCTTCCCTTCATGCAGCCTTTGAAAAGAGCAATTAGTATCTGCTTCATCTTCTTTGGCTCTTTCCAGTTGTTCGTCGGGCCCGCATCCTCCTTTCTAAGAGAACAAATGAATGTACGATCCTCTACACGTGCAACATCCTTTGGATCAGAGCGGCACCAGTATGATTTGGGACGCTTAGAAAGGGGAACAAATACCCCCGCATCCACAAGCATCTGACATACCGCATCATGCTCATTCTGAGAGCCATCACACAGCTGAACACTGTCAGGCTGACAGAGCTTTTCCATATCTTTGATCCAAGCGGCTAACCGCGCATGATTCATCTCCATATTTCCCCCATACCACATAGGAAATACTAATCGAAGAAAAAACTACTTCAGTTTACGAAGTAATTGCTTCAAAAGTAATTTAACACTTATTATTTCATTTCTAAAAAATAATAATCTAAGTGATTCAGAAGTTCTAGCTTCCCCACAAAAAGGCAAAATGATTTTATGGGAGGAACATAACTATCTAATATAGCTAAAATATTTCGTTTTAGTTATACTTTTTTGAATGACGTATTCATTAGATTTTAGAAAAAAGGTACTGTTGATCCGAAGCACAGAAAATTTAAGTTTTGCCAAGACAGCAAAACGTTTTGGTGTAAGTGTAAATAGCATATTTCTTTGGTCTAAAAGGCTAGAAGCAAAGCGCACTAAAAATAGACCTGCAATAAAGATTGAAAGAGATCGCTTGATGGAGGATATCAAAAAATACCCTGATGCCTTCAACTATGAACGAGCATATCGTCTCAATGTAAGCCCTTCAGGTGTTCGTTGTGCCATGAAGCGGCTAAGAATTAGCTATAAAAAAAACACTTAACCATCCCAAGGCTTGCAAAAAGAAGAGATCTTCTGACTACAGGTTCTGGAGAAAAAAAGAAGCTTTTCGTAAAGATCTTGTTGATTTTTGCAACAACGGAAAAGTCAATGAAGCTTTAATTCTTTGCTTTAAAGATTATGCTAAAAATGGTCTCTACAAACCCAAGTGTTACTGAAAGAAAGGAAGCTATAGACTACATCAATCAATACTCAGAGTTTGATTTACTGAAGCCTACGATATACGAAAGAAAGGTATACCGCGATTGCATGAGCCAAGGAAAGGGAGTTCACGAACTTCAAAACAAAAAAGCATCCGAAGAAATGAACCAACTAATTGAGGGGTTGTTAAACGTATGCCCAAAGTAAGGCCAATCAACACAGATGTAAAAGACACAGATATCAAAAAATATGCAAGCCGTTGTAAGGATTTTGATATTGAAAAAGACACTGCAAAGAAAAATCAAGGTACCGCAAGAATATCTGTCAGTTTCTCCAACGATGAAATAGAAAATCTTAAGCATCTGTCAAACAAAGAAAACCGTAGTTTAAGTGCATTTATTAGATTACATATCTTGAATGTTTTACATGATGTAAAGTGATGCATTGTGAATCACTATGATTCTTTATGATGCACAACGATTCACGACTCAAAGTGCTTCATAATGATGCAGACTAATGCACCGTATAATCTCCAGACTCGAGCAAAAGAAAAACTCCACCAACTTGAAGCTAATGGGGTCAATCAAAATCAAGGGGAGTGTAAACGGTCATTAGGCCTCAACTCCTTTTGAGATCCTATTTTATTTTTTCAGTCGCTTAATCTCTTCTTCTTCCCTTGCCTGCTTCTTAGTTTTAATCAATCGACTATGGGCATGCTTACTGAGCCATACTTTTAGCGTAGAAACACCTATACCCAGATCACTTGCTACTTCTTCTATCTTTAGCTACTCTTCTCTCACTAACTTGACCGCATTTCATTTAAATTCATCATTGAATTTTTTCATTTGCTTTTACTCTTCTTTAAGTTCGAGAAGTCTATATCATAACTGTCCTATTTTTCGGGGGAAGATCAAATCTATGCAAGAAAAGATCGAAGCTGCAGGCCACATCTTGGAATATCTTCCCCTATATTCCCCAGATTTAAATCCTATTGAGCATAAATGGGCACAAGCAAAGTCTAAACGAAAAAAATATCAATGTGGAATAGATGAACTTTTTAAGGAATATTGCCTATAACTAAATTATATCAACTTAGCTATACCAGAGGTTATAGACGGTAAACAACTGGCGCCAAGATGGGTAAGAAAAAGTTCCTAGATAAAAGCTCTAGATTTGCTCACAAACTTCGTAATCTTTCGTTTGCAAGCAAACCCACAGCTACCGATCAGCAATCCTTCACAAGCTCTACAATCTACATAGCATAATTAAAGTCCGTAGTAATATCGAAGCAAACCCCATTAGTAGCCGTAACTTCCCAGTGGGTATCGGTATTGTTTTCAATGATAGGAAGAGGGGATTGAAATATCAGGTTGTAAGAAATTTGATCATTAGGGGGAATTCCATCAGGACTAGGATTTACATTAAACACTCCTAAATTATTATTATTAATATCTTTAGCTGAAAAAATCAGTGGCCCTGTTTCTCTAGAAGGGTCATTATTTTTGATATCAAAGAAAATATTAGCCAAGAAAAGTGGCTCCTGAAAGCCATCCCAAAGAAGAATAGGGCCAAAAGCAGATCCGCTACAAGAAGACACATCCTCTATAAGTTTTTTACAAATATTTTTTTCATCTGAAATAGCAAATATTTGAGGCATTTTAATAGAAGGCCCATGCATCCACATTTTAAGATAGTTTTTAGAAATTGAACAAGCAGGCCCCGAGTTTTTACTGTGACTAGGTCCTGTTTTTTTTACCCCAAATAAGTAACTTAACTTAACTCCTATATCATAAGAGCTTGCTAAACAATGCTTTCCTGATGTATACCCCCCAAATACCCCCGCTACTAAGCCTGGCGCCTTCTTCGAGTTCCAGTTAAATTCTCCGGAATAATTATTAAAAGGCTTACGGAACGATGCTTGGACTTTTAAGTCAAAATCCTCTGCAAAAGGATGAAGAAGAGAGATGCTTCCACCAAAACCACTTTTTGAAACTTGATAACTATTTTTTATGTCATACTTCACATTGTCATAATTAACAGTTAACCCTAAAACGGTTTTAAATTTTTTAAATTGTAAGTCTGTGCCTCCACTACCTCCCCATATATTGGCTCCTGCAATTCTTCTATGGTTAGTACAGTTTTTATATAGACCTATATTTTTCTTAGCTAGATTTCTGCTCCATGAATATGAATAATATCCATCAAGTTGACAGGACTTAACAAATAAAGGAGTTGCATCTTTTTCGAATACATGCTTGAAACCAATCCCACCTGATGCTTGATGGATCCATTTTTTCTGAGAACCTGTGTAAAAATTGAATTTCAAATCTTGCATTAAATGCTCAGCATTGATTTTGACTCCAGTTCGTCCGTTGCTTCCTAAACAAAATCCTAAAGTAGTGCTGCTTCTCAATTGTTTTGGTCCAGCTTCAAACAACCCAGATACAATGCCTATATCAAAATCGTACCCTCCATTAACTTGAGCAGAAGGACCCAGGAAATTTCCATGAGAACCTTTAGATTTAATCTTTTCTTCAATTTTAATTTCAGAAAGAGTAATCGTTTCTGAAAACAGCTTTATGGAGATTAATAAGAAAATCCCAATCTGACAAACGGTTCTTAATTTCATTATTGCTTGTTACCTCTTGTGAAAATGTTTATCCTTCTAGATAAAGTTATACAAATTATTTTTCAATAATTAATCACTTGCATGAAAAGAAAGTATCGTAACGAACAATGAGAAGCTCATTTTTAAAAAAAATAATTGCAGTAAGTATAGGTTGAAAGAAAATTTGAATCAATTCAAACAAAAAAAAGGCCTTCAGAATTTAATCTGAAGGCCTGAATGAAAAACTTGGCGACGTCCTACTCTTCCGTACTCTAGTGCACAGTACCATCGGCGATGAAGAGCTTAACTGCTGAGTTCGGGATGGGATCAGGTGTGGCCTCTTCTCTAAGGTCACCAAGATAAGACTAATCAAATGCTCAAAGCAAACTAATTTTAAACAACGCTTGAGATGTATTCAATTTCCTCAAAGAGGAAAAAAAAAGATCAAGCCGATGGATGTATTAGTACTGGTTAGCTCAACGTATTACTACGCTTACACACCCAGCCTATCAACCCTGTCGTCTTCAGGTCATCTCATAGGGATACTTTATCTTGAAGGAGGCTTGGCGTTTAGATGCTTTCAACGCTTATCCTTTCCGAACTTAGCTACCCGGCGATGCCCTTGGCAGGACAACCGGAACACCATTGGTTCGTCCACTTCGGTCCTCTCGTACTAGAAGCAGCTCTTCTCAAGTATCCTACGCCCACAGCAGATAGGGACCAAACTGTCTCACGACGTTTTGAACCCAGCTCGCGTACCGCTTTAATTGGCGAACAGCCAAACCCTTGGGACCTTCTTCAGCCCCAGGATGCGATGAGCCGACATCGAGGTGCCAAACCGCCACGTCGATATGAACTCTTGGTGGCGATAAGCCTGTTATCCCCGGAGTACCTTTTATCCGTTAAGCGACGGCGATTCCACTTTCCACCGCCGGATCACTAAACCCTACTTTCGTACCTGCTCGACTCGTCGGTCTCGCAGTCAACTTGTCTTATACTTTTGCGCTCTACTCGTGATTGCCAACCACGATGAGACAAGCTTTGGACTCCTCCGTTACTTTTTGGGAGGAAACCGCCCCAGTCAAACTGCCCGTCTGACAATGTTCGTTCCCCAGATTCATGGGGCAACGTTAGATTTTCGACATGTCAAGGCCGGTATTTCAAGGATGACTCCAGAAGCCCTAACGAGCCTCTTTCACCGTCTCCCGGCTATCCTACACATGACAAGTCAAAAGCCAATATCAGAGTACAGTAAAGGTTCACGGGGTCTTTCCGTCTAGCTGCGGGTAAACGGCATCTTCACCGCTACTACAATTTCACCGAGTCTCTCGTTGAGACAGTGCCCAGATCGTTACGCCATTCGTGCAGGTCGGAACTTACCCGACAAGGAATTTCGCTCGATTGGTCCCTTGCTATTTCTAACAGGGTCGGACTCTATCTTAGTTTGAAACCAACTCACGTTGGCAATGGAGACGATTCATTTGATTCTTAAGGTCTTGAATTTCTTCAATTCTTTCAGGGGTCAAATGGACTCCATTTTTCATCTTAAGCAGAATTTTTCTGAATTTTTGAAATTCCACACCTTTCTTTGTTTTAAGCTTGTGCTTTTCAAAGAATGGTATGATCCTTTCCGTTAAGTGTTCAAGGCCTTTCACTCTATAGGCCATTTGGTCGCCATGATTCTTGCGAACCACTCCACAACCAAAATAAGCTTTTAAAGCGTAGAGAACTTGAACATCTCGCTTATGTTGAATAATGGCAAATTCAGGAAGTACTTGGTACTCTTGAGTCATTTCCTTATGCCTATTTACAGACACATGAAAACAACCTTCACCGTCAACAAATCCAACAATCCATTGTGCTTCTAGGTCCATGTCAAACTCCAAACGTTTGGTCTCTGAGGATTTTAATCTCACAAAATAAGCCTGCTTGGTTATGTTTCCAAGTGCACTCACTTTGTTTCAACAATTAATCTTTCCTGCGGATTGCCTCCATGTCTCTAGGATTTTTACTGCTACACATAAGTGCAACGAGTACCTAAGAGTTTTAGAAGGTTTTCCCGCATATAGTTCGGTTTTACTAAGGCTAGCCATTAACCTTAGGACCGTTATAGTTACGGCCGCCATTCACCAGGGCTTAAATTCAATGCTTCGTCCCGAAGGACTGACATCTCCTATTGACCTTTTGGCATTGGGCAGGCATCACACCATATACTTCCTCTTAGACGAGTTTGCATAGTGCTGTGTTTTTGTTAAACAGTCGCCTGGGCCGATTCTCTGCGGCCCCTAGATGCTTAACCGCGAAGGTATCACATCCAAGGGCTCCTCTTCTCCCGAAGTTACGAGGACAATTTGCCGAGTTCCTTAACGAGAGTTCTCTCGCGCGCCTGAGAATATTCATCCCACCTACCTGTGTCGGTTTTGGTACGGTCACCATCAACAACTAGAGGTTATTTCTTGGAAGCATTGCGCTACACCATCGGTTCCTCCGAAGATTCCCCTTGTCTCACACCTAGCTTTCCGTCAGCGGATTTACCTACTGACCAGCCTCATGTGAAAACGGACATCCAATAGCCCGCGTGCTTAACTTACTCCGTCACCCCATTGTTATAGTTTTAGGTGGCGCAGGAATATTTAACCTGCTTTCCATCGCTTACGCTTTTCAGCCTCAGCTTAGGGACCGGCTAACCCAGGGAAGACGAGCTTTACCCTGGAAACCTTAGGTTTTCGGCGAGGGAGATTCTCACTCCCTTTATCGTGTACTTATGCCATGCATCCTCACTAGTATGCGCTCCAACACTCCTTACGGTATATCTTCATTGCACATACTACGCTCTCCTACCGCGTACCACAAAGTGGCACACCCGCGATTTCGGCTCTATGCTTTAGTCCCGATCATTATCGGCGCAAAGTCTCTCGATTGGTGAGCTGTTACGCACTCTTTAAATGATGGCTGCCTCTAAGCCAACATTCCAACTGTCTATGAAACTTCACATCCTTACTCACTTAGCATAGAATTAGGGGCCTTAATCGGCGATCTGGGCTGTTCCCCTTTCGACAATGAAGCTTATCCCCCACTGTCTATCTCCCGACTTAACTCATAGTATTCGGAGTTTGGTTTCCGTTGGTAGGCCGGTAGGCCCCCGTGGGAATCCAGTGCTCTACCCCCATGAGTCTCAAAGTCGAGGCTAACCCTAAAGTTATTTCGAAGAGAACAAGATATCTCCAAGTTTGATTGGCCTTTCACCCCTATCCACAGTTCATCCAAATCTTTTTCAACAGATACTGGTTCGGACCTTCACAAGGTTTTACCCCTGCTTCATCCTGACCATGGATAGATCACTTGGTTTCGTGTCTACATCATACGACTTAATGCGCTATTAACGCTCGCTTTCACTTCGGCTCCGGAACGGATGTCCCTTAACCTAGCCGTATAACATAACTCGCTGGCTCATCATGCAAAAGGCACGCCATCAGCCGTGCTTCCTAAAAGGAAACATAGGCCTCTGACCGCTTGTAGGCTGCTGGTTTCAGATTCTATTTCACTCCCCTAACAGGGGTTCTTTTCACCTTTCCATCACTGTACTTGTGCACTATCGGTCATCGAGTAGTATTTAGCCTTGGAGAGTGGTCTCCCCAGATTCAGACCGGGTTTCACGTGTCCGGCCCTACTCAGGTGCTAATCTCACTTAAACTTACTTTTTACACACGGGGCTTTCACCCTGTATCGCCCAACTTCCCAGATGGTTATGTTAAATTCGTTTAAGCTTTATGACTAGTCCTACAACCCCGAAAATAAATTTTCGGTTTGGGCTATTCCCACTTCGCTCGCCGCTACTATGGGAATCTCTTTTGATTTATTTTCCTCTGCCTACTTAGATGTCTCAATTCAGCAGGTTTACCTCACTAACCTATGTATTCAGTTAATGATAATGGAGGATTAGCTCCACTGGGTTTCCCCATTCGGAAATCTCCGGCTCAATGCTTCTTTCCAGCTCGCCGGAGCTTATCGCAGGTATGCGCGTCCTTCATCGCCTCTCGATGCCAAGGCATCCACCAACAGCCCTTATTAGCTTGATCTAATAAGTGTACATTAAACTGTCTCTAAGGACAGTTTGCCTAAAATTGGTCTTGTATACTGAGATACTCAACCGACTGTCAGCTCGTGAAATTCACGAATTGACTGCGGTTGAATATCCCCTTCTCAAGCGCTGTTTAAAATCAGTTTTATTGTAGTACATTCGATAGGTTATCGAATGTTACTCGCTATAATATTTTTTAATCAGCTTTTCGCAATTCAAAAACACTAAAGTGTTTTTGATTTACTTGATTAGTCTATATTCTGTCAAGAAAGCAATTGTGCTTCTGACAGCGAAAGTGAAGTGACAAAATCTTAAGGCTTGCCCAACCGTAGATTCGCAAGGTCTCTAGGACCTCACTATCTTGTCCATAAAGGAGGTGATCCAGCCGCACCTTCCGGTACGGCTACCTTGTTACGACTTCATCCTAGTCATCAGCCTCACCTTAGACGCCTCTCCCCTTGCGGTTGAGTCAGCGGCTTCGGGCGAAACCAACTTCCATGATGTGACGGGCGGTGTGTACAAGGCCCGGGAACGTATTCACGACGTTATTGCTGACACGTCATTACTAGCAATTCCAACTTCAAGAAGTCGAGTTGCAGACTTCTATCCGAACTGAGATCGGTTTTGGGGATTTGCTCCACCTTTCGGCTTCGCTGCCTTCTGTACCGACCATTGTAGCACGTGTGTAGCCCCAGACATAAAGGCCATGCGGACTTGACGTCATCCTCACCTTCCTCCTAGTTAACCTAGGCAGTCTCGTTAGAGTCCCCACCATTACGTGTTGGTAACTAACGACAAGGGTTGCGCTCGTTGCGGGACTTAACCCAACACCTCACGGCACGAGCTGACGACAGCCATGCAGCACCTGTATAAAGGCCCTTGCGGGAAACTCTATCTCTAGAGCGGTCCTCTATATGTCAAGCCTGGGTAAGGTTCTTCGCGTTGCATCGAATTAAACCACATGCTCCACTGCTTGTGCGGGCCCCCGTCAATTCTTTTGAGTTTCACCCTTGCGGGCGTACTCCCCAGGTGGCATACTTAACGCGTTAGCTACGGCACAGTCGGGGTTGAGTCCGACTACACCAAGTATGCATCGTTTACGGCAAGGACTACCAGGGTATCTAATCCTGTTTGCTACCCTTGCTCTCGCATCTCAGCGTCAGGAGTAAACTAGAAAACCGCCTTCGCCACCGGTGTTCTTCCAAATATCTACGCATTTCACCGCTACACTTGGAATTCCGTTTTCTCCGTCTACCCTCAAGACAAGTAGTTTCAAATGCAGCTTCGAAGTTGAGCTCCGAAATTTCACATCTGACTTACTTATCCGCCTACATGCTCTTTACACCCAATAAATCCGATTAATGCTTGCACCCTCCGTATTACCGCAGCTGCTGGCACGGAGTTAGCCGGTGCTTCTTTACCAGGTACGCTCAAATCAAGCAATTATTAGTTACTTTCTCTTGTTCCCTGGCGAAAGGACTTTACAACCCGAAGGCCTTCATCGTCCACACGGCGTCGCATCGTCAGGCTTTCGCCCATTGCGAATGATTCTCGACTGCAGCCTCCCATAGGAGTCTGGGCAGTGTCTCAGTCCCAGTGTTGGCGGTCAACCTCTCAGTCCGCCTAGACGTCTTAGCCTTGGTGCGCCTTTACCACACCAACAAGCTGATATCCCATGAGCCGCTCTCTCTCCGTAAGGTCCCGAAGGATCCCCTACTTTGAAGATACCGGGCTATCCCAGATCTCCTCATTCGGTATTAGCGGTCGTTTCCAACCGTTATCCCCAGGAAAGAGGTACGTTACTCATGTATTACTAACCCTTTCGCCACTAAGTAGCAAGCTACTTCGTTCGACTTGCATGCCTCATCCACGCCGTCAGCATTCAATCTGAACCAGGATCAAATTCTCATTGAAAATTTAATCTCTATTAACCTAGCCTAAGCTAGATTGATTCTCGAATACTATTTATTATGTATTCGAGTTAAAGTTTGATAGGGGCATGTCGAAATAAATTCCGACACGCTCAAACCTTAAGCTTTGTCACTTCAATTTCGCTGTCAAAATAACACTTGAAAACCCTTAAAGCTTTCGTTTCGTTTCTTCCGCATGTTTTGCTTAAGAAAGAATACGAGACAATACATCACTTCTAATTTATTAAGCAAATGTTTTTCATCTTTTTCTGATTTTTTTTTCGAATCCTCTATGAAAAAAAACCTTCTCAGTACCTTTTAGCCGCTGAGATCTTTTAAGGTTTTTGATGAACACACATATATATAATGTACAGATAAATCTTTAGGGAATGCACTTCATACCACGTCCTTATAAGTCTAAATCGCTTGATAAACTGAAAGAAGATCTCAAGCAAGATGCCTCTCTTTGTATGTGCGTTTATCATATTCAATATTCTGAATCCGGTTCTTTTTCCCTGGAATAACTGGGTTTTTTCCTATTTTCTCTATATAAATTCGAATTTCATCTGAGGGAACTGTTGAGAACTGACATAATTTTCTGAAATCGTTTAAACTACTTTCTTTTTAAATATGAGGATTCCCATGCAACAAATTGAAATGATCTATCTAGAAGATTTAGTTCCAGAAAGTCATAATTACCGCAAGTTTTCCAAGATTTGATCGTTCAGTTTTGTGGAGAAAAAACTCCAAAAACTAGAGAAGAACAACCCTCATAAGGGATATGAATTGCTTCGATTATTCAAGTGTTTATTACTACAGTTCATGGAAAATTGGAACGCTTCATCCAAGAAAACACTGCAGCTCGATGGTTTTGTGGGTTTAATCTTAGAGACCCCACCCCAGATCACACGGTCTTTTGCCAGCTTAGAAAAAAGATAGGGACCAATATTTTGTCCAAGATTTTTACCGATCTAAGAGATCAACTAAAAGATCAAGGGTTTATGAGTGAAGTTTTTACCTTTGTCGACGCAACCCATTTGATTGCTAAAGCAAACTTGTGGGAGGAAGGAGATAAGGCGATTGCAGAAAAATATAAAAAACTGAACAACGAAAATATCTCTCAATTTTCTGCAGACACTCAAGCGAAGATTGGGTGTAAAGGAAAAAACAAGTATTGGTATGGTTATAAGCAGCACGCTAGTGCAGACATGCAGACAGGGCTGATCAACAAGATTCCGATTACTCCGGCTAATATCACAGATACTTCAGGTTTCAAAAACGTGCGCCCCTCTCAGCTGAGTCATAAGTTCTATCAGCAAGCACGTTTTCATCCCTACCAAAACCATCAGTTAAAGCATGCATTTTTTTTGTAATCCTTCCTCTCGAAGTTCCTAAACATTCCTCCTCTTTTTTTTATCCGATAACCCTCTTGATGAGGCTTTGACGTTTGATCCATCAATAGAATAATTTTCTTGATCAATTTCATCTTTGAGCTCATTCCAGATCTTTTCCCAAATCCCCTTGGCATTCCATCTATTAAAACGGTTATAGCAAGAGCTCCAAGGACTATATTTTAGTGGGAGATCTCTCCATGGCGCACCAGTCCTAAGTATCCAATATAGCTAAAATATTTCGTTTTAGTTATGCTTTTTTGAATGACGTATTCATTAGATTTTAGAAAAAAGGTACTGTTGATCCGAAGCACAGAAAATTTAAGTTTTGCCAAGACAGCAAAACGTTTTGATGTAAGTGTAAATAGCATATTTCTTTGGTCTAAGAGGCTAGAGGCAAAGCGCACTAAAAATAGACCTGCAATAAAGATTGAAAGAGATCGCTTGATGGAGGATATCAAAAAATACCCTGATGCCTTCAACTATGAACGAGTATATCGTCTCAATGTAAGCCCTTCAGGTGTTCGTTGTGCCATGAAGCGGCTAAGAATTAGCTATAAAAAAAACACTTAACCATCCCAAGGCTTGCAAAAAGAAGAGATCTCTCTTCAGAGAAAAGATTGCAAGGTATGAATGCTTGGGAAAACCGATTGTATACATCGATGAAAGTGGGTTTGCCCATGATATGCCCCGAACGCATGGTTGCTCAAAAATAGGAGAGAGGTGCTTCGGCACCCATGACTGGGTAGCAAAAGTGAGGACAAATGCAATAGGGGCGTTACTTGGAACAAACCTTCTTACTCTTGCACTGTTTGATTGTAATATTAATACAGATGCCTTTAGCAGTTGGGCAGAGCAAGACTTAATGCCGAAACTTCCTTCTGAAAGCGTTTTGGTTATGGATAATGCATCGTTTCATAAAAGCAAATCTATGCAAGAAAAGATCGAAGCTGCAGGCCACATCTTGGAATATCTTCCCCCATATTCCCCAGATTTAAATCCTATTGAGCGTAAATGGGCACAAGAAAAATCTAAACGAAGAAAATATCAATGTGGAATAGATGAACTTTTTAAAGACTATTGCCTATAACTAAATTATATCAACTTAGCTATAGTATTGCTGCGCAGCAAATCCCATTCATAGCATTTTTTTCAGTATGAAATTTCAGTTTTCAAAATCATTTAAATATAAAAAATTTAGAACCTAGAACAAGAAGACGTAGAAGAGCATTCCAAAGACGTATCCAATGAAGACTGGCAGGGACATTTTTTTTAAGTAAGAGAAGAAATCTACTTTTTCAAGCCCCATAAGAGCCACACCTGCAGAGGAACCCATAACCAAAATGCTTCCACCAGTACCAGCGGCATAAGCAATCATAAGCCATAGCGGCGAGTCGGTTGGGGTAGTTTGGAGGTCATACATTCCCATTGTTGCAGCAACCAGAGGAACGTTATCAATGATTGCAGAAACAACACCAATAACTGAAGCAATAAGTGCTTGGCTTCGAATATTCACGTTTAGCCACTGCGCTGCGCCCTCAAGAAGTCCCGTTGATTCAAGGGCATTGACGCTGAGCAGAATTCCTAAGAAAAAGAGAATACTGGACACGTCGATTTTTGTCAGAATATGCGGTACTCGGAGATGGTGTCTTTGCTCGTAGCGGTGATGCATGATATCAGTTGCAAGCCACATAATTGACAGAGAAATAAGCATCCCCATAAACGGAGGTAGCCCCGTTAACGCCTTAAAAACAGGAACGCAAAGGAACAAAACAATTCCTAAATAGAAGATAAGATGAGCCCCTGGCTCTAATGGTTCATCGCGAAAATCGATTTCAGATTTTGGAAATTTCCCTTTCATAGTGCAGGTATAAAGAAGAAGTGGGAACATCATAGAAATCAAGCTAGGGAAAAAGAGTTCTGTAATCACTTTCATCGAGGTGACTTGCCCTCCAATCCAAAGCATTGTCGTTGTCACATCTCCAATTGGGGTCCAAGCCCCCCCAGCATTTGCAGCAACAATCACCATGCATGAAAAGAGAAACCTCTCTTTTTTATGCGGGATCAATTTCCTTAAAATAGAAATCATTAGGATTGTCGTCGTTAAGTTATCAAGAACCGCCGACAAGAAGAAGGCTAAAAAACAGGTAATCCAAAGCATCTTGCGTTTGGAACGCGTATGGAGATAATGGATGAAGGTATTGAACCCTTTGTGAGAGTCAATAAGCTCGACCATCGTCATAGCTCCCAGTAAGAAGAAAAGAATCTGCGATATATCACTTAAGTGCGTGTTCAGAAAAGTTATACTTACACCCAGCGGCTGGGGATCCCCAACAAAGTAAATCAACCAGCAGAAGACTGCCATAAACAAGGCAACTGCTGTTTTATTGACGCGAATCAAAAATTCAAGGATGATAGCAGTATAACCAATTGCAAAAACCGCAACAAGAATACCGTGCGAAAGTGTAAAAATTTCATCATTCATAAGAATCGCCTTGCTAACAGCCTAACTTGGTTCCTTATAAAACTCAAGCTTTTGGATAGCGAGAAAGGTCATAATTTTCAATGGATCATTTAAAACTTTTCTCAGTTGCGCAAACAAAGGTCAAAAATCGCCTCTTGTTACAAGGAATGGTGTTGGGCGGAATCGGTGTTTTTATTCTTTTTGTTTTTGGGGTGTGGTCTCCACAAGCTTTCCTAAATTCTTGGGGAATTCTCATTTTCTCTTTGGGAATATTTTTGATAGGGTGGGGATTGATCCCCTACAAAAGGTTTACTCGTTTAGAAACTCATCCTCATAAAATCCTGTTAGAAGATAAGCGATTAATTTTTGTATCAAACAAGGGAGGGAATTGCATTATTCCCTACTCAGAAATCAGAAAAATTACTTACTTTGAATCAAAAACAAAATATGGACTGCGACTAGAAACGAAAAAATATCGGGTGGTATTCCCTTATTTTTTAGGTGATTCCCGCTTGAACGAGATCATGCATACGAATCAATCCAACGAGTGTTCCTGATTCTATCACTGGAAGGACATTGACCCATTTTTTCTCATCATTTTGCATGAGCTGCAGCGCATCAAGAGCTCGCTTTCCTTTTTCAGTTGCGATGCATGAGGGTGTCATGAGCTCTTCCATTGTTTTTTCTAGCATTTCAGCAGGTTTTTTTTTGAAGGCTCGACGGAGGTCTCCATCGGTGAAGATTCCACAAAATCTCCCTTTGGTATCGATAATGAGCAGACACCCACATTTCTTGTCCGTTAGGGTAACCAACGCATCCCGCAATTTTTCGTTGGGCCCGCAAAGAGGAAGTGTTTCTCCTTGAAGCATGATATCATCAACTGTTAGAGAGATTTTTTTTCCAATGGAGCCTGCAGGGTGATTAAGCGCATAATCGTCCAAGCTAAAGTTCTTAGCCTTCATAAGTGCAACGGAAAGAACATCTCCAAAAATAAGTTGGATTGAGGTCGAGGTCGTGGGGGCTAGGTCAAAGGGACAAAGTTCCTTATTTAGCGGCAGGGAAATTCCTATGTCGCAAGCGAGCCCGAGTTTTGATTGCGTGCTAGAGACCCAAGCGACGGTTTTAGCCCCCTTTTTTTGTGCAAAAGGAACAAGACTTAAGAGCTCCTCGCTTCCCCCGCTTTTGCTAATGCAAATGAGAACATCTTTGTCAGTAACAATCCCAATGTCTCCATGAAGAGCATTCACAGGAGGAAGGTACAAGGCTTTTGTCCCAGTTGAAATCATTGTCATCGCAAGTTTTTCGGCAATAATCCCACTTTTTCCAACACCAGTGAAGATCAATATCCCCTTGCAGTTCAAAAAAAGTTTAAATATTTCCTCTGCTTTCCCCAACCCTACATGGTTGAAAAAATAGTTCAGATTTCTCTGGTACTCATCAAATAGATCTTTTAACATGGTCGAACTCTTGAAAACTTATCTCAAATCATATAATTAGAGAGTTAATCAATCAAGTAAGGAGTTCCTTGTGAGCGAAAAAGTACCCATAACAGTTGCTAGAGGCGATGGAATTGGCCCAGAAATCATGGATGCAACTTTAAAGATCCTTGAAGCCGCAGGAGCACAATTAGATATTCATGAAGTCGAAATTGGAAAGAAAATTTATCTTGGAGGACACCCAACAGGGATCGAGGACAAGACTTGGGACACTATTCGGCAAACAAAAGCTTTTTTAAAAGCTCCAATCACAACGCCGCAGGGTGGAGGGTTCAAAAGCTTAAATGTAACGATCCGAACGACACTAGGGCTTTATGCTAATGTGCGTCCTTGCATGGCGTACCCACCCTTTGTTGCGACAAAACACCCTCAAATGGATGTGGTGATTGTACGAGAAAATGAAGAAGATCTCTATTCGGGTATTGAATACCGACAGTCCCCTGAGGTGTGTGAATCGATCAAGTTAATTTCACAACCGGGCTCAGAAAAAATTATCCGCTATGCGTTCGAATATGCTGTCCAAAATGGACGAAAAAAAGTCACCTGCTTTGTAAAAGATAATATCATGAAACTCTCAGATGGCCTCTTTCATCAAGTCTTTAACGAGGTGGCCAAGGAATATCCCGGTATTGAAAATGAGCATTGGATTGTCGATATTGGAGCGGCAAAGCTTGCCGACACCCCAGAAGTTTTTGATGTCGTGGTCATGCCTAATCTTTATGGGGATATCCTTTCTGATGTCGGTGCTCAAATTGCAGGTTCAATAGGTCTTGTAGGATCTGCAAATATTGGAGATCACGGAGCTATGTTCGAAGCAATCCATGGGTCGGCTCCCAGGCGAGCAGGACAAAATCTCGCGAACCCTTCGGCGTTAATTTTGGCTTCGGTCATGATGATGGTCCATATTAAACAGTATGATGTTGCAACCGCAATTCGCAACGGATGGCTGAAAACCTTAGAAGATGGTGTGCACACCTACGATATTTTTAAAGAAGGGATCAGCAAAGAAAAAATAGGGACGCAAGAGTTTGCGGAAGCTGTCATCAAGCGGCTAGGAGAAAAACCCTCAAAACTTAAAGCTGTTTCCTATGAAGGGGGGGAAAGTGTTTCTCAAACTTTTACCCGCAAGGTTATCAAAACAAAGAGAGAACTTGTAGGGATTGATATCTACCTCTTTTCAAATGAATCCATGATAGATTTTCAAGAAAGCCTACTTGGGCATAGCTATGGCACTTTTCACATTGAAATAATCACCAACCGAGGAGCCCGCGTTTACCCCAATGGAATGCCCGAGACCTTTTGTATCGATCAGTGGAGAGTGCGATTTCGCCCTAAACAAGGGGGGGCGTGCAAACAAAAAGATTTCCTAGAGCTTCTAGAGGTTCTAACAGCTGAAGGTTTCGATATCATCAAGACAGAGAATCTCTACGATTTTGATGGCACTCCGGGATACTCGTCTCCCAAAGGATAGTACGGTAGTGTTCTCTAACTGCATGCAAGAGAACACTACCTTCGAAAGAAGGGTGGGAGAAATTTATTGAAAATTCTCCAGGTAATGCTTAACTTCAGCTAGGAAGCCGCAACCATACATCCCGTCTATCACACGATGATCAATGGATAGCGAGAGGTTCATCATCGAACGAATCGCCACACTATCATCCTCTAAGGCAATCACTTTTTTGTTAATCGCCCCAACACCAAGAATAGCGACTTCTGGCTGGCGGATGATAGGGGTTCCGATTAAAACTCCTGACATTCCAAAGTTGGTCATCGTAAAGGTCCCCTCCTTGACTTGATCTGGCTTTAACTTCCCCTTGCGAGCCTTATCAGAAAGAGAAGAGATTTCTCGAGCAATACCTTTCACTGATCGAGTATGACAATCTGCAATAATCGGGACAAGGATCCCTTGCTCAACACTTACTGCGATTCCTAGGTTGACATTCTTCTTGATAACGATGGTATCCCCCTCTAAGGAGGCATTGATCATGGGGAATTTCAAGATCCCTTCAGTAATTGCTTTTGCAATGTAGCTGGTGATCGTGAGCTTATATCCATTTTCTTTTTGGAAGGATTCTTTGTTCTCCTTCAGATACTTTATGAGTTTTGTGACATCCACTTCATTCACAAGGGTTGCGTGAGGGGCTTCGTAGAAAGATCTGACCATTGCATCAGCGATCATCTTTCGCATCGTTGACATTTTTACTCTTTCTTCTCCATCTATAGATGGAATAGCAGGCGCTACAGTACGATTTTGTAGATAACTCTCAAGGTCTTTTTTTGAAAGGCGTCCACCAGCTCCTGTCGCAGAAATATTCTCAAGCTCTGAAAGGTCAAGCCCTTTTTCTTGCGCAATTTTCAGTACAACAGGAGTAAAAAAACCTTTTTTGGAGAGTGTATCTTGAGCTTGTGTATGCGATTCAGTCGGCGTTGCGGTCGTTTCCTCAGAAACACTCCCTTCCTTCGTAATAATTATTGCTAAGGGATCACCGACGTCAATTTCCTGTTCAAGATCAGCCAGAATTTTTAAAACTTTTCCAGAAACAGGGGAAGGGATTTCACTATTTACTTTGTCGGTTGAAACTTCTAAAAGGGGTTCGTCAAGTTTAACTGGATCCCCAACCTTCTTAAACCACTGAACAATGGTTGCACTGACAATACTCTCTCCCAACTTTGGAAGTTTAATTTCTACTTCATCACTCATCTTCTACTCCAGCCAAGTCACTGCATGGTATTGTTTTTCATCGATTTGATTTTCTTTCTTCGCTATGAAGACCGCCGCAACAGCATCCCCAAGAACGTTTACAACAGAGGAGACCATTTCACGAAGGCGATCAACGCCTGCAACGAGTGCAATTCCTTCAAGGGGAAGTCCCATTGCATTTAACACAACAGAAAGCATGACAATTCCTGTTCCGGGAATTCCTGCCGCACCGATGGCCGAAACTAGAGAGACAAAGATCAAGATCAAGACCTTAACAGCAGTGATTTCAATCCCGTAAGCCTGAGCAATAAAAATCGCTGAGATTGCCTGTCCAATTGCGGCTCCGTTCATGTTAATGGTCGAACCTAGCGAAAGTACAAACCCCGAAATATCTGGGGAAAGACCTAAATGGTTCCGCGCACAATCTAAAGATACTGGCAGAGTCGCTGAACTACTGCTGGTTGTAAAGGCCAAAACAATGGCATCTTTCATACCCTTAAAGAACGGCGCAACTCTGAGCTTTATAATATAGCGGAGGGTTAAACAAAAGATAATGAAGATCTGAAGTAAGCAAGCAACATAATTGCAAAGCAAAAATTTAAATAGAGGGTAGATCACCTTAAGGCCAATGTCTCCAACAGCTGTTGCAATGAGGGCAAAGACGCCATAAGGGGCAAGCTTCATAATCGAATGTGTAAGCGAGTACATCACTTCACTGAGCGATTCTAAAAGTTCCAATACTTTCTTGCCCCGATCCCCTGCTAGGGTAATGGCAAAGGCAAAGAAGATTGAAAAGACAATAATTTGAAGAATATTCCCTTCTGCAAATGCGGCAAACGGATTTGAGGGGACAATGGCAAATAAAAAATCTATAAGCCTCACTGTTTGTGTCGTTTGAAGATGATTTTCTGGAATTGGAAGGCCGAGACCTGCGCCAGGTTTAAAAACAAAAACCAAGAGAAGGCCAAACCCAATTGCAATGATCGTTGTTGCAGCGTAGAAAAGGATGGTTCGAATTCCAATCCTTCCTAATTTCTTGGGGTCACTGATGTGACACATCCCGACAACCAACGATGAAAAGACGATTAGACCTACAAGCATTTTCAATAGATCGATAAAGGCCTTTCCGACCCGTTCTAGAATATCAACTTTATGTCCTAACACAAGACCTGCAATCACGCCAAGAATAAGACCGATAATAATTTTAATCCACGGCTTCAAAAAACCTCCCCTTCAGGAGTCAATGCCCCGATCCTCGATAAGAGGGTCTCATAGCGCTCTTCACCAGTGACCACTTCCATTTCTGCTTTCAAATATCCAAGAGGGATCGGAAGTTCTTGATCCATTGGAAGTTTTACCCAATCTTTTTCAGAACAGATAATGATATCGCATCCTTTTTCAGCACATTTTTGTGCAAAAAGGCTAAGAGCATCACCCGTTGGTCCTACATGGTCAAGGAGGATCCATTTTTCAACAACTGTCCCGCCCATCTCTAAAACGGTATTTACAAAAGAGTCAGGTTTACCAAGGCCGCAGAAAATACCAATCCTTTGATCTTTTAAATCCCGAAAATGATCGCCACATTGAGTCTCTACTTCTTTTGGAACCATTCGTGTGCCAACAACCGGTGCATCTGTCCACTTTGCAACTTCTTTTTCTGCAGCATGGAAATGATTTAAATCATGAACATGATTAACCACGACACAATCAGCCCTCTCGAGCCTTTTGGGAGAATCCCGAAGGTATCCCCTTGGAAGATAAAAGCCTTTTCCATATAAATCGTCCCCATGGAGCATGACAATTTCAACATCCCGGTAAAGGCTACGATATTGCATTCCATCATCTAAGAGAATAAGATCTGCTTCATGGTAAACAGCCCGCTCGGCATTAAGCACTCGATCTTTTCCCACAAACAAAACTGCTTCCGGCAATGATTTGAAAAGGAGATAGGCTTCGTCGCCACAGACTTCTGGAGTAATTCTAGATTGTTCTACGAGATGAAGGCTTCCACCCACCTTTTCAATTTGAGAACGGTACCCTCGCGAAAGGATAGAAATTTTTCCAAATTTTTTAAGATCTTTTGCTATGCGTTGAATAAATGCTGTTTTCCCCGTGCCTCCAGCAATGATATTTCCAATGCTAACCACAGGAACAGTCACTCGCTTCTCTTTAATCCACTGCCTATCAAATGCCATATTGCGAAGCTTGATTCCTATTTCAAAAAAGCCACTCATTGCATAAAGTACTCCTTTAAGAAAGGCCCCTTTTCGACGTCCCTCAATCACATCAATAATGAATGATTGGGCTGCTGTCATAGGTTTGCTCCTACACTCTGAATTTCTATTTCCTCCACAGGAAAGAAAAGCTCCTGCTCCACCATTTCTATGATAATATGGATGGCAGCCATGTGAGCCTCTTGAATGCGATCGGAGTATTCAAATCCTGAGACAATCCATTCAAAATCCCCCATTCCTTTGAGGGTTCCACCCGTCTTCCCTAAAAAGGTAATAACCTGAAGATTTTTTTCTTTTGCAACTGTCGTTGCACGGACTAAATTTTCAGAGTTTCCGCTAGTGCTTAATGCAATAAAAAGATCCCCATGGTTTCCATGGGCTTCAATTCCCCTAGAAAAAATTTCGCTGAATCCCGTGTCGTTTCCGACACAAGTCAGGTGACCAGGATCAGCAAGGGCTATAGCAGGAAGCGCAGGGCGTTTTTTTCGAAAATATCCTGTTAGCTCTTCTGCAAAATGCATCGCATCGCATAGGCTTCCTCCATTTCCTGCAATAAGGAGTTTTCCCCCATTTTTAAAGCAGTCAATGATTGCCCAAGCAGCACTTTCAATAAACTTTAGCCCTTCTGAAGATCGAAGCGATTCCATCGCTTCAACCCCTTTTTTTACAGATTTCCATATCGCGTCTTGCAAGTTGGCCTCAAATACGTTCTTCCATTAAGTAAGAAAGTCTAACGCATTCAGAGATAAAAATCTAGTCGAGCTGGATCGCGTTACCTTAAGGTTAGTTATAAAAAGGAGTAAATGTGTTCCTCAAACCACACCAGGCTTTGAGAAAAAAATTGGTGGTTACAGTCATCCAATCGTAAATAAGCTGTTTAGAGAATGGAAGAATGGCGATTTCAAAATCCTTAATAAGGGTATCTGTTACTTGTTGACGGGTATCACATGCATGATTATTTTCAAGATCGAGAAATGAAGAGGAGAAATCGGGTTAAAAGAAGAGAAGGCTTTTAAAAAAGCCTTCTCTTAAGACAGACAAGATAAATTTCTATAGGTAAGTCCTAAGGGGTTATCTTGGTCCACCGCCATGAGGCGCACGACGTTGTTGCTCTTTAGCTTCATTTACAACAAGAGCTCGCCCGTGGAACTCTTTTTCATGAAGATCTTGCATCGCTTTTTCTCCACCTTCACATGATTCCATTTCAACAAAACCGAATCCGCGAGACTGTCCAGTTTCTTTGTCTTTAATAATTTTTAGGCTCTTGACTTCACCACATTCTGAAAAAGCAGTATGTAGTTCTTCTTCTGAGCATTCACGTGCAATGTTAGCAACAAATAGTTTCATAGTATCTTCCTATATTTATTCGATCCAGGTGACCGTATGGTACTTGGTTTCATCAATTTGATTTTCTTTCTTAGCGACGTAAACCGCCGCTACAGCGTCTCCTAGTATATTCACAACCGTTGCAAACATATCTCGAAGACGGTCAATTCCAGCGACTAAGGCTATCCCTTCCAAGGGAAGACCCATCGCATTTAGTACGATTGAGAGCATCACCAAACCACTTCCTGGAATTCCTGCCGTACCTACGGCAGAGACTAGAGTTGTAAACATCAAAATTATGATGTTGGTAAAGCTGACATCGATTCCATATGCTTGAGCAATAAAAATCGCCAGCACAGACTGTCCTATAGCCGTCCCATTCATATTAATGGTCGAGCCTAGGGATAGAACAAACCCCGAAATATCCGGAGAAATCCCTAAATGGTCCCGAGCACACTCTAAGTTGACCGGGAGGGTCGCAGAGCTACTACTCGTAGTAAACGCCACAATAATAGCATCTTTCATCCCTTTAAAGAAAGGAGCAATCTCAAGCTTTGCTAAATACCTGAGAGAGAGTGTAAAAATAATTGAAACTTGCATTAAACAGGCAATAAAAATACATCCAATCGTCCAAAATAGAGGGAGAATGATTTTAGAGCCCAGGGCCCCTACAGCCGTTGCCATCAGAGCAAAAACCCCATAAGGGGCAAATTTCATCACTACATGGGTCAGTTTTGCCATCACCTCACTAAGGGATTCAATGAACCCAAGAACAGGCTTTGCCTTCTCCCCTGCTAAGCTAATCGCTAGAGCAAAGAGGATCGCAAACACAATAATCTGTAAAATATTTCCTTCAGCAAAAGCTGCAAAGGGATTTGAAGGGACGATGGCAAATAAAAAATCTATTAAGCTGAGGGTGCTATCGCCTCCATGACCACTCGGAATAGGGATTCCTAAGTGCATTCCAGGCCTTACAGTCAAAACAATCGCTAAGCCAATACAAATCGCTACAATCGTTGTTGCCACATAAAAGAGCACCGTTCGAAGTCCAATTCTCCCTAGCTTCTTAGGATCACTAATATGGCACATTCCCACAACAAGCGAAGAAAAGACAATTAAACCCACAAGCATTTTAAGAAGGTCAATAAATGCCTTCCCAACCATCGACAGAATTTCCACCTGCTTGTTTAAAATCAAGCCAGTGATTACCCCAAGAGCGAGCCCAATTAAAATTTTAAGCCAAGGTTTCATCGTGATGCGTTACTATATTTGTTCATGATTCATATGTCCTTTATAAGGTGGAAAAGAGTCTCTAACGAGGACCTGTTGAAAAGATCTCTACAAAGGTATCCAGATTCCTCTGAAAAGTCTCCTTATAAACACCTATTTGGTGAAAAATGGTAAGCATCTGCCGCTTTCTCCCATTGAAGAATTATAATTTCACTCGAGTATAGCTGATTCTACAAAAAAAATCTAGAAAAGGCGCAAGTAAACGCTTGCGCACTTAAAAAATAACAAGTCATTAGAAACGGCACTGGTAACTTCTCGGGGCAAATCTAAGAGAGTTTGAGTACTCCCTTTCATCCTCTTTTTAGACCCCTCGGATTTTGACAAAATCCTCAAAGGTAATTGCCTCGCCTGCCCATCCTAATGACTGCACAGAAGCTCCCCCATGCTAGAAGTTGTAGGCTCACCCAATGGTAGATAACCTCTTTACTTCCTAAAGCTCTGTCTAACTCTTTTATCCTAAGTTGACTTCGAAGTATAAACAGACGTTTTAGGCGCGCTGACGGAGGACTTCATAGAGAAGAAGGGTAGTTGCAGTGGCAACATTTAAGGAGTCAGCTGCGCCGTGCATGGGGATACTGACTTGAATATCTGATTGCTCCATCCACCTTTTAGAAAGCCCAAACTGTTCGGTCCCTACAGCCACGGCAATGGGGCCGGTCAAATCGGTTTTTGTAAAAGAGGCTGGAGCAGCGGGCGTTGCTGCTACAGTTTTAATCTTGTGATCTTTTAGCCACTCGATCGCTTCCTCGCTACTGACTTCAACAACGGTCATGGTAAATAGCGTTCCCACGCTTGCACGTACAACATTGGGGTTGAAGATATCGGTGCATCGGTCGCATATGAGAAGGGCGTCAACACCTGCTGCATCACATGAGCGGAGAATCGTTCCCAAGTTCCCTGGTTTTTCAATGGATTCTGCGATCAAAAAAAATGGAGGATGATCTTTTGAAATCTTATAATCGAGATCTTGCAGAGATAGGTGCGTTTGCGTTGCAATAGCTAAGAGGCCGTCGGGGCGATCGCGATAAGACATCTTTTCAAAGACCACTTTACTCACCTCCATGACTTCGACTCCCTGCCCTCGAATTTTTTCGATCAATGCAGATTCATTGGTCCCCAAAAAATGCTCTGGAGAAAAAAATAGCCCGACAAGAGGAATCCCACCTTGAGTGCCGCGCAAAAGCTCGCGGTACCCTTCAATCAAAAAGGACTGTGAGCGATCTCTTTCTCTTTTATCGCGCAGCTTGACGGCTTGCTTAACTCGCGGATTCTGCAGGCTGGTAATAACCCAACTTTTCATTTCTTCCGTCCATGTCTTTTAAATTTTTGAGCTCGTGCGGGGTTTGAATCCATAAAGCTCTCCCTCTTGAGCGCCCGTGTGGCTTTTTTCTTGGTTGTAAATGATAGCATAGTCCTAAAATAATTCTAAGGCATTCCTTTGATCTCTGCTATTTATGCTCACACAGAAGGAGTTAACCTACGCGCCGCAGGACGCTTAGTAAAGAGGATCGTTCCGACAATAGCATCTTGAAAATCGAAGGTCTATAAGCTGAGTGAGCAGTTAGATTGTGGGGCGTCAGTAAATCAAGAGTAACTACATCCTCTTGAGTAACAGCCAGTTGGGAGTGAATATGAAGTGGTAGAAGGGATGAGCATTTCACCGGAATCTAGAGAGAGATCGGGAAAGTAATCTTCAAGAAGATACTGGAGTACTTTTGGAGTGAGCCCCGGAGTATGACAGGTGAGGAGAATAAAGGAGGGCTTGGGTTTGAGGACTTGTTTGCAGAGGGAAAGGAGCTCGGGAAGATCGTTTTCAATTTTAAAAACTTGACCCTGTGCGCCTCGCCCAAAACTGGGGGGATCAAGGAGAAGCCCATCATAAGTTCGATTCCGCTTCACTTCTCGCTTCAAAAATTTTAAGGCGTCATCAACGATCCAGCGAACCGATGATTTCTCTAGGTTGTTGAGTTTTGCATTTTCTCGAGCCCAATCGATCATTCCTTTAGAAGCATCGAGATGGCAAACGTTGTGTCCTTGCTTTGCTAGGTGAAGGGTTGCAGCGCCAGAATATGCAAACAAATTCAGCACTTCTGAGGGTTTAGAAAGTTTTTCATCCATCCAATCCCAATGCTGCGCATGCTCAGGGAAAAGGCCAAGATGACCAAAGTCAGTCGGGACGATTTTAAAAGTGAGGTTTTTGTAATCAAGATTCCACAATTTTGGAATCCCTTTCCAATCTTTTCTTCTCTTAAAGGTCGCGTGCGCTCCTTTCCAAAGTTTGGGTGTTTTTGGCTTCCAAAGGGCTTGAGGGCAGGGACGCGCAAGGGTGTAGTCCCCAAATTGCTCGAGTTTTTGTTCGTTGCCACTATCGATTAAAGCATAATTCATAAAAAGGGCTCTATACAATAGTTTAAGTAGCGATAAAGCGAGGCGAGGAGGTAGGTCACAGAATAGTCAATAATGAGCACTCTCTTTCCTACTGAGTGTTTGATAGGAAGGCGGCCCGTAAATGTTTTTTCGGGAGTAACGATTGCCATCCAAACAGTTCCCACGGGTTTATCGGAAGTTCCCCCAGAGGGCCCCGCAATGCCTGAGGTGGCCAGGACATAGTCAGCTCCCGTGAGACGCTTTACTCCCCTTGCCATTTTAATCACAACTTCTTGGCTCACCGCCCCGTGGATTTTTAGAGCTTCCGAGGAAACACCAAGAGCTGATTCTTTGAGGTGGTTGGAGTATGAAACAATGCTTCCTAAAAAGTAATCAGACGATCCTGCATGAGCTGTAAGCGTAGATGCAATTTTTCCTCCAGTACACGATTCTCCTGCTGCAAGCGTCTTTTTATTATCGATCATCCATTTGTGGAGAGCGACTTCAATTTTCTTGTTAGATGTGGAATAAACATGCATTCGAAATTTTCCGGCAATTTTATCGTGAATAGGGGGAAGGATCTTTGCATCTTCAGCATGAAGGTAAACGGAAAGAACTCCATGACTCGGGCAAATCCCGATTTGCACCTCAGGATACTCTTTTTCTAAAGTACGCAGGTAAGGATCGACTTGTTGCTCGGAAAGAAGTGCTAGGTAGAGAGTTACAATGGCATGTTTCTTCAGTGATTGTTTTTCTAAGTGAGCCACAACGAACCCAAGCATGGATTCCATTTGGGAAGGCACTCCTGGAAGAACCATTGTTGTCGCTTTTCCTTCGAGAATGAATCCAGGTGCGGTCCCTAGTGTATTTGAAATAATCGTTGCCCCTTTAGGAACCATTGCCTGATCTTTTAATGTGGGGAGATTCAAGCCGAATCGCTCGATCAAATCAGCAGCGAGCCCCTCATTGTAGAAAAGAGAGGCCCCATAGATTTCAGCAATGATATCGCGCGTCAAATCGTCCCCGGTGGGGCCAAGCCCTCCAGAGGTAATCAAAAAGGAAGAGCGTTTCATCGCCTCTTCAATCCCTTCTTTCAAAAGAGCGGGGTTATCAGGAAGACAAGTGACACGATCCACCGCAAAACCATGGCTCAAAAGCTTTTGAGAAATCACACTAGCATTGGTATTCACTGTATGTCCTGACAATAGTTCATTCCCAATGGAAAGGATTTCAATGCTCATAATGACAGCCGGAAATGCTCAAGCTGAGGATGGGCTTTTGCCCATCCTTGAGATTGTTTCCCCAAGCGAAAGGTTGCGTTGAGTGGTTTTCCTTCAACAATAAATGGGGTCGGGGTAGTGTGGGCACGCATCCATTTCGCAAGGATTTGGAAAAGCTGTGTATTGGGATTCTCTTGGTCTTTATAAATTTCAATAAGGTCGTTATCAATAGAGTTTGAATAGAGCTGAGGATAAGAAAACTGAATCCCCCAAGTCACGGCTTCTTCTGAATGGACCATTGAGTGAAATGCTTGCTGCTGAGACGAAAAGGTAAAGTGATGAAGACTGAGTTGAATCACAGGTTCCTTTGCTTTGATAATATACTGTCCCTCTCTTGCCTTCATAGCATAGAGTGCTTGGGAATTTGCTGAAAAAGCAGCTGAAAAATAGGGTTTTAAATATTTTTCATCTGGAATGAGTCCCGCCTTAATCGTTGTAATATAATCAACATAGCGGACAAGAAAGTCTTCAGTGGAGATCTTGGCAGATTGAAAGTCGACGAGCTCAGAGACATTGTAGATTGAGAAGGATGGAAGAGAGCTCAGCAGAGATTGCATTTCACCAGAGTCTAGAAGAGCCCGGTGGGAAAGCCACTTAGAGGCTTGCAAGTTGCCTTCAACTTTTGGATGGCTGAGTCTCATGATTAGGATCCCTCTTTACTTTTTCAATAAGCGTTTGAACTAGAAGAGCAGCAACGCCAAAGAAGATAAGCATATCAGCTACGTTAAAAACAGGGTAGGAATAGTTCCAAAAAACAAAGTGGAACATGTCAACAACAGCGCCGTATATAAAGTAATCCACAATATTTGCAGTAGCGCCTACAAGGATCATAACAAAGGGAACCGTTCGCTTGCGCAGCTTATTAAAAAAAAATGTATAAATAGTAAGCGTCAAGATAATCCCTATGCGAACATTCAAAAGGATCATAGGATAGGAGGAAAAAATTCCCCAGGCCCCCCCTCTATTGCTCACAAGATTAATACACAAGTCAATCCCAAGAAAGTTTTGAAACACCCCAATCCCTCCGTAAGGGTAAAAGGGAAATACGTATTGCATCCTAATAAGGTGATGTTGGACCCAATATTTTGTGAATATATCGAGAGAAAAAAAACAGAGAGCTAGCAGTGTTAAAGTCCAAACTCTCCCCTTTTTCATCGCGTTATAACAGTCCTTTTTCAAACTTTTCTTGCGCGGCGACAGTCATCGTTGCATAAGGAACCGCTTCAAGGCGTTTTACCGGGATATCATCTCCAGAAAGATCACAAACACCATAGCTGCCCTCTTCAATCTTCTCTAAAGCTCGATCGATTTGACGAATCATTCCTTGCTCTTTAGATGAAACTTCGATGCTAATTCTTTGGCCAAAATCATCGGTTCCTTCATCAGCTTGATGCTGAGAATACCCTTTTGAAGCATCAGGAGTTTTCACATTATCGGAAACAGCTTTCAAGGAACATCCTAATTGTTTTTTTATTTCCAAAAGACGGTTTTTAAATGTTTCTATTTCGTTTTTCTTAAGAGGCATTTTAAGATCTCACTTTTTTACTTCTTCTGGAGCAATTGTATGAATCGCGTCCATAATTTCATCTACATCTTTAAACCTACGATAGACACAGGCGAAGCGAATGTATGCCACAGTATCTAGTGCGCGCAGTTTCTCCATCACCAATTCTCCAAGATTTGTCGCACTGATTTCCCTGACTTGATTTTCCACAAGCTCATTGGCGATCTGAGACGCTAAATCCCTGACTTGATCATGGCTAATTCTAGTATGGCGGGAGGCGCTGTCAAGCCCTTTGACTAATTTTTGCAAGCTAAAGTCTTCGTAACTTCCATCTCGCTTGAGTACTTGAAGAGAAATATCAACCGTTTCAAACGTGGTAAAACGTTTATTGCACTGTAAACACTCACGACGACGCCGAATAGCATTAGTTTCGCTCGCGTTCCTAGAATCGGTCACCTTTGACTCATCATGTCCACAAAAAGGGCACTTCATAACCTTTCCACCAAACTATGCGCTTTATACAAATTCCACAATTTCTGGCATAGAAAAAAATTCGGAGGAGGTGGGATTCGAACCCACGATACGCTTATCACGTATACACGCTTTCCAAGCGTGCTCCTTCAGCCGCTCGGACACTCCTCCAAAGGGGACCAAAAATCCCATTCCACTTCAATACGACTTTTTCTGTGGATTGACATAAATAGAAATATTAAACCCTTTTTAGAATTAATTTGCAATCAGAATTCAATGCTCGACAGAAGAAATATTTTAGAGTAAGATCCTAGCAAAAGCCTCTATGATCACCAAAAATAGGTTAATTGTGATGAAAAAGTTTCTCTCGATTTTTCTTTTAATCGTTTTTTTAGCTTCATGCCAAAAAAATACCCCTGATACTCCAGGGAAACCTTTTGTTGTAACAAGCATTCCCCCCTATATCTCACTTGTACAGGCCATTGTTGGCGAAACAATGACTGTTGCCTCGGCGCTTGGAGAAAACTTTGATCCTCATACAGCTGAGATAACTCCTAGCCAAATGAAAAAAGTGCAAAACGCCAACCTTTTCATTGGGGTTGGCGAAGCCTATGAGGACAACCTTGTGAGGGCAATCAATCGAGGCTCTGGAAAGGTCGCAGTTCTAGAGCTTGATAAAAAAGTTTCTTTACTTTCTTTTTTTCAAGACGCGAATGTTGTCGATACTTGTCACAATGTAAACCTTCATTCTAAGGATCTTCATATTTGGCTTGGGACGCAGGTTCTCATTCCTCAGGTAAGCGCCATGGTCGAAGCTCTTTCTAATCTTAACCCTGGTAGTGCCAATCAATATAACGAAAATGGAACCGCGTTAATCAAAAAAATTAGGGAGATCGATCAAAATCTGCAAGATGAGCTCCGCCTCTTCCAGAAAAAAGCAATCATCGTTTCGCACCCTGCCCTAGGCTATTTTTGCCATGAATACAACATGACGCAAATCGCCGTTGAATGTGAGGGAAAAGAGCCTCTAGCAAGAGACGCTACCAATATCCTGCGCCTTGCAAAGAATTCTGATGTTGCTTGTGTTTTCACCGCGCCTCAATTCAACAATAAAGGGGCAGAGCTCATTGCACAAAAATTGAATTTAAGAGTGGAGAGCTTCGATCCTTTAGCTCCAGACCCTCTTGAAACCATTCAGCAGATCGCAAACGCCATAACGAAATAAATCACATGAGTGCGATCGTCTTTAATCAACTCTCCTTCTCTTATGACTCTATAGATGTCTTCAAAAAAATCTCTTTTATTGTGAAGAAGGGAGAGTATGTTGGGATCATCGGACCAAATGGCGGGGGAAAAACGACTGCTATTAAACTGATGTTAGGGTTTCTAGTACCAAACAGCGGAAGCGTTAAAGTCTTAGGAGAGTCTCCTGTTTCAGCCCGAACAAAAATTGGATATGTTCCCCAAGTAAATGCCTACGATAAGGATTTTCCCATCTCAGTAATGGAGGTTGTTTTAACAGGAAGCTTGGCAAAGCTAAACTGGAGGGGAAAACTTCCAAAAAAAGAACAGGAGAGGGCAAAAGAGCTTCTAGCCGAAGTAGGCCTTCAAGGATTAGAAGAACGTCCATTTGGATCTCTTTCAGGAGGGCAAGCACAAAAAGCTTTGATTGTTCGAGCGCTTATGTGTGATCCAGATATTCTTTTATTAGATGAACCCACTGCAAATGTAGATGCAAAATCTGAGGAAGCAATTTTTGCTTACTTAAAAGGTCTGCAAGGAAAAAAAACAATCTTGATTGTCACTCACAATTTGGATGCAATTATTCAAAATGTCAAGCGTGTACTTTGCTTTCAGCACGAGGTGTCCTCCATGCTTCCGAAAGATGTCTGTGAACACTTTACAATAGGAATGTATCACAAACCAGGAGGGCATAGCCATGGCTAATCTTTCGCCCATAAGTTTTATTACCGCAATTTTTACCGAGCCTTTTTTGCTTATGGCCCTTCTAGGAGCTTTTGGAGCCTCTATCGCAGGGGGAGTCGTTGGGTCCTATGTAGTCGTTAAACGCATCGTATTTTTAAGTGGAAGCATTGCACACTCGGTGATTGGAGGCCTTGGAGCAGCTCTTTATGTTAAGAGGGTTTACAACATTTCTTGGCTGGAGCCCATCCATGGAGCTCTTATTGCCGCCTTTCTTTCAGCATGGATCATAGGATCTATCCGCCTTTATTATCGACAAAGAGAAGATACTGTGATTGCCGCCCTCTGGGCATTTGGCATGTCTGTTGGTGTCATTATGATTTCGCTAACGCCAGGCTATACAAATGAGATCACGAACTACCTTTTTGGGAATATTCTGTGGGCAAGTCGTGCAGATCTTTATATGCTTTTTGGGCTCGATGCTGTGGTTTTGGGAATTACAGCCATTTATCACCGCCGCTTTTTGGCAATCTGTTTTGATGAAAATCAGGCTGCTCTGCAAGCTCAAAACGTTCAACTGCTTTACTTTCTCCTTCTCTCCTTGATTGCACTAACTGTGGTCCTTATGATTCAGATAGTAGGAGCCATTCTTATTATTGCTTTTCTCTCGCTCCCTGCAGCCATTGCAAATACCTTTACCCACCGCCTTTCAAAAATGATGGGCATAGCAATTATCATAGGAGGAATCACTTCGATTCTTGGTGTGTCGATTTCTTTTGCCTTGAACTGGCCATCAGGAGCTACAATTGGCCTCACAGCAACAACCATCTATCTGCTAAACTTACTTCGAAAGAAAGGCTAGACCCCAGGTCCTTTTGATAAAATTCTCAATTGTTACAAAACTTAATCTTCTTCAGAGGAAAAATATGCATACTTCAAGTCTATCTCTTTGAGTGGAGAAACATAGACGCCGTGCAATTTTGAATTCTTAAGGTAAGTAAGGTTGTGAAAGTACAAGGGAATAATCGGCATCTCTTCCATCAGCAATGCTTCGGCACTCCTAAACAATTCTTTCCTTTTTACCTGATCTAATTCAAAGTCTGCTTTGTCAAGGTATTGATAGTACAGAGGGTGCTCCCATCGACACATATTGGCAGAAAGGTGACGTTTTCGAAATATTTCTAACATGTAAAAAGGGTCAGCAATCCACGAAAACCATGCCATTTCACCGATTTGAAAATGTCCTTTTGAAATGGTGCTAAAGTGCACTGGCCAGTCCGATTGCTCAATCTCAACTTGAATGCCAAATGCTTTACGCCATTGCTCTTGAATCGCCTGAATGATGCGGATCTC
Organism: Candidatus Neptunichlamydia sp.; assembly: GCA_965233865.1. Classification (GTDB taxonomy): domain Bacteria; phylum Chlamydiota; class Chlamydiia; order Chlamydiales; family Simkaniaceae; genus Neptunichlamydia. Next base: position 1,028,001 of record OZ247587.1, read on the forward strand.
CAAAGACCGGCTCCGACTCCTAACAACCAAAGGTCCCAGTTCCTCCTTTGTCACACCAAGTTCTTCCAAAGCTGCTTCGAAATGCGCGCGTGCAGCTTCTAAATCTCCATCGTGAAAATAGGGTTTTTCTTGAAGTTTTAATTTGGAACCTAAAATTCCTGTTGCAGGTTTTTCTTGCATTTGCAACACATGATCAACAAGCTCTTGTCTATTGATTGAGAGGGAAAGAGCTTTGCGAAAGTTTTTGTTTGTGAAGGGGACTTGCTCTGTATTAAGAAAAAACCAACTTAGTCCCATAGATTCAATATAGTGCAGTTTATCCTGCAGACTATGATCCGTAACAATATCGAGAGAGATTGGTGAAAAAGGCTCGCCTAACCAGTCAAGAGCTCCCTTTTTATATAGATAAAATTGGGTCGTTGCGTCTTGAATAATTTGGATATTTACCCCACTGAGTTGTACCTGCTGGTCATCCCAATAATGCGGATTTTTTTTAAGCAGTAGAAAATCATTTTTTTTCCACTCTTGAAGTAAAAAAGGCCCATTTGAAACAAAACTTCCTGCGTTCCTCACCCAGTCTCCATTTGAAAGATCTACTTTTTTGTTAACAGGAGCGAAGGTTGTACAGCAAGTCAGATAAGGAAAATAAGGAGCAGGATGCTCTAAATCCACAACCAAAGTCTTTTCATCAAGCGCTTTAACTCCTAATTGGTCGACATCTACAGTCCCCTCTAAACAAGCTGCTGCGTTTAGAATGGTGTAAAACGTATATGCCCCTGTTTGAGCAGATTGCGGAGACACGGATTTTTTCCATGCATATTCGAAATCGTAGGCAGTGACAGTATCACCATTTGTCCATTTAGAATCTCGAAGGTAAAACGTATAAATTTTTTGATCTTCTGAAACCTCATACCTCTCAGCAACACCCGGACTGATTTCCCCACCTGGTCCTGAGCGCATGAGGCCCTCATAGAGCATCCGAATCACATGAGCTGTAGGATAATCATTTGCAACCCTGGGATCTAGAGACCGCACTGAGCAATAAAAAGGAATTTGGACGCACCGACCATCACAAGTAGAACGGCCCTCTAAGTCATGCTCAGACTGTTTCTTTCCACACCCAGTAAGGAACGGGACGATGAGAAGAATCAAAAAAAAATTCACGTTTACCACCCTGCATAAAGCCTTAAACACACGACACGAAACAAAACATCCGTCCGCTGCATGATTAATGTGAAGCTGTGATTTTAGAGCCCTCAAACAATCCTTTCAAGGAGAAAAAGAAATTTAGAAATTAATTTTACTTCAACAATAATACCTCAGGCAATATGTGGAAAACTCTCATCGGATCATCAAGGTTTTTTTTCTATCATTACAAAATGATTGACACTTTCCTGATATTTCTCTATGATAGGCGATTCTATTAATGGAGAAACGAATTATGTATGCAATCATTCATACCGGAGGTAAACAGTACCGGGTTGAAAAAGGTGATGTAATCGAGGTCGAACTACTCGGAATTGAGAGCGGGGCTGTCGAATTCAATGAGATTATGTTTTTTAACGACGGGAAGACAGCCCATGTCGGCGCTCCTCACGTGGCAAAGTGCCTGGTTAAGGGAGAAGTCATTGGAGATACTAAAGGGCCAAAAGTGATTTCTTTCAAATACAAGCGTCGAAAGAACTACCGACGCAAAGTGGGACACAGACAAAAATATTCTGTTGTTAAAATCACCGATATCGAAACGAAGTAAGGAAACGGTATGTCACATAAGAAAGGTCAAGGATCAAGTAGAAACGGAAGAGATTCGAACGCGCAACGTCTTGGGATCAAAGCAACACACGGTGAATATGTCACTGCAGGAAGCATTATTGTCCGCCAACGTGGCACCAAGTGGCACCCTGCAAAAAATGTAAAGCGTGGAAAAGATGATACTCTCTTTTCTCTGGTCGATGGGATTGTTCATTTCCGCAGCGGAAAGAACACTTGTGTTTCTGTCGCTCTCGCTCAGTAAATTCACCTATGTTTTTACAGTTAATTTAGAATAGGCTCATTTGAGCCTATTTTGTATTTTGGAAGGAATTAAATGTTTACGGATAGCGTAAGGCTAAAATTATCCGCGGGAAAGGGAGGCAATGGTGTTGTCGCCTGGCGCCGCGAAAAATACATTCCAAAGGGTGGACCTTATGGAGGCAATGGAGGATGTGGTGGTGACGTCATTATCAAAAGCGATCCCCAAATTTACTCCCTTGATCAGTTCCGCAACAAACGCCTGATACAGGCTAAAAATGGCGGCTGCGGTGGCACCAACAATCGCCAAGGTAAAAATGGTAAAAACCTCGTTTTGAAAGTCCCCTGTGGCACGCTTATTCATGATAGCGAAACAGGCGGACTTCTTTACGATTTAACCGAGCCGGGAGAAGAATTTCACTTATGCCAAGGCGGCAAGGGTGGCAGGGGGAATACCTTTTTCAAAACACCCACGAATCAGGCCCCTGCAAAATGCACACCAGGACATTCCGGAGATGTGAAAAGTATTGAGATGGATCTCAAGCTCCTTGCTGATGTTGGATTTATGGGATTCCCTAATGCAGGAAAATCTACCCTTCTCTCTAAACTAGCCGCGATTGAAGTCAAAACTGGCGCTTACCCTTTTACAACGCTAAAACCCAACCTCAGCTATATGGAGTTTGATGACTTTTCACGTATTTACTTAGCTGATATCCCAGGAATCATTCCCGATGCCCATAATAACCGAGGATTGGGCCTTTCTTTCCTCAAGCATGTGGAGCGTTCATCTACCCTAATTTATCTTATCGATATTTCTGGAGAAGAAGGGCGTGACCCCTTCGAGGACTTTTTAACCCTTCGAAAAGAAGGAGAGAAATACTCCGACAATATTCTAAAAAAACCTTTTTTAGTCGCCCTCAATAAAGTAGATAAGGAAAATGAAGAGCACCTTGAGGCCTTCAAAAAAAAATATCCTTTTCCTCAAGATACTCTATTTGAAATCTCTGCCCTTGAAGAAAAGGGGCTTAAGCCATTCATTGCGAAAATACGCTCTCTTGCTCAAGCAAACGGGAAAAAATACCTTTGATCCTTTGATCCGATCATTATAAAAAGATGAAATGCGCTTGTATTTTATCAATCTTCTCATTTTTTCATGTTCTCTTTGGGGTAATCCTTCAGGAATGGAGGCGATTAAAGGTTCCTGTAATCTCCAAAAGGTCGGAAACAATCTTCAGGTTAGAACAAGCAATGAAGCCATCCTTCACTGGAAGGATTTTTCAATCGCTTCACAAGAACGTGTTGAGTTCCTCCAACCTAGTGCAAAGGCCTGGGTTCTAAACAAGGTTACAGGAAAGGGAAGGAGTGAAATTTATGGAGGGCTCACCAGTAATGGGCAAATTGTTCTTATCAATCAAAACGGTATTTTGTTTGGGAAAGAATCAAGAGTTGAAGTTGGAGGAATCATCGCTTCATCTTTGAAAGACGTCATCGTTGAAGGAAACATCTCGGCAAAAAATGGAGCTCTTGCACTTCTCGGAAAAGAAGTTCATATCTCGGGAGAAGTCCTCTCTCGAGTGGGAAAACATGCCTATGTACGCGCTGAAAACAACCCTTATGGAATTGAAGTCAGTAAGGTTGGGGGACGGATCTATGTGCACTCTGAGGAAAAGACCCTTGTGACAGAAGGAGGAATGATACGGGGAGAGAATGTGTATCTTTTGTCAGATGGAGTCACCCATTTTCATGGAAAGGCCTTTGTTGGGGATATCGAAATCTCTGGGAAAAATGGGTTTTATCATGAGGGGGAAATCCAGAGAACAGGACACCTTCTTCTCGACCCTGAATCAGATGTGACAATTAGTACAATCCCCTCTTACAGCTACAACTTGGGGAGTGGTCCCAGCTCAGACTTTAGTAATATTACCATTGATAAACTTATTGAAGAGCTTGAAAAGGGGCCGGTTACGATCACCACGTCTTACCAAGGGGAAGGAGGAGTGCCAGGATCGATTATCGTTAAGGACGACATTGACCACACTTTCAACAGTCCTTATCCTTTAATTTTTTGTACAAAAAGTGCGGAAGGCATTTTGATTGAAGGAAATCTTACAAATGTTGGAAATGGAGCAATAGAATTGATTGCTCCAAAAGCAACCATCACAGGAAAACTGATTGGACAGAATCTCAAGATTGAAGGAGATCTTTCATGCTTGGGAGAACTTTATGGGAAGAACCTTACCCTATTGTCTGAAGGAACAAGTGAAATTTCAGGGAAACTCATGACTGATGGAGGAAATCTATCTTGGGAAACTAAGGGCGATATCACCTTGACTGGGGAATGGGGACATTTAGGAGGTGGAGCACTTCTACTTAATGGAGTGCAGAACTTTTGGATTCAAGAAGGGGCTCTTTTCTATGCAACAAATCGGACAACAGAACTTACAATTAAAAATCTAAGTGGGTCCTTTTCAGTTGAACGCGGGTTGGTTTCTCCAGGGTGCTCTCCCCTTTTGATTTCAGGCCTCCTTGGCTCAATATCTTTAGATGGAGGGAGCATTGATTCTATGGCACCAATTACTATCGATGTAGGACATCATTGCCATCTCCATCAAAGCCACATCACCTCACAAAAACCGATCCATCTAAGCCTTGGAAGCGATCTTCTCTTGATGAAAGATTCTACACTAAATTCTCTTTCAGGGGTCCACGTGAATGCTAAAGGAAATCTTAGCCTCCTTGATACTTCTTTGATTATAGGCCGCGGGATTTTCATCTGTGCAGGAGAAACCCTCTCTCTATTAGACCATGGATCCATACTGGGAGGATCGGGACCCGTCTCTATCTCAACAGGAAAAGATCTTTGTCTTGATGGCCCCAATGTTCAAATTGAGGGGGGACGAATCACACTACTTCCCGGGAAAATCTTAACCCTTGAAGATCGAGCTCGGATTTCTTCGACGCTAGGCTTATTGTCTGTCTCGGCAGGATCATCAATCCGACTTGATGATCAAACATTGATCAGTGTCTATGGAGGAGAGCTTGACTTGCTCGTGACTGAAGGGAGCCTTCATCTGTATGGAGAAAGTACAATTTCTTCCACAACGCACGGGAGCTCAATTATTCTCGGAAAATCCCTTGTCATGGAAAACTTTTCTAAAATCAGGAGCGTTGGAGAGCAAGGGACAACCATTGTCGTTGATCACCTGGAAAGTAATGGGGGGGTTGCGATGGGAATCAATACGTCGATCTCTACAGGGCACTCCCCTCTTAAAATTTTCTCTTCCAATCGAGACTTCAATACTATTGAGGGAACCTTGAATGGGTACCGTTATTCCCCCTCTCTTCAATACTTAAGTACAAATTATGAAAAATGGGAAACAACGTACCCTAGCCATTTATCTAACTCTCCTTTTACCCTCTTTCATAAAGAATCAGGCTTGATTCAAATCGGCAAAACAAAAGTAAGTCAAGTCGATTTTTGTAGCATCTTGACAAATTATATAGGTCCATTCACGGCGGAGATGCAACGAGACCTTCATCCTTATGATGAGTTTACAAGTCAGGCGATTTTTTTTACTAGCGAAGAAGAATCATACTTTATTCGAAGACCCTTCCTCTACCCAATTCTTAGCAATCATTTTTAACTGGAATAAAAGATAAAATGATGACAAACTAATAATTATGGGAAAATACATTTGGATAATTTTATTTATTCCTTTTCTTCTATTTGGAACAGTCAAATACTCTTTCTTTGTCGATCATGATACTACCTCTCATCCAATACAAGTCAATGCTTCCGCTCCTCCATTTAAGGGCCTCATTCTTTTAGGAAATAAAGCCGACCTTAACCCTGCAGGATATCATGATGTTCATGGAGTCATGAGCTACAATGTCGACCTTCCTGGAGGAATTGTCAAACTAAAAAAAATGGTCCGTACCTGCTACAACCAACCTCTCAATAAAGAAACCATTACCGAAATTAAAAAGCGTGTCACCCAATACTACCGAAATCATGACCACCCAGTTGTTACTATTTCTATCCTCCATCAAGACATTTCTGAGGGAGTTTTACAACTTGTTATCACAGAAGGAAAGCTAGGAAAAATCTATTGTAAAGGCAATAAATGGTTCAAAAATGATTGTCTTGAAGAAGCAATTAAACTAGAGCCGGGCGAAAATATTGCCTCGGATATCTTAAATCAAAACCTCTACCGGCTTAACAGAAACCCTTTTCGACATATCGATGCCATATACACTCCAGGAGAAGAGAATGGAACGACTAATGTCGAACTTGTTTGCTCTGATCGCTTCCCTTTGCGCATCTATGCAGGAATCGATAACACTGGCAATGACGTTACAGGTAACAACCGCTTCTTTACAGGGTTTGACTGGGGAACTGTCTTTTGGAGTGCTCAACGTCTTTCTTACCAATTTACCTCCTCATCAGATTTCAAACGATACTGGGCCCATACAGCTTTCTACGAAATCCCCCTTCCCTGGCAACATATGCTCAATATTTATGGTGGCTACTCTCACGTCGATGCAGACTTTGCCGTTCCAGATATTGAAGGAAGCCTATTCCATACCCATGGGTTTTCAATCCAGGGTTCTTTGAGATATGATATTCCACTAAAACCCTACAAAAACTTCTTCCATGAGATCACTTGGGGATTTGATTTCAAGCGGACCAACAATAATCTTGATCTCGGCGGCGTTCCAGTTATTTCTGAGAATAATGTGAATCTGACGCAACTCATGCTTGGATACAACATAAGCTTTAAAAGCACTCCTCTATCTATTTCTTGGGAAGTTGAAGGGTTTTGGTCTCCAGGAAAATGTACTTCCAATCAAACCAATGCCGACTACGAATCGCTCCGCCCTTTTACGAAAAATCAATACGTCTACACGCGAACAGCACTCACGTTCATCTGGTGCCTTTATAAGGACTGGTCTATCCACAACTGTTTCCGTGGACAACTCGCAAACATTAACCTCCTTCCTTCAGAAGAATATGGTATTGGTGGCTATAACACTGTCCGCGGATACAAGGAAAGAATCGTCAATGGAGACACCGCCTTTATCTGGAATCTTGAATTCCATGCTCCGCCGGTTAGCATCCTTAACGTTCTTGCCGGATGGAAAAAATTTTATGATGAGATTCAATTCTTAGTTTTCTACGACTATGGCCTATCTGGAGTCAAACAGACCGCTCCCTCTCAAAAAAAAACTACATATCTCATGAGCTTCGGCCCAGGCATTCGCTATAATGTCACCCCTTATCTCACTTTCCGAGCAGACTGGGGCTTCCAGCTTCACAACCTTCACTTCGGAGGTCCGTACCAACGCCTACACCTTGCCCTCATTGTCGGTTATTAATCCATCAGATGACAGAATGTCTTTTCGAGGTTAAAGGCTTAGCTGCCTAGCAAAGAAAATTCCGGAAAAATGGAATATCCTACTCTAAAATCAAGATTTTTGCAGCATTACCCTCTCTCTTTATAATGTATTTTGACTAATTCATTTAGTAAGTTGTCTTTATCTATTATTAAAATTTTAGTAGAAGTGTCATTTTCTCCTACTGATAGGTAAATTAATTCTTTACCTTCTTTTTTTCTTATTGTAAAACCTGAAGGAAATACGCATCTTAATAAAGGATTAGTTAAATTAGACACATGTGAATTATAGATACCTTTAAAAAAAATTGGATAAGGAGAAATTCCTGTTATTTTAAATGGATACTCTTTTTGGAAAGTATATGCACCCATAACATACCAACTAGACCCATCGCCGCATTTAAAAGAACTATGAAAAAAAGCTAAATATTGATCTTCAATAAGTAAGGCAGGAGTCCCTCCTCTAATTTCTCCCCACTTCCAAAGATGATGATCAGGACGAGTGAACTCATCCATTGAGGAAAATTTTAATTTTTCTTTACCAAAATCGCCTTCTAAAAAGACATTTTCGTTTTTACCAATTGAATATTTAAAAGCTAATTTTTCTTTTCCTTGGACATTATAAGAAAATGGAACCCAATTTTTCTCTACTTTATTCTTTTTTAAATCTAGTACAATTTCTTTTTGTGAACTAACAAAAATATCTCCTAAAAATTGATCTATTTCTGTCATTTTCATTACTCTGTACCCTTTATCATTTAAAGTGTTCCACAACAAATGCTTTTTATCTTTAAAATAGAAAACTCTAGGATCTTCATTGTCAGCATTGTCAAATATGACTTTATGCAAACCTTTTCCAATTTGATTGAGATTTTTATCAAGTTCTATATAGCCAATTTTTGAGTCATAGTTTTGCTGGTCATAATAAAGCTCATCATAACGAAAAAAAATAAGAAAACCATCGTTATGGCTAATAATAGAAGAATTATAAGAATTAATTAAAAACTCTTTTACATCTAGAACTACACCAGTATCTTCTCCCATTGGAATACAACACAAAGACATTGGGAAATACATTGAATTAATATTTTTATGTATAAATCCAGATTTTTCTAGATTAAAAGACCTGCTTAATCTTATAGCTTCTGTTTTACAAGATTTTATTAACTTTCTTTTGTATTTAAAATCAACACAATATAAAATAAATAAACTAATAAAAAATAAACAATAATTCTTTTTTAACTTCATATATATACCCAATAAAATTCAAAAGTTGGCCTTAGGGGCTCCAATTGGCCTAAATTTATCTCTAACTTTACTTCATAGCTCTTGACCTAATGGAGAAACAGCATTAAGCGTTGGAAGTAATGCAGAAAAACCCATAATCTGTAATAAACAAGGCTTGATCTCTATTTTCTCTTGATAGTGATTCTTGCTTTCTCGAGCCAAATGCTTAGCCTCAACAAAAGTTTGAAGCGATGTTTTTCCGTAACAATACTTTCCAGTATAAGAGCGCTCTCCATTGTACTCTTCCAGCCATTTATTAACATCCTCTTGTAGATCTTCAAGAAGAGAATAGATTTTCTTCCGAAACCCTATTGCATAAAACTCGTTTTGCATTGTCCTATGAAAACGTTCACAAATTCCATTAGTCTGTGGAGACCGTGCTTTTGCTCTTGTGTGATCAATGCCTTCTATCATTAAGAGAAGTTTATTAAAATATGACTGTTCTTATAGAAGATTCTATCTGCCTGCTCGGGACCAAAAGAAGTCTCTAACAATTGATAAAATGCTGGAATAGATATTTTTCCAAAGAAATCGGCACCAAGTACCAATGCATCTGAACTGTGACTAAGGTCTATTGCGACTCTCTTTCCGTCCATGTAATCAAGCAGTTTTCTTCCGTCCTCTTTTAGACCTACCTGAGTCATGGAAACATAAAGCCACTTTTTTTGATCAAACCCCTCTGGTAAAAGGCCAATAAATTCCCCTTCCTCTAAAAGCTCTGAAGCATTTTCAATTGCTTTAATTTTATGATAACACTCTAGTTGGCCTTCAAACTCTGTACGAGGCTGCTTTCCTGTTTTGGAGAATAGTGCAAGAGTCTAAAAAGAAACTCCCCCTTTTTCTAAAAGGGGGAGTTAACATCTTGAGGCTTCATCTTCGGGACTATGCTTTTCTCTATCATTATTGAGATAGGCGAGCAAGTCTCAATGAAAATCAACAACAGGAATCGATATTTAGAAGTCGAATCGCGCTTTGATTGTGACCCCCTGGAGATAAAGGTCTCCAGAATGATCAGGCTCGTTAATGTTTTTGATCACTGCGTTATGAAGAATCCAAAGAACATGTTCCCAACCTGCCTGAAGCATGAAATGAAAACGGTCTTGGCTAAACCAAACATCGTATCTGAACCCAGCGCCAATGTTTGCAACAGGTTCTGCAGTGTGTGGTTTCGCACCAGTATCAAGAACATTTGTTGTCACATTGTTAACTGTCACACGTTCTTTTCGATCTACATCAAACTGTCCCCACAGAATAGAAAGAGCAAGATCCGTATAAAAACCGAAATTCTTTGTAAACTGAAAAGCATTGTTTAATCCAGCACGCAGACCAATTCCCCAAAAGCCTTGCTCAAGGTCGAGGCGGTGGCTTTCATTACCAGCTGCTAATGTATACTCAATGTTGTAGTCCTGATTGATCCATGCTGCATGAAGTCCAGTGAAAAGACGGAGTTTCATATACTGACTCAAATATGCATTACGCCCTAGATCAAGCGTTATATTGTTATAGTGAACATCCCAGTTTGCATGAGCACGCGTCAAAAGGTCTCTTGACCCGTCAACCATCCAGTAAGGGATCATCGTAGATAGTGCAGCATCCTGACTTATGGTGTTACTTGCATCGCTGTGGATCCAAGTGTACTCAGCAATCATATCCCACTGATCATGGGGGAGGTTAAAACCAGCAGCGACTTTGAAACCAGGATCCCAACTCCAATCAACATCATGAATACTACCAGAAGCTCCTGCTCCAACGCCTGAAAGAGCGTAGAACATCCCATCTTGTCTAACGGTCCAATAGATAAAGTCAGCAGATAGAAAAAAATTCCAGTCTCCACTAATCGCAGGGCCTGCTCCGGGAGTCATTTTAATATCACAATCATCAGAATAATATAGTGCTGGTTGCTCTTCGTGCTGGTGAGCAAAAGTGCATCCCATAACAGATAAAAAGAAAGCTAAAATCCATTTGTGTTTCATCGTCAACATCCTTAGTTATAAACGGGTTAATCTTAAACGAAAATTTTAATTTATGCAAAGGATAATTTTAGACCTGTAGATAAATGGCTTTCAAGCCCTCAAAGGTATTCGGCGCTTGTTTGTTTTTTGGAAACCCAGATAATTAATTCATACTGGGCTACAGCCTCGGATAACTTATCAAGCCATAACAACCGCAACTCACTTTAGGCCAACCCCTATTATTATCAGAGCGATGCAGAATCCAATCAAAAGACGGCAAAGCAAGCAAGACGTCCCAGCCCATATAGAGCTGACCCACTAAGCTTCTTGCTCATGAGAGTTTCTCTCTCTATCCCTTTAGCAATTAGGAAAGAAAGGATCACAATTCTCACAAAGGTGGCGATCTTTATAAGAGTAATGGACGTTTCATCCACAGCTCTATTCCGCTGTTATAAGTTTCATATCACGTAAGCATGTTGATTTTCTCTAAAATTTTCAATATATAAAAAATGAGGGGGAATGGATGACAAATCACGATAAAATCGGCACTTGCCAAATCTGCAAACACGATTTTTCTTATAACAAACTATTCCCTATCAATATGGTAAGGAATTCACTCCTCGATACTCTCTGTAATGATCATCCAGATATCGATATCAATGGTTTCATCTGCTATCCTGATCTTAGGGAAATCCGTACCGAATATATTGAGAAATTAATCAGGAAAGATAAAGGCGCTCTTTCTTCTTTTGAAAAAGAGATTATCGACAGTCTATCATCCCAACACATTCTTGTTGAAAATGTTAACAAGAAATTCGAGAAAAAACTCACCTTTGGCCAAAAAATGGCTGATCGAGTCGCTCGTTTCGGTGGGAGCTGGAAATTTATCCTCTCATTTTTAGCTCTTCTCGTAGTATGGATGATTCTCAATACTATCTTTGTTAGAAACGAAGGATTTGACCCTTACCCCTTTATCTTGTTGAATCTAGTTCTTTCAAGTCTTGCAGCGCTGCAGGCCCCCATCATCATGATGAGTCAAAATCGCCAAGCTGCACGAGACCGCCTCCAAAACAATGAAGAATACTGTACCAACCTAAAGGCAGAGCTTGAAATTCAACACCTTCAATCAAAGCTTGATTTCTTTATGAAGAATCAGTGGGAATCTCTCCTTGAACTACAAAGAATTCAAATTGAGCTTACAGAAGATATCATCTTGAATAAAAAGCAATTGCATAGAAAAATAGACGAAGCATAGAATCCTTCCCCATGAATTGGACATATTGATTCCATCTTTTGAAAAACACCGCAAAGCAAGAGTAATAATACTGTTTTTCTTATATGCAATCGAGTTTGTGCCTCAGCCGTCTAATCGCATGCGTTGTGCAGGCAACAATGTACACCCACAACATGCTTAAACAAAGCCAAAATGGCAAATATCCCTCTTGTCCAAGAGCTGCTGCTCGCATCCCTTCCATCACGTAAATCATCGGATTGATTAAGCTAATGTACCCAACCATACGACTTAGATTGTACGCCGACTGCCAGGAGTAGACATACCCTCCAAACATCCACATCGGAGCAATATAACGGAGCCATAAACTGTTCAAACTTGTCATGCTTTTAATCATACTTGTGAGCCACAGTGCAAACGCCCCAAAAAAGAGATTTACCGTGATAACCATTACTACGGTCCTCCAAAAAGAGATTGCCCCCCAATGCCACTCTGTAAATACAAGCAACTTTCCCAGTGGGAACAATAACGCAGAAAGGATCATTGATGTGATTGCCCATGACGTGGCGATATAATAAAACACCATATTTGAACTGATCGGCATCACGAGCGTGTGAAAAATCGTTCTATTTCCACATATGTCGGCAAGCAGCACTCCAACTTTTCCAACAATCTCCACAAATCCAAAACTTGCAATGGCTCCTACAACAAAAAATGCCGCATACCCCTCGTGTGCTCCTTCTTGCTGTAGAAAATACCCAAAAGCCATCACGTTGGTAAAAAAAAGGAGCGCTGTATCGGCAAATTTTGTTCGAAACTCTCGTTTAAAAGCGATCAAATCGCGCCTGATCAATTGAAAAAATACGATCCAACTATTCATCATCTGCACCTGAATTAAAAATTTCTGCATCGGGATCATCTACGAACTTAAGGAAAACCTCCTCTAAGTTATTTTTCTGATGTTGCTTTTTCAAGTTTTCTGGTGTATCAACCGTTCGAATCGCTCCCTCATGAATGAGGCAAATTCTGTCAGATAAGTGCTCAGCCTCATCTAGATAGTGAGTCGTCAGAATCACCGTAATTCCTGACTTCTTAAGTTTTGTAATCACCTCCCAGAGCTCCCGACGAATATGAGAGTCGAGACCAACTGTTGGCTCATCAAGAATGACCAACCGCGGCCGATGCATCAGCGCACGCGCAATTAAAAATCGCTGCTTATACCCCCCTGAGACTTGATCGATATTAGCCTCGAGATACTCTTCTAATCTAAACTCTTTCGCAAGCTCTTTCTGACGCTCAACAGCTTCCTGTTCGCTCATTCCATAGCAACGTCCAGAAAAAACCAGATTTTCACCAAGAGAGAGTTGTCTTTCAATATTTGGGTGCTGCGGACAATATCCCATAACTGAGCGGTAAGCAAGAAGGTTCTGGTAAATCGACGCGCCATTCCACTGCACATCTCCCGCTGTCGCAGGATGAAGCGTCGCCAAAATTGAAACTAATGTCGTTTTCCCTGCTCCGTTTACACCGAGCAGTCCTAGGACTTCCCCCTCAAAGATATCAAGGGAAACTTTTTTTAACGCCTGTTTCATTTCGCGACGTTTTCCAAAGTAGGTCTTTGAAACCTTTGCAATACTTAAAAACATTTGATTCAAGACTCTGGAAGATTAGTTAGAACGCCGATTCTAACTCCTACTGGAGTGTAATGTCAAATTCTTTTTAGTTCAGAGCGATTATTACGTCAGGTACTCAATCAGACTACCTTCAGGCCAAACACTTAAATAGAGGGAATTAACGCCGATTACCTACTAGCAGATCGGGGTTATGACAGCGATGCAATCGTAACTCAAGCGATCTCTCAAAGAATGAAGGCAGTTATCCCTCCCAGAAAAAATAAGAAAAGCAAGAGAGCTTATGATAAGCATCTCTATAAATTGAGACATCTTGTAGAAAATGCTTTTTTGCATTTGAAGCGATGGAGGGGATAGGAAACAGAGCCCGAATAAAAGTGCATAGGAGCAGATGTTTGCTTTCCTGGTCCCTTGCCTCACTTTTGAAAAAGATGGATCGCATTTTCTAATGATGAGGAAACTAATTCAAGATTCTATCCAATATGAAGCTAAAAAGATTGGCTTTGAGAATCGTAGTGAAGGACATGGTTTGTGACATTTGTCCAGGAAGAGGGAGATCTCTTGGATAACGCTGACATTTTAGACAAGGCTCCCTGGATCTCCCTCTCAAGACCCCACAAAGATATTTGGGGCATTTGCAAGGGGATTTTTGGTGTAAACTAGGCTGAGAATGAACGCTAGGATAAGGCACATAATGTGTGCAGGGCTCCTTTTTTTTCAAAGCAAAAGATTATGCCTAAAATACAGGCAGGGAGAATTTATGCGAAAATAAGTTTGCACTCCTGCTCTGTCAGCTCGCGCCATTCACCCTCTTGTAGAGGGCCTAGGCAGAGGCCACCGATCCGAATGCGAGAAAGAGTTAGAAGGGTAAGGCCGGCATTTTGAACCATGAGGCGCACCTCTCTTTTCTTTCCTTCTTTGACAGTAATTTTAATCGTTCCTCGCCGCACCTTTGAAACCTTTGCGGGGCGGATCCACTTCCCTTCGATTAAAGTGCCCTTCGAAAGATCAACGAGATGCTCATGAGTGATCTCTTGCTGAGTCTTAACCAGGTATTCTTTATTGAGATTGTTCGAGGGATGGATGACTTTTTGTGCAAAGTGGCCATCATTAGTGAGAAGGATAAGTCCCGTAGTGTCGCGATCAAGGCGGCCAATGGTAAACAACCGGTGTTTCAACTCCGCAAAAATGTCAATCACTAGTTTTTTTGTTCCCATCCGTTTGTTGGAACAGATAAAGCCTTTTGGTTTATTCAAAATGTAATAAACCTTTTCATTCTTAAATTCGATACGCTCATCATCGACATAAACCTTATCGGTTTTTGGATTCACAATAGTTTGGGGGACGGTTACAATTTTTTCATTGACCCGCACCTTCCCATCAAAGATAAGGTGTTCGGCTGCGCGCCGAGAGGCGACACCAGCACAAGCTAAAATTTTACTTAAACGATTTGGTTCCATGAAATCATTATAAAAAATGTACCCTAATAAGGCAATCTATTCTATTATATGAGGTATGGAAAAAGGCGCAAAACTCATTCTTCTTAGACACGGAAAGTCGGAGTGGAATCAAAAAAATCGTTTTACAGGTTGGGTTGATGTCCCTCTTAGTAAGCTAGGTGTGGTTGAAGCTCAGGAAGCTGGGAAGCTGATTAAAGGCATTGATTTCGACGTGATCTTTATTTCAACTTTAATGCGCGCTCAAATGACTGCGATGATTGCAATGAGCGAAAATGAGAGCGGGAAAACCCCCGTTATTCCTCATCAAGGGGAAAGGGAACAGGCTGCGTGGGGAAATATTTATGATGAAAAAGCACAAGAGAATTGCATTCCTGTGATTGTCGCCTGGGAGCTCAATGAGCGGATGTATGGAGAGTTGCAGGGGCTTGACAAAGATGAAACTCGAGAAAAATACGGCGCTGAGCAAGTAGAAATTTGGCGGCGAAGTTTTGATGTCCCGCCTCCAAGAGGTGAAAGCCTCGAAATGACAGCCAAAAGAGCGATTCCCTATTTCAAGGAAAAAGCACTTCCCTACCTTCAGAAAGGAAAAAATGTCCTCATTTCAGCTCACGGAAATTCTCTTCGGTCGATTGTCATGTACTTAAATGACCTTTCCAATGAAGACGTGCTTAATCTTGAAATTCCCACCGGTGAACCCATCTGCTATTGTTTTGAAGGGAAGACCTGGAAAAAGCAGTCCTTAAACTGATGGAACCGATTTATCTCGACAATGGGACCATTGCCCGCCCTTCTTCTCATCTTATCAGTCAAATGCAACCCATCCTCAAAAGGCACTGGGAGTCTACTTGTGCCCCCTACCTAAAAGGGAAAGAGCCTTTTGTATCGATCGAACGCTCCGTTGGAGATCTGCGCGCTTTTGTCGGTGCCCACCCAAAGGATACGTTTCACTTTACTTCGTCAGGAAGCGCTGCGATTGCGGCTGTTTACCAAAGCGTTTATATTGACCATATTGTTGAAAGTGGGAGGAATCACATTCTCACAACGGCTGCCGAAGAAGCACCGATCCACCTTCTAGGAAAACATTATGAAAAACTCGGTGTTGTTCAAAAAACAATTCAACTGAGCGAAAATGGACAAGTGACGCGAGATGCCTTAGAGGATGCGATTTCCCCAAAAACGGGACTGGTTTCCCTTTCATGGGCAAATAGTTTAACCGGAGTCATTCATCCTATCTGGGAACTTGTAGAAGTATGTCGAGAAAAGGGAATTCTTTTCCATGTGGACGCTTCTCAAATCCTGGGAAAGCTCTACTTTAAGTTTGAAGAGATTCCTCTCGATTTTCTTACCTTTGATGGGCCAATTTTGCATGGGCCAAAGGGGAGTGGGGGCGTTTTTGTACGTCGCGGGATAGATTTTACACCAGCTGCTTTAGAAGGAATGGAAGGAGCAGACCTCAATACACCGGCCCTTATTGGTTTGGGAATTGCGATCCAGGAGATGAGTGAAGCCTTTGACCACCTTTCTCTTGAAACGGCGCGTCTGCGTGATAAATTAGAGGAGGGGATCAAGCTTGCGATTCCCGAAGTAAAACTCTTATATAAGGAAGCGGAGCGCCTTCCCAATGTTTCTGCGATTCTTTTCCCAGGTATTCATCATGAACTCCTTGCTTTTCATCTTCGTGAGGCAGGAGTTTTTGCCTCTTTTGGAGGAGGTCAAAAACAAAAGCTCGAATACTTAGCGAGTGATCCTTGTGCCCTTTCATTTAGCTTATCGCGGGAAACTACTGAAGAAGAAATCGATCGCGCCCTCGGAATCATTATCGATTCTGCACAAAGATGTCGCACCTTTTCTAAAGAGGTTGTTTTATGAAGCCCTACCCGTGGAACAACTATAGTTATCTCCTTACCGAAAGAATCTTAAAGCCTCGCAACTTGGGACGCTTCAATGAAAATGCTGGATCTCTTCAAGAGATGCGTGTTGTAACAGGTAGGGTAGAAGCACAAGGGAATATCCTGATCATGTCTCTTGTGGTTGATGAAACGGATGGGATTGTTGCCGATGCTAAATTTCAGGCCTTTGGAGAGGCTGCCCTCATCGGTGCTGCCGATGCGGCTTGCGAAGTTCTCCTCAGAAAAAATTATGACCAAGCGCGTCGCCTTTCCGTGGATTTAATTGACCGCAAGCTCCGTGATTTTACAAATATCCCAGCTTTTCCAAAAGAAGTCGATGCTTATCTCAACCTGGTTCTTGCGGCTATCGAAGAAGCAGCAGAAAAATGCTCAGATATTCCCTTGAAAGACCCTTCAACATCTCCTCCCGTTCCTTCTCAATTAACCGGAGAAGGAGGTCACCCCAATTGGCACCTATTTTCCCCAGACGAGAAGCTTGATCACATTAAAGAAGTGATACGTGACGAAATTCAACCCTATATCGAACTAGATGCAGGAGGCATTGAAGTCTCTGCTTTGAATGATGAAACTGAAGTGGTAATTGCTTATCAAGGAGCATGCACAACATGCCCCTCTTCAACAGGTGCAACACTTGAGGCGATCCAACAGATCCTGCGCTCAAAGCTTTCACCGTCTTTGCATGTAAAGCCAGACCTTTCTCTACTTAATTACTAAGCTCATCTTGGAGAGCAAAAAGAAAGCTTTTAAACTCGCCAAGCTCAGGAAAGAGATAACATCCGACATACTTTTCATTGAGAGTTTTTAGCTCCTTGTTGACAAAATCAAGAGCCTCTCTTTTTCTTCCTTCATCAATCTTATCTTGGATTGATTGCAGGGCTACCTTAAATTGCTCTGTGATTGGGTCTGCAATATTTCCCACTGGCTTTTCGATACAAACGGAATGCTCCTTAGCTTGTAAAAAATTTAATTCAATTAGATCGTTTCCTTCAATTTCCATAACGCCTCCCCTGTTAGACATCGATTATACGGAAATTTAGTAGAAAGTGCAATTAAACAACGTATTGCCTACAAGTTGAGGGGTATTAGGGGGGGGGATTTGAAGTACCATCAATTTGTTTTTTAAACAAATGTTGATAATTTATTTTTTCGTCATATTTTGGTTTTGATAGGACCAATCAATAAGTTTTAAACAATTTTTCATCTAGAACGCATTTCTCAACCAAGAGTTGAGCCCTTAATAATTAGGATAGGGGTCATCTGAATAAATGGCTTCAACTGGTGGAGGGCTGGAAACTTTCATGTGCTTTCCTATTACCTTCCCATCTTGAATCACAATATAGTAGCGACGCTGTTCGATCACTTGCGTCCCCATTGTAATTTTTTCGATGTATTCGTAGGTCTCTTTTCCTTCTCCTTTTGATACAATTTTGTAAGGCTTGCCGTATTGCTTTTCAATATCCTGTATTGTCATTCCCATTTCAACTTCAGCATACTTATCGCGTGTCATGATTTCACCACTTGCTCCGCACCCCATCAAGAGCAAAAGCCCTAACAAAAAAATATATTTCATAAATTACCTACCTATTTGAGTTAATAACCATTGCAAATATTATTATCAACAGATCTATTACAATATTTAATAACCATAAAAATCAAAATTCGACAGAAACATTCGCATATCCGTTTACGGCCTTTTTTTGAGCGACCTTATCTTTGATAGGAAACAGTTAGCGGTATGGTCAAAGGTTAGGCCGGCTGCTTGCAAGTATGAATAGATAATTGTGGGACCAACAAAAGAAAATCCTCGTTTTTTAAGTGCCTTGGAAATCTCGATACTCTCAGGTGAGATACTGCGCACTTCCAGGCACTGAAGGGTGCTCCCCCCTACAAAGTTCCAAATATAGCGATCAAATGACCCTTCCTCGCTTTGAAGGATTAGAAAGCTCTGAGCATTTTTTCGAATAGAGAATACTTTTAACTTATTCCGGACAATCTCTTTGTTTTTCGTTGCAATCAGGAGTTGCTCATCTGTCATAATAGCGATTTTTTTTGGGTCGAATTGATGAAAGATAGTGCGGTAA
Source organism: Candidatus Neptunichlamydia sp. (assembly GCA_965233865.1). GTDB lineage: Bacteria > Chlamydiota > Chlamydiia > Chlamydiales > Simkaniaceae > Neptunichlamydia. The sequence goes on from OZ247587.1 coordinate 1,046,956, forward strand.
GCTTCTCGTTTTTTTAAGATAATTTCCCATGAAAGGCCCGCTTGTTGCCCCTCTAAGCAGAGAAGCTCAAAATGCTTTTGGTCATCATAAACGGGGCGCCCCCACTCTGTGTCGTGATAGGCAACAAGGAGGGGGTTTGAGGCCTTAGCCCAAGTACAGCGTTCCTTCACTTTTTAATTTCACCCGAGCTGAGCGTTTGGACCTCACCACTTGGAAGAAGGATGTTGAGACGACCATCAGGATTTAAGGAGTGGAGAGTTCCTGAAATTGTATGACTATTTTGTTTGAGGGTAATGGGCATTCCTTTGTGGGTAAGAAGTGCATCGTAGCTCATATAAAAGGGTTTAAAGCCATCCCTTTTATAAAGGTGGTAATCCTCAATAAAAAATTTATCGAGGGTTTTGATTAAGTCTTCGCGTTCATGTTCTTTTCCCGTTTCTACCATTAAGGAAGTTGCGGGTTGATCGACCCTATCGAGGAGTTTCTGAGGCATATTAATATTAATGCCAGCTCCTAAAGCCACTCCAAATTTATCCTGAAGATCAATTGTTTCACAAAGGATTCCAGAGATTTTTTTTTGATTCACAAGAACATCATTGGGCCATTTGATCTGAGGCTTTAGTCCGTTTTTATTGAGAAGTTTAGAAATAGAGAGGCAAAGGATCTGCGCTAAATTATTGAGATCCATTGGATTTTTATTTGAAGTGAAATAATAGGTGAGATAGATGTTTATTCTCTTTGGAGAAAGCCAGCCTCTCTTAAAACGGCCTCGTCCCTTTAACTGCTCATCTGCGGTAATCCTTGTAATCTCATCCTGCCCGAACTGCTGATAGTTTTCTTTTGCATAAGTGTTTGTTGAATCGATAGTATTAAGATGAATTATAGTGACTTTTTCTACCATAATAACTCCAAATATTAGAGAATACGTATATGTGGAACCATCAATATTTAAGACGCATCGACTCAAGAACCATTATGATCATCGCCGTTTTAATGGTGATGAGCATCTTGATTATTGCGTCAACCACCTCTGAGGTTCAAATTTCTGAAGAAGATTTCTTCTTTACTTCTACAGCCAAAAATCAGATCCAACATTTTGGCGTTGGAATCCTTTGTTATCTATTTTTTGCAGGCCTCGACTACCATAAACTCCGTGAGTGGGCCTGGATTCTTTACGTTGGGACCATTTTACTCCTCTTTGGCCTTTTTTTTACAGAATCTATTCAACATGTTCATCGTTGGTACCGCATTCCTTTTGTTGGAGGAACTCTGCAACCCTCTGAATATGCGAAACTTTCTCTTGTCCTTACCCTGAGTTGGTTTCTTGAAAAAAAGGGAAGAAACGTGGGGGATTGGAGAACTTTTTTTCAGGCGTCACTCATTGTTTTTATTCCATTTGTTCTCATTTTAAAGCAGCCTGACCTAGGTTCTGCAATGGTTTTATATCCCATGACACTGGGGATGTTTTATTTTGGTGGAATTAAACAGAAAGTCATAAAAATCATGTCGATTATGGGTGTTACGGCCTTAGTTTTGATTTCCTTTATATTCACCGGGATTCTTTCTCATGAAGAGCTCCGCCCCGTCGCAACAAAAATTTTAAAAGAATATCAATACGAAAGATTTGACCCTGATACCTACCACCATCAAGCAGCTAAAACAGCGATTGCTCTCGGCGGATATACTGGTAGCGGTTTTAAAAAAAGTATGTTTACAGGAAGGCAATTTCTTCCTGCAGCACATACAGACTCTGTTTTCCCTGCGTTTGCAGAAGAGTATGGAATTTTTGGAGCTATTTTAATGCTTCTCTTGTTTTTCGGACTGATTTACTATAGTTTTCAAGTAACAGCGGTAGCTAGAGACCATTTTGGGCGGGTTCTTTCCTCCGGAATTGCTGTATATTTGGCTGTTCATGTGGTGATTAATATCGGAATGATGTGCGGCTTTTTGCCTATTACTGGAGTACCTTTAGTATTAGTAACTTATGGAGGGTCTTCAGTCACATTAACAATGAGCGCCCTTGGTATGTTGCAGAGTGTCTACACAAGAAGGTTTATGTTTTGACAAAGCATCCGTTTATTTTTAAATCTGGTTCATGGATTGGAGAAGGGGAAATCACCCTTTCAATGATGGATGAAAAGCTTGCTTTTTATACGCGATGGAAAGTTCCAGAAGTGGATGAAAAAGGGCGCATTGATTCCCTTCAGGAAATCCAAATTTCCGAGCTCTCAGATGTGATGCAGAACCAATTCGCCTTTTACGGTATCACCCGGAGAGGATTTCATATTGAACTTGAAAACCAATCTCTTGGCAAGGTTGTTGGCAAGGGGATGATCAATGACAACTTAATCGGTTGGGAGTTTCGCCTTGACCACCTTGGCTTCGAAGGGTTCGAATTTTATGAAAAAGGAGAAACCCCCGACACGTATCTTATGCACGCCGAATATTCCACCAACGACGATTTCCGCACGGTCATTCACGGAAAAATTTGGCGCCCACTCGAAGATCAAAACGAGTTAGAAAAAAAATAATTAACTTTTTCATCGAGAGTTTAACGGTTTAGAAATCCTGTATGCATTTGGACCATGAGATGGTATTGTTAGTTTGCTCTGAGATAAGGATTAAGTCTAGCCAAGGCTTTCAACCATTTGAAACAGCAGAGGCAATGATTGAAGGCTATTAGGCTACTCACATGACAAGGAAAAGGGAGCCCGACTAAAACTTGGTCAGAGCTGGAATCGAACCGGCGACACAAGGATTTTCAGTTTTGAAAAAGCCTTTCCACCAACTGACAAGGATGACCTTAGATCAACCTACTCCACCCATCTTACTAGAAGAAACCAATTCTTTTCAAGCAAAGATTTTCAATTAAAAGCAATCGATTTCGAACCCAGGAAATTGGCTACTCCGGATATATCCCGGATAGGCAACCCAACTGCGACTCACGCCACATTCATGGATTAAAGTTCAAAAGCTGCATAAGATTAAAATGGGTATAACAGCTTTGGCTGACCGGGGTGCGATCTAATCCCATATTTGAGACCCAAACGTCCAGCGATGAAGGGTGAAAAATCGCATTATGAAGATTCGTATCATTGGTTACTGGAGGCAATATGATTCTTTGGCATGCAATATGATCAATGAATCCGTATTCTTTTTGCATTCTTTCGGTCAATGTAGAGTAACGACGTAAAGAGTCAAACCCTCCCAATAAAATACAGTTTTTGGGTTGATCGTTGAAAATAGCAGCTTTTCTCTTCGAATATTGAGGCATGTTATTAGGGGTTAATAAAGAGTCACTCTCTCCTGGCCCAATACAACAAAGGTGGTTGTGCGTGGCATAAACCCCAATAGATTCCTCTATTTTACCATCAGAAATGACATAGTAGTATTCAGAAACACGTGAAGTATTTTCAAGAATTTTCTGTGCTTCATTAAGGCTTAAAGCGTTTTCTAAAACCTCTTTTAACAGAAATGCCATAGGCACTCCTTCCCACGGGCCATATTGATCACCTGAAATCTCTCCAATTGCAATCTTTTCTTCATTCATTCCCGTAATCACACCAATAAAACCAGCATAGCTAACCGAAAGATAAGATTTTTTCCCGTTGGGTTTGACAACGATTAGAACGGCATTTTTTTGTAGATTTTTCCCGATACTATAATCGAGAACCCTGACATGATAAAGGAAGTGATCATGAGTTGCTTCCCCTTGAAGGGTGATCCCAATACAATGAAACATTTCCGGAAAAAGATTCATCATGAGCACTTTTTTAAAGGAAACATCTGCCCCTACAGAAATCCCCTGCATTTCTTCAATGAGATGCGAGGGGATGTAGCTCAAAATTTGCGGCAATTGAGCTTGAAATCGTTGCACCACTTCATCTTTATAAAAGTTTTCGCTCCCAATAAAACCCTTAAGATTATCATGTATTTTTTCTCTTAGTAAGACCCCATGTTAGTATCCTCTATCATAGGGACTTCCTTCTAAATAAAGAGTCGTAACACACCCCTCTTCCATAACCCATCCAAGCCCCGAAAACTGGACAGAAGAAAAGAGTGGCAAAGAGCAAATTAAAGTGATGACTAAGGTGAAATATATCAACGTTTCTCACGTCTTATTCGAATAAAATCTCCTCCTCCGCATACATGGCACTCCCTAAGCTGGTAGTCATATGTGGCCCCACACCCTATACATTGATACCGATAGTTAGGATCTGTACTCAGAGTTACGAAAGTGCCCTCCTCCTTTTGCCATAGTTTGCCAACAGGCAACAAATGGTTTTCTCCAAGCTCTACCATTAGTTGATTTTTAAACAACTTCAGCTGATTATTATCTATAAGTATTCTTTCGTTTGTATCGTTTAATTCTAGAAAATCTTGCTCAATATTTTCATAATATTGATTACAAAATGCATGATTGATGCCAAAAACACCAGCGATCATAAGTAAAGCATGAAAAATTATCTTCATTTGTCAACTCCAAATTAACATTTATTTCAAAAAATTGGCCTTGCTTGATTTCTCATTCATTGGTACCCTGGAAGCATGCTCATGGTTATTTAAGGCACAATAATGGTATTTCGCAAGAGGCTCATAAACTTTTTGACGGTCTCCATTGTTTTTTTTATTTTTTCAACAAGTATTTTCTTTTACTACAACCACAAACGCTATGCAGAGAATCCAGATCGCAAGCTGGTCCAATCTTTGAAACATTTTATGATTCGTAGAGGGGGGCTATATACCCTTTTTGGGTCAAAGCCTATGACCTTATTAGAACCAACAGGCATAGGCATCACAGAAAAACAAAAAGAAGATCGATATCGTAAGCTTTCTCTATTTAAGAAAATAAAATATTCCAGGGAGGAGATTGACTTCTGTTTCAGTTCATCGAAGCAATGGGAGTATTGGGCACATTATTGGGAAAAAGAAAACTCTTCAAAATACATTTTTTGCAGACGATGGAATCTTGAATTTTTTGTTAACGTTGCTGAAACAACTTGGATTTTACACAAATACTACGACCAATTTTATCAGGCTGTAAAACAAAATTTTGATCCTTTAGAGACAGCAAAGGACATCTCCAACCCTGACTCAACTTTTTGGAATATGCTGGGACAGCCGAATAAAAATCACCATTTATGGGGCTTGCTATTTGGGTATGGAGAAAAATTGGCTTATCTTTACGAGCTGGGATATAAGGGCTATTTTTATGATGACGATAAGATGTTCGTGGATTTCACAAGTGTGAACCTTACGATGGATTCCCTCCCCATTCCTTCTTTCAAGATTTTTTCCCCCACTGATGAAATGATCGATTATTACCAAAAGGAGAGAACAAAAATCATCTCCATCCTTAATGGAAAAGATTTCTTTGAAGAGGTGCTTTTCTATCTGAAATATGACGATCCTGTTATTTCTCCCCATCCTCTTTAAGCAAGAGTCCCCTAGGATTGCATTTTGAGGATTAGCATCAAAGCTTATCGTTCCTGACAAGAAATCTCTTCTTAAATGTAATAGGAACATCAGATCCCGTAAACAGAAGATCTTCTCCTTCTTCTTGGAAAGTCGCATGGATATGCAGGTGGGGCTCCGTTGTATTTCCCGAATTCCTCACCTTAGCAATCGGCTGTCCCTGCTGGGTGGTTTCCCCTTTCTTAACAACCAATGTATCTTTCATCAGGTGAGCCAGAATCACTATCACCTCAGAGCCGTTTTTCTTGATGGCCAAGTAATTTCCCGCTGGATGAGAAGGATCCATTTCTCTAGGAGATAAATCTTCGTGTTCATCGACTGCATCTACAACGATGATCTTCCCCCGAAAAACAGGACAGTTATGATATAGACTTCTCGAACTTAAAGAGGAGTAAAAGTAAATGAAAAAATTCAATGATGAATTTAAAGGGAATGCGGTCAAGTTAGTGAGAGAAGAGGGGCTGAAGATAGAAGGGGTAGCAAGTGATCTGAGTATAGGTGTTTCTACGCTAAAAGTATGGCTCAGTAAGCATGACCATGGTCGATTGATTAAGACTGAAAAGCAGGCAGTCTCAGGAAGAGGAGCTGTAGAAGGGATAATATTTCATAGCGATCAAGGATCACAATACGGCTCTGAAGCAATAGATAAAAGTCTAAAGAAAAACAACATGATTAGAAGCATGAGTGGAAAAGGAAGTTGCTATGACAATGCCCCAATGGAAAGTTTTTTCAATTCTCTTAAGAGAGAATGCGTAGGAGCTGAAGTCTTTAAAGATGCAGAAGCTGCTGAAAAGGACATATTTAATTATATAGAATACTACTATAACAATAAGAGAAGGCATTCAACATTGGGATATTTGAGCCCGGTGAAATTTGAAGAAAAACATGAGAATAGTCTATGTTAAAAATGTCTACAGAAACGGGGGAAGATCAGAAATCTAGTATTCCGGATATAGTCCGGATTTTCCTCGTCAAGAAAGGTGTGGCCAGAGCCGGAATCGAACCGGCGACACAAGGATTTTCAGTCCTCTGCTCTACCAACTGAGCTACCTAGCCGTTTGCTCTCAATTAAAGGACAAACTAGAACGTTTCATGGTAGAGGTTTGAAAAATTTAGCGCAAGGGCTTTTCTCTGCTGATTGAGATCATATCTTTGACGATTTCAACTGCTTCGTTCATCTGAAGATCGTTTGATCCAAAGTTTTCATCTTGGGCATCGCAACGAGATTGCCCTCTAGATTTTTTGTGACGATACCCATTGCCAACCTTAAGGAAAAACTGAAAATTTTGGTTTTGATCAATTCTCTTTTGGCTATTAGAGGTTAAGCGCGGAAGCATCTGTCTCCAGTCTGATTCACGAGGCTGAAGATAAGGAACAGTAAATCGGGCTACATCGCGGTATGACCCTTGTTTGATATTCATGAGAGAGTGAAATACATCCCCACTCAGGTGATCATTTGAGAGAGGAAATTCAAGATAGCGCTCACCGATATTGTAAGGAAAGAAAATGGTTGGCACAACAATATCTGATTGAACCCCTTGAATCTGAGGTGATCGACCAGAGGCGGTGTAATAGCGACCGACCGTCACTTTAAAGAAAGACCTGGCTTTCTCGTCTGTAATCGTTTGATATTGCATCGATCCTTTTCCATAAGAGCGCTCATCTCCAACGATAAGGGCAACACCATAATCTTGTAGTGCTTGGGCAACAATTTCAGCAGCTGATGCAGAGGCCTTAGAAGTCAAGATGATAAGAGGTCCATCGAAATAGCGCCGCCCGTCGATGTTTCGCTGGTAACTCACTTCACCATCGGCATACTTTGAAATAACAATGAGCCCACCCTGAATGAAAAATGAAGAAACTTTAACCGCTTGACTTAAGAACCCTCCTGAATTCTCACGAAAATCCATGACAATCCCTTGGAGATCTCCTTCCTGCTTAAGCGCGCGGAGCGCCTCGCGAAGATCTCGATCCAAGCTAATAGCTCCCCCATTATCGTAAAATGCCGGAACGTTAATTTTCCCAATGATCCCATCACCATTGGGAACAAATTCTAGGGAGAGACGCTCATCATCCATCGTAATCTTCTCTCGGATTAGGTCAACATGAACAATTGTCTCATTCCTTTTGATCCCCAAGGTTACTTTAGACCCTGATTTTCCTTTCATCACCTCAAGGAGCTCTTCAAAAACAAGCTCTTCAACCCCTTGGTGGTTAACTGCAACAAGAATATCTCCAACGTGGATGTTCCTACTCTTTTTAGCAGGCCCTCCTTTAACGACATCGGAAATATAGACACCATCAAAGTCTTCACGGAGAACAACTCCCACTCCTGAAAATTCTTTCTTTAAGGCTGCCCGGATTTCATATGCTTCTCGAGGACTGTAGTAACCCGTATGAGCATCAAGGCTTTTTGCCATAGCCTTAAGCATGTGCAATGCTAAGGTATGTTCAGTCGGGTTTAAATACTGAGACTCAAAGGAAATTGATTTCTTTGAGCGGTGATTCAGAATTTTTTGGATGAGCTGAGGATTTAGTAAAACATCATTTCTTCCCTTCATATAAGCTTTTAGCTCAAGAATCAGTCGATTGCGAACCCTTTCTCTGAGTTCTTGCTCAGCGCTTGAATAGCTTGGATAAGAAGTTGTTATAGAGGGGGTAAGATCCTCTATCCCTCCATCAATCAGGCGCTCAATCTCCTCGTGTCGAATCTTTTGGTTCCTATGGATGGATTTTTCAATAAGAAAGTTTAGGTTCCAGTATTCAGGATATTGATCTCGGTGAAAGTCACTGATTACCTTTTGGATTTGCCTGGGTGTAAAAGAAAGAAAGGGTTCAACTTCTTTCTTTAATAGGTAGAGACAATCCGGGTCAAACTGTTCAATATAGATTTTAAGGGAGCGTTTGACAACTAGAGGAGAAAACTCTTTATTTTCAACATGGTAAGTAAACATTTTATCCATGCTTGGTCGCACGTCTTGAAGTGAGAGCGTGTAAGGGTCGCTTGCAAATGCTGTTGAAACAAAAATAAAGAGAAAAATAAATCTCGAAAAAAACGCCCTTCCCATAATCTCCATTTTTTCTTTCACTATACAAATTGAAAAATTAAATGGTTCGTTTTAGAGTAAAATAATTTTATGCAAATGAAATTTAATTATTTAACAACCAAGTCGTTTTTTGATAGCAAGCGAGCAGGCTGTTGCAAATAATTAGCGCAGTAGGATATATTATTCGTTTACCTCGGTAATACTTAGTCCCGTATGGGATCGACAACAATATAAATAGGAGTAAAGGCCTCAATGCCAACGATTAACCAGCTCGTGCGTAAACCACGATCACCTAAAAAGAAGAAAAAGAAGTCTCCTGCGCTCCAAAAATGTCCTCAAAGAAGGGGTGTTTGTCTTCAAGTGAAGACTAAGACTCCTAAAAAACCAAACTCGGCACTTCGTAAAGTTGCTTGGGTTCGCCTATCTAACGGGCAGGAAGTAATCGCGTATATCGGCGGTGAAGGACATAACCTGCAGGAACATAGCATCGTCCTCGTAAGAGGTGGAAGAGTGAAAGACCTCCCCGGTGTTCGCTACCATATCGTCCGCGGTTCACTTGACTGTGCAGCCGTTAAAGACCGAAAGAAAGGCCGATCGAAATACGGCGCAAAGAAACCCAAGTAAAGGAAAAGTGAAACATGTCTAGAAGACGTCGAGCAACGAAGAGAAAAGCTATCCCTGATCCTAAGTACAATAGTACCGTCCTTGCGAAATTCATCAATCGTGTCATGATGCACGGCAAAAAGTCTGTTGCGATTAAAATCGTATACAGCGCTCTTGAAGAGTTTTCCAAAAAAGTAAGCGCCGAAGACACCCTAAGTGCTTTTGACCAAGCTATGGAAAATGCCATGCCAACTTTGGAAGTCAAATCTCGCCGAATTGGTGGGGCTACTTATCAAGTACCGATTGAAATCCCTCCTGAGAGACGTCAGGCTATGGCTATGAAGTGGATTATTACGAATGCCCGCCAGAAAGCTGGGCGAAGCATGGCTGATGGTTTAGCAACAGAACTCTCTGATTGCTTCAACAACCAGGGAACCACAATTAAAAAGAAAGACGACACTCACCGCATGGCCGAAGCAAACAAAGCTTTTGCTCACTACAAATGGTAAAGGAGCATCTGAAACGCGATGGCAAATAAACGCCCACCACAAGATAAGTTAGGAAATGTACGCAACATTGGCATCATGGCCCACATCGATGCCGGAAAAACCACTTGCACAGAGAGAATCCTATATTACTCCGGTCGTGTACACCGCATCGGTGAGGTCCATGAAGGGGCTGCTACAATGGACTGGATGGAACAGGAACAAGAGCGCGGGATTACCATTACTTCTGCAGCTACAACTGTTTATTGGAAAGATTACAAAATCAACATTATTGACACACCAGGACACGTTGATTTTACCGTTGAAGTAGAGCGCTCCCTGCGAGTCCTTGATGGATCTGTCGCTGTCTTTAGTGCAGTAGATGGAGTGCAACCCCAATCTGAGACTGTGTGGCGGCAAGCTGAGAAATATAACGTACCTAGAATTGCTTTCATCAATAAAATGGATCGTGTTGGCGCTGACTACTTCTACTGTATCAAGAGTATGCAAGAGAAGCTCGGTGCAAATGCTATACCTGTTCAATACCCCATCGGAGCTGAAAATGACTTCTTAGGGATGTGTGATCTCGTTTCTATGAAAGCCTATGTTTTCAAAGACGAAACCCTAGGCGCTGAGTTCGAAACCACTGACATTCCTGATGACCTGAAAGAAAAATGCCAAGAGCTTCGCGCAAAGTTGCTTGAAGAGCTTGCAACAATTGATGAGTCAAATGAAGAATTCATGATGAAGGTTCTTGAAGCACCTGATACCTTGACTGAAGATGAAATTCACGCAGCCATTCGAAAGGGTGTTGTCACAAACAAGTTTAATCCTGTTCTTTGTGGTTCAGCATTCAAGAACAAGGGAGTTCAACCCCTTCTTGATGCTGTAACAAAGTGGATGCCTTCTCCTTTAGATCGAGGAACGATTAAAGGGCTTGATGTTGATTCTGATGAAGAACTCACACTTGAGCCTGCAGATGATAGTCCTCTTGCTGCACTTGCCTTTAAAGTTGTCACCGACCCTTACGTCGGTCGTTTAACGTTTGTTCGTGTTTACTCAGGAACTCTTGCAAAAGGAATGACTCTAATTAACACTACAAAAGGCAAAAAAGAACGTGTTTCAAGGCTACTTGAAATGCACTCGAACCAACGAAAGGATCGTGAGGAGTTCTTTACAGGAGATATTGCAGCGATTATTGGGCTGAAGAACACTACTACTGGAGATACTCTTTGTGCTGAAAGTAATCCTCTTCTTTTAGAGAAAATGGAATTTCCCGAGCCTGTAATTTCAATGGCAATTGAGCCAAAATCAAAAAGCGATAGAGAAAAACTTTCAGTAGCATTAGGCTCCCTTTCTGAAGAAGATCCAACTTTCCGCGTTACGTCAAACGAGGAAACAGGGCAAACAATTATTGCTGGGATGGGTGAACTGCACCTCGAAATTTTAAAAGATCGAATGTTCCGCGAATTCAAGGTTGAGGCAAATGTGGGTGCACCGCAGGTCTCATATAAAGAAACTATTACCGCGCCTGGAAAAACAGAAACCAAGTTTGTAAAACAATCTGGTGGTCGTGGTCAGTACGCGCATGTCTGCTTAGAGATTGAACCAAACGAGTCGGGCAAAGGCAACGAAGTTGTTAGCAAAATTGTTGGTGGAGTTATCCCAAGAGAATACATCCCTGCATGTATCAAAGGGGTAGAAGAAGGTCTTACCAACGGGGTTCTTGCAGGCTTTAGCTTGGTTGATGTTAAAGTGGCGATCGTATTTGGATCGTTCCACGAAGTGGATTCAAACGAGATGGCCTTTAAGATTTGCTCTTCAATGGCAATTAAAGACGCTGCTAAGAAAAGTAAGCCAATTATCCTTGAACCAATTATGAAGGTTGTAGTGACAACTCCTGAAGATTATTTAGGAGATGTTATGGGCGATATCAACAGGCGTCGTGGAAAAATCCAAAATCAAGGGAATGAAAAAGGTGTTGTCCTCTTCGAATGTGAAGTTCCCTTAAGTGAAATGTTTGGTTACTCGACAACACTCCGTTCACTCAGCTCGGGCCGCGCGACATACACCATGGAGCCTAGCCACTTTGAACGTGTTCCTACAAAAATCCAAGAAGAAATTACAAAGAGACAATAAATGGCAAAAGAACCAAAGGTAAAAGAACCTAGTAGAAAAAAGATAAGAGTCCGCCTTAAAGGATATGACCAGCGCATTCTTGACCGCTCAACTGCCGATATTGTTGAGACAGCAAAGAGAACTGGCGCACGGATTGTTGGGCCGATTCCCCTTCCTACGAAGCGAGAAATCTATACTGTCCTCCGCTCCCCTCACGTTGACCGAAAGTCGCGAGAGCAATTTGAGATCCGTACTCACATTCGCCTTCTCGATATTATTAACCCCACACTTGACACGATTGACAAACTTAAAGTCCTTCCTGTCGCAGCCGGTGTCGACATCAAAATTAAGGCCTAGCACCAACAAAGCTTACTTCAAAAGCCCTAGAAATCTTGGGGCTTTTTGCATCCTTTAAATAACGTGGATTCGATTTTTAAGTTCTACATATAGCTGAATTATTTTAAATTAGTTATAGGCAATATTCCTTGAAAAGTTCATCTACTCCACACTGGTATTTCCTTCGTTTGGATTTTGCTTAGGCCCACTTATGTTCAGCTGTCATCCTTTATTCACTAGGAAAAGCATCATATGATTTTATAGCTAAGTTATTTGGAGTTACTAGAGCTGCCGTCCTAAACAGGTATAAGCGGCTTTGGTTACCACTTTGCTTCCTTCCCTGACTTTGTAATGTATCGCATCAAAAAAGATGATAGGGTAAATGTTTGACAAAGGACGCGATTGCCATTCTGCGGCAACTTCCAATACCTTATCAGTAATATTTGAGACCATAGCAGGAGAGATATCTGCTCCATAGAGCTCTTTAATATGCCCCTGAATATCACGAGTCGTCATACCCCGAGCATACATTGAGATAATCTTATCATTAGAGGAGCTGATATGACCATCCCTCTTCTTAATTAGCTTGGGCTCAAACTCGCTTTTCCTATCTCGAGGTACCTCTATCTCTATAGGTCCATGCGTGTTCTGTATGACTTTTTTGTTTTTCCCATTCCGGTTGTTATCGGTATTATTACCCTTGATGGCGTGCTCTTCATATCCTAAGTGCCCTTCCATCTCTTTCTCGAGCATTTTCTCAACCATTCCACCAATGAGCTTTTGGATTAGCCCATTTTGACCGGTTAGGTCTTCCATGGTTGCGCACTTATCTAATTCTTCTTCGAAATCATAATTCATGATTTATCCTTGTGTGAAATCAACGTTATTTTTCCTTAACATTTTTTCATTTACACAGTTATTCTTACAGTCTCGAAAAAGAAGCAAGTACCGTTCCTGTTCAGCAAGCATCTCATCCCTGTCCAACTTCAGTGGTTGCTGTGCAGTCTCCTTTCCAAACCGTGTATATGCAGCCTCCTTTTGTACAGAATATTTATATGCAGCCTACTTCTAATATAACGTGAATTCGATTTTTAACGTACAGGATGTTAATTTTTTAAGGTAAAAATCTTAGATAAAAAAAGCCTCCTTTTTGCTCATGCCTTGGATCAAATGTAAAATCGGGGGTTTACTCCTTTAGTTATTGAAAAAACAATAAAAGATGGTTTAAATATCACCAAATAGGATCATGGGGAGAATGCAATTTTATGACCCAGTAAATAATATTTCAGTGGTGACTGAATATGGCCATATAGTAACCACGATGTATGGTATAGATAGAGTTTTCAGGGAGTACTGAACATAACTAAAACAAGTTATTTTAGCTATATTGTAAAACTATGAAATTATTAAGTGAATATGAATTAAGACAAATTCAAAGAATGGAATCCCATAGGTATTCAGAATACCTCAGAAATATATGATAAGTATGAGGCTTACACAGCTATCTATATCAGGAGAAGAATGATGAGATGGCTTGCTAATACCCCTCCTTCAAAGTCTCGACTCTATGAAATCAAACACGAGGGGGGGTAACGTATATACGTGATCATTTACAAGATACCCTAAAAATGGCGATAAAATGCGCTCAGGAAGACTATGACATGCCAAAAAATGCAGTTGTTAATCATCTGAAAATACTCCAATGGACTTGGGGAGAGCATTTCAACAAGCCTATGTGAACAATAGGCTTTGATATATCCCTTCGTAACTGTTCATACATCTTTCCCAAAGGTACTTTTCTTCAAACCGCTTTTTTGCTTCCTTCGTATAGTCCTCTTTTGCAAGGACTGCTTCGGCATATTTTTGAGGATCTTTGTGATCCATAAGAGTCGCGAGTGGTCCAGGTTCAACCACCTCTTCAAAAGCAGAAATGCGAGAGGCTATGATGGGAATTTCCATCGCCATGGCTTCGAGAAGTAGCAGAGAGCAAGCTTCCCAAACAGAGGGAATCAAGACAGTTTCCGCTTCTGCAAGTTGTTTGAGAGCATCATCGCGCGGCAACTTTCCTGTAACCGTAACATAGGGGCTCGCTTTCATTTCTTCTTCAAGTTCACCGCCTCCGATTACCTTAAGCTGGTACCCTTTGGGTCCAAGGATCTCCATAACCTTAAGGAGGAAAAGTGGATCTTTGACAGGGGTAACACTCCCCACAAAGACAAGAAGTTTTTCCTTTGGAGCCTGTCGTTTGGGTAGTTTACTCCTGTCGATTCCATTGGGGATCACGCAATGGTTTGCTCCTCGTATTAGATCATATCTAAGCGCGACATCTTCCTCCCCTTTAGAAACAAAGACAGTAAGGTCCGCCTTCTTAATGGCTTTCCTCTGCGCCCATTTGCTAAGCAGCACTCCTTGGTAGATGCCATGGAGACCATGAATCGTATAAACAATGGGGCATTTCTTTGGGACAAAGCTAAGAAAGAATGCCGCTCTTCCTCCATGGACGTGGATAAGATCAGGATTCACTTCACCAATAATGCTCCGCATTTTTAATGGAATGCGCATATCAAATCGCGCTTTAAAAAAATTGACCCCATACTTAGGAATGCCGCCCGCAGCCTCTAAGGAATAGGAACCTTTCTGAGTAAGAAGGGCCGAGTTTTTCATAGAATCAATCATTTCAAGAACGAAGGTGGTCCCACCACCAGGGTTCCCATCAGCTACAATCTGCAGTACTTTCATGCGATTATCATACCACTAAATGACATTTTTTGATACGATTTGAAGAAGCAAAAAAACAATGAGAGTTTCATGCTCACAACTATTGCTCGTCTATTTGGAAAGTCTCCCTTCCACCCTCTTCAGTCTCATATGAAGAAGGTGAGTAGCTGTATGAAAAAGCTCACCGAGATCTTCAATAATTTGAAAGATAAAAGCCCTGAAGAGTTGGAAAAGCTTGTTAAAGAACTTTGCAAATTAGAGCACGAAGCAGATCTTACAAAGAATGATATTCGGAATCACTTGCCAAAGAGTTTATTCCTTCCAATCGATCGTGGACAGTTCCTCGATATTTTGTCGATTCAAGATAATATTGCTGATAAGGCAGAAGATATTGGTGAACTTCTTCTTCTCTATCCAACAAAAGAATTGGGCGATCTATGTGATCATCTTGACAGCCTTTTTAAGAAGAACATGGAGGCTTTTTGGGATGCCCGAAATATCATAAAAGAACTTCATGAACTTTTAGAATCTACTTTTGGAGGGCTTGAAGCAGAAAAAGTGAAGACAATTGTGGAAAAAACCTCTCGCCTTGAGTATGAAGCAGATAAGATGAAGCACGCTCTCTTGAAAGAATTTTTTAAATCTGCAGAATCGGTGAAAACCCCAGTGTTTTATCTTTATACTCGCCTTGTTGAGGAGATCAATGCCATCTCCCACATCTCCGAACAACTTGCAAATCGAATCCGTATGATCCTAGAGCTAAAGTAGTATGTCTGTCGAAACAATTTTGACCATTCTTGTTCTGCTCGCTGGCTTTTACATGGCTTGGAACATCGGAGCCAATGATGTGTCCAATGCAATGGGAACATCGGTGGGATCTGGAGCTTTAACCCTCTTTAAAGCAGTGATCATCGCAGGTATCTTGGAATTTTGTGGAGCATTCTTCTTAGGAGGCAATGTCTCTCGAACGATGCAACAAGGGATCGTCAACCCTGACATCTTTGCCCATAACCCGCAAATTCTCCTTTTTGGAATGTTATCAGCTCTTATCTCTACAGCCGTATGGCTGCAGGTTGCTTCCTATTTTGGATGGCCCGTGTCCACAACCCACGCAATCATTGGAGCCCTTATCGGATTCGGCGCACTTGTTGGAGGGGTGGATGCAGTTCACTGGAATGAAGTGGGACGGATCGCTCTGAGTTGGGTCATTTCTCCCGCGCTTAGTGGCCTTTTTGCCTATATGATATTTAGTACGCTGCAACGAAAGATTCTCTTTGCAATGAATCCAATCAATGCAACACGGAAACTCATCCCCATATTAGTCTTTATCGTCCTCTTGGTTTTTACGCTAAGCGTCCTGATGAACGGTATGGGATCATTACACGTCAAGTTCAGTAATCTCGAAACGTTGCTGATTGGTTGCGGCATCGGCCTTGTTGGTGCTTTGATTAGTTTTTTTGTCCTCAAAAGAGTTTACCTGCCTCAGGAACAAGCGGTTTCAGCAAACACTTCTCAACAAGTCTTTAGCCTGAACAAAGCCGTCCGCCACTTGAAACGTGTAAAGCTTTCAAGCAAGGGGAATCGGCGCGACCAGGTTTCCCTGATCCTTCGCAACGTAGAAGATTATGCAGAAGAAGTACGGGAACACTCAAATCTTTATACAGCAAGTTCCGACTATAAAATTGTCGAAAAAATGTTTGCATCGCTTCAAATTTTGAGTGCTGCCTATGTTGCCTTTGCTCATGGTGCAAATGATGTCGCAAACGCCATTGGTCCTGTTGCGGCGGCTCTCGAAATCATCCAAAAAGGAGGGCTTCCAATGACTTTTCATGTTCCAGCATGGCTTCTCGCTATGGGAGGTGTTGGAATCGTTGTTGGTTTGGCCACTTGGGGGTGGAGAGTCATGGAAACTATCGGCAGAAAAATTACTGCACTCACACCAACACGGGGTTTCAGTGCTGAGTTTGGAGCAGCGATCACAATCCTTGTTGCCTCAAAATTTGGTCTCCCCATTTCTACAACTCATTGTATTGTTGGAGCAGTGCTTGGTGTCGGCCTTGCGCGAGGGATTTCAGCCCTTAATATACGGGTGCTTCGAGACATTGTTCTTTCGTGGATCATCACGATTCCCTCAAGTGCTATCGTCTGCATATTAATTTTTTATTTGCTTCGTGCCATCTTTTCATAATTGTGCTAACACAAAATTATGAATTTTTATGCAAGGATTAGTATTAGTTCATGACTCCACTAGAACTTCAAGCCGAAACTGTAGCTCAAAAGGTACGTCATTATCTCATCACCACAATGGGACGAACTGCTGATGAAGCAAATGATGATGAATTTTATCGGGCTTTCTGCGCATCGCTGCGTGAAGAGATTATGATCAACTGGACTGCCACAACGCATACATTCAAAAAACCGGGGCTCCGAAGGCTCTACTACTTATCAATGGAGTACATGCCTGGTCGCCTCTTTGGAAATAATATCACTAACATCAGTGCCGTTGATTTTGTAAAACAGATTCTAAAACGACTCAATCGAGATATTGACACAGTTGCTAGTATGGAGCATGACATTGGGATTGGGAATGGAGGGCTCGGCCGCTTAGCCTCTTGTTTTATGGATTCTCTTGCAACACTCCAATACCCAGCAATGGCTTATGGAATGCGCTATCAATATGGAATTTTTGATCAAGAATTAATCTGCGGAATACAGATCGAACGCCCAGATTGTTGGCTACTTACACCCAACCCTTGGGAGTTTCGTCGTGATACCCACGCAGTTCCTGTCCGTTTCTCAGGGAAACCTGTCCCGCGTAAAAATAGTCACGGAGATGAAATCTATGACCTAATTGATTATGAAGAGGTAAGAGCTCTTCCTTACGACCTCCCGATTATCGGATATAGCCCCGATCCTAATTTTTCTGTTCTCACTCTTCGTCTTTGGTCAACCAAGGAATCTCCCCGCAATTTCCAATTGCAGCGGTATAATGCAGGAGAAATAGGGCAAGCAAGTGAAAATACAAGCCTTACAGATGTTCTCTACCCTAATGACAACCACGAAGCAGGAAAGCGTATTCGACTCAAACAGGAATTTTTACTTGTCTCAGCCTCTCTTCAAGACATAGTTAACCAGTATAAAGAGATCTACTCAAATATAGAGCAGTTTGCCGACGTGGTGCGTATCCAAATTAATGACACCCACCCCGCACTCATCATTCCAGAGCTCATTCACCTTTTAACAAAAGAAAATGACATCTCTTGGAGCAAGGCATGGGAAATCGTTCGTGCCTGCTGTGCTTATACAAATCATACAGTGCTCAAAGAAGCCCTTGAAGAGTGGAATGCCGAGCTTATGGATAAACTCCTTCCCCGCCATTACGCAATTCTTCAAAGATTGAATCAAGAATTTTGCAGAGATGTTCGCACAACCTTTCCAAAAGATGAGGGTAGAGTCCGTCGCATGTCGATCATTGAAGAGGGCCAGATAAAGATGGCAAACCTTGCAATTTATGGTTCCCATAAAGTGAATGGAGTTGCAGCGCTACATACCGAAATTTTAAAAACTTCTCTCTTTAAAGATTTTTACGAGATGTATCCCAATAAATTTGTCAATGTGACCAATGGAATCACACAAAGACGATGGCTCCTATATTGTAATCCCCTTCTCGTAAAATTTTTAGAAAAACGGATTGGAAATGGATGGATTACTAATTTTTCAGAGATTGCCAAGATTGCTGATTATGCAAATGACCCTGAGTCACAAAAAGAATTTCTCGAAATCAAGAAAAAAAATAAACACCGCCTCCTCAAAATGATTGAGGAAGATATGGAGTTTCGCCATGGCTCTGGGAAAAATTTTTCACAGCAAAATTTCCTTGGATCCGATGCGCTTTTCGATGTCCAAATCAAACGCATTCATGAGTATAAAAGGCAGCTAATGAAAGCATTGCATCTGCTGATGCTCTACTACGAAATCAAGGAAAACCCTGAGTCTCACCGCATCAAGAGATTTGCAATCTTTGGGGGAAAAGCAGCACCAGGCTACCTTGTTGCAAAAAGCATTATCTGCCTTATCTATTGCCTCTCTCGAAAAATTAACCAAGACCCTGAGGTAGGTAAACGCATCAAAATTGTCTATATCGAAAACTATAACGTCTCAAAGGCTGAAGTGATTATCCCCGGAACAGACCTTTCAGAACAGATTTCAACAGCTGGGATGGAGGCATCCGGAACAGGGAATATGAAATTTTCAGTTAATGGCGCTTTGACTATTGCAACCGATGATGGAGCCAACATTGAAATGCGAAAAAAGGTAACAGATGAATGGTGGCCCTTTATGTTTGGAGCAAGCTCCAATGAAAACCTTGAGATGCAGCGCGACCATAGATACAATCCTCTAGATATTTATTCAAACAACAAAAAAATTAAACAGGCTGTGGATGCATTAAAGAACGGCTCTCTCGTTGAAAATGATGTCGAACATGAAGCACTCATGACCGTCTATAATAGCCTCATCGAAAAAGGTTCTGATCGTTTCTTCGTGCTCAATGATCTAATGGCTTACTATGATACCCAAAAAAAGGTTGAGAAACTTTACTTAGATCCTGCCCGTTGGGCAGAGTGTGCAATTCACAATATTGCGGGAATGGGCTTTTTTTCTGCTGATGTTTCGATCAACAACTATGCCAAAAAAATCTGGGGGCTAGAAAAATGCCCTCCCGATCCAGCTGAGCTTGCTCAAGTCCGCAAGGAATATAGCGAGCACGACCGCTGCCGCGTCATCCAATAGGACACGTCCACATACTTCCCCTGAGCCTATCCTAAATTTAGAAAATACGAGAGTGTATACCTAAATACACCTCTAGTTGAGTTCCCACTTTTTGAGGAGATTTTCGAGTTTTCCTTTGGAGCGCAGTTTATCGAGGCCTCGATTGAAGACTTCGAGCAACTCGGCATTATCTCCATTGAGAGTAAGGAGGCGGATCCCCGCATCATTGAGCGGAGGGGTTGCAATCTTGACCTTTCCAAAATACAGATCACGGACATAGCTTGTTGCTTGAACATAGTTTACTAAAATCCCATCATATATTCCCGCAATCACATCATCAAGTCCATCTGGAATCGAATAGTAGTGTTGAACGATAACGCCTGGGAAGCGTTCGAGAAGAACTGTTTCACTTGAAAGCGTATCAACAGCAATTTCCTTGCCGTTCATTTGACCAAGAGCGCTGACTTTCATCCCATCTTTAATAATAAGAACAGGCCCAACATGAAGAATAGGATCAGAAAAAGTATAGGTTTTTTCAAGAAACATTCTGGGTGTCATAGAGGAAAGCATCCCGTCGTAGCGTTTTTCTTTCAACCCAAAGATCAGGTTGTCCCAGCTCATTGTAACGCGCTCAAAAAAGACCCCCTCTTCTCTCCCAATCGCAACCAAGAGTTCATTTGCAAAGGCATAGACATTGGCTTCTTTTCCCTGAAGATTTATCGGATACCAGCTTGGATCCATCCCTACCCGGTAAGTTTTACCTCCCGCCCCGCATGCCCCAAGCAGAAATACAAGAGGTAAAAGTAGAGCCACTCTACGGAAAAATCGAACTTTCATCCATACACCTAAATAACTTTATCTTCATCTTAGTAGAAACGATGCATTTGTTCAAACTCAAATGACGACCTAGGAACCTGCTCAAAAACATCATTTTTTAAAAAGTCTGAAACCACTCCCTAATATAATTTGAAAACCTACTCTAACATTCTTATTTCCAAATAGTTAAACATCTCATCATCAAGACATAGAGAATAATTGTTAAATAAATAGAGAGTAAACTGGTTGGCAAAAACTGGAGAACTGAATGATGTGGTCTATCCAAGGATTTTTGTTTCCCCGAGAATTTCCCAAAATTAATTTACAAATAGCT
Source organism: Candidatus Neptunichlamydia sp. (assembly GCA_965233865.1). Classification (GTDB taxonomy): domain Bacteria; phylum Chlamydiota; class Chlamydiia; order Chlamydiales; family Simkaniaceae; genus Neptunichlamydia. Next base: position 1,067,658 of record OZ247587.1, read on the forward strand.
TTTTGTATTATGTGTGAGGCAAAAATAATCCATATAGTAAGCAGATTTTTCTTGAACATCCAGAAAATGAGTTATTCGTAGCATCTAGAACCAGACATATAAGAGCTCTTTAAACACGGATATTACTCCTTGCCGTGGTAGTTATAGTATCCACATGAACTTTCTTGGTTCCCTAACTAAGGATTGGAGCAATTAACATATTCATAGCTGCCCCAAGGCTACAAGAAATTGCCAGTAGATCTTTCCTTAAATAAATTATTTTTTAATTCAAGGGTCAGATAAGATCCACTCATGCGTCTCAACTTGGAGGTTCTTTAGATGAAAAAAGTATGTTTAGTTCTACTCTTAGGAGTTAGCCTTGGAGGATATTCTAAAACTGTGTCAACTTATAAAAACTGTGATAAAACCTATATTACACCGTTTCATGTAAGGCTACACGGCAATAAAATTGAGATAGAAAATAGTGAGGAAATTTTTCAAACCTCTGCAGTTTTTTCAGATGATTCAGGACTCTATTATACAAATTATCTAAAGACAGAAGAAGTGGCAGAAGTGGAGGAGTCTACTGCTGTCGATTTAAGCCCACTGCTAAATGAAGATCACTTCACGACCGATGCACAACTCGAGCCTCTCAAAGAGGTTGAGATTGAGGCTAAAGCTCCAACAACCGTAGCAGATCCGCAACCACAAAAATCTGTTTCTTCCACAAGCGAGCAAAAACAGGTGAAAAATTGGCCCTATAATACCAAGCGCCATTGATAGTGTAAGAATAAATAGTCAACTTATCTTTAGCGAGCCCTTAGCAACCGAAGGCCATTGAAGACAACGACAAGGGCAGCTCCCGTGTCGGCGGCAATGGCCATCCAAAGAGAGGCTAGGCCCACAATTGCAAGGACCAAAAATATCGACTTCATTGCTAGGGCAAAGATGATGTTTTGTTGGATCGTGCGTACTGAGCGCCGCGAATGGTGAATGAGCCAAGGGACACGCGACAAATCGTCAGACATAAGAACGATATCGGATGTTTCGATTGCAGCGTCTGTTCCCATAGATCCCATAGAGATCCCAAAACTGGCAGCAGCCATTGCTGGAGCATCGTTAATTCCATCACCAATCATTGCCACGGTTTCCCATTTCTTCTTTAAATGCTCGACCGATTCAACTTTGTCTTCTGGGAGAAGTTCAGATTGCACTTCATCTACACCTGTTAACTGAGCAATCGCTTCTGCCGCAGGTTTATTATCGCCAGTAAGCATCACAATCTTCTCCACTCCAGCCTCTTTAACCTGCTGAATCACTTGTCTAACTTGAGCACGAGGCTCATCAGCAACACTGATTAAACCGCAAATATGCCTCTCATTTCCTATTGCAATAATAGAATGCCCTGCATCTTCTAGTTCAAGAGCCATTTCGTGAATTTCAGGAGTCTCTTGCTTCATCTCATGCATAAACCGATGACTCCCGATCCAGTAACGGGTCCCTTCAAATGTTCCTTCCGCTCCCTTTCCTTGTGTAATTTGAAAGTCTTCTGCGCGCTTGACTTGAACATTCTTTTTCTTTGCATAATTTAAGATCGCCTGAGCAATAGGATGTTCACTAGGAGCTTCCAAAGCTGCAGCTCGCACCAAAAGTTCTTCTTCGGTATGCCCATTAAGAGGAATCACTCGATGGACTTCGGGACGCCCATAAGTTAGCGTTCCTGTCTTATCTAGAGCAAGAGCACGAAGTTTGCTAGGCATCTCTAAAAACATCCCCCCCTTGATTAGAACTCCTTTCCTTGCTGCAGCTGTCATTCCAGAGACGATGCTCACAGGAGTAGAAATGACAAGAGCACAGGGACAAGCAATGACCAAAATTACAAGGGCGCGGTAAAACCAGATATCCCATCCGCTTCCAAACAAAAGTGGCGGAACAATCGCAACTAAGATGGCAATGCCAATCATGATCGGCGTGTAGGTTTTTGCAAATTTCTCGACCCATTGCTGCGAACTTGCTCGCTTTGACTGAGCCTCTTCAACTAAATGAATGATGCGCGCAAGGGTGGTGTCATTTGCTCCTTTCGTCACCTGACATTCAAATGCTCCGTCTTCATTCAATGTCCCCGCAAAAACTTCGTCCCCCTCTTTCTTTTGAATCGGAATCGATTCCCCTGTAATCGGTGATTGGTTAATTGAAGTCGCCCCTTCCTTAATAACTCCATCAAGAGGAACTTTTTCTCCTGGACGTACTAAAATCCTATCTCCAACTTGAACCTCTTCGACCGTTGTATCCCCCTTATCAATTACATGGGCAATTGTTGGAGATAAATCTATTAAGGCTGAAACGGCTTTACGTGCCCGCTCCACACTCCAATGCTCAAGTAAAATGGCTACGGAAAATAAAAATGCAACAGTTGCCCCTTCGAACCACTCATTGATCGCAATCGCTCCAGCCATTGCAATAAGCATCAAAAAGTTCATATCTGGTTGAAAATTTTTAAGCGCAATATAGGCCTTAGGAATCACAAAATAGGCGCCAAAAGCCATCGCCATAAAGTACAAACGATCTGCAACTGGATTTTCTTTTAGGTGAAAATAGACAGCAAAGACCAAAAAGGTTCCACTGATGATTGTTGTGAAAAATCTTTTATAACGACTCCAAAACATCGCCTCTTCAAGCTTTTCTCTTTCTTTCCATAAGACGGCTTTCAACCCTCCGTCCAAAGTCCATTGAATGATCTGATCCGCGCCTACATTCTCGCAAGTGACAATCATCTTAGCATTCAAAACATCAAAATTCAGATCAGTGATCCCCTCCTGTTTTGCAAGGGCTTTTTTTAATATGGCAACTTCTTCTGCGCAGTCAAGACCAATAACTTTAAATTCAAGCCTCATGATTTTTATTTTATCCATCGATGATTTATAATGCCAGCCATGAAGAACATTTTGATTAAGCTCCTTCTCACTCTAGCCCCAAAGAGAAGAAACCAACAGAATGGCGTACCCCGAATCCTTGTTGTTTCAACGACCGGAGTAGGCGATTCCCTCTGGGGATCCCCTGCAATCCGTGCTCTGAGAAAAAAGCATCCTTGTGGGTATATCGCACTCCTAACAAGCCCTATTGGAAAACAACTTTTCCAAAATAATCCCTATCTCGATGAGATCTTCACACTTAAAAATCCCGCGCTCTTCTCTTCTATGAAACTTTTGGGAACCTTCAGGAAAAAAGTATTTGATACTGCCCTTATTTTTCACCTCTCGCAACGTCCGACTCTTCCCTTAGTTTCCCTTGCTGGGCCTTCAAAAATTGTGGGGACTCAAGGAATTAACAAAGGGCTTGATCATCTTTTAACCGATCCCATCAAGCAGTCCCCTATTCACGAGATCCAGCGCCGCTTAAATATTGCTAGCTGCGAGGACTCCTCTCCAGAAATGGAAATTTTCTTGACTGAGGATGAAAACGAGGCTGCTTTAAGATACCTTCCAAACACGCACCTTATTATTGGAATGCACCCTGGAAGTAAAGACAAGTATAAACAATGGGACCCCAAGCATTTTGTTGAGCTCGGAAGAAAGCTTGCAAAAGAAAAAGGAGCCACCCTCATGATTACCGGAGACAAGGGAGAAAGCCCTCTAGCAGAGCAAATTGCCAGCAGCATTCCAGGAGCCATCTCTGTCTCTGGGAAACTCCCCGTTCGCGTCACTGCAGCCCTCATCGAAAAGTTCGATCTCTTTGTTACCAATGACACAGGTCCCATGCACATTGCCTTTGCAATGGGAACCCCTACCCTTGCAATCTTCTCACCCACTGATCCAAATCTCTGCGGCCCCTACCAAATCTCTCATGGAGGCGTCTTTCAAAAACCCAGAACTTGCACTCCCTGTATTCGAAAAAAGTGTCGCTCTCCCTTCTGCATGGAACAAATTTCTCCTGACGAGGTTTATGAACGCATCCACATCTAAGCGCCTCCCCCTCTTAGAAGCAGGGATTTCTAATGTTCTCAAAACTAAAGCAGTGCAAACATTCACCGATCTCCAAACCCTCGAATTTGAAACCTCTTGCGTTGAAATAAGTAGGTGATTCAGATATGCTCTAAGGTATGAAAATCTATGTCATCATTCTGAATTGGAATGGAAAAGTGGATACCCTTCAGTGCCTACGAAGCCTGGAAGAGGTGCCGACTCCTCACAAAGTCGTCGTTGTTGACAATGGTTCGTCTGACGGATCAGCAGTAGCCTTTTTAGCAGCATTTCCTAAGGTGCACATCATTGAAACAAGAGAAAACCTCGGCTATGCTGAAGGAAATAATGTAGGAATTCGCTACTCTCTTAAAAAGCAGGCAGATTACATCTTCGTTCTGAATAATGACACTGTTGTCACAAAAGACATCCTTGAAAAGTTTTTAATACGCGATGTTCCTATTCAAGGAGGAAAAGCCCTTCTGAAGGATGATCCATGTAAAATTGACCACTTAGGGGGCAGGTGGAATGTGAAAGAAGGGGTTTTCGAGCTTGTAGGAGCTAATGCTCTAGCAAGTGAATGGACAAATCCTATTTTCTTAGATTACGTTTGCGGAGTTGCTATTTTTGCTAAAGCAGAAGTCTTTAAAAAAGTGGGTCTTTTTGATCCGCGGTTTTTTCTTTTTTGGGAAGAATCTGATTGGTGCTTTCGTGCAAAAAAACTAGGCTTTGCAGCACAAGCGTGCCCTGAAGCCATTCTATTCCATAAAAAATCGGCTTCCTTTTCAGGAGGAACGCCTCATACTTGTTATTTTTGGTGGCGCAATCGTCTCCTTTGGATTGAAAAAAACTGCTCTTTAGAAAAGCAAAAATATCTTAAGAAAACGATCCTTAAAGAAAGCCTTCATATATTTAAGCTTCTACTTCTTAAATACCTTCAGTTTCCCTTCTCGAAAAAAACATATGTCAGGCGCCTTCGCCTCCGCTTTTACCGCGCGCTTCTTGCTGGAGTACGTGATTACTACCTCCGCCGTTTCGGAAACTGCCCAGAATGGGTCATCCAAGGAATTAAAGAATGACCGCCCATATTATTAATGTTGCTTGGGGAGAAGCGTATGATGAAACCATTTTCCTTTTATCTTGCCAAACCCACTCAATCCCCTTTTCGTAAAAGGACCATACCTTTATATAGAGAATAGGGGGGAGTCAAATGGACGTTGTCTTTGTTCTCAATTGTGGGAGCTCATCGATCAAATTTCAACTCATTGAGCCAGAGTCAGGTGATGTTCATCTAAAAGGGCTTGCCGAGAACTTAAATACTTCACGTGCAATGCTAAAATGGTCCAATGGGTCAAAGGACTTGGAAAAGGGAGACTATGACGATGCTTTGGGAGAAATCCTTCATCTTCTGGGAAATGAGCAGCTCTTAGGCATAGGGCACCGAGTCGTTCATGGCGGAGAGTTTTTCAAAACATCAGTCAAAATTGATGATGATGTGCTCAGTAACATCAAAGAATGTAACCACTTAGCTCCTTTGCATAACCCCGCAGCTGCACTCGGAATCGAAATCATGGGAAAGGAATTTCCCATGATCTCCCAAGTTGCCGTCTTTGATACTTCTTTCCATCAATCAATGCCGCAAGTGTCCTATCTCTATGCTCTCCCCTATGAATACTACGAAACATTCCAGATCCGCAGATATGGATTTCATGGAACAAGCCATCGCTATGTTGCCCAAAAAGGAGCGGATGAAATCGGCAAGCCCTTAAAAGAAACTTCTTTCATTAGCTGCCACCTTGGAAATGGTTGCAGCATTGCTGCGGTCAAAGGGGGGGTGAGCCTCGATACTAGCATGGGGCTCACTCCCCTAGAAGGCCTTGTTATGGGGCAACGATGTGGCGATCTCGATCCGAGCATTGTAGGATTTTTAGCAGAAAAACTGCAGGTAAACAGCGAGAGTGTGATTTCAGTTCTCAATCAAAAAAGTGGGCTTCTCGGCATTTCAGGCATCAGTGGAGATATGAGGCTTTTGACTGAAAGTACGGATCCTAGAGCAAAGCTTGCCATCGAGATTTTTTGTTACCGCCTGGCAAAATATATTGCATCTTACCTTGTTCCTCTACAACAGGTTGATAGCGTGATTTTTACTGGAGGGATCGGAGAAAATGCTTCAGGAATTCGAAATCAAGTTATGGCACATCTTAACTCTTTCAATTTAAAAGCGCTTGTCATCCCTACAAATGAAGAACTAATGATTGCACGTGACACCGCAGTCATTGCGAGAGGAAAGTCATGAAACATACAATTTTGATGGTCCCTATTGGTTTAGGTGTTGGATTGACAACTATTTCGATAGGATTAATCCATGCTTTAGAAAGTCAGGGCCTTTCTGTAAATTATCTAAACCCCTTCGGCAATCAGCCCGATTTTGGCTTCAACAAGATAGAAAACCTCCTTAGCACAGGGCAAGAAGACCTCATCTTAGAAACGATTATCGGGCAAGTTGAGCAAAAATCAGAGAAAGATGGAATATTAATCCTCCAAGGAATCATCTCAACTCAGCTCCGCCCCTATGCCCCAAGCTTGAACAACGCCATTGCAAAAGCTCTCGATGCCGAAGTAGTATTTGTAACAACACCCGGAGGAAAATCTCCTTTAGAACTGAAAGAACAAATTATCATTGAAGCAAAACCCTACGGGGGGCTTGGAAATCCTCGAACCATTGGATGTATGATTAACAAGGTGGGCGCACCAGTCGACCAGTATGGAACCGCACGGATTGATCTTTTCGATCTTCCGGAAGATCATGCTGAAGAAACTGCGCTATGTCAGATTTTTACCCACCCAGAATTTAAAATCCTTGGGTGCTTTCCCTGGAATCGCCAATTAATGGCTCCTAGGGTTGAGGACGTTGTTAAATACCTCAATGCAGAGATTGTTTCTGAGGGAAACATGAAATCCCATCGCGTCAATTTTTTTGCAATTGCTGCAGCAACAATCGACCATGTGGAAAATGTGCTAAAGCCCGATGTAATGATCATCACTCCCTCCGACCGCTCCGATACCATACTAGCCACATGTATTGCATATCTTAGTGGAATAAAAATTGCTGGTCTTCTTCTAAGTGGCGACTACGCTCCCTCTGAAAAAACCATGGAACTCTGCACGCGTGCGATGCAGGAGGGACTCCCTGTCCTTAAAGTAAAAACCGATACGCTTCGCACTGCGATTTCCCTCCAAAATCTCAATGTAAAAATCCCCAAAAACGACCTTGAAAGAAGAATTGCTCTTAAGGAATATGTTGCCAGCCATATTGATGCACCTTGGGTAAAAGAACTCCTTGGAGCGCAATCAGAGCGCAGCTTGTCCCCCCCTGCTTTCCGTTATCATCTCATTGAAAAAGCCAAAAAAGCTCACAAGCAAATTGTCCTCCCTGAAGGAGAGGAACCTCGTATCATCGAAGCTGCTAGTATCTGCGCACAGCGAAAAATCGCGCAGCCCATTCTTCTAGGAAACCCTGAAAAAATCCAGGATATCGCCAAAAAAAATGGGATTAAACTTACCCCAAATATTCAAATGCTAGATCCAGAGCCTCTAAGAGAAAAGTATCTCCCTTCTCTAATGGAGCTTCGAAAACATAAGGGGATTACCGAAAAAAATGCACGCGAGGCACTTCAGGAAAATATCGTTTTGGGAACCCTAATGCTTGCTAAGGGAGGCGTGGATGGCCTTGTTGCTGGAACAATTCATACCACCGCTCACACTATCCGCCCCGCACTTATGCTTATCAAAACAAAACCTGACATTCCTAGAGTCTCCTCGATCTTTTTTATGTGTTTGCCGAAACAAGTGTTAGTATACGGTGACTGTGCTGTAAATCAAAACCCTACTTCAGCAGAACTTGCCGATATAGCCATTCAATGTGCTGACTCTGCAGAGCAGTTTGGAATTCCTCCGCGCGTCGCGATGATTAGTTATTCTACTGGGGCCTCTGGTACGGGTGCTGATGTCGCTAAAGTAAAAGAAGCCACAGAGTTGATACAACAAAAACGCCCCGATCTTCCAGTCGATGGTCCATTGCAATATGATGCCGCATATAGCACCGATGTAGCTGCAAAAAAAGCACCCAAAAGTCCTGTTGCAGGGAAGGCAACTGTTTATGTTTTCCCTGATCTCAACACAGCAAATACTACCTATAAAGCTGTGCAACGAAGCGCTAATGTTCTTTCCCTTGGTCCAATGCTCCAAGGACTCAAAAAACCGGTCAACGATCTTTCTCGCGGCGCACTTGTCGACGACATCGTCTTCACAATTGCAATTACAGCCATCCAATCCACATAATCGTTGGTATAAACTTTTGAACCTGATATAGTGCAAAAAAGTAGTACTTTTTAAGTATGGTATCATGAGAAAAATAATACGTTCCGTCCTTCTGCTGAGTTTAATGGGAAGCTTAATTGTCTTGTTTACAGGGTGCGATAGCAATCGAGAAGTTGTAAGCAATGTTAGCGAAAAAGAAGCAAATATTATCCTTGTGTTACTTGAAAGTAAAGGCATCCCGGCTATGAAACAGGCTGCAGCAACCTCCGGCATTGGAGCAGAAAATTCTGTTTCAAAATACGCGATTGTGGTGCCCGGAAAATATTCGATTGAAGCCATTGCCTATCTTAACCAAAACGGTTTCCCTAGAGAAAAAGGGTCGACCTTGCTCGAGCTTTTTGCAAAACAGGGGCTCATGACTTCTGATAAAGAGGAAACAATTCGGTATCAGGCTGGTCTAGCGCAGCAATTGACAAACACCATTTTAATGATTGATGGTGTCATTGAAGCTAACGTACAGATTTCCTTCCCTCCTGAAGATACAGGACTTGGGCAGTCAACCGAAAAAAAACAAATCACAGCCGCTGTTTATGTGAAACATCAAGGGGTCATTGATGATCCCAATATCCATTTAGAAAACAAAATTAAACGTTTAATTTCAGGGAGTGTGACAGGACTTGATATCAATAACGTCACAGTCGTTTCTGATCGCTCAAGATTTACAGACATCACTCTAGAGCAGATGCCTGAATCCCTTGGGGGGAAACCAGGAGAGTACGTCAGCGTATGGAATATTGTGATGAGCAAAACCTCTGTAGGCCGGTTCCGTATCCTCTTCTTTATTATTACCTTTATCGCGGTTCTTCTTACCATAGTGCTCGGATGGATCAGCTGGAAATTTTATCCACAACTTAAAAAGAAGGGTGGGCTAAAAGAGCTCTTTAACCCCATTCCCTTGATTAATACTATCCGTAAAAAGCCTCCTGGAGAAGGAGGGGTGTAATAAATGCATACTTCCTCATGGGTTGTTTTTAAGAATCTCTTAAAACGAAGAGGCTCTGGATTGCAGTCGTCGATTGGCCGCTATCTTGGACGAAAAGAACTCGAAAAACTAGAGAGTGCGCGTCCTTCTAAGAGAGACCCCTTTTCCCACTCCACAACAATTGAAGCGCGTCTTAGCCGCATTCATTATTCTTGGCTTATTACTTTTCTGGAACCTTTTGCAGAAAATGATAAAGCAAAGATCCTATCAGTGCTTGATAAACCCCAATCGACTAAGCTTCAAGACCACTTTAAATTGACCTATCCAACTAACTCTCTAAAAGAAATTGCAAAAAGCTATCTGGCCTCAGCAGTTTATGAATGGCTTGTCTCTGATCAAAAAGAGTTCCTTCCTTTTGAGTTTTTACCCGACCACCCTTTAAATGCTCTTTTAGATTTATCAAAAAGAGAGCTCCAAGTCCTTGTAGATTATCTCGGACTCCATGATCTAGCGATGGAACTCAAGCATGTTATTAAATCAGATCAGATCAGAAAAATCCAAAGAGTTCTTTCCAAGAAAGAACGTGAATACTTGAAGTCTCTACTAAAGACAAAAGAGCCTCTTTCTTTTGCAAGATTGAATTTGGATGGTTGGAATGGCGATGATAAAAAAATAAAAGTCATCTTGCATCATCGCGGGTTTAATCGACTTGCAAAAGCCCTTTTTGGTTGCCACCCTTCTCTTCTATGGCATATTTGCCACCGATTAGATACTGGAAGAACAAAAATTCTTCGGAAGTTTTTTACAGATATCAATAATGATGAAGCCCATCAAACTCTTACGAAACAAATATTAGGACTAATTCCCAAGGTACATAAAGGATCATGAGTAAATATTTTTCATTAATATATTCTGGTGAAATTACACAGGGATCGGATGATAAAGTGATCCCCTCGGATGTGTTTAGCGAATTGTTGAAAGCAACAGATGTCTTGAGCAAAGCAAAAGCAGATGTCAAAACCTACCTCAAAAACAATAAAGAAGCGTGTCAAAAGCTCCTTGACAAAGCTAAAGAAGCAGGTTTTAACAAAGGGCTTTCAGAATTCAACAAACAAATTCTTCATTACCAAGAAAGGGCCAAACAACTGGAGCATGAACTTCAGAAAACGATCCTCCCTCTTGCGTTAAAAGCTGCAAAGAAAATTGTGGGCCACGAACTAGAACTTAAGCCCGAAACGATCGTCGATATTGTTAGACAAACATTAAAACCTGTCACTCAAAACCATCACATTAAGATCTTTGTTGCAAAACAAGATAAGGAAGCACTGGAGAAAGAGAAGAAAGAGCTCCAAAACATTCTCGAGTATGCCCAAACATTTATCATAGAAGAAAGGGAAGATGTTACTCCTGGGGGTTGTATTATTGAGACCGAAGCTGGTATCATCAATGCAAGTTTAGAAAATCAGTGGCGCGCTCTTGAATCTGCCTTCGAAGCGTTTATGAAACAGAAATGATAATTAATAAAAAATTTCTTCTTTTGATCTTTTGCTTCCTATGCTTTGTTGCTCATTCAGCCTATGCTGAAGAGGAAGGTATTGCGGGAGCAATTGCAAAAATTACCGAACAAGCCCAGCAAGGCGAAGGCGATGCCGCTCAAGCATCGGGTGAAAAAGGAGGCGCCGGCGAGCCAAATGTCATCACAATGATGGCTGTCCTTACCTTGGCTGCTCTTCTACCCTATGGTATTATCCTTTTAACCTCTTTCCTCAAGATCGTCATTGTTCTTTCTCTTCTTAGGAATGCCTTGGGCGTACAGCAATCACCCCCAAACCAGGCTTTGACAGGAATTGCCCTATTAATGAGTATTTATGTGATGTTTCCAACCTGTGTTGCAATGTATGATGCCGGGAGGGAGTATATTAATAAAGACGCCCCAAAAGATCTTTTTTCCCAAAGCTCTGCAGTTTACATCTATAACATTGTCGATAAGACCAAAGAACCTCTCAAACAGTTTTTAGTGAGGAACATGACTGTTAGTCACCAACGAAACTTCTATCAACTTGCATACCAAAGCATGCCGCAAGACTTTAAGAAAGACTTAAAAATGGATGATTTCATTGTTCTAGCTCCCGCCTATATTACCTCTCAATTAAAAGGGGCATTTGAAATAGGTGTCCTGATTTACCTCCCCTTCTTTGTCATTGACCTTGTAACTTCAAACATTCTCCTTGCAATGGGAATGATGATGCTTTCTCCTTTGACGATAGCCCTCCCGTTAAAACTTCTCCTAATCGTAATGACGGACGGGTGGGCAATGGTCATTCAAGGATTGGTACAAACATATAAACAGTAGGATCAATCCTTGTACGAATCGGAAATTTATCAACTCTCCTATCAAGCCCTTCTTCTGATACTAATCCTATCAGGGCCTCCGATCTTAATTAGCATGACTTTTGGGCTTTCTGTCGCAATATTCCAAGCTGCAACACAGATCCAAGAACAAACCCTCTCCTTCACTGTAAAGCTTGTTGCAGTGATTATGACTCTCGTTTTTATGGGAGGATTTTTAAGTGCCCAAATTATGCAATTTGCCAATAACATCTTTCTAAATTTCCCTAAGTGGAACACATGAAATCTCCCCTCCATCATCCCGACGAGCTATCTATTAACTCTATTATTAAGATAGCTTTATGACCTATGTTGAGCTCTTTTCAAGACTTCCGAACATCAGCATTACGCAAGTCCTTTCTCTATTCTTTTTAATTATTATGCGGATGGCCCCTTCTTTAGTCCTCGCCCCTTTTTTTGGAGCAAAGCTTGCTCCAGGTATTGCCAGAATGGGTCTCGCCATCTGTGTTGCAACAATCTTTCTCCCCTTTATTGCCGTAAAAACAACCACGCCGGTTGAATTTAGCAACACCTATATCTTGTACTCTTTAAAAGAAATATTGATCGGTCTTGTCTTAGGGTTTTTTATTACAATCCCCTTTTACATGGTTCAAACCGCTGGTACTATTATTGACTATTTAAGGGGCGCCTCAATCATGCAAGCGCAAGACCCTTCAATGCAAACCCAAACATCTCCAATTGGAATCCTTTTCAACTATATTATGATCGTCATTTTTTTTCAGATTGATGGGCCCTTCCTTTTTTTTGACGCATTAATGAAGTCATACGAGCTTATTCCTCCTGACAAACTGATCAACCCCGATTTTTTTTCCGTGAAGAGTAATTTTTGGAAGCTAACTTTTGACATTGTGAATCAAATTATTACGATAGCAATTCAATTGGCAGCGCCTGCACTTGTTGCAATCCTAATGGCCGAAATGTTCTTAGGCATAGCCAACCGACTAGCTCCTCAAGTCCAGATTGCCTTCCTCGGAATGTCGATTAAATCATTGCTTGGGCTTGGACTCCTCTTTGCCGCATGGTACTTCATCTTAAAACAATTCACAAAGCAAGGCTACAGTTGGCTAGAACTTCTGAATAAGCTCATCTATTCAATGCAGGCGCTGAATTCCTAAAGAATTCTCCCAACTTGATTTTTTTCTTGTAGCCGCATAACCTTGTGAAAACTAATTTTTATAGTGCTTTAACTTTAAATTGATAGAGACAAGGAATCATCATGAAATATCTCGCATTTTTTCTTACACTTTGTGCAACTACCTTTTACGCCACACAATATGCAGCTCCTCCGGTAGCCCCGGGAAGCGTTACCCCTCCAAATCATATTACACCAGAAGCAGGCCCGCGGGTTGATCACGGAATTGATGCCTTTATTACTGGAGACTTTATCTATTGGACTGCGCGAATAGACAATCTTTCCTATGTCATGACAGGTGTTGGAAACAACATCACAAGCGTTGGTAAAGGCAGTACAAAGTATCCTGACTGGAGCTGGAACCCGGGATTCAAGGCAGGGATTGGACTTAACCTTCCTCATGACAGTTGGGATGTCTGTGCTGAATACACGTGGTACTATTCAAGCGCTTCCAATGCGTCGAATGCAGGCGGAAATGGAATGCTTCCAGCATGGAATATTGCTAACAGCAACACCTTAATTCAAAATAATGACTCGATTGTTCAAGCACGCGGAGAATGGGGTATTCACTTCTACGCTATTGATGTCAGTTTAGGGCGGAACTATTTTATTAGCCGCTTTCTAACGCTCCGCCCATTTGTAGGATTCAAAGGAAGCTGGATCGATCAAAACTACAGCGTTCTATACAACATTGAAACAACAGCCATTGATACTTCATTAAAGATGGAAAACAATCAAGACTATTGGGGAGTTGGGCTTCGCTCTGGTTTAAAAACCGCGTGGCACATCGATCCTTCATGGAGTCTATATGGAGATTTTGCTCTAGCAACCCTTTGGAGCCAGTTCGAGATCACTCGAAAAGACATACGAACTGATGGTCGAAACCCAGGAGTTGGAAGTCCCCCACTTGATACACCTATTACATCCATTCATGTGGAAGATAACTTTCATACCATCAAAAGTGTGCTAGAGTGCGGGGTGGGTCTTAGAGGCGAGTGGTGGTTTTTTGAAAGCCGTTACCACTTTATGGTACAAGCAGGATGGGAAGAGCAACTTTGGATCAATCACAACAACTTTGAAAAAGTGCATGTTGTGCAAGCAGATCATGGGGACTTAATCTTGCAAGGATTCACAATAAAACTACGCTTCGATTTTTAAAGAACTCTCAATAGAAATGCCGATGAAAACTGAGCATTTTTTTTTGCTCAGTTTTTTTTTCTTGCAAAAGAAATCCCATGTAGCGTTTGATAGTACTTCGAAAGAGATAAAACCCCTTTCTGAGATACGTGAGAACAACAAAAAAGGGTGCAAGAGAAAAAATACTTGCACAATTGTTCTTAAGTTGATTACAAAGGGAAAAACATTAAAGAATAATATTTTAGCATTTCTGTAACAGGGAGAAACTCAGAATGGAAGTGAAACTCAGGAAAATCTGGCCTCTAGTAGGGGCACTTTGTGCAACTGTGTTTAGTTCTGCTTACGCCCATAGCAACTACTCTAGTGGTAGCAATGGCAGCAGTGGCAGTAACTATGAATCCGGTATGGATTCAAGCACGAGCAATGGTAGCACGCAATCAGGACAAGGATCCTATCAGCGTGGAACTTTTAGAGAAATTACACCAAATGCAGGCCCTCGTGTCGCTCACGGAGCTGATGTCTTCATCACCGCTGACTTTATCTGGTGGAAAGCTTCGCAAGAAGGTATTAACTACGCAATAACAGGATTTGTTACTAACGGTGGTGGTACTGATCCATTTGTAAGCGCTTCAAAAGGAAAATATGGCTACGTCGGTGCAGATTGGGCTCCAGGCTTTAAAGTGGGACTAGGTTTAAACCTATGCCACGACGGCTGGGACCTTTATTCTCAGTACACTTGGCTTCGCGCAAGTGACAATAGCTCACTAAGTAGAACAGACGGTGTTTCTTATGCATCAATCCTTCCATTTGATGATGGACTAACGATTGGTGGAAATGAAGTCAAAGCAAATTGGGATCTTCATTTCAATGTGATTGACCTTGAGCTAGGAAGAAACTTCTACCTTAGTCAATTTCTTACCATGAGACCTTTTATTGGTCTTAAGGGTACATGGCAAGATCAAGACCTAAAAGTCACTACTAAATCTAAAGATTTTGAAATTAGTGGTGGTCAACACTCTGACACTCCAGTAACTGGGCCTTTCGTTCACAAAAACGCAACTGATGCCTGGGGTATCGGTGTTCGTGGTGGACTAAATGTTTCTTGGTACATAGCTAAGAGCTGGAGTATTTATGGTGACTTTGCTTGGACTACTATGTGGACTGGCTACGATAAGTTAACCAGAACTGACACTCTATATGACTCTACAACAGAGAACTCTAAAACCTACCTTAACGTAAGCAATGATGATATCTATGCTGTAAAATACGTTGGAGAGATGGGATTAGGGCTTCGTTGGGAAATGTGGTTCTATGATGATAACTACCATTTTGCGATTCAAGCAGGATGGGAGCAACAAGTTTGGGTCAACTGGGGACATTTTGTTGAGCTACTAGACCATGTAAACCATGATCTATCGCTTCATGGTCTCAACTTGAAATTCCGCTTCGATTTCTAACAACTGTTAGAAATTCAATGGAAAAAGGCACCAAAATTTGGTGCCTTTTTTTTTGCCTTGCCTCTCCTGAGAATATCTGTTAGATAGAAAAAAGATTCTAGTGCAAAGTTAGTATACATCGAGCAAATCTACTAAAAAACCCTTCTTTTTTTATGAAGGTTTAGGCAGCTAACCCGAAGACTTTATCGATATTTTTTTTGAGCGACGACGCCTTCTATCAAGGCTTCTCTACCAATTTTTATTGCCGGTCCTGAATGAATAATGAATGGCGATTTGAATATTTTTGGAATATGAAGAAAGAAAAACATGAGAATAGTCTATGTTAAGAGTGTCTACAAAAATGGGGAAAGATCAAGGATCTAGTAGGATACTTCTGGCTTGAGAAGAATCACATCTTCTTGGATTGCTTCCACTGCATGATCGATATCACTGAGGGTATTATAAATCCCCAATGAAATGCGAGCAATCGATTTGAGTCCAAAACGAGAAAGTGTAGGCTGAGCACAAAGGTGTCCTGTCCGAATGGCAATTCCTTTGAGACCAAGCAACGTTCCTAAATCAAGGGGATGCAGATCATCAAGAATAAAGCTGATAATTGGCCCTTTCTTTTTTGCAGTGCCAATGATTTTGAGCCCTGAGATTTTAAGAAGTTTTTCAGTAGCATGGGAGAGGAGGAAGCCAAGCCATTCTTCAATATTTTCACGACCAAGAGACTCTATATAATCAATAGCAGCTCCTAGGCCAATCACTTCTGCGATTGAGGGCGTTCCTGCTTCAAAGCGCAGCGGAGGATCTTGAAAGGTTGATTTTTCCATTGCCACAGCTTCAATCATATCTCCTCCCCCAATAAAAGGAGGCATGTCTTTCAGGAGTTCTCGCTTACCATAGAGAACACCGATTCCTGTGGGTCCATAAATCTTATGACCTGAAAAAGCGTAGAAGTCAACATCAAGGTCTTCAACATTGAGAGAAATGTGGGAGGCTGCCTGCGCACCATCAATCAACACTTTTGCTCCCACTCTATGCGCAAGGGAAATGATCTCTTCTATAGGGTTGATGGTTCCTGTTGCATTTGCAATATGCGCCACAGATACAAGTTTTGTTCTTTCACTGAGAAGCTCTTTAAAAACATCAAGGCGAAGTTCTCCTTCTAAACTCATCGGAATAAACTTAAGGTTGAGTTCCTTTTCCTTTGCTAGGAGTTGCCAGGGAACAATGTTAGAATGATGTTCCATTTCAGAGATGATAACCTCATCCCCTTTCTTTAGGAAAGCCCTTCCATAAGAATGAGCCACTAAGTTAATCGACTCGGTAGTACCTCTTGTAAAGATAATTTCTTCTTCTTCGCGTGCTCCAATAAATTGCTGTACTTTCGTTCGGACAGTGCTATACATTTCAGTCGAATGGGCAGCAAGCTCATAGACCGCTCGATGAACGGTGCCATACTCTAAAGAATAAAATCTGTGGATTGCGTCAATCACACTTTGAGGCTTTTGAGACGTCGCAGCAGTATCAAGATAGATAAGATGTCTTCCATTCATCATTTTTTTTAGCATGGGAAAGTCTTCTCGCACGCGTCTCACGTCGAAATAATTAACCATCTTCTTGTCCTTGGTGTAAAAATCTGTCTATTACACTTTCGCACCCAAGTTCCATGCAGAAGCCTCGCGCTAAATGCCACTCTGCTTCTTTTTTGTTAAGCCCCCGCGACTGCAGATAAAAAAGTTCATCTTCCTTGGGGCGAGCAACTGTCGCGCCGTGAGATGCTTTTACATCGTCTGCAAGAATCTCAAGGTTTGGCTTGCTCATTGCTTGAGCTTTGGGACTGAGAAGGAGATTATTATTGAGTTGATATGCCTCAGTTTGCTGCGCCTCTTTTTCAACAAAAATCTTTCCTTCAAAACTTGAACGCGCGCGTCCCATAAGCGCCGTTTTGTAGTGCTGATTCGATCGACAATTAGGGGACACATGCCTAACGTCAATGTAATGATGTATCTCATCCTTAAAAGCAGGTAAAGAGAGCCCTTTAAGATCCACCTCGCTTCGCTCTCCTTCAAGAGAGATTTGAATATCATGTCTTTCAGAACATGCACCCTTTGAGAAAGTAAACATTTTAAAGAAGGCCTCTTTTTTGAGCCGTGCTCGAATCGTATGCATGGCAAAGGCATCTGAGCCATGTTCAAGATGCTCATTAATTGAAGCAGTTGCTCCTTCTTCAAGAGAGAATTGCAGATATTGATTGTAAAAGTAGTGTCCTCCCCCTTTCTGAGTATAATGGATTGATAAGTGCGCCCCTTTTCCTAAAAATATTTCCATTTTTGGTGTGTGCAGAGCACCTTCCTCAAGAGAAGGAAGTGACCATTCCATTTCGATGGTCTTTCCAGGGGGGATATAGAGAAAAAGTCCTGAGTCAGCAAAGGCTGTATTAAGGAGAGCATAAGGGTTTTTTTCTTCCTTAAGCGCTTTTTGAAAGCCTTTTAATAGAAGAGCGCCGTGAGATCGCATCGCAGAATTTAGGGGGAGGGCAATGATCCCAGCGGCGCCCGAAATTTTAATGTCGCTAGCCTGAGCTAATTTAAAAGATCCCCGATTTAATTGCATCAAAGAATTATAGCGAAAAGCATCCCACTTCTTCGTCGGAAGGCCCAGTTGCTCGATAGCAGACCATACCCCCTTTTTCCAGGGAGCATTCTCTTGAAACAAGGGTTTTAACGTCTCTAGTAAACTCATTGGTGGATTACATACCCTTTTTCTTCAAGTTTAAGGGCAAGCTCAGCACCTCCTGTCTTAGCAATTTTCCCACCTACGACCACATGAACAAATTGGGGTTTGATATAATCAAGAAGGCGTTGGTAATGGGTAATCAATATAAGGGCGTTCTCATCATGTAATTGCGACTTAACACCCGCTGCAACAACTTTCATTGCATCAATATCGAGTCCAGAGTCGGTTTCATCTAAAACAGCAAGCTTTGGCTGCAAAATTGCCATCTGCAAAATCTCATTACGTTTCTTTTCTCCCCCTGAAAAGCCGCCATTAACGTCTCTTTCAGCAAATGTAGGGCTAATTTCTATCTCTTGCATCTTATTAATCAAGAGCTCTCGAAAAACTTCTTCTGACAAGGGTGCCTCCCTTTGACTCTTCCGTTTGCTATTCAAAGCACTATGCAAAAATTGAAAGTTTGTCACTCCAGGAATTTCAATGGGGTATTGAAAACCCATAAAGAGTCCAAGATGAGCCCTTTCGTCAATTTCAAGTTCCAAAAGATTCTTCCCTAAAAAGGAGATAGAACCGTCGGTGATTTCATAGTCTGGATGTCCCACTAAAACTTTTGCAAGAGTGGATTTTCCCGCACCATTCGGCCCCATGATCGCGTGAATTTCCCCCACATTTACTGTCAGAGAAAACCCTTTCAAGATTTTTTCTCCCTCCACCGACACATGAAGATTTTTGATCTCTAACATTTACCCCACCGACCCTTCTAATTTTAAGGTTAATAATTTTTGCGCTTCCGCTGCAAACTCAAGAGGAAGCTCTTTAGTCACGGCTTCGCAAAAGCCATTGACAATCATTTGTATGGCATTTTCCTGAGAAATACCTCGCGTTTGCAGGTAAAAAAGCTGCTCTTCATTCATTTTAGAAGTGGATGCTTCGTGTTCAAGTTCTGCAGTATCATTATGCACTTCAATATAGGGAAAAGTGTTTGCACTACAATTATTTTTTACAAGCATAGAGTCGCACTGCGTAAAGTTGCGTGCTCCCTCAGCCCTTGATGAAATATGGACAAGACCTCGATAGGTATTCGAAGACTCATCTGCTGAAATCCCTTTGGAGATAATTGTAGACTTTGTCCGCTTTCCTAAATGAATCATCTTCGTCCCAGTATCTGCTTGCATCTTTCCATTGGTCAAAGCAACAGAGTAAAATTCTCCAACTGAATCATCGCCTTGCAAAATGCAGGAAGGGTATTTCCATGTGATCGCTGCGCCGGCTTCTACCTGGGTCCACGAGATCTTCGAACGTTTTCCAGCACACCGCCCCCGTTTTGTGACAAAGTTGTAAATGCCCCCTTTCCCTGTCTTTCGGTCACCTGCATACCAGTTTTGTACCGTTGAGTATTTGATTTCAGCATCGTCATGAGCAATAAGCTCAACAACTGCCGCATGCAATTGATTTTCATCATATGCAGGGGCCGTGCACCCTTCTAAATAACTCACATACGACCCGGGTTCTGCAATAATGAGGGTTCTCTCAAACTGCCCTGTTTCCCGTTCGTTGATCCTAAAATAAGTAGAGAGCTCCATTGGACTACATACTCCCTTAGGGATATACACAAAGGACCCATCGGAAAAGACAGCAGAGTTTAATGCCGTATAAAAATTGTCTCCAATGGGGACCACTGTGCCCAAATATTTTTTTAGAAGTTCGGGATATTTCTTAACAGCTTCACCCATTGAGCAGAGAACAACTCCCGCCTTTTCAAGGGTTTCATGAAAAGTTGTTCCAAGCGACACCGAATCAAAAATAACATCGACCGCAACATTGCTGAGTCGCTTTTGCTCATCTAGAGGAATACCTAACTTATCAAAGGTGCGGAGAATTTCGGGATCAACTTCATCCAGACTATTTAGTTCTTGCTTCTTCTTTGGGGCGGCGTAATATCTAATATTCTGAAAGTCAATGGGATCTATGTTTAAGTGGCCCCAATTGGGCTCAGTCATCTTCTTCCACTTCCGAAAAGCTTTCAGCCGGAACTCAAGCATAAAGCTCGGTTCCTCTTTCTTTTCAGAAAGAGTTCTAACCATTCTTTCGTCTAAACCCTTTGGGAAAAGGTCCGATTCAATCTTGGTTCTAAAGCCATATTTATATTCTTCTCGCTCAGCAAGAAGCTCTTCAGTTGACATGCATTCTCCATCCTTCTTACCCAATAAAATACCCTGTCCCCCCCCCTAATGTCAACCGCTCAATAGGGTAGTGTTGCAGAAAGTGCATTCTCGATAAAAAAATCGTTTAAAACCTATGCTTGATCCTATCAAAATCAAAGTAGGAAGAAAAAGTGAATCATCAACATCCGTTCAAATGGCGCCATTATTCAACAGAAATCATATGGCTTTGCGTTCGTAAGATATTTATTGAAGACCTTTTCGAGGTCAGAGGCTTAGCTGCCTAGCAAAGAAAGCTCCGGAAAAACGGAAGCTCTTGCATTGTTTTTGTTTTCCTCTTTACTTTTTCTACTTATGCCATCTCCAGGGCGTTGTGGATACTTGGGCTAAAAAGGAAAGTACAAATCTTTGGTAAGTTATGGGGAGCAGTTTCCCTTTTAATAGGTGGTATAGGTTCGGCGATTGGTTTAGCTATTTTGTCTAGATTATTTTGATGGGAGTTAGCATGAAATTCTTGGCGATATTTTTTCTTTTTTTAATTGGGTTCATTTCCCCTTTATCTTCAATCAATGCCCGAATTATCGCCCAAGAAACAACAGAAAAAAATTTGTGTCACAAGGTTTTAGATTGCCTTACTTTTGTTGATGGAAGCTTTCCCCTTGAAGAGGCTGTTGATAATTTATATAAAGCTCGAAGATTACTCGTGGAGCAAGGATGCAACGTCCCTCTTCTTTCTGTAGTTTTCGAGAAAACTTTTGAAGATACAGAGAACCAAGGAATCTCCTTAGACAGAAATTTTGCTGAAGATTTATATGAATTGGTTTTGCTAAAAGAAAACGATGAAATCAGGAACACCTCTTTTTATTCCCACTCTCAATACCGTCCTAAAATAATCCAAGTTAAAAAAAAGAAAAATAAAAAAGAGATCCAAGTTCCCGGTGGGGTAGCCATAGAATTCTGCAAAGCATCGGCTGGTGGATTACTGTGTATAATCCCAAGTGGAATTACGCAGACGCTTGGGACAAGACTGATTTTATCAGGAGTCAATGACATGATACAGCATGCAAACAACCTTATCAATGGTGGATCGGGAGGCAGTTGGGAAGATGACCTAAATCATAGGCAAAGGATGGGAGCTGAAAATGCATCGTGGGCCCCTTTAAACCGAGCAAGACCTTTCCATGGCATTATTAGTGCATAGTTTTCAATATGAGAAACAGCTTATACATTCTCTTAAAGATAATGTTGCAAAAAATGCATTCTCAATAAAAAATCGTTTAAAACCTATGCTTGATTCTATCAAAATCAAAGTAGGAAGAAAAAGTGAATCATCAACATCCGTTCAAATGGCGCCATTATTCAACAGAAATCATATGGCTTTGCGTTCGTAAGATATTTATTGAAGACCTTTTCGAGGTCAGAGGCTTAGCTGCCTAGCAAAGAAAGCTCCGGAAAAACGGAATCTCCTACTCGGGGATCAAGGGTTTTGCAACACTCTCAACTTTTTTTGTTTAGAAAGCAAGCTGCGAAGAGATGCGATTCATCGCGCGTGCAAGATCTTCAGGAATATCGATTCCAAGAGATTCATGAACTGTCTCATGTACCTGAATATTCATTCCATTTTCGAGAAAGCGGAGCTGCTCAAGTCCTTCAGCTCGTTCTAAGAGACTAGGAGAGAGTGTGGATATTTGTTTTAAGGCATCAGCGGTGTAAGCATAGATCCCCATGTGTTTGTAATAAGTGACATCTTCAAGACCATCTCTGTCATAAGGAATGGGTGAGCGGGAAAAGTAGAGAGCACGGTCTTGAGAATCGGTCACAACTTTCACCACATTGGGATCCTCAATATCTTCTTCTCTCTCAATTTCTTTTCTTAAAGACCAAATGTCATATGTCTTGTTGATTGTTTGTAAAAGGTTTTCTACCATTTCTTGGTGGATAAAGGGTTCATCACCCTGCCAGTTGACCCAAATATCCCCTTGCATTTTCTCTTCAGATTGAAGTTCAATAAGACGATCGGTTCCTGAGGGGCAATCAGGAGAAGTCATAAAATATTTTCCCTCGAAGGAGTCAATCAGGCGTGCTGTTTCAGAATCATCAATTGCAAATGCAACATCATCGAATAGATCAACGCTGCTAGCCGCTTCCCATACCCATTGAAGCATCGGTTTTTCGCCTAACATCGCAAGCACTTTCTTAGGGAACCGACTTGAAGCAAGTCTTGCTGGGATTACGCATACAATTTTCACACCAGTACTCCTGGAAAAGTTTTAATAGTTTCTCTAAGCCCCGCTTGCAGAGTCCAAATGGGACGATAGCCTAGTTGCTCGATTTTAGCACCATCCATTGCATACCTAAAATCATGCCCAAGGCGATCTGGAACATAGGTAATAAGTTTGTCAAGCCCCGTTTCTCCGGTCATCTCTTCAATAACCTTTAAAATCAACTGAAGAAGATCTAGATTTTTCATTTCATTCCCTCCTCCAATATTGTAGACCTCACCCTTTTTTCCCTGACTAAGGATGGTCCAAACAGCGCGTGCATGGTCTTCAACATAGAGCCACTCCCTCACATTTTCTCCCGATCCATAAACAGGAAGAGGCTTTCCCTCTAGTGCATTTTGGATCATAAGAGGAATAAACTTCTCAGGGTATTGACATGGACCATAATTGTTACTTGCGTGCGAAAGAGTTGTCGACAAGCCATACGTTGCCCCATATGCTCTCACAAAATGGTCCGAGCTTGCCTTTGAAGCTGAATAAGGCGAGTTAGGTTTATAGAAGGATTCCTCTGTAAACCGTCCTTCTTTTCCAAGAGCTCCATAGACTTCATCAGTAGAAATATGATGAATGTGAATCCTAGAATGGGCTTTAACAAACTCTAAAAGAACATGTGTTCCCATCACATTTGTTTCTAAAAATACCCCAGGATCTGTAATACTTCGATCCACATGAGTTTCAGCAGCAAAATGTACAATTAAATCAATCGGGCGCTCTTCATGAATTTTCTCAAGAAGGCCTCGGTCCCGAATGTCTCCTTGATAGAAAGTATACCTCTCATCACTAGAGGCCGCTGCCACATTGCCTAGATTTCCCGCATAGGTTAAGAGGTCAAGGTTGGAAAGATGCCCAGAAAACCCCTCTTGTTTCAAAACGTAATGGATAAACGTCGACCCCATAAATCCCGCGCCCCCTGTAACAAGAATATGGGCGTTATTTAGTTTTAAATGCATGACGAATCACCTCTTCAAGCCCTTCTTCCCAATGGCGAGGAGAAAAGTTCTCAGTTTTCAAAATCGAAGACGCTGGACGTTCTGCTTTCGCACCAAAGTCCTTAGTCGAAATAGGATTGACCTGTTGGCACTTGAGAGAAACATTGTTCTCTTCAAGACTCTTTTTAATGGCCTCAGCAAATCCATGCCAAGTGGTTTCCTCTGCATTAGCAAAGTGGTAGGTTCCTGAAGCATCTAAAAGTGTGAGGGTAGCTTCTGCTAAATCATCTGCATAGGTAGGGCGGCCCCACTGATCGTTGACCACTCCAATCATTTCCTTTTCTTGCATCAAACGGACCATCGTTTTAACAAAGTGATTCCCTTCTTTTCCAAAAAGCCAAGATGTGCGAATCAAGCAGGCTTCTGGGTGATGTTTTTTAAGCAATTTTTCACCAGCTTCCTTACTTTTTCCATAAATTGATAATGGGGCTGTGATTGCTTCTTCCCTGTACCCCTTCTCCTTTCCATCAAAGACATAGTCAGTAGAAAAATGAATCAGTTTTTTCCCATAAGAGTTTGCGTGTTTTGCAAGTGTTTCAACCGCCTGGGCATTAAGAGCATGGGCTTTTTCTTCTTCCTCTTCGGCCTGGTCAACAGCAGTATAGGCAGCGCAATTAATCACATGGGTAAACGATAAGGTTTCAAATTGCGCTTGAATCGCTTCTTCTCGATGAAGATCAACTTCTCTGCGCGAAGTTGCGACAAAGTCAATCCCTTTTTCCTCGCACTTTCGTTGCATTGCGCTCGAAAGAATCCCTTGTTTTCCTAGTATCCACAATTTCATGACCATCTCAATTCGTAAAAATAGGGGCTTTTTTGATCTCTTTTAGAAACAATAGGCGTTTGGATGGGCCATTTAATTTCTACTTCGGGATCGTCAAATCGAAAGCCCATTTCTGTTTTGCCATTATAGGGAGAACTTGTTTTATAAAGGACATGTGCATCAGGACTGACGACACAAAATCCATGGGCAAATCCTACGGGAGCAAAGAGCTGTTTATGCGACTGATCATCAAGATACACTCCTTCCCACTTCCCAAATGTTGGAGAGTCTGGGCGGATATCGACAATCACATCATAGATTCTCCCTACTGCAACCCGTACAAGTTTAGCCTGCCCTGGAGCAGATTGGAAGTGCATTCCCCGGATTGCCCCTTTTTTAGAATAGGAATGATTATCTTGAACAAAGGGGCAATCAATCCCCCCTTCCAGGTAACGTTCCACTTGATAGCTTTCAAAGAAAAAACCTCTTTCGTCTTCGAAAACATTGGGGGAAATGACTCTCGCACCCTTTAATTGTAATTCTTGTATTTCCATTGCCCACGATTATAACGTTTATTGCACTAATTTGACAATGCTACGACCATTGCGTAATTGTGACTCCTTTTTCGATTCCTAAAGCATTTAGTGCTTTTTTCGGATGGGACGCATTACCTCTTTCTCATAGGGGAAAATCCCAGAAAACAGCATGAAAAATTTCTGTAAATTGAGAGGGAATCTCAACTTCAAACCATGTAAAGGTATTTTTCTTTTTTTTCTGCGCCAGTTATGCTATCCAGAAATCAAGGAAATATTATGAAACGTATATTAATCTCTCTATTTCTTTTCTCTCAAATTGCATTATCCGCAAAGACCACAATTTGGCTAACAGGATTGCCATGCAGTGGGAAAACAACTATTGCAAACTATATTCACAAACAAATCCCCAATAGCGTCATTTTAGATGGGGATGTTGTCCGCAAGGGCCTTAATAGTGATCTAGGCTTTACTCCAAATGATCGAAAAGAAAACCTGCGCCGCATTTCTGAAATGGCAAAAATCATTTTAGATTCCGTCCCCGTTGTCATTATCTCCGTGGTAAGCCCAAGACAAGAGATGCGAGACAGTGCGCGGGAGATGATCGAGAGGGGCACGGTCTAATTTTATGAAGTATTCGTCGATGCACCACTTGAAACATGTATCAATCGAGATGTGAAAGGAATGTATAAAAAGGCTCTCACAGGGGAAATTCCCTTTTTCACTGGGGTTGGAGCTTCATACGGAGCTCCAAAAAATCCTGATATTATCTGCCGTACTTCTGAAGAAACACTTGAGCAAAGCGTAAGCAAAATATTAAAGGTAATCTGTGACTAATGCCCTTGAGTATGGAGCGATTAGCCTTAAAGACGCTCTTCAGAGCTCTCCAGAAGCCTCCATTCGTCTCACAACAATTATGAACCTATCCGTAAATGCAAACATCTTTTAAAAATCGCATAAAAATTAAGAATATTATAATTCACGGATAAATTCATGAGCTATTTCACTTTTATTCATCACCCGATCGCTTCTCTAGCCTTTGCCTCGCTCATCCTTGCCTTTATTAGTTTGTGGATTCATCGAAAGCCGTGGCTTTGGGGATCTTTTCTATCCGTGGCTTTTATCTTTGCCTTTTTAGGAAAGCTCATCGACCTTAAAATTTTCGTTGCTTTAGGACTTTTGGGAGGAGCTCACTTGGCTTTGACTGCAAAACTTAGAGGTATTGGACGCCTAGTTGTGATTGCCATTGCCTTTATTATTTCGATCGCCCTCATGGGCCACTTTTTCCCTGGATTCCACAATTGGAAACTCGGAGAAAATCTTCAGATTAGTAAAGATGCCTACCCTTACTCCCTCTACCTCAATTTCGATAAGCCCTTTATTGGATTTTTTTTCCTTGCGATTTCGATCCCTCTCCTCTCCCGCATCCACCTTCGCAGCGTCATCTTAAAAACCATCGCCTTAACAGCTCTTGGTGTGATTATCCTGATAATCCTTACTCTCTACCTCCACTTCATAAAAGTTGACCTAAAACTTCCTCATATCTCAGCCATTTGGCTGATTGCAAACCTCTTCTTTGTCACAATTCCAGAAGAAGCATTCTTTCGAGGATTCCTGCAACGTGAAGTCGATGAGTATCTCAACGCAAAATGGTCGGGAGCTTTTAGCATCATTGTCGTTTCCCTTCTTTTTGCTCTCCTCCACTTCACGCTTGTGCGCGACCTCAGCTATCTTTCTCTCACCTTCATCGCCAGCCTTATTTATGGAAGTGTTTACCAAGCCACACGCTCCATTGAAAGCAGCATCTTCTGCCACTACCTATTCAATGTCGTGCATTTCTTTTTCTTTACCTATCCCGCACTTAGATGAACAATGATAGCTTTCAAAGGCTGGAAATCGCCTATTTTGGAGCCCAAATATTTTTGCCAAAAAAAGAAAAAAAACGCTCAGGGGTTGTTTTTTCATTTCTGGCCTTGCATAATCCTCCCGATATCGGAATAGGAGGAATAGCAGCCTGGGTTTTGAGTTTATTTCGCTCATTCTCAGGGATCTTTTGCTTTCTTTCCCATCTTTTTGGCTTGAAAAGGGGCAGTTGGCCTTTCCCTGCGTCAAAATAAGGGAGACTTTAAGCAAAAATAAACTCAAAACTCAGGTTAGTAGCAAATGGAATTTATACAAGAAGAGGCAGGACCCGCACTTGAAAAAATCATCTTTGATGGGTTCAAAGAGCACGCGATAGAAGAAACAGGCCAAGATGGCTTTGGAAAAGCTATAGCTTTTGCTGCGCTTGATCAAGGGGAGTATGCTGGGGCGGTTGTTATTCGGGCTTTTTGGGGAGCTCTTCATATTAAAAACATGTGGGTTCACAAAGACAGTCGAGGAAAAGGAGTGGGAAGGCATCTACTAAATCAAGCTATCATATATGGAAAAAAAGAAAAACATCCATTTGCTTTTGTCGAAACAATGAGTTTTCAAGCGCTTGAGTTCTACCAAAAAATGGGGTTTGTTCTTGAATACACAAGAGATGGGTATGTGCAGGATATTTCCTTTCATTACTTGCGGAAGGATTTGATTTAGGGGCTTTAAAAGATTAAATTGTCAACATTGGTAGGAATGTATTGACAGCGATTCCATCGCGGCCTACAAGTCGCAATCGGGAGCCTCTTGTTGCGACTTTTGTAAAGGATCCTGAAAAAACTGTGAAGGAAAAACTCCTTAAGGGGATAGACTATCAAGTGGAAGCTTTAGAGAGCAATCAATCTAAAAATGGATAAGAGGAATAAATGACTTCGGATAGGGAGATACTGTTATTTTTGAGAAGGTCTTTGGAACCACCAAGTTCTGATCAGTTGGTGTTTGCTTAGATGGAAACCTCGAAGCGGATTTTTTTGAACAGGTGGTTTTTAGCGATGATATTCATTGGAGTAATCGCTCTATCTTCTTCTATATCAGCGGTGCATCTATTTCATTTGAAACCTTGTATCATGTGCAAGCTTCAGAGAATCCCTTTTGCTCTTTTGATTGTGAATTCTGGATTTGGACTCCTGAGCTCTTACAAACAAGGTTTTTTTAGAGTGACGCAGGTGTGTTTGACTTTGGGAATTGTCCTTGGTCTGGGACATTTTTTGATGCAGATAGGTGCTCTTCCAGATTTTTGTACATCAAAGCGGGGATTTGATACGGCTCAGGAATTTTCAAGGATACTAAAAACCTCAAAATGTTCTGATATAGCTTGGTCTGTTTTTGGTGTGCCGGTTTCTCTATTGAATGCAACACTTCATGCTGTAGCTTTAGGAATGGGGTACCGCTTCAGCTTAAAGAAAAGTCTGATAGGAGTAGGTTGACAGAAACGCAAGTGTTTGTTATAGATAAAGTGAGTTGTTTTAGTTATGCTAACTATGGAATAGATAGTATTTTCAGGGAGTACTAAAAATAACTAATTTAAGTCACTTTAGCTATACAACATCGCCCTATGCCCTTTTGTGGCGGGCTCTTTGTTTGAGAAAGGCTTAGAAGAGAGGAGGTTTATTGTCTTCAGCAAAAATAATAAAAGACTACCCTACCGATCCCCTTCCACTGGGTGTATGTTTGTGTGACTGAGCCTTCTTGTATTAGAACACCTCGTACTGCATTCTCTTTCCTTTTTTTAACGGTCCCCATCATTTACGATCTTGTAACTTCCCCTAGATAGGGTAGACACAAGTTTAAATTTGCGCTAAGCTGGTTTCTTAAACTTTTAAGGAGAGGTTTAGAGATGACCGTATCAGCGCACAGACGTCACGATATTTCAGATCGAATTTGGAAAAAACTTGAGCCTTATTTTCCATGAAGAAGAGGGATGTGTGGAGGGGTAGCACAAGATAATCGGCGATTTATCAACGCGGTTTTTTGGATTATTCGTACCAGAGCTCCATGGCGTGATTTACCTCCAGACTATGGGAACTGGGGAAATGTGCATCGTCGTTTTATCTGTTGGAGGAATAAAGGCGTCTGGGAACTTCTTCTGGAAAAAGTGGTGGACGATCTTGATTACGAGTGGTTAATGATCGATGCAACCCATATCAAAGTTCACCCTCACGCAGCAGGTGCACAAGTTGGTAATCAAGATATGGCTCGGACAAAAGGGGGCTCAACACGAAATTACATTTGGCCGTGGATTCGCATGGTATGCCGGTCAGAGCGATTATTACGTCAGGTACTCAATCAGACTACCTTTAGGCCAAACACCTAATAGAGGGAATTAACGCCGATTACCTACTAGCAGATCGGGGTTATGACAGCGATGCAATCGTAACTCAAGCGATCTCTCAAAGAATGAAGGCGGTTATCCCTCTCAGAAAAAATAGGAAAAGCAAGAGAGCTTATGATAAGCATCTCTATAAATTGAGACATCTTGTAGAAAATGCTTTTTTACATTTGAAGCGATGGAGAAGAATTGCTACACGCTATGCTAAGCACACATCCTCTTTCTTGGCTGCGGTTCAGATCAGATGTTTGGCTTATTGGTAGAAATCTCGTGACTACACTATCTAGACAAAAAAAAATTTGATTAGAGAAGCATAGACTTTATTTTATATTTTTTAATTTTAGCCTCAACACCTCAAAACAGGAGAGACATCGTGATTAGACTAGGCTTAACAACCATGAGTTCTATGCATTCAGCATTTACAAGCGCAGGAACTTTTCATACCAACGCAAATAGATCTGGAATGGGGAAAAAGACATATGACCACAGAAGTTGCTCATAAGACCCTCGCGAGTTACTCAAACATATTCACTCAAGTGGGAGATGGAATTTTAATTCATGCACATCTTCCATCTGGAAAACTCCAGAGAAAAGAATGACGTTTGTAAAATTGTACATGCAGGCGAATCATTTGATTGGAAATAATGGTGTATCCTTGTCCGAGCTTACAAGGCTATGTAATAAAAATGGCTACAGACCGATGAAAGAAGGGGGACAGAAAAGCAAGAAACTCAATGGCAGTGATCTTATCAAAAGCTTGTTGTCTAAATCAAACAAAGGCTTATTTACATTCAGCAAAGATGCAGAGAATAAAACTCAGGTCAGTCTAACTGACCGGGGAATAGAATCCTCTCAACAGATGGCTGACTCTTTAAATTCATTTATGCCCGAAGAACTAAAAGGAAGAGTAAAAAACATTCTCATTACCTTTAGAGAAGAAGTCTGGTTAAAAGACAATCTACTAATTTCTATAAAGAATCTTGCTACAGTCCAATGTTTTCGGATCTAAAAAAATGCATTTCTTCGGACACAGCTCGACAACTCTTCGTTTTTAATAGAGACAGAGACACTGTTAAGCTCACCCCCGTAGGTTTAGAAGTGGCGCAAAACTTACAAAAAGACGTTGATCGCACACCTCCATTCCATTAGCAGCGAGAAATTAGCAGAATAGAATTTTTAAGGTTTTTCTCATTTTTCATAGGTCATACTCCTTAAAAAATTCGTCTATTCCACATTGATATTTTCTTCGCTGAGACTTTGCCTGCGCCCACTTGTGCTCAATAGGATTTAAGTCGGGGAAATATGGAGGAAGATATTCCACCGTATGGCCTGCAGCTTTGATTCTCTCTTGCATAGATTTGCTTTTAGTGGGACTGTTGAGAACTGACATAATTTACAGGGCTGACCAACAAGATTGCGATTACTCCGGTTAATATCACAAATGCTTCAGGCTTCAAACATGTATGCCCCTCTCAGGAAGCTAGCTATATAGACCTTTAGTGAAATGGTATAAAGTGGGATAAATGCGTGGGCATTTATCCCAAAAGCTTTAACGGCTCATAATCCTGTTGTGGACACATCCAATAAGTCCACCTAGAATAGCACCAACAAAGAAACCCCAGATGCCGCCAACGATTCCGCCAACAAATGAAGCATCATATCCAGTGTAAAGTGAAGACATCACATCAACAAACTGATATCCCCATCCAGTCATTGCCATCCATCCAGTAAGAAGGATTGCAACACCCCAAACAACTCCAATTGAAAGTGCTAGACATTTGCAACAGAGCTTATGTTTTTGAGATTTAGGTACATTTTTCATCTTTTTCTCCTCGATAAGATCGGGTTAAATAACATACTAACCTATCAATTTTATACATGTTCAATTTTGAAATATATTTCAAATTATTTTTTTCTTTCTCGGATTCTGTTGATTTAAATTTAAATTTTATTCATGATTTGCACTCTGGAAATTTGCGCTAAGGAGATTCATTATGAGAGGGTTACTCACTAAACTGTTCGTGGTGACATTTGTTTTTCTAGGGGGTTTACGGGGAGAAGATCTCCAGTTAGAATTCTATCTTTCCACTTATCCTCAATCGGATAGGGACTTAGGCCTTGTTCAAAAATTCCTCCTTTTTTCTGCTGACAAAACGCTGGATTATCCTCACTGTTCTTTTGCGTATGAGCTTGATGGACACGCGATTATGAGAGGCTCAGAAGAAAGCATCCAACCCTATATTATTTCTTTTGGGAGTGCACTTGAAAAAATTATGAGGGAAGGAATTCCGCAGGATCAGTTTGAAGAGTTAAAGAGCGGCTTTGTTTCTTTTTTGGGGGATGCTTTTGCTGAAAAAGAACTTGCACGCGAGATAAAGTGGGAAATGGCACAAGATGTCGGTGGGTCCTTGAATCCTATGCAGCATATGATGCTCTTTATGATTCCTGATCAAAGTAGTTCTTTTCATTCCGAGGTTGCAGTACTTTCTCAAAGCCATAGCCCAAAAATATATTACCAGCTCAGGCTGACGGCAGAAGATCAGAGCAATATCTCTAAAATGATTAAGAACTTAGGAGAGTTGGGTTGGTTACGGCTTTTGAAAAAGAAGGGTGCTATGGAAAAACTGGGGGATAACATCACCCCCGTTCACCCTTTAAGGTTTTTGGGGTACGTTGTATCGAACCCCTCTTTAAAAAAGCAACTTCCTAAGATTATGGGGGATTTTGTCAAAAAGAATAGCTTCTTAAACGGGCATGGAAAAAGAATTGGTTTTGTTCAGCGCATGACTAATGAGGTTAACCATAATAACATGATGCAGTACATCCCAGGCTTTGCTCAACAGATAGGGAAATCGGAAGCGTCGCTCCAGAAATACGTTAGTGCTCACGATTGGGAAGGTCTAATACGGAATTTAATGGGAGGCTAGGGAGACACTCTAATTCAGGCTTGTTTTGGAGCGTGCTGGAAGAAAATAGGGATGACACCTATCAATAAAGGTCTCGGGAGTAATGAAACGGGCCCCTTTCTTGTGTTGCAAGTAGGAAGCGTTACCCATTTCCCAAATAGGCATTCCTTTCCCAAGATTATTAGAATCCACAGTGCTATGACGTACCTCAGAATGAATCCAGATCTGACCCTGAGCAACTGACATTAGCTCCATTGCCGTGAGCCCACCCGAACGGGTAAAAGTAGCATCGCTCCGATAGTAAAGGGCGGAAATCACATCATCATTTTGAAAACACATGGGAATCACGGTCAGATTATGGGGAAAGGTATTTGTTTTTTGAATGAGATGATGAACTTTTTTTAGTAAGCTATTTTTATGCTGTGTGTGGGAATTGCAAAAGACGAATAGAAGGTGGTTTTCATCTGCAGCAATGCGCTTCATGAGTTCAATGTAATTTTTTAGATATTTTAGAGTAGCTTCTTCTGTCGGTTGACTTCCTAGAAGGATGGTGGAGACTTTATCGTCTGTCTCGATGTTAATTGCTATTTTATCGCGATAGATTTCAGCAGTGATGAATCCCCTTTTAATGGAATCAGAAACCAGAAACTTTTCTTCATTGGAATTGACATGAATTAGGATTTTCATCCGCTCGTTGCGATTTCTTATTGTATTTAGATACTGTTTAAATGAGGGACGTAAAGGAAAGCTTTCATAACAAACCTCGGTTTCAGAAAGACCACAGTTTTTTTCCCAAAAGCCTTCAGCGGTTTGGTTCTCTTTTAATAGGGGAAGAGTGGTGATCAGCTTAATTAAGGAACGATCCGTTGATGAGAGAAGTTTAATGGGTCTGAAAAAATGAATCACATTATCTGTTGGAAGTTCTGTGACAATTTTCTCTAGCTTTAGAGGTTTGCCTGTTATTTTTCTTGCTAGTTTTATTGCTTTTATGATTGCAAAGGTTCCAACTGGTTGAGTATCAACAATTTGATCAATGCCTTCCTTTAGCAAAACATATAGAGTACGGAGAAAAATAAATGTGCCAAAAACAATATCTGCTGTGGGAACATTTTTCTGTAAAAACATCAGAAATTTGACATTCCCCCGTTTCTGAGAAGAGTTCCAAAGATAAACAAACCCTTTCCCAAGGCGTTTACTGGCCATGTCTATAAGAATGTCTTTTTGAATAATTTCAGTATTGGGGTTTTCTGAAAGTGCCTTTACAGCTTGTGATTTTGCAGCTTGAATATGTCCTCCTCCTCCGGAAGAGGTGATGAGGAGGAGCTTGTTGCGTTTCATTTCTAAAGGGGGGGCCATGCATTTTCCTACTTAATCGGCATCCTAGAAAACCTTTTAAAAAAAAGGAACCATTATCTTAGATAGTGTTGTTAAATAATCTTCGTTGCTACTAACATCACTATCTATAGATAAACATATATAAAATGATCACTATTTTCATTTCCAAAAAAACTTCTCGATATCGACTTGAGTTTTTTGCCTTTCGGCCTTTTTTGCAGTCAACTTATACTCAATAGGGTTTAGGTCTGGTAAATATGGAGATAAGTAAATGAGAGTATGGCCTGCTTTTTTAATATGATTTTTCATTTATTTAGAGAGATAATTTCTTGAGGACTTCCTTGGGAGAATCGAGGTTTTCGTTAATCGCAATACGCTCGGCTTGCTTAAGGAGAGTCCCCATTTTGGGACCTGGAATGATGCCGGCTTTTTTGAGATCGGCCGAGGAAAGAACGGGAGTTTTTTTTTGGATTCTATGGATGGCTTTCCCAAGTAGATCATAGCGTATGTGATGCTCTTGAATGAAAGTTTGACGCGTATCTAAGGGGAAATGGATGGCGGCAATCTTTAGGCAGATGGGATAGCGAGGATTTGCGTAGAAGTGAGCCCATTCGTAGAGCTCCCTATCTTGTTTAGAGAGAAATATCTCGATGGCATGATGATAAGTTTCAACGAAGCGGACCTCTTGGTTTGAGAGTTTTAAATAGGAGCAAATGACTTTTTTATCTTCAAGCGATGCGTTTGGAAAAAGTTCTAAAATGCGGGAAATAGTGGGGGCATCTTCTGGAAAATGGGGAAGTTTTGAGACCCGTTTTTCAATCTCTTCAGTGGAGACTTCTTTGAGAGCAGGGAAAATAACGGGAAGGAGATTGAGCCTTTGAAGGGTCATCAGGGCCATGCCGAAGTTGGGGAAGAGGGCCATCTTTGAAAATTCATTCCATACGCGCTCGATGGCTACTGCTGGGAAAAGATTTTCGGCATGGTCAAGGATTGCTTTAAGGGTTTCATTTTCGATGAGGAAGTGGAAACGGCTTGCATAGCGGACGGCGCGGATCATTCGGAGGCGGTCTTCTAAAAGCCGTTCGTGAGGATTTCCAATAGCGCGGATGATTCCTTTCTTAAGATCTTCTTTCCCTCCAATATAGTCGTAGAGGTTTTCTTTAATGGGGTCGTAGAACATTCCGTTAATGGTAAAGTCGCGGCGTTCAGCATCTTCTTCAGGTTCGGCTTTTTCGACACCAATGGGGCGTCTTCCATCCTTATACCCTTGATCTTTCCGAAATGTGGCAACTTCAAATTGATGCCCTCCTTCAACGACAATTACGATTCCAAAGTTCACGCCGACAGGAATGGTTTTTGGGAAGATTTTTTGCACATCTTCAACAG
This sequence comes from Candidatus Neptunichlamydia sp., assembly GCA_965233865.1. Lineage (GTDB taxonomy): Bacteria > Chlamydiota > Chlamydiia > Chlamydiales > Simkaniaceae > Neptunichlamydia. Next base: position 1,102,356 of record OZ247587.1, read on the forward strand.
AGGCATCGGTGGCAATGTCAATATCATCGGAAGGGTGATCCATCAAAAAATCACGGACCCACCCTCCAGCAAAATAGGCGGTAAACCCCTCTTCATAGAGCTTTTTAATAATAGATACACCAATGTTTAAATGGGTCACTTTTTTCCTTTTCAGAATTCTTGCACTCAAGTTACAAGGGTAATATATCGTGCTTTTTTTTGGGAGAAGTCAATGAAGTGGATCTTATTTTTTGTGATTCCCCTCCTTGTAGTGGGTTGTAGAGGGAAGGTGGTGGAAGACGTTAAGGAAGGAAAACGCTACCTTCAACATGTAAAATTAGTTGGCGCTGATCTTAGTGGCATGGACTTAAAAAATGCAGATTTTTCCAACTCTAACTTAAAAAATTGCAACTTAGAAAAAACAAGCCTTAAAGGATCAAAGCTTGCGAGGGTCAATTTTCAAGGAGCATACCTTGAGTATACCAACTTAGAAGACACAGACTGTCGTGGAGCAGATTTTTTGCATGCCCATTTGGAACAGGCGAAGTTTAAAGATGCTGATTTGACACATGCTCGTTTTCATGGTGCGGCGGTTAAGAAAACTGATTTTAGAGAGAGCAGAGGTTTGACGAAAGAAATGAAGCAGCATTTGGAGAGCAAGGGGGCTCTTGTCGATTAATAGGCCTCATAGGTGTAGATATTGGGGAAACAAAAGCTTCAGAAACGGAAAAATTAGAACTGTAGAGGTAAATAAAAAACTGTTCTGCTGGCGTGCGAGTGGACTACACATTTTAGAGAATTTTGAGGATGATGATTGTGAGATCGTCATGCTGAGGAGAATCTTCTGCAAAGAGCGCAATTTCTTCGATTATGTCATCAACAATTTGTTTTGGAGAAAGATCTTTTTTCTCTTGGAAGGAGCTAAGTAAGCGCTTTTCCCCAAACATTTCCATAGAATTACTATGCGCTTCAACAACACCGTCTGTATAAAGCATCAATGTATCACCTGACTGGAGTTGCACTTGGTTTGTTGCAACAGTTTCAAAGGGAACCACGCCAAGTGCCATCCCTTTTGTGGAAAGCATTGCAACGCTGCCATCAGCTCTTTGAAGAAGGGCGGGGAAATGGCCACAGTTGGAATAGTGAAACAGTTTGGTTTTGGGATCAAAAAAAGCGATAAAAGCTGTGACGAAAACGCCAGTGTTTCCCGTGTCTAGACAAAAGAGGTTGTTTGTTTCACGAATGATCACATCAAGATCTTCATAAATTTCTCCATAGCTACGGAGCATGCTACGCACACTCAGAGAATAGAGACAAGCAGAAATCCCTTTTCCTGAAGTATCGGCAATCGATAACATGAGTCGCCCCTTAGTAAGGAAATCATAGAAATCTCCTCCCACTTCTTTGGCGGCAATAAAACGCGCAGCCATATCTACGCCTGGAAACTCTGGAAGCTCTTTGGGAAGAATAGCGGCTTGCACTTCTTTACCGATAAAAAGCTCTTGTTCATAGGTTTCTTTTTCGAACCTCTCTTTATGAGCAACTTCTATATGCTCATCAAGAGAGCTAACGGTTTCATTAAATATTTCTCCAAGATCATTGATCTCAAACCCCATTGAAACAGGAGTGTAACGTTTTTTTAAATCTCCACGTGCCACATAACTCATGATTTGAATGAGTTTGCGAAGAGGCCTCCCAAGTTTTTTCGTCAAAAGAATGGCTCCTCCTCCTCCAAAAAGAATAATGAGGCCAAGAACGACGAGTATCTTCATAAAAAAATAGGGAATATCCACGAAATTAACGTGCTCAGGTGCCGAAATAAGGAGGGAAAAGTTCGTTTTCGGAACATACTTTTTTTTCGAAATAAATGTTTTGGCATTTAGGGAATATTCCCCCTCAACGGGGCACGCAAACTGATGCCCTTTAAGGTTCTCATTCGTCGATGCAATGACCCTCCCTTTCTTATCGATTAAGGAGGTTGAAGCAGGCGAAATACTATTCTTTTCAATAGGAAAGTTCTTTGATAGATGAGCTAAATGAAACACTGTGATCCATGCTTCATCGCGCTCAGGAACGTAACGGGTGATATAAAAGATTGGAAAAGAGGGCTCAACAACAAAAACAACCCCCTTTTTAGCTTCATCAATCAGGCCTGTAAAGTCCTTCCCTGTAATCCCTTCTTTAGACGCCATATTCGAAAAATATTGCCCATTTGCCGCTTTTTTCACATAGAATAGAGCAGAAACGCCATCTCTTCTCGCAAGTGCATCAAGTTCACTTTCAGGATCGGGGATTTTCTGGAGAAGGTATGAAACTTCTGCTAACACCTCCATTTCGCGCAAAATAATGCCTTCGATAAGGCCTACCTTTTGATCCATGATCATCTTGAGCGTAAAGTTGTTGTTATCTTTTTTAACGCGGAGGTCATCAATGTAAAGTAAACCAACTAATATGAGAAGCGGGATAATTAGAAAGATGCTGGCAATCAGGAAGATGCGTGAAGCAAGGGACCCTCCCATCCCACGAAGCTTTTCCTTTTTCTCCCGATCCATGCTATACTTCCCCTAAAAGCGGTTAGTCTTATGGTAACAAAAGAAATTAAGAGTTTACAACACCCCATTATCAAGCATCTCGTTAAACTCCGAAAGGAGAAGAAGTACCGAGAAGAAAAAAGGTCTCTCCTTGTTGAAGGAAAGAAAATGGTTTGTGAATATCGGGGGGAAATGGACCTACTCCTCACTACTAGAGGAGCTAGCATTCCTAATCATCTTTCTCCAAAGATGCGCTTTGTTGTTCCTCCTGAAATCATTGAAAAAATTGCCGGGACATCTTCTCCTGAGCCATTCCTTGCTGAGGTTCCTCTTCCCTCCCCGTCAAGCCTCGATGGGAAAACATATCTCCTTGCCTTGGACAGAATTAGTGATCCCGGAAACCTTGGAACCCTCGTGCGCACTGCCTTAGCCTTTGGATTCGACGGGATTTTCCTCATTGGTTGCACCGACCCATTTTCTCCAAAAGCTCTGAGAGCTGCAAAAGGGGCAACATTTCATCTTCCCATTCGGCATGGCAATGAAGACGACCTCTTGCAGTTGATTGAACGTAACCGTCTTACCCCTTATGTTGCCGATACAAGCGGAGAAGCCGTTGCAATGCCAGCTCCTCTAGTCCTCATTCTTGGAAGTGAATCCCATGGCCCCTGTGAAACACTCAAAAACAGTGGCAAGGCTGTCGGAATTTCAATAGATTCTCAAACTGAATCCTTGAATGTTGCAGTTGCTGGTGGCATCCTAATGAACAAAATTCGAGAAGCACAGTGCCTAAATTTGACGATTACCTAGATTACGAAGAAGATTTCTACGGCAATGGAAAACGGGAAGACAGAAAAGAGAGGCGCGAGACTCAAGCGAAGGATCGGTCGAAATATAAAAAAAGTGACCGCGATCAAAAAAGACAACAACTAAGAAAAGAAGAGCCTCCTCTTGGCTCAAATGATCTGCGTGGAAGAGTCCTTACGATTTCTCCTGATACAATCACAGTTTCCGCTGAGAACCAAACTTATTTCTGCTCGCTCAAAGGGTCTCTAAAAAAAACAAAGACAAAACAAAAAAACCTGTTTGCCGTTGGTGACTGGGTCCATTTTGAAAAAAAAAGCGCTGACTCAGGAGCCATTCATCATATTGAAAAACGGACCTCGACACTCGTACGCGCTGAAAATCTATCGCGTAGAAAAACACAATTGATTGCAGCAAACATCGATCAGGTTTTTATTATCATGTCTCTTGTATCTCCAAAGTTTAAACCTCTTCTTGTGGATCGATACATCCTTTCAGCAAAAAGCGGGAACATCCAACCTATTGTGATCATCAATAAAACCGATCTGTTAATAGATCCTCCTGAAAATATTTTAGAAGAAGATATCGATGCTGAAAAAGTCCTACTCGAAGAGTTTTTAGAAGCGTATCTCCCCTTAGCACTCCCTGTTGTCACACTGAGTGTTTCTACTGGAGAAGGACTTAAGGAACTCAAAAAGCTTATGGAAAACAAAACTTCCGTATTTTCTGGACAATCGGGAGTAGGAAAATCCTCTTTGATTAATGCTGTTTTAGGAAGTGTCCTTCCGATTGGCCCCATCGCCCTCAAAACAAACAAGGGATCTCATACAACCACAGCAGCTGAGCTGATTCCCCTTGAGAACGAAGCCTTTTGCATCGACACTCCCGGAATTAAAAGTTTCGGTCTTTGGGAGAGTGACCCTGTGGCAATTCTTGAAATTTTTTCAGATTTTGTTCCCTTCGCAAAAAACTGCAGATTTCCCAACTGCACACATATTCATGAGCCCAACTGCGGCATTAAAAAAGCCCTCAAAGAGGAAAACCTTCCCCCTTTGCGTTACGCGTCGTATGCTGCGTTACTTGAAGATACCCCTCCAAAAGAGTGGGAATAAAAAAAATCTTTTGTGTAGTGGTTTAAACTTAAACCACTATAAAATGAGTTTATGACAAAAATTAGCAAGGTACATGCGCGCGAAATCCTCGATTCAAGAGGAAACCCCACAGTTAAAGTCGAAGTAACGACTGAAGATGGAATCATTGGAAGGGCTGCGGTCCCTTCTGGCGCTTCAACAGGAGAACATGAAGCTGTTGAGCTTCGTGACAATGATCCTAAAAGATATGGCGGCAAAGGAGTCTTAAAGGCTGTTGCCAATGTCAATGGCCCTTTGAATACTTTTCTTAAGGGATGGCCTATCTTTGATCAGGAAGGGATTGACCGCGCCATGATTAAAGAAGATGGCACCTCCAACAAAGGAAACTTTGGAGCGAATGCTATCCTAGGAGTTTCTCTTGGTGTGGCGCGTGCTGCTGCCATGGCAAAAAAAATCCCCCTTTTCGAATATATCGGATCAAAAGATTCAACCCTTCTCCCTTTGCCAATGATGAATATCATCAACGGTGGCGCCCACGCTGATAACTCTCTCGACTTTCAAGAATTTATGATCCGACCCATTGGAGCTCCCTCATTTTCAGAAGCACTTAGGTATGGAGCAGAAACGTTTCATGCTCTTAAAAAAATCCTTAAAGACAAAGGGCTAACGACATCAGTTGGCGACGAAGGAGGCTTTGCTCCCAATCTTTCTTCAGATGAGGAGGCACTAGAAGTCATTCTTTTGGCGATTGAAAAAGTTGGGCTCAAGCCCGGTAAAGATATATCACTCGCTATGGACTGCGCAGCATCCGAATTTTATGATAAAGAAAAAAAACTCTACATCGATCGAGACTCAAAGGCTCAAATCGATCACTTAGAAAACCTCTGCAACAAATTCCCCATTGATACCATTGAAGATGGCCTTGATGAAAATGATTGGGGGGGGTGGAAAATCTTAACGGAACGTCTAGGGAAAAAGATCCAACTTGTCGGCGATGATATTTTTGTTACAAATACAGAGTTTCTACAAAAAGGAATCGATTCCCATGTTGCGAATTCCATCTTGATAAAAGTAAATCAAATTGGAACTCTCACGGAAACACTAGATGCGATTCACTTGGCAAAGAAAAATAACTATTTAACCGTCATCTCTCACCGATCGGGAGAAACCGAAGATACTTTTATTGCCGATTTGGCTGTTGCAACGCGCGCTGGACAAATCAAAACCGGCTCACTTTCCCGCTCAGATCGGATTGCAAAATATAATCGCCTTCTCTTTATCGAGGAAAAACTCGGCTCATCCGCTAGATACTTGCAATAAAACCCATCCCTTAGATATGGAGATGGTATGGTGCGGCAAACTGTAGCTTTATTTGGAGAGGCAGAAAAGGGAGAAATAGGTTCTCCTCTTTTGATGAAAACTCTCCCCCATCTTAACGATACGTTAGGACATCCTCCCAAGGAAAGTCGAGGGATCTTCTTTGCTATTCAGTTTCTTCTCTATGAACAAGACGTCATCTTTATCCGCGTTAAAGAAGAAGGATTTAGCACCAAAGATTATCTCAAGGGAATGAAGCACCTCCAAAATAAAAAGCAGATTTCTCATCTCACAGCTCTGTGCCTTCCTGGAGTCGGCGATGCTCGTATTCTCGATGCAACGCATCCCGTCACAGACGTTCACGAGGCCCTCATCATTACAACAGAGCAAGACCTCTACGATTATCTCACCTCACTTCAATTGCCCAATATTTAAAGCTTTTGGTAGGCTTTCCTCCAAGCCACTGGAAGTTTTTATGAAAAACGGTTCTGGTCCCAACCTTCGCATATCCGTTCATAGCCTTTTTTTTCTAAAGAATTAATGTGAAGGAAGGTTCAGAACCAACAAAAAGGTTATGAGCCTTCCTTGGAAAAGATAATTAGTTAAAATAAGTGGTGAGGCCGTCTTGAGTCGGCTTCATTGACTTTTCTCCTTTTTTCCAGTTCGCAGGGCACACTTCACCGTTCTCTTCATGTAAAATAAGCGCATCAAGGATTCGAATTGCCTCGTCGACAGAGCGTCCAAGTGGCAGATCGTTCACAAGTTGATGACGGATTACCCCTTCTTTGTCGATCAAGAAAAGTCCACGGAACGCAACGCCAGCTTCTTCGTTAAGCACATGGTAATCGCGAGCAATATTTTTGTTTAAATCAGCAACAAGAGGGTAGGTGACTCCTTCGATTCCACCTTTTTCCTTAGGGGTGTTGACCCATGCTAAGTGGCAAAACGCGCTATCAACTGAGCATCCAATTACTTGAGCGCCACGCGCTTCAAACTCTCCAAGCTTCTCTTGAAATGCATGCAATTCTGTGGGGCATACAAAGGTGAAGTCTAGAGGATAGAAAAAGAAAATAACGTACTTCCCATTAAATAAATCAAAGGAGAAATTATCGTTAATTTTTCCTTTTACAACGGCCTCAGCTTTGAAGTTCGGGGCTTTTTTTCCAATAAGTAAACTGTTCATAGTATCTCCTGGTGTTTGTGAGGAGTATACCCTAACTGAAGATTTCGCGCGCGCGCGGAAGCCAATTTTCATCCCCAATTGTAGTAGAAGGGCCATGCCCAGAATAGACCACCGTGTCATGGGGAAGCTTTTCTAGCTTTTCAAGAGAATGCCACATATCAGAGCGACTCGCTGTTGCAAGGGACAGGTTTCCTATTGAACCCTTGAATAGAGTGTCTCCGGCAAATAAAATTTTTTCTTTTTCAAGATAAAAGCAAACACCTCCAGGGGTATGACCCGGGGTTTCAATCACCTTCAGATCGAGGTGGCCTACAGAAATGACTTGCCCTTCTTTGAGTTCAAACTCAGGCTCGACTCCTTCAATTTCCATCATCAAAGGAACTCCGTCAGATCCTGGAGATATCACGTTATTGCGGTCATTTTTGTGAACATAAACAGGAATTCCAAAGCTTTTTTTGATTTTCTTAAGATCTCCAATATGATCCCAGTGCGAATGCGTTAATAAAACAGCCACCACCACAATTCCACCTGCCGCTTGAGTAAGAGATTCAGAACTTCCCGGTGCAGGATCGATAAAAATGCCTTTGCTCGTTTCAGAACACGACAAAAGATAAGCGTTGGTTTTAAAAAGACCTGAAGGAAAACATTGAACTTGGGACATGCTGATGCCTAACTGAACCTTAATGGTGCACCGGAGAGGACTCGAACCTCTAACCTCCTGGTCCGTAGCCAGGTACTCTATCCAATTGAGCTACCGGTGCAGAGTCAGTCCATTTTGCAGGAGAAACACTTTTCTCGCAAGAAAAAATCGTTTCTCCCTAAGCCTTGTTTATTGGATATTCCGTTACAATCTTGTCCTTCCTCCTCAAGGATGAATCCCGCTGGTGCCGATCTATTCTGAATAAATTGAGGATTGATGCCAATTCAAGGGTTTTCTAGCGCTTATTTTATTACCACTTCTAGTATAATCCACCCTATTATGATCGATTGGAACGCGCAGTGGGAGCTTCATGCTCCAAATTTTTTGAATGGTTTTGCCCACGTCTCCCTTAAGGACTTTGGCGGATCAGATGCGCGCTTTAAAATGGCCCCCGGTCCAGGATTTGGAGACCTTTCTCACCCCACAACTCAAATAGTGCTTACCCTCATGCCGCAGATCATAGAAGGGCCTGTCATCGATGTAGGCTGCGGGAGCGGTGTTCTTTCGATTGCTGCGAAACTCTCTGGAGCTCCTGAAGTAATGGGAATCGATATTAAGAGAGAGGCCATCAAGCATGCTAAACTCAATGCTGCGCTCAATAACCTCGAATGCTCCTTTAGTAAAAAGCTTCTACAAACACCTAAAAACCCCCTCATCCTTATGAATATGATTTCTTCAGAGCAGTCCATTGCTTGGAATTCTTTCCCCGATTTTCACGGTTCTACCCTGATTGTTTCTGGACTCCCTGTTGAAGAAGCCGATCCTAGCCATTACGGCAAAATTATTGAAAAACTCGAATTAGATGGATGGAAAGGTTTTGTCATTCACCTATACTCTCACAACTGTTAGAATCTCTTGAAAACCTCAGAGAAAAGAATGAAACATCCAGAGTTCAACATTATTGGCATTGAAACAAGAACCACAAATGAAAATGATCAAGCAGCAGCTGATATAGGCGAGCTGTGGCAAAGTTTTCTTGAAAATCAGGTTCTTGATAAGATTCCAAATAAGGAAAATCTAGAGATCTATAGCGTCTACACAGATTATGAAAAGGATCATACAAAGCCTTATACTGTTATTTTGGGATGCAAAGTTGCTAACCTAGATGAAGTTCCCGAAGGGATGGTAGGACGTGTGATCCCAGCTGGAACGTTTACCCAATTCACCGCAAAGGGAAACCTCTATGAAGGCGCCGTATATACGGAATGGCTTAAAATTTGGAAGACTCCTCTAAATAGAACGTTTACTGGAGACTACGAAGTGTATGGATTAAAAGCACAAAATCCTGAAAGCGCTGAAGTCGACATTTTTATCGCAATTGAGTAGGATGTGTCCCTAAAATCTACTGTGAAGCAGAGATAAAGACTTGCCAAAATAAAAGCATCCCTCCCGCTAGCTTGATATTTTCTTGTTCTCGAATGGATTCCTAGTGGGCCTTATAATAGGAAATTTGCTCGGGAGTCGGTCCTTGCTCATCAAAACACTTCCAAAAAATGCTAGAAAAAGAGGGCCAATAGGCCCTCTTTAATAGATGAGGAATTACATCATCCCCATGCCAGGCATACCACCCATGCCGCCCATACCAGGCATACCACCCATACCAGGCATACCACCCATGCCGCCTTCAGCTGGAGTATCTGACTTGGGCTCCGGTTTATCGGTAATCATACAAGCAATGGTAATGAGTAGGCTCGCGATTGAAGCTGCGTGCTTTAAAGCACTCTTTGTGACAAGAACAGGGTCGATTACCCCAGCCTTAAGAAGGTCTTCAAAGGTGTCAGTCAGACCGTTATATCCAAACGCTCCTTCCCCTTCATAGACTTTTTCAGCAATTAAGTTTCCTGCCTTGCCACAGTTTGTTGCAATGGCAGTGGCAGGAGCAAAAGCGGCCTTGCGAACAATTTCGAGACCGATTTTTTCTTCGCCTTTCAATTTGAGATTTTCAAGTCCCTTGACAGCGCGAAGAAGCGCTACCCCTCCACCAGGAACAATGCCATCAATTACAGCTGCACGCGTCGCATGAAGAGCATCTTCAACGCGGGCTTTTTTCTCTTTCATTTCAGTTTCAGTCGCAGCTCCAACATTGATAACAGCAACACCCCCTGCAAGTTTTGCTAAGCGCTCTTCAAGATTTCCACGCTCGTAATCAGAGGTTGTATTTTCCATTTCACCTCTGACTTGATTGGTTCTTTCTTGAATTGCATCGTGGTTGCCTGCTCCATCAATAATTGTGGTTTCTTCTTTACCAACCTTAATTGTCTTAGCACTTCCAAGAACTTCTAAGCCGACATCTTCCAAGTTAAGACCTACATCTTCAGTCACAAGAGTAGCTCCAGTTAAAATCGCAATGTCTTGAAGAATTGCTTTGCGACGATCTCCAAATGCAGGTGCTTTTACAGCACAAAGAGGCATACCTCCTTTAAGCTTGTTAATAACAAGTGTAGCAAGCGCTTCACCATCAATATCTTCTGCAATAATTAACAGAGGCTTCTGTCCTTGTTCCATGACCTTTTCTAGGACAGGAACAAGCTCTTTAGCATTTGAAATCTTTTTATCGGTAATGAGAATTTGAGCGCCCGATAATTCTGTAGTCATTTTCTCTGCGTTAGTCACGAAGTAAGGAGAAAGATATCCTTTATCGAACTGCACCCCCTCTACGACATCAAGAACGGTGTCTATTCCTTTTGCATCAGCAATTGTAATCGTTCCATCTTTACCTACTTTATCCATTGCTTTTGCAATCATCTCACCTATTTCAGGGTCGTTATTTGCAGAAATGGTCGCAACCTGTTTAATCTCTTCATGCTTACTAACAGGCGTTGAGAGTTTGTTGAGCTCTTCAACTATAGATTGAACAGCTTTATCAATTCCTCGCTTCACGCTCATAGGATTCGCACCAGCGATGACGTTTTTCACGCCTTCTTTAAAAATCGCTTCTCCTAAAACAATCGCTGTTGTGGTTCCATCACCAGCAACATCAGAGGTCTTTGAAGAGGCTTCTTTCACAAGTTGAGCTCCGATATTTTCAAACTTATTTTTAAGTGTTATTTCTTTTGCAACAGTCACACCATCTTTTGTTGAAAGTGGAAGTCCCGTTCCTTTATTAATAACAACATTGCGCCCTTTGGGTCCAAGAGTCACGATTACAGCTTTCGCTAGAGTTTTCACGCCTTTAAGGATCGATTTAAGGGCATTTTCATTAAATTGCATTATTTTTGCCATGGGTCTTCTCCTTATTCTACAACGGCTAGGATATCGTCTTCAGACATGATGAGAAACTCTTCCTCATCGGAATTTACTTCAGTTCCAGCAAAAGAACCAAACAGGATTTTATCGCCTGTCTTGATTTCCATTCTGGTCACGGTGCCATCGTCCTGCATTTTTCCAGGCCCTACAGCTAACACTTCGCCTTGCTTAGGTTTTTCCTGTGCCGAATCAGGAAGTAGTATTCCTCCCTTGGTCATCTCAGCTTCGCTGCGTTTAACAAGTAGGCGATTTCCTAGTGGCTTAAATTTTTTGAATGACATCGTAATTACGCTCCTAAAAGATGGGTTTTTTAGTCAGAATCATAGGTTAGCTCCCTCTTTTTGTCAACAGACTTGGCACTAAAAATATTTAAGTGCTAGATAGCGTCATCAGAGAACATCTAATATAGAAGATATTTAACACGAGTTTTCTTAAATTGCTCACGCTCATTTTTTTGATACGCAATCATTTTCCAGGCAGCATACTGTTCATTAAGCATAAGTCGATAAATCTCATCATTGCCATTAGCAAGACAAAATATATTTTTTTTGCTCCCGTTGACTTTTTCAAGATATCCCTTGGTTTCCTGAGGGTACAAGCTCTTCAAAATTCCCATTAGCAGATATTGGACGCTAAGGGGTTGATATCGACGTATATTGGTCACCCGAATAAGAACGCCGTGGCAATCCTTTCCCTTAAGGGATCCGTAAAAGGGACGATAATGGAAAGGAAAAAAGTGGACGCCAGGAAGTCTTTGGCTATTAAGCTTTTCAGCAAAGACCTCTGCATCAATCCATGGAGCTCCCACAACTTTAAAAGGGAGAGTATAGCCTACTCCGATATTGACCATTTCCAATTCACCCAGAATCCCGGTTGAGGCATAGAAAAGTGGTGTATCTGCCTCAGGAATATGTGGGCTTGTCGGAATCCAGGTCAATCCTGTCTCTTTAAAGGACATGGTACGCTTCCATCCCTTCATAGCAATGACTTTGAGATCGCATCCAATTTTATACTCTCCATTGAAAAAGGTAGCGAGCTCACCGATGGTCATTCCATGGCAGTAGGGAACATTGACATACCCTATAAAGGAGCGCCACTTGGATTCCAACATTCCCCCATCGATAATCAGACCATTAATGGGGTTGGGCCGATCAAAAACAATGACAGGGATTTTTCGCTTCGCCGCTTCTTCCATCACATAAAATAGCGTGGTTGCGTAGGTGTATGAACGTACTCCAATATCTTGAATATCATAGATCAAGATGTCAATTTCTTTTAACATCTCTTCTGTTGGACGTCGCGTTTTCCCATGCAAACTATAGACCTTGAGCTTTCCAGCTTTCCCATCACTGGTGTTTTCTCCAGCATAATCGGTCCCAGACCACCCGTGTTCTGGGCTGAAGAGAGCCACAATCTTCATTCCTTCCTTTTGAAGAACTTCAATCGTTGGGGTCATCGTCTTATCAACGCCTGTATGATTACTAACAAGTCCTACTCGCTTTTTTTGCAACCCCTTGCAGTGCCCGTCCTTAAAGAAGACATCAACACCAAGATCTACTGATGCAAAGAGGGGAAGGAAAAAGAAAATAAAAATCATTCGCCACATATCAGAAAAGTTTAGATGAAAAATGATTTTTCTTATCAAGAACAGTTACGGGGGAATACATTTTATAGTGATTAGGTCCTAAATGTCAGATAAACAAAATGAATCAAAGCAGATGCATCAAGCGCGCGATCTATTAGGGTCAGTGATGGGATCTCCCATGTCCCTCCAGGACAGGGAGAAAAAATCTATTGAACTTGCTGCTCTGATTTTATCCGAATCAAACAAGGCACTAACCAAAGAAGAAAAGAAACGGTATGGCGAGCTTCATCGAATGATGAGTGACCCCTTAGGGAAGGTTTTTCTCACTGCCATGACAGACCAATGTTTTCGATCAAAAAATAACCAACGCATCGCAAACCAAATGGTCTATCTCCTCCATTTTTATGGGATCCCAAAATTCTTTTCTCCCTTTAAACGATTGCAACTCTATTTCTTTAAGTTGTTTGGAGAAAAACTTGCTAACATCCTTGTTCCCTTGGCAATCTTCACGCTGCGCAAAGAAACTTCATCGGTCATTATTCCCGGGGAAAAGGGGCCTCTTTCTCGTCATATCAAGAAAAGAAAAGAACAAGGAATCCGTCTTAACCTTAACCACCTTGGAGAAGCAATCCTCGGAGAAGAGGAAGCTGTCCGCCGAATGAATATCTATTTAGAGGATTTGAAACATCCCCATATCGATTATGTTTCCATCAAGATATCAACGATTTATTCTCAACTCAACCTCCTCTCATGGGACCGAACGCTTGACGACATAGAAAAGCGTCTCAAACTACTTTATGTTGCCGCAATGGAAAATCCAATAACGCTTCCTGATGGAAGAAAAAGTTCGAAGTTCGTCAACCTCGATATGGAAGAATACCGAGATCTTCACTTGACAAAGGATCTATTTATAAAAATTCTAAGCGAGCCTGAGTTTCACTCCCTTTCTGCAGGAATCGTATTACAAGCCTACCTTCCAGATAGTTATGAAATTCAAAAGGAGCTCACTCAGTGGGCAATTAAACGGGTAAAAGATGGGGGCTCACCCATTAAGGTGCGGATTGTAAAAGGGGCCAATATGGCAATGGAACAACATGAAGCATCTCTTAAAGGATGGTCACAGGCTCCTTATACAAGCAAAGTGAGAACCGATGCGAATTACAAGAAGATGGTAATCTACGCCTGCGAACCTGAAAATGCCCACGCGGTTCATATCGGAATCGCTTCTCACAACATCTTTGATATTTCATTTGCCATGATCTTGCGATTAGAAAATCGAGTAGAGCGCGAGATTACGTTTGAAATGCTTGAAGGAATGGCCGACCATATGAGGAGGGTTGTCCAAACACTTACCGGAGACATGCTCCTCTATTGCGCCGTTGCAACTCGCCAGAATTTCCAAAGCGCCATCGCTTATCTTATCCGTCGTCTAGATGAAAATACAGGATCAGAGAATTTCCTTGCTCACAGTTTTGGTCTCAAAGCTGGAACAAAAGAATGGAAAACCCAATCTTCTCTTTTTTCAGAGGCATGCAAATTAAAAGACACGATAGAGAATGAACCTAGAAAAAAGCAAAATCGCCTTGAAGACCCTTCTCACCTCGATCCCAACTCTCCATTTGAAAACGAAGCAGACACCGATTTTTCACTCACCCAGAATAGAAAATGGGCTGAAGGAATTATCAAAAAGTGGAAAGGGAAAAAGATTGCACCTGTCCCCCTTGTGATCGAAGGGGAAGAGATTTACACTCAAAATGAAGGGAAATCAATCGATCCCTCTCAACCCGATCACCCCTATTATACGTACTCAAAGGGAGGATGGGAAGAGATCAACCGTGCCCTTAGCTCTGCAAAAAAAGAAGAAAGCAACTGGGCGAACACCCCGACTTTAGAAAGATGCATTCTTCTTTCTAAAGTCGCACAAGAGCTTAGAAAACAGCGAGCTGATCAATTGGGTTCAATGATTGGAGATGCAGGAAAATCTCTTATTGAAGCAGATGTTGAACTCTCTGAAGCAATTGACTTTGCTGAATATTACCGCCGTTCAATGAGGCAGTTAACAGCCCTCAAGGATCTTGAATGGACACCGAAAGGAACCATCCTGGTTGCGTCTCCTTGGAATTTTCCAAAAGCTATTCCTTGCGGAGGAATCCTTGCTGCATTAGCTACAGGAAATTGCGTTCTTTTTAAACCTGCACCTGAGACTGTTTACACAGGCTACGCTCTTGTCAAAGCTCTATGGAAAGCGGGAATTCCAAAAAAAGTCCTTCAGTTTATTAATTGCGACGATGATCCTGTTGGCTCTAAACTCATTCAAGATGAGCGGGTGAATGCTGTTATCTTAACAGGAGCAACAAGCACAGGAAAACTATTTATGAAACTCCGCCCCGGGATTGACCTCTATGCAGAAACAGGCGGAAAAAATGCTATTATCGTCAGCGCCCTTTCAGACCGAGATCTAGCAATTAAAGAGATTATCCACTCAGCATTTGGGCATAATGGGCAAAAGTGTAGCGCCGCCTCCTTAGTTATCTTAGAAAAAGAGGTCTACGATGACTCTCACTTCATGGAGCAACTCCGCGATGCCGCTGCAAGCTTAAAAGTTGGGTCTCCATGGGATCTGT
Organism: Candidatus Neptunichlamydia sp.; assembly: GCA_965233865.1. GTDB lineage: Bacteria > Chlamydiota > Chlamydiia > Chlamydiales > Simkaniaceae > Neptunichlamydia. Next base: position 1,117,413 of record OZ247587.1, read on the forward strand.
CCAGTAAGATGACACCTTTGATCAATCCCCCAAACAAAGCACTCCAAAGAGGGCTCACCACATTAGAACCTGGAGAATCGTGGCTTCTTGAGCCCAAACAAAATCCCCACAACCCTCACATGTGGACACCAGGAATCAAACTCGGCGTCAAACGGGGAAATTACACACAAAAAACAGAACTTTTTGGTCCTGTCCTAGGCCTCATTCGAGCGAACAACTTCGATCAAGCCATTCATATTGCAAACTCCACTCCTTATGGGTTAACTTCGGGGATCCATTCCCTCGACAAACGAGAACAGCAAAAGTGGCAACGTCTTATCATTGCAGGAAACTGTTACATCAACCGAAGCATTACGGGAGCTATAGTCCGCCGTCAAGCCTTTGGAGGGATAAAAAATAGTTGCTTTGGCCACGGATCTAAAGCAGGAGGCCCTAATTACCTCACGCAGTTTATGACTGCGAAACAAGTGGGGATCCCCAAAGAAAAATTTCCTGTTGGTGATTGGGTGAACAACCTCACTCGCTTCCTTGAAAAAATTGAACTTTCAGCAGAAGACCTTGGCGTATGGTACGCAAGCATCTCCAGTTATGCCTACCATTGGCAACAATTCAAACGAGATAAAGATCAATCTAAGGTGGTTGGTGAGGACAATTATTTCCGCTACCTTCCTCATAAAAAAATGATCTTCCGCATCACTCCCCAAGATGATCCCCTTGACTATCTCAGAGTATTCGCAGCCGCTTTAACGACAGGAACACACCTTGAGATCAGCTGGGAGAAAAATGAGGAAGCAAAACAGCGTCATGCAAATTGGGAAGCTCTCCTCCCCATTTTCAACATCCTAGAAGAAGATGAATCTAATTTCATTAATCGCTTAGAACACGGACACATCAAAAGGATCAGAATGCTTCAAAAGCCATCAGTTGCTCTTGAAAAAAAAGCTGCCGAAATCACTTGCTACATTGACCACGGCCCAGCCCTTGCGAACGGCCGCGTTGAACTCCTCCATTATCTACGCGAGATGTCTCTCTCCGCTTCCTACCACCGCTACGGAAACCTTGGTCTCCGCGAAGGCGAGCTCCGTCGCCCCATGCTCTGAAGCTTAACAAACTATACAAACTACACCTGTCGCTTCTTTACATTTTTGTTCTAATCAATAAAATTTCTATCTATAAATGCACACTCTAGACATCCAAGTGGAAGCATTTTTTTTGCTGATCGAATGAAAAAATTCACCACCTAGAGGTCAAGCGAATGACGTTGGCAAAATAGAGATTGAAGCGGAAGAAATTCATTGGGAAAACATGCCTAGCGCGAAGGGTTATAAGTTCCATGGCTCAGCTGGGAGGCTTTAGGAAAACATTGGAAATTCTGCCTCTTCTTGATTCGATATATTAGCCGTGTTATCCTAACTCTCATTATGAATGAGCTCAATCCACAACAGAAAATTGCTGCCGAGCACATGGAGGGTCCCATGCTAGTATTGGCTGGTGCTGGATCCGGAAAAACCCGCGTTGTGACGTGCCGTATTGCTCACCTTTTAGAAGTTGGCGTCCCCTCCTCTGAGATCATGGCTCTGACCTTTACCAATAAAGCTGCCGATGAAATGCGGGTCCGAATTAAAAGAATGGCTGACCAGTATGTATTGACATCGACCTTTCACTCTCTAGGAGCACGGATTCTTCGGGAATCGATTAGTGCAATTGGATACCGAAATGACTTCGCGATTTATGATGAAAATGACAGCCTTCAACTGCTGAAAAACTGCCTTGCGACAATGGGCTATAAAGACGAAAAAGGACTCTTAAAATCGCTCCGCAGCGCAATTTCCAATGCTAAAAATGATCTTCTTTCCCCAAATGATCTCTCTAAAGACTTTCGCACGCGGACCGACCAACTCTTAAAAGATGTCTTTGTTGCCTATCAGGGAAAGCTTAAAGAATATAATGCTCTTGATTTTGATGATCTACTTTATCTGACTGTGAAACTTTTTCGAGAATCAAAAGAAACCATCGAGCACTATCAAAAAAGATGGTCTTTCATTTTAATTGATGAGTACCAAGATACGAATGCTGCCCAATATTTCATGACAAAGCTTCTTGTTGAAAAACACAACAATATTTTTGTTGTGGGAGATCCTGACCAATCGATTTATTCATGGCGTGGAGCCAACATCCAAAACATTCTCGAATTTGAAAAAGATTACGAAAATGCTCAAGTGATCACCCTTGAACAGAACTACCGAAGCACATCTAACATATTGGAAGCTGCAAACGGATTGATTCAACACAATGAAGAGCGCTATGAAAAAAAACTGTGGAGTGATCTTGGAACTGGAGAAAAGATTGGTATCTACATCGCCAAAAACGAAAGGCAAGAAGCTCTTTTTGTTGTTGAAGAACTAGTGCGCAAAACAAAGGAAGAACATCTTCCTTTCAGAGAGTGCGTTATTTTTTACCGGACTAACTCTCAATCTCGCACCTTTGAAGACGCCCTATTAAAATACCAGATTCCCTACGTAATCTATGGAGGGCTTTCTTTTTACCAACGACGAGAAATCAAGGATATTTTGTCTCTTCTTCGGATGGTTGTTTCTGATTCTGATTTCCTTGCTTTTGCACGCACAATCAATCTCCCTAAAAGAGGAATTGGGCAAGCCACTCTTGTAAAACTTCGAGATGCCGCTGAAAATAGCTCCCTTCCTATCCTAACTCTTGTAAGAAAACTTCTTTCAAGAGAAACAGAGGTTGTGAAGCTAACTAAGAAAGTTGAAGAGGGAATCACCGATTACCTCCACACCCTCCGCACCCTCAAAGAGATGCTTTCCGACGATAAACCTCTTGAAGAGATCATTCAAGCGGCTATTGAAAACTCAAACTATGAATGTGTCCTCCGTGAAGACCCCGAAACACACGAAGACCGAAAAAGCAATCTCGAAGCTCTTATTAATAAATCAGCTGAATGGAGTAGCGAAAGAGAAACTCCCACTCTAGTCGCCTTTCTTGAAGAGCTTTCCCTTAAGTCAAGCCTTGATGATCGGCCCGCTTATGATTCTGTCCGAATGATGACCCTCCACAACGGCAAGGGACTAGAATTTTCCCTCACCTTTATTGTAGGAATGGAAGAAGATCTCTTTCCACATATTAACTCTAAGGATTCAGTTGAAACCCTGGAGGAAGAACGACGCCTATGCTACGTCGGGATGACACGAGCAAAGCAATTTCTCTATCTCACTGCATCAATATATCGGTTTATGTGGGGAACCTCAAAAGTGATGTGTCCCTCTCGCTTCCTCAAAGAAGTCCCACAGCATTTCCTTATCTCTTTTTCTGAAGAAGATCTCATCGAAACAGATGATGACTGGGGGGAAGAGACAGGCTTTAAAGCAGGAACCACTGTATTCCATAAAGATTTTGGAAAAGGGATTATCAAAAAATCTTACAAAACATCACTAGGCCTCACCTACGATGTCGAATTTCTCGAGTCAAACTCGACCCGCTCACTCGTTGGTAAATATGCCAAGTTTAAAGTCTGCACAGAATAGAAACCAGCTTAAAACTCACTTCCATGCTTCGCTCTTAAAAGAGGCGGTTGCCTGTTTTTTTAAAGAGACTCCTTCGTCTGTTTCGTCACCCTTATGGGTAATACTGTCATCACGAGGCTCTTCACTTTGTTTACCAATATAGCAACTTACAATACCATCTTTTGTGTCGCTCACTGGGCCACTCATATCAGGCGCCCCTGCAAAGAGTGAAAATATAACACTCGTTAAAGGGAGTAATTCCATTTTTTTCCTCATTTTCTTTTCCCTGCTTTGACATCGCTTCAAACGTCTCACAGGAACGTTCACGGTACCGCTGAATAAGAAGATTTTTAAGATTATAGCTATATTTTTCTCGATAGCGGAGATAATTATCATTCTGATTCTCTACAGAGAAATGGGCGAAAGGGATCCCTGCCAGAAAAACGCCTGCAACTATAATAATGGCGATTGGCTTTTTCATCTTTCGTTATCCTTTATCAAAATGCTTTTATTGCGATCGATTGTTGTCATTTACAATTTGTTTCACAAGTATTTTTTTTCTGATATATAAGAAAAGTAGAGGGGGGAAATGGGAAGAGATCTTCATTTCAGTCAGTGTGTTCAACAAGACCAACGCTTAATTATGAGCGTTGCGATGGAACGCGCCTTTCACGTTCTTCAACTTTCCACAGAAGAACTTGCTGATTGGCTAGAGCAGGAAATTGAACAGAACCCTGTACTGGATCTGCCCCGTAGCCCTGCTAAGGAATTCGATCCTTCTTCTACGCCTTCAAAGCCAAGCCTCTACGACCATTTGCTCTTTCAAGTTGCAATGCACTTCACCGTCGAGGAGGAAAAAGAAATTGCCTATTATTTTGCCGGCTCCCTTAATAGAAAAGGGATGCTAACTCTTTCAACGGAAGAAGTTAAGGGAAAAGAAAAAATTCTTCATGTCTTTCAGCGAATGGAACCCAAAGGGGTAGGGGCTCGCTCTGTTCAAGAAGCTCTTCTTATTCAACTCGAAGAAAGGGGTCATTCCCTTGCCTATACTCTCATTTTGAATAACTATCATGATCTCCTTCATCTCCGACTCCAAAAGATTGCAAGAGAAATGAATCTTACCTTAAGCAAAGTTAAAGCTATCATTCACAAACAGATCCGCCCCCTCAACCCTTTCCCTGCTAGTGGCTATCAAGATGAAGCAAATCCCATTCTTACAGCAGATGTTACCCTCCACAATAAAGAAAATGTATGGAGCGTTGAAGTGAATGACTCCATATTGCCGCCAATTCAAATCCACCCCTATTATCTCAATGCATTGGAAGAAAAAGAATTAAAAAATGATGAGATAGCTTTAATCAGACGCCATTTGTCTGCAGGAAAGTGGCTGGTTCGGATCATAGATCGCCGGAAGAAAACGCTTCAAGAAATTGCTACCTATCTATTGAAGAGAGAGACGGATTATTTTGAAGGAATTACTTCTGCCCCCACGCCACTTACAATGAAAGAGGTAGCAAAAGCTCTTTCTCTTAGCGAATCAACGATCACTCGAGCTATTGCTAATAAGGCCCTAGCTACCCCCAGAGGTTTGCTGACATTCCGAAGTTTTTTTGATCAAGGTCTCAGATCCATAAAAGGAGGGGTTTCAAGTAAAGAAGCAAAGGACCTCCTTCTCAAGCTTATTAAGCAGGAAGAGGTTCCTATTTCAGACGAAACTCTCTCTAAACAGCTTCTATCTCGGGGAATCCAATGCGCTAGACGCACTGTTACAAAATACCGAAAGGAACTTAAGATCGGATCAGCATCTCAACGGAAGTTGTGGAAACCCTAGATTCTTCAAATGATAGCCCTACTCTATAGCAATCGATTTCATCTGCCCAAGCTCTAATAAGCCCATGAACAGAGTAAAAAGACAGTTTTTTTATGTCTTTTTCAAGGTCCAGACGGCGATAGAGCCCCATTTGAAGGGCGTCCGGGTTCTTGAATGAACCTTTCCCTCGGCGAATATTCCAAGAATAGATTCCTTCTTGCGGGATTTCTCTATCTTCTCTTGAAAGATGAAAATAGAATCCATAGGCATGAGTCTTTTGCATGGCTGCGATACAAACCGGGAGGGAAATAGCTTCGGAAACCTTCACTTGATCTGTTGAAAAAAGGACATAGAGGGAGGACTCCGCATTCCGCCAAAGAGATTGAAGAATAGCCTTTTTTAAATGCGCTTCGCCGTAGTCTGAAGAGCGGGTAAACCGTACTCCACTATGTGCTTGTTTCATCATTTCATAATCATTAAAGTTCTTCTCAGTGCATTGATAAATCACGTGGATCATGGCGATTCCATTTAGATTTTTTTCACATGAAGCCAAACAATCATCAAGTTGCATAGGGGAATCTTCAGAAAGGAGAACAAGATCTACTAGAGCTTCTCTACAGGGCTGCTCCAAGGCTGCTTTTACAGGATCAGCTCTAAAAGCTATTCTTCTGTTCTTTCGATTTCCTTTAAATTTTTCATTATGAACGTATAAGACATCGGGGATAAAGCGGACATGTGCTTTTGCAAGTTCAGCCATCGGGATTAACAGCGCATTTTCATCCTTAATCGAGATAAAAAAGCCTGTTTCAATATGAATCTTCTTGAAAAGGCCTGCATAATATGTTTTCAGTGGTGCAACAACCCATGGAGCACGCTGGACCCTTTTTTTGTAGAGGATCTTCTTTGGTTTAGGATCATGAATTCCCTTTTCCAGATTCATATAATCGATGTACTGTCCATAGGTAAGCCAAACATCGGGGTTAGTATAATTCTGATTTAAACGGGTAAGAACATCTTCATGAGCTAACCAGTCATGTCCATAGAGGTGAATAATCACCTCATCATCATTAGAATGGGAAACAAGATTGTAATACCTCTCGTAAACCTGATGATCATATTCGCATTCAATTAAGGACATTTTACAATCTTTTTTCTCCACTGCTTTCTGAATTTGAGCTGTTGTGCCATCATTTGATTGCTGATCAATGTAAACAACTCGAAAGTTTGAATATTTCTGCATGAGGACCGAATCAATATTTTGATCAATTGAATCAATATTATTATGAGTTAATATAATGAAAGTAAATGATTTATCTTCGTCCGGTTCTATTTCAATAAAGGCAAAGTCTTCTGCAGGAATGATCCGAGTTTCCTTCTTCGATTTGATCAACCGATACTCTCTAACAAAAAAGATCGGCAGCAATAGAATAATAAATAGTATAAAAAGTCTATGTGTTAATGACTTTTCTCTTTTAGTCCCTTTCATTTTATTACACTCTCTTTATAGTTTGAATAACTAGAGGGAGAGGGCTTGTCAACAGAATTGAGCTAAAATCTGCCTAATGCGTGGTGATTTTGGAACCTCATCTTCCAAATATTCGAGGAGCTTTTCAATGGGTTGTGTTGCAAACTTTTGGATCTCAGAATCTTTTAATCGAAGCACAATAGGAAATGTGTATTTTTGATTAGGAAATATTTGATAAAGTTTTTTGAGAGCTTTTTTTAGTATTCTTCGGTCCCTAATCAATGCCGCGAATCTAAAGGCTAAATCGACAAAAGGAATCACCGTCACAATCCTAATAATAGGAAAGAATGGAGAAGATAAAAAAAAGAGAGAGGTCATTTGAACAACTAATGAAAGCAAAGTCAGTGAGATAAAGAAAAGTGCATGACTGGGTTTACGAAATAAAGGGCCCAAAAACTGACGCCACCTAGAAGTAGAATGTTCATACGCAAGAATCTCTTCGAAACAAGGTTCATCAAAAGCCACACGGAGCGCATGCAAAGTCTCATGATTTAATACTTCGTCCCTTGAATAGAAAAGAAACTTCCCCTTTTTGAACCTCTTCCGAAGTTGAATAAGAGGGGGTTTTTCACCAAAGACCCAAAGCGCTGCGCCCTGCCAAGGGAGAAGCCCCCGGTTTGAATATGTCATCGGAATCCATTTTGGGGAAACTCCATAGAGCTCTTCGCATTGAGGCTCCCACTCTTCCAGGATTTTTCCATCAATTTCTTGTTTTTTTTGGCTTCGGAGAATGTCAATCCGCTTGACAAAATCCCCCTCAGTTTCATCCGGACCAGGGATAATCCCTTCTTTCCCTAATAACTTTAGTTCCTCTTTAGTTAGCATTGTTTCTTTTTCTAATCGTGTTGAGCTGAATCAATAGACCTGCAAAAAGAGCCAGATTTGCAATCAAGATTACCGCATTAAAGAGAAGAATCTGGTTATTCTTACGAGAAATCGAGGCAAGACGCCTTTTAACGTTTCTCTCAAATTTTGTCTCATCTTCAAACCATGTTGAAGCATAGTAATGGTGGGCAAAAAGAGAGAAATCTTCATCAATGCGATTGAAGTAGGCTGCCGGGAAGACAATATCCTTTGTTTCACCCTTTCCAGAGAGTTCTCTTGCAGCATCATCAAAAGAAGACCAACTACGATATGCCACGCGATAGATAATAGACTCCTTGTCATCCCCAGGGAAAGCAGCAGAGATTTCATCCCAACGTTCTTTCACATTATCTATGCTCTTCTTAAGAACTGGATGCCTTGGATGAGCTCCTACAATATTGTTGTTCACAGAGATCGAACTGCTAAGTACAGGTTCATGAGGAGCTTCTAAGCCGCAATATAGATGGTAGTTATGATGGAAAGGAGCAAAAGATTTATAACATTTCACATCATGATCAACATAAACTCCTCCTTCCTGATTAAGGATCTCGTACCTGAGAAGCTCTGACTTTTCAGCGTAGTTATCAGATTCTTCATAACAATATTTCAATGACTCGAAACTGAAATCCGCAACGAGCTTTATTTCCATATTTTTATTTGGAAGAGGACGCTTACGATCTGTCCAAAATTTGACTGTCCAGTCGGGGTGTTTTTCAACCCAAGAGTTCACATTCTCAATAGACTCCTTAGGAAAGGTGTTTGGCCCAACCCAAATAAAATGGATGATTTTTGGAATTTTAACCTCATCTTCTTTCAGAAATTGCAATGCATTGTTCTGTTCATACAGTGCTTTGAAAAGGCAAATATTTTGGTAATCTTCGTGCGTTTCAACAAATTTCCAAACACTCTTACTGGATCCCATCAACATGTTGAAATCATCACTCTGTTTAAGCTCATTTTTTTTCTCACAAGCAAATATAAGAAAAAAAAGAGGAATTAAAACCCTAAACAATTTCATGATTCCTTCTTTTTTATCTCTCTGTTAATAAGAACGTATAAAACAAAACACCCCATCAAAGCAAGCAAACTAAATAGCTCAACCTTAATAATTTTTGCATCACGATTTCTCAAAGAACGTAGTGACTGCAAAAAACATCTTTCATTGGGAGATTCATTAAGATCATGCCAAGTGGTTCCATAAAGATGTTCTGAATAGAAACCTGGAAGCCCATGCTTTGGGTAAAAGTAGCAAGCAGGGAAGATTATATCTGTGTTTTCTGGATGATTGAGACCCGTACTAAAAGCATGGGTCATAGCAATTAAAGTGCGATGCACAACACGCCTTGCCTGAGCCAGGGGATTTGTTGATGAGAAATTTTCTGTTACATCGTCCCAACGATCTAAGACTTTCTTAATTGCTTCTTTCATCACAGGATGATGGGGCTTTGCACCAATGATTCCAATCCCAGCTGTCACCGCCAGGTTATCGATTCCTTCATGGGGTATCTCTAAACACGCATAAAAATCATACCCGGTATTGAGTCCATGAAAAGGCCGAAGGCACTTTGCATCGTGATCGATATAAATCCCCCCAAGTTGATAGAGAATTTCATAACGCCAAATATCTGATTTTTCTCCCCAATTATTTGATTCTTCAAATTTCTCTTTTAGATATAAGAAGTTGAAATCTTCCACATACCGAACCTCCATTTCTCGACAAGGAGGAGGGCGTTTTCTATCAGTCCAAAAAATGAATGCCCAATCTGGATGGTGAGCCTTCCAAGTGCGAATAATTTCTACCGATCTTGAGGGGAACGGTTTGGGACCGATCCAAATCAAGTGAATTGTTTTAGGAATTTTGAAAATGGGGCTTGAGTTGAACTGATACTGCTGATTTTTCTTATATAGAGTCTTAAAGTACTCAATATCTTTGTAATCTCTTTTTGTCTGAATATAGCCCCAATCACCTGTGCCACTCCCCTCAAGTTCTTCGAATGGGTGTTGAAGGGTTAAATTTTTAAATGTGAGGGCCTTGCTTTTCTTAAAGTTATTAGAAAAAACATAGAAGAACACAAGAGGGCAGATAAATAATAAGAGTATCAGTTCTTTTTTCAGATCTTACCTTTTAAAAAAATTTTAATTTTTTCATTTTTGGCCTGTTCCAGGGAAATAGTATCCACATTAGAGTCCTGCTTATTTCTCCATTCTTTTTCCATAGCATGGCTTCTTTTATTCATCGCGCTAAGCTGCATCCAAAGTCCTGAAAAAAGAGCCAAGTTCACAGTTAAGATCACTCCGCTAAAGAGGAGAATCTGGTTATTCTTACGAGAGATTGAAACAAGCCGCCTCCTAACATTTCTCTCGAATTTTGTCTCATCTTCAAACCACGTTGAGTCGTAATAGTGGTGAGCAAACAGAGAAATAGCATCATCAATACGGTTAAAGTAAGCTGCCGGAAAAGCAATATCTTTTGTTGCACCTTTCCCGATAAGCTCTCTTACAGAGTCTCCAAAGGAAGACCAACTACGCTGCGCCACGCGATAGATAATTGATTCCTTATCATTACCTGGATAAGCAGCAGAAATCTTATTCCAGCGCTCTTTCACATGCTTAATAGTTTTCTTAAGAATTGGGTGTTTTGGGCAGGTTCCAATAACATTATTATTCACAGAGATCGAGCTGCTAAGCACCGGTTCATGAGGAGGCTCCAAACCACAATATAGATCGAAGTTATGGTGGAATGGCGCAAAGGATTTAAAACACTTTACGTCATGATCAACATAAAGCCCTCCCTCGTGGTAAAGAATCTCGTACCTGAGAAGGTCAGATTTTTCGGCGTAGTTGTCAGACTCCTCGTAATAGGCCCCCAGCACTTCAAAAGTAAAATCTGAAATGAGATTCAATTCCATATTTCTGTTTGGAAGGGGTCGCCTACGGTCTGTCCAAAATTTGATTATCCAATCAGGGTGCTTTTCAATCCAAGACTTCACATTCTCAACACCCTCCTTGGGAAAAGGGTTCGGTCCAACCCAAATTAAGTGGATGACCTTAGGAATCCTGTTCTCAACACCCTTCAAAAACTGCAGTTTGCTATTCTTCTCGTATAGCTCGGTAAAAAGCCGAATATTTTGATGATCTTCATGGGTTTCAACAAAATTCCAAACGCTTTTGTTGGACCCCATCAAAGTCTTGAAGTCATCGCTATGTTTAAATGCATTTTTTCTCGCGCGGGCAGACGAGAAAGCACGTAGTAGGTTCAACGCTTTTTTCAAACCTTACCTTTTTGTAAACTCTGGCTTAAAATCAATTTCAACACTTTCATTCTTAATTTTTTCTAAAGGAACAATGTCCATTTTAAGTCCCTGATCAAATAAAGTTAGAAGCTCTTTTGTCGATATATTTGTCACCTGCCGAGCCATCCATTCATTTTCCATAACAACATTCATGGGCAAATTCACAACTTTTGATTGGTCGTAGTATAATCCAACTTGGGATAAATCTGCATGTTCATTCCACAGAGCCTGTAAAATATTTGGACTGTGAAACTTCATGCATAAAAAGTAGGGGTAGATATCTTCCTTTCTAAATAGGGTCATGTTGACAGAATTTGGAAGCGACCACTCCCCATCCATCTCAGAAAATTGCCAAGCATTCACACCCTCAGCAATGGAAATTCTTTTCTCTTCAATATGGTTATCTAGATGGCATCCTAACCTAAAATAGAACCCATACGCACCTGTTTCCTTTAAAGATTGGGTCGCTTTATTGAGGTCGATAAAATCCTTTATTACATTGCCATCCAAAGCAAAAGCTACAAAGCGCGCAGTAGATACATTTCGATCAAAAACAGTTTTTTTAACTACATGGGCAAAATTTTCAGAAGGATTTTCAACTGGCTGACGGATGCATATCACATGAGGAAATGCCTCTTTAACTTTCTGATAGCCTTTTTCATAATGATCATTTCCCGCTCGATAAATCACAAACTGTCGATGAAGATTCTCCAGATATTTATCCGAAGACTCTAGAAAGGCATAGAGCTGCAGTGGCCGATTGTAGGAAAAAACTACAATATCAACCCGTTCCTTATCTAAAGTATAGTCATGCCATGGGTTTTCCCTAACAGGAGCATAGCTTTTTATTTCTAAATGATCCGCTTCTGCCTTGTCTAAGGGGCTCAAAATAAGGGGCTCGGGAATTAAATATGCATGCTCTCTAGAAAGCCCCAAAAGAGGCGTTGCAATGACTCTCTCATACTCTCCTGCCTTAAAGGCACCATCTGTCAAAAAATCTTGGAGTTTGATGTGTTTAAAAAGCCCGGCATAAAAAATTTGATAACTTTCCCCTGCAGCAATTTTTTCAAATGAGTTGAGTCTCATTTCCTCACCTGATGCTATCCACACTGCAGAATCTGCAAAATATCTGTTCAAGTGATTGAGAACATCATTGTGAGCAAGCATCTCCTCATTTCTGAGGAGCACCACAATCTCATTAGATTTGCACGAGTGAACTGCCCTATACAGGCTTTCAATGCTCCCAATAGGCTTCTTATTCCTTATATAGCTCACCTTTCCCCCTTGGTCGTACTTTTCAACAAATGAGGAACCTATGTTTAATCCATCGTCGATGTAAATCACCCGAAAGTTAGGGTAGTTTTGGCTGAGAGTTGACAGCAAGCTTTGTTCAGCAACACCTTTACTACCTAGAGCATATGTAATGACAACAAAGGATTTGTTGTGAATAACAGGCTCAGTTGCATAAGCTGTTTGCTTTCTTTGCATATGCTTCTTTTCCTGAATCTCCTCCCTGATTTCTCGATAGCTCACCCCAAGCGCAAATCCAATTCCAATCAAAAACAGAATAAATAAAAGCCGTTTCATGAAATATATACTCCAACAGCAGTAATTTTTTGAAAAACACGTTACTTGGTTCACAATTCTCATTCAACCCAAAAAATAGAATTCATAGATGTCCATTGAAAGGTTGCAATAAATCCTGAAAATTAAGTAGCCTGCAATGTTTATCATTTATTTAACGAACTATATGGAAAAATCAGAAGGCAAAACACTCATTATCGTTGAATCTCCTACAAAAGTGAAGACCCTAAAAAAATTTTTAGGGGATTCTTATCATGTGGAGTCATCGGTTGGTCATATTCGAGATCTTCCTTCAAAAGGATTTGGAATCGATCTTGCAAACAATTTTGAGCCAGCATATGAAAACCTTCCTGATAAGAAGGCTGTCATTGCAAAACTCAAAAAAGCCGCGAAAGAGTGTGACACCGTTTATCTTTCTCCCGACCCTGACCGAGAAGGGGAGGCCATCGCATGGCACATTGCGCATATTCTGCCAAAGGGCCCTATAGTTAAACGGGTGACCTTCAATGCGATTACTAAAGATGCGGTTTCTGAGGCTTTAAAACACCCTCGAGAGATTGACCATTCAACAGTAAATGCTCAGCAAGCACGCCGCTTGTTAGACCGTATGGTAGGTTATAAAATCTCTCCCCTATTGCAAAGACGCATTAAACGAAGTGGCACGACAAGCCTGTCTGCTGGTCGAGTTCAATCTATTGCACTCAAGCTAGTTGTCGATCGTGAACTTGAAATTGAAGCCTTTAACCCAGTAGAATACTGGACCATAGGAGCAACCCTTCAAGGAAATCCAAAAGAACGTTCGATATCAGCTTCTCTCCACTTAATTGAAGGAAAGCGGGTTGAAAAGGAAGTGATTGTTGGCAAAGATGTCGCCCTCATTTCTAATGAAGAAGATGCCAAAAAACTTGTCGCTCAGCTTGAGCACTCTTCCTACAAAATTTCGAAGGTCGAAAAGAAAGAGAAAAAAAGAAACCCCGTTCCCCCATTTATCACTTCAACTCTTCAACAAGAGGCCAGCCGCCATTATGGCTATGCAGCCTCTCGAACAATGGGAATCGCACAAAGTCTCTATGAAGGGGTCGATCTCGGCACTGAAGGAACAGAGGGTTTGATCACCTATATGCGTACAGACTCCGTTCGCGTCGAAATGGAGGCGATCAACGCTGCTCGAACACTTATTGATGGCGCCTATGGCAAGGAATTTCTTCCTTCAAAACCAAAAATGTATGCTACCAAAAAAGGAGCACAAGATGCTCACGAAGCCATCCGACCAACCAATTTGAATCACCCTCCTGATTTGATCAAAAATCACCTTTCGATCGATCAATATAAACTTTATGTCTTAATCTGGCGCCGGTTCCTTGCTTCACAAATGAACCCAGCAGTCTACGATACAGTCTCTTGCGAAATTGAAACGGATCAAAACTTAACCCTCCGTGCTTCTGGCTCTATCATCAAATTCCAAGGGTTTTTGGCTGTCTATCAAGAGAAAGAAGATCTCGATGATGATGAAAAGAAAAAACAAAATGAAGACAAACTCCTTCCCCCAGTAGAAGAAGGCCAAATCCTCAAACTTCTTAACGTAGATTCAAACCAATCGTTCACAAAGCCACCTCCGCGTTTTACCGAAGCCTCTCTTGTAAAAGAACTTGAAAAATGCGGGATTGGACGTCCTTCTACTTACGCCTCTATTATGAACAAGATCCAAGGGCGTGCCTATACAACCAAGGAACGTTTAGCCATAAAGCCAACTGAACTTGGAAAAATTATTGCTCAGATGCTAGAAAACCACTTCAACTTGATTATGGATATCAAGTTTACAGCTCGGATGGAAGCTGATCTTGATGAGATCGCAGAAAACAAAAAAGACTGGCAAGAGTTCTTAAAAGAATTTTGGACGAAGTTTGTTCCCATTTTAGAAAAAGCTGAAAAAGAAGCGTTTGTCCCCAAGTTGATGACAGATATTAACTGCCCAAAATGTGGAAACAAGCTTCAAAAAATTTGGGCGCGAGATAAGTATTTTTACGGTTGCTCCAATTATCCCGATTGTAAATTTACCGTTTCGATTGAATCGCTTGAATTTAAAAAAGAAGATTACGCAGAAAACTTTGACTGGGACCAAATTTGCCCCAAATGCAGCTCTCCAATGAAAATTCGCTTTGGCCGTTTTGGTGCCTTTCTTGGGTGTACACATTACCCTGATTGCAACGGAATTGTTAACATTCCAAAAAAAGACGAACCTGTTCTGGAAGACATGCCTAAGTGCCCTGCAATTGGCTGCGACGGAGATATCAAGCAAAGACGAAGTCGTTGGGGTAAGCCCTTCTTTAGCTGTTCCAACTACCCCGACTGTAATGTCATTGTGAACCAGCTGGATGACTTAGAAATCAAGTATCAAGACTATCCCAAAACTCCTTATGTCAAAAAGGCATCTAAAAAAGGCGCTGCAAAAAAGGGTGCAAAGAAAAAAGTAATTAAGAAAACGGCTGCAAAGAAAAAAGGGGCAAAAAAAGCCGTTGGGAAACCCAATCCTCTTTCTCCAGAACTGCAGGCAATTGTAGGAGCCAAAGAGCTCTCTCGTATGGAGGTAACAAAAAAGGTTTGGGAGTATATCAAATCAAAGAATCTTCAAGATCCTAATAATAGAAGACTTATTGTGCCTGATGATAATCTTTCCAAGGTGTTCGGTCACTCTGACCCCATTGATATGATGAAACTTGCTGGCCTCCTTAGTAAACACATCCTAAAATGATTACTCTGAGTAGTTTTCAAAGGTTCTTAATCTATTGCTTTGTCTTTTTTGGACCATTGGGAACCCTTCTTACCCCCTCCTTTATGCCCTACGCATTCCGGTTTTACCATTTTTTGCTAATTTTCTCACCTCTCTTCTTTGTTAACCTCAGAACAAGAGAGTGGAAAACAGTTTTAGCTTTTGTCCCTTTCATGGGCTATTGCCTCTTTTCGGCATACTTTACTCATAATAAAGATTTCCACCAAGATGCATACCCTCTTTTCCGGTGCTTTCTTTTTGTAGCTCAGTGTCTTTTTATGTTCGGTGCAGCATTTTGCCTCCGTGATCGAAACGAGAGAGCAAGGCTCATTCGTATTTATCTAGCAGGTTTTTTCCTCTCCCTTGTAATCGGATATATCTTCTATATTGGTTTTTATTCGGGGAAAATTTCTTTTGCGATGATTCACCGCTACTCTGTTGAAGCACAAATGGGATGGGGACTTCTTCGCTTTTCTCCAGGAACATATCCTAATGAATATGGCAATGTATCCAGCTTTGCCCTTTCGCTTCTTCTTCTCCTATACGCAAAGAAAAAACGACTTTTGATCTTTCTCTTTGCTGGACTAACTCTTATCGCGTTTCTTCTCACTACAACGCGAGCTGCCTACCTTTCTTTTGGAGTCACACTCATCTATCTCTGCATTGCATCCCTTAAAACCCGGAAAGTAGTTATAAAAACCACTCTTCTTGGCTTAACACTCTTGTTGATTCTAAAAGCTTACTCGATCGATTTCTTTAAAATTTTTGCCGCTGGAGCCAAAGCAATTAGTTTTACTTATGGATCGACTGGAGTTCGAGTTGCTGAGTGGATGAAAGGGTTTAAGGATCTGAATAAAAGCATTTTTTTAGGGAATGGATTTGGCGCTAATATTCTCACCCATAATGTCTATTTAGAACTCCTTTTTGAAGTAGGCCTCATCGGCACTCTCCTATTAGGAGGTACTCTCATTTACTACTTTGGGGAAAATAGCCATCGAATTCGAAAGATTTTTGTGCAGCTTAATGGTAATCAAGTCACTATTGTAGGATTGATTCATGTTTTTTTATTCGCTGCAACAAACCACAACATGCACCACCACCTCACATGGTTCATCTTTCTTCTATTTAATATGACTCTGTTTTCAAATCGGATAGACGGTGAAGATCTTTCTTCGAACAAACAACTACCTTCCCCTGGCTTTTTACCACAACGAGATCCTTTACTCCAAGAGTAACAATATCGTCCCCAAAGACTAAACAATTTTCGCTTTCAATTGCTTCAATAGTGCCAGAAAAATAGTTCCCTTTTTCATCCTTTGGAAGGGTGGCATCCAATCGTTTCCAAGTTCCTAAATCTGACCAAACTGAAGGATAGGGGATCATACGAATATCCTCTGTTTTTTCCATTATAGCATGGTCAAAGGAAATTTTTGGAAGCAAAGAAAACGTTTCCATGCAAGAGCTATATGGAGTTTTCATCCACGCTGAAATTTCAGGAGCATATTTTTCAAATTCTTCTAAAAGATGTCCGATCTGAAAAACAAAAATCCCTGCATTCCAATAGTAATTTTCTTTTCCAATCAGGCGCACAGCTGTTTCAAAACTAGGTTTTTCTATAAATCTTTCAACAGGTAGAATTCCTGTTCTTCCACGCGTTTTGATATAGCCATAACCAGTTTCAGGATGGATTGGAACAACACCGAAAGTAACAATAGCGCGTTGACGCGCTCCTTCTTCAGCAATTGGAAGAAGCCTCATAAAATCTTCCTCATTCTCAAAATAAAGATCCGAAGGAGTCACCACACAGACATCTTCAGAAGTTGCTCTGCAGCAGTCGATCCAGTGTTTTAAACCTAAGGCAATGGCTGGCGCTGTACTTCTAGCTGAAGGCTCGATGAGAATAGTTTTTTTTACTTGCTCTTCAACAAGAGCACGGTGTTTTTGATTCGCTATCACCAATAAATCGTGATTAGACAACCGGGAAACGGTTTGCTCTAAAAGTGAACCTTCTTCACCTAAAGATAAAAATTGTTTAGGATAGTCCTCGCGCGATAAAGGCCATAAACGGGTTCCACTTCCTCCTGCAAGAATCAGTCCTTTCATCGAGTTTCCTCCACAGTTGTAGCCACTAAAGCTTGAAATTTTTCTTTGAAGATTTCCGGCCTAAATTTCTCAGAATGAGCGCGTATCTTTTTGGGGTCAAACTCTCTCTTTTCAAATGCTTTAATCGCTTTTATCAAAGACGGTACTGATTGCTCCTCAAAGAAAAGTCCCGTTTCATTTTCTACAACAGTTTCACAAGCCCCTCCTTTTCCAAAAGCAATAACTGGAGTACCACAGCTTTGAGCCTCAACAGGAAGAATCCCAAAATCCTCTAATGCAGCGAAAACAAATCCTCTAGCGCGTTGCAAATAAGAGCGGAGAACGGAATCCTCTTGGTATCCCAAGATCTCGATATTCCCCTTAGCTTTTGCCTTCACTTTGTCCATTTCTGGACCATCCCCGATCACTACAAGTTTTTTGTCGGGCATTTCCCCAAAGGCTTCTACGATAAGATCCATCTTCTTATAGGGAACCATCCTTGATGCTGTTAGATAAAAATCTTCTTTCTTCTCACAGAGTGAAAAATAGTCAACATTTACGGGGGGGGAGATAACTGTAGCTTCCTTTTCATAAAGTTTTTTAATCCTTCTTGCTACATACTCCGAGTTTGCAACATATGCATCCACACGAGAAGAACAATGGGTATCCCACATTCGAAGATAATGAAGAAAAAACTTTGCGAAAACCCCTTTTAATCCACTCTTCAGTTTCGCTTCCCTCAAGTACTGCTGGTAAAGATCCCAAGCATAGCGCATAGGGGTGTGGCAATAACAAATATGCAATTGATCAGCGTGGGTGAGAACACCCTTTGCAATCGAATGAGACGATGAAATAACCAAGTCATAGTCCGATAGATCAAATTGCTCAATCGCTATAGGAAAAAGAGGTAGATAAGAACGATACTTGCTCTTTGCACGTGGGAGTTTCTGAATGAATGAGGGTTTAACATCCATTTCTTTGAAGGGAGTTCCCTCCAGTTTTTTTGGATCTTGAACCAAAGTAAAAAGTTTTGCAGGAAAAGTTTCAGCCAGCATTTCCAAAACTTTTTCCGCGCCGCCCATAGTTGTAAGCCAATCATGTACCAATGCAACTCGCATACTCACCAATATAACTAAGGCCTACTCAACAAGCAACTCTAATCAATCGGCATAGACCCAGCACTTCGTCTAACTACCAAACTTCTTGCTCAAGAGAAGGTCTTAATCTAATTTTGAAGTTTTGACGCCAGTTTTTCAAACCTAGAAAACAACCCTCTATAACAGCATAAGCTCTATCGGCCTCTACTTGGCCACCTATTAAAAAAAATCAGAGAATTTCCTAATGCGTCACATGACTCATGAATTTTGGTTATAAACCCTCTACACGATATTATTTTCCGCTTATGACTTCAAAAAAATGGCAACCAGGGTTTGCGCTTGCGCGATGATAAGAAATTTTGTATAGTGCCGTTCTTCGACTTATAACTATGGATGTGTAACATGCGTGTATTTATTCCAGGTGGAGCAGGCTACGTTGGATCGCTTCTCGTTCCAGCCTTATTGGATGCTGGTTATGAAGTAACTGTTTACGACCTTTTCCTCTATGGGGAAGAAGTCTTTGATGACATCAAAGATCATCCCAAACTTAGACTTATAAAGGGCGATATTCGTAACCTTGACGAAATGAAAATTGTCTTAAATGGCGGATGTGATTTTGTTATTCACCTTGCCTGCATTTCAAATGACCCTAGCTTTGAACTCAATCCAGACCTTGGAAGGTCAATTAATCTTGATCCCTTTGAGCCGTTTGTTCAAATGGCAAAAAGAAAAGGAGTAAAGCGGTTTGTCTACGCCTCTTCATCTTCAGTATATGGTGTTAAAGATGTTCCTAATGTCACTGAAGACATGGAACTCAAGCCTCTAACCGACTACTCAAAGTATAAGGCAGCCTGCGAAAAAATCCTCCTAAAATATCAAGATGAAGATTTTACATGTTGTGTGCTCAGGCCTGCTACTGTCTGCGGATATGCTCCCCGACAGCGCCTTGACGTTGTGGTCAATATTTTGACAAATCTGGCTTTTAATACTGGAAAAATCAAAGTTATGGGGGGAGATCAACTCCGTCCCAATATTCATATACGCGATATGGTCCGTGCTTATTTGCATATATTGAAAGCACCCGCAGAAAAAATCCAGGGAGAAATCTTCAATGTAGGGTACCACAACCACTCGGTACAAGAGCTCGGAGACATCGTTCAATCCACTGTTGGAAAGAAAAAGGATGTCGACCTTGAGAAAACCCCAACCGATGATAACCGCTCATACCACGTGTCCTCTCAAAAGATTGCCGATACGCTTGGCTTTACACCCAACTATACCATCCAAGATGCTGTTGATAGCCTCGTTGAAGCTTTTGAAAGTGGAAAACTCCCAAATTCTCTCGATGACAAGCGATACTTTAATATCAAAACAATGAAGGCGGTCAATCTCCAGTGAAAGCACTAGTAACTGGTGGGGCTGGATTTATTGGTAGCCACCTCACACAACTTCTACTCAAAAATGGCCATGAAGTTATCGTATTAGACAACCTCCGCTCTGGAAGGCTTACAAACTTTGATGAGTTTAGGGACACCCCCAACCTCAAATTTGTTAAAGAAGATATCCGCTCAGCAGATGCAATCCGCCCTTATTTTGATGGAGTCGATTGGGTGTTTCATATGGCAGCCTTGGCTGATGTCGTTCCTTCGATTGAATCGCCGCGCGATTATTTCGAAGTAAACGTGGATGGAACTTTTAATGTTCTTGAATGCTCAAAAGAAGCTGGTGTGAAACGATTCCTCTACACTGCTTCTTCTTCATGTTATGGCATTCCAGAAAACTATCCTACTTCAGAAGACGCACCTATCCAACCTCAGTACCCTTATGCACTAACCAAATTTTTGGGTGAAGAACTCGCCATGCATTGGGAACAGGTTTATAAAATGCCCTGTCTTTCACTACGCCTCTTTAACGTCTACGGCCCTCGCGCTAGAACTACGGGAACCTATGGCGCCGTTTTTGGAGTTTTTCTCACACAAAAACTCAACAACAAACCCATGACTGTCGTGGGCGATGGATCGCAAACGCGCGACTTCACCTTTGTTAAGGATGTTGCACGTGCTTTTCTTGCTGCTGCTGAGTCATCTGTCAGCGGAGAAATCTTTAATATTGGTAGTGGAAATCATTATTCAGTAAGCCATATTGTAGAACTCCTCTCTGGAGATGCAGTCAATATTCCAAAACGTCCTGGAGAACCAGACTGCACTTTTGCCGATACAACAAAAATAGAAAAGATGCTTCATTTCAAAGCTGAGACCTCGTTTGAAGAGGGGGTGAAACAGCTTCTTGAAAAAATCGAAGATTTCCGTAAGGCCCCTTTATGGGACCCAGATAGCATTGAAGACGCAACAAAAACCTGGTTTCAATACCTCTCGTAAAAGGAGCAGCAATGTTTTCAAAACGATTTGATGAACTGAATAAAGTTGTTAGCAAATGTGAATTCTCATCTCCTGGTAGGAGATTGAACGAAGAACAAGCTCTTCAAATTTTCCACACATTTTTGTTGCAAGCTCAAGAAAAGAGTGGAACAGTTTTTGTAATTGGAAATGGGGGCAGCGCAGGAATTGCTTCCCACTTTGCCATCGATCTTCTAAACGCGTTGAAGATCCCTGCACAAACCCTTTATGACTCAAATGTAATGACTTGCATTTCTAACGACTTTGGATATGAGCAAGTTTTTTCTCGACCGCTTGATTTATTGCTAAGGCCTAACGACCTTTTGGTGTGCATTAGCAGTTCTGGAAATTCGCAGAATATCTTAAATGGAACAGCTATTGCCAAATCAAGGAATATTCCAATCATTACTCTCAGTGGATTCGAGCCTCATAACCCATTAAGAGCCCAAGGTGACCTCAACTTCTATCTACCGATAATTGATTATGGACTTGTCGAAATGGGACACTTTTTTTTATTGCACACAATCATTGATTCATGGAATTTTAAACTCACTTCAAATGAAATAGAAACGCAATTAAGCCATGCACAATAAATTAAAGACATTTGAAGAGCTTGAAAAGCTCATTGAAGAAGACAAAACTGCAGGGGAGAAAATTGTCCATTGTCATGGAGTTTTTGATCTACTTCACCCTGGACATATTCGCCACTTCAAAGAAGCCAAAAAACAAGGAACAAAACTTGTTGTTTCTATTACACCTGATCGATTCGTCAATAAGGGACCCGGTCGCCCCGCCTTTAATGAAGAGCTCCGAGCCGAGACTTTAGCATCCTTAAACTGCGTTGATTATGTCGTTCTTAATGATAGCCCTGATGCAGTGAGTTGCATTAGAAAAATCAAACCAAATATTTATGTAAAGGGAAAAGAGTATGCAGACCATGCGGCAGATGTAACGGGAAAGATTGTCGATGAGGAGCGCGCCGTACAAGCAACACACGGCTCTGTTTTCTACACAGACGATATCGTATTTAGCTCCTCCTCTCTTCTCAACCGCTACTACGAAGAGACTTCCCCAGAACTCCGCGCATTTCTTGCAGAGATAAAGTCACAATATACCATTGATGAACTGCTTAATAAAGTGGAGAATCTCAAGGATCTACGTGTCCTAGTTGTAGGAGACGCTATTATTGATGAATATCAGTTTACCGATCCGATGGGACAATCAGGGAAAGGGCTCCACATGGTTGCCCGCTGTGGCCAAAACGAGCGCTACCTTGGGGGCTCACTTATTATTGCAAACCATATCGCTCAATTTTCTGATCACGTCACTCTCCTAACCTCACTTGGAGAGAATTGTTCTTACCTTCCTCTCATTGGTAATCTTCTTGACCCAAAAATTCAGAAGGAGTTCATAACACAACCTAAACACTCAACTCTGACGAAGAAGCGCTACGTTCTTCAAGACGGCAATCGTTTGTCCAAACTTTTTGAAACCTATTCGACAAATGATGCCCTTCTCTCAGAAACAGAAACAGGCAGCGTCGTTACATACCTAGGAAATCACACTAAAGACTTTGATCTTGTTTTAGTTTGCGATTTTGGCAATGGTTTTACCAATCCACGGATTGTCGATGCCCTTTCCTCACTTCCAAATTTTTTAGCCGTTAATACCCAAACAAATAGTGGAAATCGAGGGTTTAATGTCGTAACTCATTACCGCCGCGCTGATCTGATATCCCTTAATGAACCAGAACTCCGCCTTTCGGCTCATGACAGATACAGCTCAATGGAAGGCCTTGCTGCTGATATTTCTGAGGTGCTCCAGTGCCGCAATATTTGCATCACACAAGGAGTCGATGGAGTTTTCTGTTCTTCTGAAGAAGAACCTGCTATTAGAATCCCTGCCCTTGTCTCGAATACGATTGATCGAGTCGGAGCTGGCGATAGCTTCTTTGCTTTGGCTGCTATGTGCGCTGCAAAGAAATATCCTATGTCACTTTCCGGCTTCTTTGGCTCAATTGCCTCCGCTCTTAACGTACAAATGATTGGCAACAAAGAACCGATCAAAAAAATCCCCTTTAACAAATTCCTGACGAGGTTACTCAAGTGAACAAAGCGAACCTATTTTATAAAATGCTCCGCATCCGAATGATTGAGGAAACCATTGCTGATCGTTATTCTGAACAAAAGATGCGTTGCCCAACGCATCTCAGTATTGGACAAGAAGCGATTGCTGTTGGGGTTTCCGAAGCGCTCAACAACGATGATCTCGTCATGAGTAATCATCGTGCACACGCCCATTACTTAGCAAAAGGTGGTGATTTTAAAGCGATGATCGCTGAAATTCACGGCAAGAAAACAGGGTGCTCTTTAGGACGAGGGGGATCTATGCATCTAGTGGATCAATCCGTCGGTATGATGGGATCCACTCCTATTGTAGCAAATAGTATTCCTGTTGCTACAGGACTTGCCTTTGCCTCTCTCCTTCAAGGAGATAAAAAAGTAACAGTCTCTTACTTTGGAGAAGGAGCCACTGAAGAGGGTGTCTTTGGGGAGTGTCTCAACTTTGCTGCATTAAAAGCCCTTCCCATGCTCTATGTCTGCGAAAACAATCTTTATTCTGTTTACTCCCCCATTGATGTCCGACAACCAAAGGCCCGTGACTTATGCAAAATTGCCGAAGCACACGGAATGTTTTCAAAAAAGGGAGATGGGAACAACGTTGAAGAAAGCTACTCCATTGCAAAAGAAGCAATCGACTCGATCCGTAATGGGAATGGCCCTGCTTTTATCAAGCTTGACACCTATCGCTTCCGAGAA
Source organism: Candidatus Neptunichlamydia sp. (assembly GCA_965233865.1). Lineage (GTDB taxonomy): Bacteria > Chlamydiota > Chlamydiia > Chlamydiales > Simkaniaceae > Neptunichlamydia. The sequence continues at coordinate 1,141,177 of OZ247587.1, forward strand.
CACTGCGGCCCTAACTATGACACCGACCTTGGTTACCGCACACATGATGAGTTTGATTTCTGGTTAGAGAAATGTCCGATTGCAAACTATCAAAATAAACTTATTAAAGAAAATATCATCTCTGAAGAAGATGTTAGCGTTATGAAAGAAACCCTCCAAAGGGAAATCAATGAAGCTTTCACCTTTGCAAGAGAAAGCCCACTTCCGGAATTTGACCTAGACTATGAACTGATGTACGCGGAGCAGTCCTATGACAAGAGATCTTAAATTTAATCAAGCCATCTTAGAGGGAACCTCCCAACTGCTTGAATCTGACCCCTCTGTTTACCTTATGGGATTGGGTGTTCCAGACCCTAAAGGAACATTCGGAACAACTACCGGGCTCCAAGAGAAATTTGGTTCCAATCGAGTAATGGACATGCCCACATCTGAAAACACAATGACCGGGGTTGCTATTGGATGCGCTATTCGAGGGATGCGCCCCATTATGACGCACCAGCGTGTCGACTTTTTTCTTCTGGCTCTTGACCAGCTGATTAATAACGCCGCTAAATGGCACTACATGTTTGGTAACAAGATGGTAGCACCAATTGTCATCCGCCTTATTATGGGAAGGGGATGGGGGCAAGGCCCTCAACACTCTCAATCATTACAAAGTTTATTCGCCCATATTCCAGGTCTTAAAGTCGTCATGCCTTCCACTCCTTATGATGCAAAAGGCCTCTTAATCTCTGCTGTTAAAGATAACAACCCTGTTGTCTTCCTTGAGCATCGGTGGCTTCACAACACTCATGGAGATGTCCCTGAAGAAATGTATGAAGTCCCTATTGGGAAAGCTCATGTCGTTCAAGAAGGATCTGACATCACTATTGCCGCCACCTCACATATGGTTTTAGAGGCACGCAAAGCGGTTGAAATATTAGAAAAGGAAGGGGTAAGTGTCGATCTTATCGATCTTCGCAGTGTCAAGCCGTTTGACAAAGAAACACTCATCAAATCAGTGCGAAAAACCGGCCGGCTTCTTGTTGCTGACCCCGACTGGAAAAGCTGCGGCTTCGCTGCCGAGGTCATTGCGTCAATTACTGAGGAAGCCTTCAACGATTTAAAAGCACCCCCCTCGCGGGTCACTTATCCCGACCGCCACAGCCCTACTAGCTGGGCTCTTGCAAACCACTACTACCCGTCCCATCGCGATATCGCCATGGAAACATTTAGGATGATGCGATTACCCTCCAAAGCGCAATCACTTCTCCAAGAATTACTCGAATACCGAAGCGCAGGTCCACTTGATGTCCCTGATGCTTCCTTTGCTGGCCCTTTCTAGAAGACACAGGAGACACAAGATGAAGAAAGTCCTTGTTATTGGTAGCAACTCATTTTCTGGAAGTGATTTCATAGACCTCCTTCTTGAAAAAGGAGAGTACGAAGTGACTGGCATTAGCCGTTCAGAGGAAAAAGATGCCCTCTTTCTTCCCTATCGTGCAAAAAACTCCCCTCACTTTACGTTTGAGCAGCTCGATCTGAATCAAGACCTCGATAAACTTGACCGTCTTTTAGAAGCCTTTAAGCCCGAATACATCGTCAACTTTGCAGCACAAAGTGAAGTCGGACCGAGTTGGGAAAATCCTGACCATTGGTTCCAAACCAATGCAGTTGCTCTCACCTCACTTGCTAATCTTCTTAAAGATAAAAAATTTCTCAAGAAGTATGTTCATATCTCCTCGCCTGAAGTTTATGGGACCTGTGAAGGTTTTATTAAGGAAGACACTCCTGTAAACCCGTCCACCCCCTATGCCGCTTCAAAAGCTGCAGGCGATATGTCTCTCTTCACTTTTTATAAAAATTTCAACTTTCCTCTCGTGATGATCCGCGCTACAAATGTTTATGGCGCACACCAACAGCTTTTTAAAATTATCCCGCGCACTGCCATCTATCTCAAAAACAATAAAAAGATTGGCCTTCATGGGGGAGGTGTTGCCATTAAATCCTACATACACATCCGTGATGTCTCGAATGGTGAACTCCTTGCAATGGAAAAAGGTCAGAATGGTGAAATCTATCACATCTCACCTGATCAAGGAGTAGCCGTTAAAGATGTCGTCAAAACCATCTGCAATAAAATGAAAGTTTCTTTCGAAGACTCCACTGAAATAGCACCCGAGCGCCTCGGTCAAGATAAAGCCTACACCATTGACTCCACAAAGATCCGCAATAAACTCGGCTGGAAGCCTGAAATCTCCCTTGAAGAGGGAATCACCCAAACTGTCAGCTGGGTCAATTCTCATTTTGACGCCATCAAACAAAAACCACTCGAATACATCCACAAAGCTTAAGGAAATCATGAGACAAGAAATCGATCTTCTCATTAACTATCCAAAAACAAAACGAGACATCAAAGAAAGGGGTGCAACTAAAACTAATGAAGACCGCGCCATTGCAAGGCAATTCGGCAAAGATTTCTTCGATGGCGACCGCCGCCATGGCTATGGAGGCTTTGGATACATGGAGCGATTCTGGACCTCTGTTGTTCCTACGTTCCAAAACCAGTACAGCCTCACCAAAAAAAGTTCTGTCCTTGATGTTGGAGCCGCCAAAGGATTTATGCTTTACGATTTTAAGCGTCTCATTCCAAATATCACTGTTGCAGGATGCGACATTTCTGACTACGCAATCAAAAACGCAAAAGAGGAAGTCAAACCGTTTCTTAAAACCGCCAATGCTATTGATCTTCCTTACAAAGACAATTCTTTTGATCTCGTGATCTCAATTAACACTGTTCACAATCTCGAAAAACCTGATCTAGCACGCGCCCTCCAAGAAATTGAAAGGGTTTCGCGAGGAAACAGTTTTATCACTGTCGATGCTTACCGCAATGAGGAAGAAAAAGAACTCATGTATCATTGGAACCTTACTGCAAAAACAATCATGCACGTTGACAAATGGAAGTCTTTTTTTAACGCTGTTGGGTACACCGGTGACTACTACTGGTTCACCCCATAAATTTGATAACCAATTATTATTTATGAATACATCAAACATTCTCAGATTAAAGAAATGAATAAAACCGCAAACACTTACAAGCTAGAGCTTTCAAAAGCTCATCTCATACCAATTTGTAGTTGCCTATTTGATATAGACGCTTTATTAAATAAATGGAATAATGCCCACAGAAGTGGCCAAGTCGGTTTCTGTAGAACTCACTTTGAAACAGATTATTTTGCTTATATTGACACCTCAGATTAGTAAAGAGCTAGAATTATGCTAAAAAGAAGAAAAGAATACGTCCGTAATATCTACAATATCATTTTTAAAAGGAAAAAGAAGGACTTAATTAAGTTTTTTATTATTTCTACTCCAGGCTGCCTCGCTGCCTTTTTAGAAGGAATGTCGTTTACCCTTCTTCTTTCTTCCCTATACATCATGACTGGAAGAGGCATTGAAGTTTTTTATGGGAAACCCATCCTATCTAAAATAGCACGTATTCCGCATTTCCAAGAGATTTCTTCGAATCAGCTTTTCATCTACATGGTTATTGCTGCAATTTTTGCACAAATCCTAAAGTCGCTAGTTATGTACCTTTCCGCTCTACAGGCAGCAAAGCTCAATGCTCGTATTGGTTGCGATGCGCACCAAAATATTTACTCGCATATTCTCTCGTTTAACTTTTCAACAGTGAGCAATTATAAAACAGGTGGACTTGCTTCCTATACGCAAATTCCCTCTGGAGCCATTATCCCCATGCTTCAATCCTTCCACAAAATTATTGTTCAATCTTGTGTATTGGGAGTTTTGAGTCTTGTCCTTTTTAAGATATCTATTCCTCTAACCCTGTTTTTTTGTGGCTTTTTTTGTATCTCAGGAATTGCCTATAAGAAAATCCTTTCTGTTATCAGTTGCTTTTCTGAGGAATGTGCAACAAAGTTGCTACAATATAACAATGATGTTGTCCAGGCAATTAATGGAATCAAACTCATCCATATTTTTGGGATGCAAAAAATAATCCTCAAACGAAGTCACTCGCTCATGGCAAAAATGCAGGGATATCAGCAAGGAAATGCTAAACTGCAAGCACTATTGCTAGCTACTGGTGAGGTCTTTAGCATGGTCATGATGGCTGCAACTATTGCGATAAGCTCTCTATTCCTTGTTATTTCTAATGAGCATTCTCTCCCTCTTTTATTAACCTACACAGCAACAGCCTATCGATTTACAACAACTGCAAGAGAAATTCTGAATCACTTCGGCATAATTGCTTCTCAAAGTGGCTCTATCATAAAGCTTAATGAGATATTAACCGTTGATGATAAGGGGTTTGAACCAACAGATGGAATAGGCGCAGCCCAAATTCAAAAAGGAATTGAGTTTCGCAATGTTTCCTTTAACTACCCTTCAAAGAAGCAAAATGCTTTAGACAACGTCTCTCTTTTTATTCCTCACCAAAAATTGACAGCTATTGTTGGACTTTCTGGGGCAGGGAAAACCTCCTTAGTTAGCCTTATCACACGCTTATTTGAACCAACAGATGGAAAAATCCTTATTGATGGTGTTGAACTAAGCAAATACAATATTCAAAGTTGGCGATCAAAACTCGGTGTCGTATCCCAGAATACAGTTATTTTTAACGACCCTGCTCGTGAAAACGTCTGCTTTGGAACACCTGCGACAGACAAGGAAGTCCTAGAGGCATGCAAAATCGCAGGATGCTACGAAGTAATCACTAATCTTCCTGATGGGCTTGACTCTTCCCTTGGAGAACACGGTTATAAGATTTCTGGAGGAGAAGCCCAACGTATTGCTATCGCACGTGCATTAATCAGAGATCCTGAAATTATGATCTTTGATGAAGCAACAAGCAATCTTGATAGTCATAATGAGCAAATCATTAAAACAACACTCGAAAAGTGTCGAAATCGGTGCACTCTTATCGTCATCGCTCACCGCCTTTCAACAGTGATCTCTGCAGATCAGATTATTGTACTTAATAACGGCCAAGTAGCTGAAATAGGAACCCACGAAGATCTCATTGAAACAAACGGAGAGTATGCCTATCTATGGCATTTGCAATCTACAAAATATCCTGAAAGCGCTTTTGTTTAAATGAGCACAAAACTAATCATTATTGGTTCTCAAGGGTTCATCGGAAATTGCCTTACAATTTCTATGAATCCTGCAATTTTCACGCATTACAAGAATGCACCTTATCTACTTGATTTGAGAGCTCCTGATTTAAAAACCCTGCCTTTTTCAACAGAAACACATGTGGTCATTGCTGCTGGATGTACAAATATTAACGATTGCGACAAAAACCCAGAAAAAACTTACGTGATCAATGTTACGGGCATACTCAAGCTTGCAAAACAATGCAGAGAAATGGGATTATGTCCCATTTTATTCTCTACAGACAACGTCTTCGACGGAGAAAAAGGAGGATACACAGAGTCTTCATCTACATGCCCGGTCAATGTATATGGAAAACAAAAAGCAGAGTTAGAAAGCAGAATTCACGATATTACACGCGGAAATTATTTAATGCTCCGCCTCTCTAAAATCTATTCTACCTCCGCAGGTGATAATTCTCTCTTAGATGAGATGATGCACAACTTAACACAAGAAAAAGTAATTCGAGCCGCAACCGATCAAGAATTGTGCCCCCTCCACGTCAATGATCTTATAGCTATTATCCAAGAACTTACCGATCAAAATATTACAGGATTGATAAATATTGGAGGACAAGAAATATTAAGCCGGTACGCACTGGCATTAAAAGTATGTGAAGCCCTTAATATTTCAACAACGCTCGTTAAACCAATTGCCCTAGACGAACTAAAGGGAAGCACACGCCCAAAAAAAACAGCTCTTAACTGCAAAAAACTGTATGAAACAATTACCATGAAGCCTCAGACTCTTCAAGATTCAATTTCAAAGTTAGCGACTATCTACCGCAATAAAAATTTATTTTTGAATGAGTTGAAACACAAAACTACTTTTGCTAAAACACAGGATGTATCGACAGAAACAGGCGGTATGAGTTGAATCATGGGATATTCCCAACAAAAGTAATTTATGTTATCAATAATAAATATAATAAACTCTAGGAAATTCCGAAAATTAATTTGTAAGAAAGTTGATTTTATATCCGACGATAATGATATTTTCCTTTTGATCGAAACTAATCTAAAAGAGGTAATCCATACTTTAGAGTACGCGGAATATTGGGCAAGAATAAGACGGTCTCCTATCCTTATTGCAGCATCGCATGCAACTGAAACTATAGATCTTTTAGTTCCTTATATTTGCCCAAGTGTAAAGGTCCTCTTCTATGATAATTCTTTCTCTAAATGGCTCTTTCGAAAAACTCCTTTACAAATCTATCATAATTTTTTCTCAAAAAAAATATTTGCTTACTTCAAGACAATAGCATCAAACTCACTATATCTATTTGAATATCAACCTATACCTTATGACAAAACTTTTACGTCTCCTTATAACCACTTCATAGAATCTTCCGAAACTACCCACCTTCCGAAACCCTTCTTACAAGCTTACACCCAATACAATCAGGTTTGTTTTAAAAGAGAAGGTACATGGAATGATTACTTTCAAATTTCTTCAAAAATAACGATTAATGACAGAAAAAAGAAGTTAGAAAAACTCAATCGCCTATTACTAAAGGCCCTCGGAATCAACCGCCCCTACGCTATTCTCCACCTAAATAGTCAAGATGTTATCGGGCCCAATAGCTCCTCTTTAAAAGAAGCTTCATCTAAACAATTTAGCGTGGCTATTGATTTACTCATTCAGAAGGGATATGCTGTCATTCTCCAAGGTGAAAGTCAACAGCCGACATTTGCCACTAGACAACACTTCCATGACTATTCACGCGACGTAAATATATCACTAGAAAATGATTTAGCTCTGTATGCCTATGCAGAATTTGTGATTTCTTCGAAAGGCAATTCTGAAATCCTAGCTCAGGTCTTTAATATTCCCTTGCTAGGTCTAAACTACGCTGAACCCACCTCTCTTCTTCCTCATAAGAAACATCGCTTCTTTTTTAAACATGTTTACGACAAAAGAGAGGGGAAATACCTCAGTTGGAAAAATTATTTAAACCATCCAGGATTTTTTAATCACGCCAATCTGAATACAGGCAGTGAGCTTCGTTACGATGAAATGAGCGAAGGAGAAATTATTCACACAATTGAGGAGTTCCTTACCATGTTGGATAAAAATGAAGAATCTTGGCTAGATTATTCTCCGCTTCAGCAGACTTTTAAAAATAGTCTAGATAAACACCATTGTGATCTCTATAAGGCTCATGGAGTTCCCACCATGACATATTTAGAAAAAATGGATCAAGGTAGACATAGCAGTCCAAATGAACTTTTGGAGATAGCATTGTGTAGATAGTAGCCCAAGGTACTAGGCTCCGCTCCTCACAGAGGAAAGATATGTATCACAAGGAACAGAAGGGCAAGCATATAAATCAAAATGCAATGGAGTCAAAGACTGTCTAAATCTCTGTTGGTTTTCTGAATAGTTTAGCCATGTTTCTTTTGGAGTATGAATAAAGGGGATAAATTCTTCTAATGAATCAATCAATTCTTCCTCACTCATCTCCTCATATATATATGCTTTGGAATTGGGATGAACTGTTTCCACTCCAAACTCAAAAAAGAGAGGACTTCTTAACACCTCTTTCCAATTTAAATAAGATCCCTTGGGTCCTTTTATGTGTTTATAGAAAAAGCGATACTTAACATTATGTAACATTAACACGTTCTCATTATAGTTGACACCTAGGAGAGGAATATCAAATAAGCTACAAAAAATTTCCGGTCCCGACTTGGCAGCAACCACAAACAAGGCATCAGAATAAAGAGCTAAATCGTTTTCAGGTGTGCAGTATTTACTATGAGCATAGTCGAAAAAATACTTTCTAGGTTTGAAATACGGTTGTTCCTTTCGGCCTTGAAGTACCACATCAAATCCTTTTTCTATCAGCACATCAATTAATCCATTAAATCTATGGGGATATTGGATTCTTCTACGATCCGTAAGAATATTTCCTGAAGTCGTTTTGATAGAGCTTAAGTTAAGAACAACATAGGGTCTAGTTATATTAATCTCTCTGATTAAACTTTTTCGTGTTTTTTCAACGATTGAGTTAGGCTTTAAAGCAGACCTTGAAACAACCATATCGGTATAATCATCCCAATATTTTTTGCGTACAAAATAGTTCTCTCGAAAAGTTAAATACGCCGCTATAAACCTTTTTGGTTTTTTTCCTTCAAATTTGACGATTGGGTCAAAATGTCTTACATATTCCCCAATGACAAAAAAGCTCTCTTCTAAGAATGAAAATTGATTGTCCCAGATGAAAATAGCTTTGTTGTTTTCAATAAGCACTTGAGAATATACGTTCTGAAATGTTGCACTGAAAATCTCTTGGTTTTTGTAGAGAGTCTTAAAATTTCGTAAAAGAAAGCAATCAATAATCACAGCTTCTGGACAAACTAATTTTACTAGCGAACAGACAAATGCTTGTTCTTGTGCGAGAATAATGATCCCAACCTTTCCCCTTTCTTTTTCCCAAAGAGCTGCGTAATGTATCATACAGATCAAGGGCCCAAAATCATGCCGACTAATCAAAAATAATTGTGTGTCAGGAGAGAGGTTATCAATTTTTTTTTTGACGGACCTATAAATTAGCTTTTCGAGACAAAGGCCAAAAGTTGCTTCCGAATGTTTAAAACATCCTATGATGAACCGAACGATACGAGATCTAAAATATCTCCAAGTCCGCTTTATAAACCATAAGCTATAGCAAGGCGGTTGCTCGTCAACTCTGTATGCGTTAGCTACTTTTAAACAAAACCTTCTGTATGCCAGAACACGCTCCAACACAGAGTAGAAACCCATAACATCCTTCATGTTGAGTCGACGACCGCAAACTAATCTTTTTTCTATATAAAGTCAATTCCTCAGAAAAAAGAACGAATAACTTTTTCTTTTCTAAAAACTAGAACTTCTCTAGACTCCAGATTTCATTGAATGAACAGGGAACACGATGACGATATCTGATGGTGAAGAAAGAACTGCATGGGATGAAACGACAAAACTATTTTCGGAACATGCTTATAAGTTCGGTCCTCATTGGTCTTTTAATTTTAGGAATGATCCCAAGCGTCTCGGTTTTGTTCTTTCTCGATATAAATTTTCAACAAAAATGCTTGGAAAACGTCATCATATTTTAGAACTGGGATGCAGCGATGGAATCGGAACGACAATCTTAGCAGAGAACACCGACAAATATACTGGGATCGATCTCGATCAGCCTGCATTAGAAGCAGCAAAAGTAAATATGACAGATGAGAAGTTCCATTTTCTCCATGATGATTTCATGGAGAAAACATACGGTTCTTTTGATGGAGTTGTTTCCCTTGACGTTGTGGAACACATCCTCCCAGAGTTTGAGAATACATATTTTGAGACTGTGCACAAAAACATGAGTGAAAATGGAATTTGCGTCATTGGCACGCCTAACATTGCAGCAGCCCCCTATGCTTCTAAAGCCAGCCAGCTAGGGCATGTCAACATGTACACCCAAGAACGCCTTCTTGAGGTAATGAAAACCTATTTTCATCAAGTCTTCCCTTTTGGAATGAATGATGAAACCATGCACACTGGGTTTTGTTCGATGGCGCACTATCTTCTGTGTGTCGGGGTTCATAAAAAAGAGGTTTATCATGATTGATATTGAACATTTTTCTGAGAAGGGATGGGTTGTTATCGATCTTATCGATCAAGAACCTGTGATGAAGGCGCGTGAAGCCCTTCAAGCATACTTAAATGAACTGTTAGGAAAAAATACTCCTCTAGAAGAATATCATACTGAAGTTGAAGATGATGATCAACACACTGATCTCCAAGTTAAGATAACTGAATTCTTCCGAAATCAAAAATTCGGCAAGGCAATCATCAAAAAACAACTTTCGTTATTTAACCCCTTTATGGGTCTTGACCTTTGTGTCCAGAAAAGCCCCTACTTAAGGATGGCTCGCCCTGGAAAATCTCAAGATAACATCGGTTACCACAGAGATACCTTTTATGGAGGCTCACCTTTTGAACTCTCTGTGCTCGTCCCTTACGTAGATGTTCCGGCACCTTCAGCTCTTCAAGTCATGACAGGATCTCATACCCTTCCTGAAAATTATTTTCCTACTACGCAAGTTGAGAATCCTGATGAATCTGTTCGCAAAGGATCATCAAAACACCAGTTGGGTTTCCTCTATGCTCCAAAAGTGATGGATCCTTCAATTGCAAATGAGATGTTTGCTGTCCCGCTGAAGTTAGGCCAAGCCATTGCTTTTAGCCTCTCAACCGTTCATGGATGTGTGGTCAATAGCGGAATCACAACCCGCTGGAGCTCAGACATTCGAGTCATGAGTGCCTTTGCACCCGTCGACCTCAGTGCCCGCCCCGACTATTACGAGCCGCTCAGCAGCTCTGCTTTAACAGCGCAAGCGCAAAATTATTTCACCGCAACTGCAAACGAGGCAAGTGAATAATGAAAGAGTCTAAATCAAATTGGTCCTGTGTCGCAGAAGAACTTATGCAGGAAGTTTCTGAAGTTAATTTGGGGCGGTATGCTTCGTTCTGGTTCCATAAAACCCCGAGACGCGTTTTGCATTGCATGTCGTACTATAAATTTGCTTCCAAGCTCATTGGAAAAGGCAAGCAAGTTCTTGACGTCGGTTGCAACGAGGGTCTTGGGACTTTTCTAGTTGGTAAGGAATGCGGATTTGCAAAAGGAATTGACTTTGATGAAGATGCAATTGCCCAAGCGCAAAAAAACTTTAAAGAACCTTTTGTAGAGTTTGAAGCCGGCAATTTTTTGAAAAGCGAAGGCAGCGGCAATTGGGATGCAGTGATTAATTTTGATGTGATTGAGCATATTCTTCCAGAGCATGCATATGATTTTTTAGGAGGGATTGCCAAAGAGCTAACTCCTGAAGGACTCTGCGTTATTGGAACACCAAGTAAAATCTCTCAAGATTTTGCTTCCGAAGTGTCTAAAAAAGGCCACATCAACATCTATTCCCATGAAAGGCTAGAAACTGAGATGCGCGAGCATTTCGAGTTTGTATTCATGTTTGCTGCCCATGATGAAGTTGTCCATACTGGATATCTTCCTCTTGCTCATTATTTTATCACAGTTGGGTGCAAGAAGAAATCATGAAGTCTCATGCTGCCGTTTTAATAGAGTGTGGCGCTCCTCTTGAGTTAATGGAACTTGAAATTCCGAAGCTTCAAGAAGGCCAAGTTCTTGTCCAAATGAAATACAGTGGAATTTGCCGTACACAGCTCAATGAAATCAAAGGCTTCAAGGGTCCCGACAGATTTTTACCTCACACACTCGGACATGAAGGATCAGGAGTCGTCGTCGATACTGGACCTGGTGTTGCGAAAGTAAAAATAGATGACTCAGTGATTCTGACCTGGATTAAGGGAGATGGAATTGATGCTAAAGGAACCATCTACCAATGTGGCGACTTGAAAATAAATTCCGGGCCTATCAGTACTTTCTTAGAGTATGCAGTCATTGCCGAAAATCGCCTCATTCCCATCCCTTCAGACGTTCCCCTGAGAGAAGCTTCTTTATTTGGGTGTGCAATCCCCACAGGAGCAGGGATCATTTACAATGAGCTCACCCTTACTCCAGACTCAACAATTGCCCTCTTTGGACTCGGTGGAATTGGTCTCAGCGCTCTTATTGCAGCGACTGCCAAAAAAGCTAAAAAGATTATCGCGATCGACTTAGAGCCTTCAAAGCTCATTCTGGCAAAAGAACTTGGAGCAACTCATACTCTGCTTTATAGTCCGGATGCCCTTCTTTCGTCACTTGACTCAATCACCGATGGGAAAGGGGTCGATTTTGCTGTTGAGGCTGTGGGCAAAAAAGAAGTCATGGAACTCGCTTTTAAAGCAGTAAAAGCCCAAACTGGTCTTTGTGTTCTTGCAGGAAATGTTCCCAAAGACACCAAGATCGAATGTGATCCCTTTGATTTTATTAAGGGCAAAAAACTTATTGGAACTTGGGGAGGAAACGTTAAACCTGATCAAGATATCCCTTTTTTCTTGCGGTCGTTTTACCCTGGAAATAAACAGCTTAACCGTTTAATTTCTCACGAGTCTCCCTTGAGTGAAATCAATGCCCTTGTGGCCTTATTAGATAGCGGCCTGGCTGCACGAACCCTCGTCACTTTCAACTGATGGCGCTCTCTGTGATTCTTCCCAACTTCAATCATAGCCGCTATCTGCCCGCAGCGCTTGAAGCTATTTTTTTGCAGTCATCCCTCCCAGAGGAAGTCCTCATTATTGACGATGCATCGACAGATAAGAGTGTTTCTCTGATCAAAAAATGGCAACAAAAACACCCTCAAATCAAACTCCTTCAAAATGAAACAAACCAGGGCCCAGTCCCCACCATTAACCGAGGCATTCAAGAGGCGCAGTCTGAACTACTGGCTTTTTCTTCTGCCGATGACTTTGTCCTTCCTGGCTTCTTCGAAAAAGCCACATCTTTTCTCAAAACGCACCCTGAAATAGGAATGTGCACGGGGAAAACCTGCCATTTTGAAGATCATACTCCTCATTTTCTTGTTCCTGACCGAATGCCGCTTGGAAACTCTCCTCAGATTTTTACAAAAGAAACTCTTCCTGAAATTTTTAAAAAAACCACATTTTTTATTCACTCAAACTGCGCAATCTATCGAAAGAAACACATTGTTGCATTTGGAGGATTGAACCCTAAACTCAAAAGTTTTGGTGATTGGTACCTCAACTGCCTTGTAGCATCGCACCATGGCATCGGTTACATCCCTTCTCTCTTTGGAGCCTTCCGTCTTTCAGAGAAATCCTATGCAAATATTCTAAAATCATCTGAGCATCAGGAGGAAATGTTTCATGCTCTTATGAGAGATATTAAGGAAAGAGACTTGGATCATTTTTTCAAATCAACAGGCCTCCTTTCCCATGGAGGAATTCGTCTCGTTCTTTTCCTTGCAAAGCACAAAGGGTACCGCTCTTTTTTCCCTCGGGCCTTTTTCAAAAAGTGCCACTTTCATTTGAATAAACTGCTTAAAGAGGGGAGTCCTCTAACAGCTGAAGATCTTGATAGTATTTCATAAGATCTCGGAAGCGCGATGCATCTTCAAAACGAAGCTCTTTTGCGGCAATCTTCATTTCCTTTTCGCATTCTTTCATTCTTTCAAGAATTTCTTTTGGAGATACAGAAATCTCAGCTTCCTTCTCTTTTCCTTCCGCTGCTTTATATTCATGAAATACTTCTGCTAAATCTTTGCTTATCGTTTTTGGAGTAATTCCATGTTTGCGATTATACTCAGCTTGAATCTTCCGACGATCTGTAGTCACCTGAATCGTCTTCTTGATCGATTTGGTTTCCTTATCCGCATACATAATAACCCTTCCCTCACTATTGCGGGCTGCGCGCCCACAAGTCTGAGTGAGCGCCGTTTCACTCCGCAAAAACCCTTCTTTATCAGCATCTAATATCGCAACCAGTGTCACTTCGGGAATGTCTAATCCTTCCCTAAGCAAGTTAATCCCCACAAGTACATCAAATACTCCCTTTCTCAGATCTTTAATAATTTCTACTCGTTCTAAAGTGTCGATATCAGAATGCAGATATTTTGCCCTCACTCCAATTTCTTGCAGATATTTAGAAAGATCTTCCGAAAGTTTTTTTGTAAGTGTCGTGACAAGAACCCTCCCCCCTTTGCTTATTTCAACACGGATCTCATCGAGACAATCATCAACCTGGTTTGTTGCAGGTCTTACTTCAATCACAGGGTCAAGAAGGCCTGTCGGACGAATGACTTGCTGAACCACGTCCCCTTTGGCTTCATTTATCTCCCAAGGTCCCGGAGTTGCCGATACATACACAACTTGATTAATGTGATTATAAAATTCTTCAAATTTTAATGGACGGTTGTCATAAGCCGAAGGCAGTCGAAACCCAAAATCCACTAGAGATTGCTTTCTTGCTCTATCCCCATTATGCATTGCATGGATTTGTGGGAGGGTTTGGTGAGATTCATCGACAAACACCAAGTAATCACTAGGAAAATAATCCAAAAGACATGCAGGAGGCTCTCCAGTATTTCTTGCTCCAAAGTGGCGAGAATAGTTCTCAACTCCTTTGCAGTACCCAATTTCTTTAATCATTTCGAGGTCATACCTTGTCCTCTGCTCAATACGCTGCTGTTCAACAAGTAGGTTTTCTAGGCGAAAGTAATCACTTCTTTCCTTCAGTTCTTTCTTAATTGTCACCATTGCGCTTAGCCGTGCCTTTTCAGGAGTCACATGGTGAGAACTTGGATAGATTGAAAGTTTTTTTACCCGCGTTTTGACTTTCCCAGTGAGTGGATCAATCTCGCTGATTCTCTCAATCTCGTCTCCGAAAAACTCAATGCGATATCCCAAATCATCCTCATAGGCAGGGACAATTTCCAGAATATCCCCTCTCACTCGAAAATGAGAGCGCGAAAGCTCAAAATCATTGCGCGTATATTGCAACTCAATGAGGTGTAATAGGGCATCATCACGCCGATAACTCTCCCCTACATTTAGCTCTAACTTCATTTCACGAAAATACTCAGGCATTCCCAGTCCATAGATACATGATACCGAAGAGACGATGATGACATCTTCTCTTTCGAGCAAAGAGCACGTTGCCCTCAACCTCAGTTTTTCTATCCGGTCATTAATCGATAAATCTTTTTCGATATAGGTATCTGTTCTTGGGACATATGCCTCAGGTTGGTAATAATCATAATAAGAGACAAAGTATTCCACAGCATTGTTTGGAAACAACCCACTAAATTCTTGATAAAGTTGCGCTGCAAGTGTTTTATTATGTGCCAAGATAAGCGTCGGTTTTTGCACGTTCTCTATAACGTTTGCCATGGTAAACGTTTTCCCAGATCCCGTAATCCCGAGCAAAACCTGAGATCTCTTGCCTAGATTAACTCCCTCAGTGAGTTTTTCAATCGCTTTTGGTTGATCCCCCTGAGGGTCAAAATCGGAAACTAGCTTAAACATAAACAAGGAATTTAGAGATTAAAGGCTTAAGGATGCCTAATTGTACACACATAGCTACCACCATAATAAAAAAAGCGAACAGAATAATACACACAAGAAGAGCGCGCCCATAAAATGTTGAATAAAATCGGGGGGTTTTCAGCTTCCATGCCATCATTGCAGGAAGAAAAATTAAAAGAATAGCAACGAACACACCAGCATAGTCTATCGCAACAAAGAACCCCCGTTGATAAGTAAAGACAAAAATCAAGGGAGGGACAAAAGTCAAAAGGCATGCGATCACACGGCCTTCCCAACTCTTCTTAATCTTAAAACCATCGGTTAGAAAGTCAGATAGACTCAATGTTACCCCTAAAAATGATGTGACAATTGCAAAGAAAGAGAATAAATGCGCCCCAACCTTGACCCAATGATTCGTAACGATTTGTGTCAGAGGCTGCGTTGCAGAAATGCCCCATTTCCATGCATGGATGAGTCCATCTTCTCCACTCAAAGGGACAATTCCTAAAATAAGAACTTGCCATAACAAATAAATCACAAGGGGAAGCAGACTTCCCACAACAAGGATCCACCGCAATTTTTTCTTATCGTGATTCATATAAGTCGTTAAGCTGGGTATGATGATATGGTACCCAAACGAGGTAATTACAACGGGGAAAACCATTGAAGCTGAACTCCAGTCAGCATGAGCAAGTAACTTACCATCAATATGTTCTGGCAAAAGCCCTACAAGCAGTAGATACGACACACAAAGCCCAAGCATTAGCAATCGATTGATTATATCGACTCCCAAAGTACCTAAGTAAACAAAAAAACCAAAAACCAAAGGAAGACAGAATGGGCCTAGCCAATATGGCAAAATATATCCTGTTACATACTGAATTGCTGCAATAAACAAAGGACTACTTGCCGAAATATAGGCCGCAGTGAGTGAATAAAGTAGCAATAGATAAACAATCCAGCTGAGTCCTTTGCCCCACCCACCTAGTGTCCTATGAACCATAGAAATTAGGTTAGGATCTCCTTCCACAGCAAAGTTTACGTCTAGAAAAAAAAACGCCGTAGTGAGCATAACTCCCCAACAAAGGAGAAATATGGCAATTGAGGGGAAAAAACCAACAAAAGAACTCATAACAGGAAGAGCAAGCATACCCGCACCAATCGTCGTTCCTGCTACAAGCAAAACTCCGCCTATATAGTGATTGATTTTCATTTTGCACTCCTATCCCGTTCAAGGGTACATTGATGATCTTTTCAAATCAATCATATACTAGAGAGTGTACTCAAAAGATTGCCCATTGAAGAATACAGCCAATAGTGATCATTCTACATCCTATTTGAGTTGCTTGAAACATTTGCAAACTCCGGACCCAGGACGGGAGCTTTCTATTACAAAATGGGTTGAAGATGAATCCTGTGATTCATGGCTTTTTCTTTCGTGTGATACTAAAAGCAGAGACACCATGCGCCCAGAGGACACTATTAAACATTTTTCTTTAAACTTAAACAATTTTTCTTCTGCGCCCACTTTAAATAAATTAGTAGACAGAAAATGCTTGATCGGAGCGGCATAGATTTTTAATAATCTTTTGGATAAGAATATAAATTCTTCACTTGTAATTAGGAAATATTTTGATGACATCACCAATATATAACACGCTAGCTAATATACCATCCCAAAACACTGAAGGAGGATACGTTTCTCCTAGAAAAAGTCCAATCCAACTTAACGCTGAACGATTAGATCTAAAGACAATATTTTCCAAGATTGGTGAAAATGTTTGCTGTGTCTATGCGGGCGATGTGAAAAGTTCTGGGATTCTTTTAGGTGGAAAGAAAGTGTTGGTTACTTTGCATTCTGTGGCGCCTATATGTGGTCAAGAAAGGAAATATCACGAATTCATAAATATACAGTATGGAAATGGTGGATATCTTGCAAAATGGTCAGACAAAAATATACCTAAAAAAGCAGAGTATTACGATTGCTGCGTTTTTGATGTGATAGATGATGAATTTCCATCTATTCCTGAAGTTTCTACACTCTCTGAATCTATTGATCCAGGGGAAGAAGTGTACTTTGCTGGGTATCCGCTTACACAAGAAGACCCGTCTTTCCATAAAGGTACTGTCTCTTCTTATACAAATAGAGAGGGTCTGTCACAATTTCATATCGATGCTTCAATTCTTCCAGGAAATTCCGGAGGACCTGTCTTTATTGTAAAAGATAAAGCCCTTTATTTAGCAGGAATGATTTTTGCTGAACTCGCGAGTATCGATAGTGACTTTGTCAGAAAAAGAGAGGATATTTCTAGCAGGCTTTTACAAGCTACGATCTCTGCAGGTGGTGTTGAGACTAATAAAGTAGTGTTAGGTATAATGAACACGGTTTTTGATAACTTGTCAACAGGTATTGGAAAGGTCTTAAGCATACAGAATGCACTGGATGTGACTACAGAGAAAGAATTACCAGATGCGGAAATACCATTTCACCTTGGCTTTTCAGTAGGTGGGTGTTTCAAAAGAGAAAAAACAAAATACGAAGAGTACGATACATACCCCAATGGTCATGAGTCCAAACATTTTATTTTTGGCAGAAATTGCAACTTTAAAAGTGAAAAAATATTTGCTCAAAAGACGGTAAGCGGTCCTTCAAAATTTTTTCCTGAATTCTCTAAGAATTATATATCTCATCTTAAAGCATCCATAGAACGTTGGGTAGATAATGGCGCTAATAAAGATTGTCTATATGTGGGTTATTCCGAAAATATTGGTGCTGATAACGGAGAACTAACAAATTTAGTTGAAATCTATTTTACCTGTACTGGTGGAGCGCATATTCGTCCTAAATACATTCAGTCTTAAAATTCTTTTGATTATAGGGATTGAGCAGGGTCACATCGACAACCTGATCCTCCTCTCCTACGATGGAGTTAATCAAGGAGATGAGAAGGTCTTTGTTGTCTTCGGTGCCAAAGATTTTCTTGAAGGCGATATCGACTCGTGGATTGATTTTGTGTGACATGACGTCTTACTCCTTAAAACTTGGATCTATTCTACCCTCTTGAGAAAAACTCTTCAATAGGTATCCTCTCAAAAAATCAATAGTCATAGTCTTTCCACGTCAGAAAATTGACTCGTGTAGACTTTAGCATCTCTAGCTCCATGTTATCGTCCTCAGTGAGGATTGCGGTTCTATCCTCTGCGGAGTCTTTTCTATATCACGAGGTGTCTTTTCTACTTTTAGCGATTTTTCCATCACAAACCTTAATTTTCACTATCAAAGGCTTCCAAAAGTACACAGTCTTCCATTGGCACGATCACAACTTTAGCGCCATTGAACTCGTGTAAAATACGCTCTCCTCCAAATGAGACTCGATTAAACATTTCTTGCTCTTTTTTTATTGAGAGAACTTCATCATGCTGATTATAAATCATTAACAACCTTTATTGAAGTTTTTCGTTCCACTGATTGTCACACCCCAAGTAGGCGCAGGTAAAGTCTCAGCGAAGAAAATATCAATGTGGAATAGACGAACTTTTTAAGGAGTATGACCTATAACTAAATTATAACAACTTAGCTATAATATGAGTTTGGAGTTTATTTCACCCATTTTCAGGTTAAGTAGGAAAGAATAAGATTCCCTCGTCTGGGAGACCTCGGAGAAAGATGTAATAGGTACCGGCGATGGGGGCGCCGCGGAGATAGCGGGAAAGAGCGGTGTGGTAGAGGCGCGCCTGTAGGTAATAATCATGATGGGTCATGGCTAGGTGGAGCGTGTCAGGATCGTAGGAGGGCAAAAGATTGGTCTTCCAATCGAGGAGGAAGTATTGATCATTATGAAGAAAAATAAGATCGATAAACCCTTTGATAAGGTTGGGGGGATTGGGATAGAGGAATTCTGTTTCTGGATAAAAATGTTTGACTTCAGAGAGGGTGAAGAAATAGGGCGCGAGTGGGGTGTTTAGAGCGCTTTTGATGAGATCAAGTGTAGGTTCATACGGAAAGTGTGGAGGGAGTTGTTGTTTAAGAAGGGTTGAAATATCGAGGGAGGGGTTTCTAAAGATTGTTTCGAACAGTGAATGGATAATGAGACCGGTTTCGGCTCCTTTAGGGAGCTCTGTTGGCGTATGGACTGGGGGTTGGGAGGTTGTATGCGCTAGCGATGAGTAGGAATGAAGATAACGGGGGGGGTAGGAATTTACAGGGTTTGTAGGAGCTGTGAGGGTTAGGTTTGTGGACTCTTTAAATGGAAGTTTTTTTGGCTCTAGATAGGTTGCATCAGTCGGTGCAGGGTTGAAGAGTTCTAGAGGAGACGCTTGACCCAGGGGAATGGGGGTATGTTTTGTATCACGAAGAAGTGGAATGTAAACGCGGTGTTTAGCACGGGTAAGAGCAACGTAGAGTTGGCGCAATTTCTCGGCTTCTTGATTTTGCAAAGCTGCTTGACATTCGGCATGCGCAGGGTTGAAGAGGAGCCAGTTTTTCTGATGACGGACAAAATCATCTCGTCCTGTGTAGCGATTAACAAGACCGAGAGCAAAAACAACGTTGAATTCAAGCCCTTTGCTCATATGAATGGTCATGATGGTTACAGAGTTAGGATCGGAAAGAGGGCGCCGGTCAATCTCTTTAAGGGAAAGGAAAAACTCGAGAGTTTTTGGGAGAGAGGCTTTTGTTTGAGTTTGGTAATCAAGAAGAAGTTCACAGAGTTTGAGATAGTCGGAGTGAGAGTCAAGATCGGTGGGGATATAGAGATCTCGGAGGGCTTCTTGCAGGGATTGGGGCTTAGCAAATGCTGCGATGGTCCTTACAAGAAGGTCTTCGGCTGCAAGTTCACGGTGGTTACATGTGTGGGAAAGAAATCGCTTTACAGGGATTTCGGAAGGGGTGATGAGCGCCTCAAGGAGAGATCGGATGAGGGAAAAAATGGGCGCGAGTGTAAGATCTTCGGTGCTTTTAGATTGCGTAGGAATTTCGTGTGATTCGAGATAAGTTTTTAAGCGCGCTGCTTGAAAACGGTCTTTAACGAGAATGGCAAAGTCTGAGTATTGAAAGTCATGTTTGATGAGTTTTAGAATTTCACTGGCAATGAAAGGGAAGAACGTAGACTGCTCAATTTCGACAGAGGGCCAGCTCCTTTCTCGCTTCTTTTCTGTTTCATAAATAAAGAAGTGAACAGGGTGCTTATCATCAGGAAAGGGGCGATCGGGAATATCTGCATGTTTGACGGGATGAAAAGGCATCGGAGCATCAGGCAGAGAGAGGAAATGAGGGTTTGAACAAAAGAGAGCGTTGAGACTTTGAATGAGTTTGGGGTCTGATCGATAATTGGTATCAAGATGCGATTTTTGAGAAACGGCTTCTTCAGCACTAAGATAGGTGTAGATATCTGCTGAACGGAAGGAATAGATCGATTGCTTCGGATCCCCTACAAGGTAAAGGGCAGGAATGGGATCATCGATAAATAGTGTCTTAAAAATGCTCCATTGCACGGGATCGGTATCTTGAAACTCATCAATAATGGCTGCTCTGTAGCGGCTACGGACTTTTTTAAGAAAGGAGGGAAGTGATAAACACTCGTTCATTTTTTTGAGGATGTCGTTTGGAGCAAGAATTTCTTTTTTTAGAAGCGATTTTTGCGCGGAGATGCGGGCAGTGCAGGCGATGCGAACAAGAGTGCAAAGAGGAGATGCAGCGTTTTCAAGAATGGGTTTGAGGGATTCTGCAAAATCGAAAAGAGGGGCCGCATCAGCTTGTGATTTTTTATACTGATTTTCAATTGTCAAAAGAGACAGGATAGGGGCTTGCGCAGTAAGAATTTCAAATTCTTCAATAGTAAGAGAGGATTTTTCAAGAAGAGCTACCTGCTCTTTAAAGGGCTTTTTCAAGACGCCGGATTTATCTTTAATCTTAGAAAACTCATTGAGCAGTTGCACAGGGAATTGAGCAGTTTGTCGCAACTTATTATATTTCTGATGAGAGACAGAAAAGGAATCGTAGGTTGGAAACTCCCCTTCTTTTTCTACAAGAGAGAGGATTTTTTGGATGAGGGTTTCTTTGTCTTGTTTAAGAGCAAAGAGTTGGGAGGTACTATATTTCTCTGTAGAAAGGGAGGTGCGGAAGAAGTCAGTAATATGCTCTTTTAAGAGGGAGCGGTAGTCGGATTCTTCTTCACTTAAAAGTGCAAAACCGAGCCCAGCCTCAAAGGCAAACTCCGTTAGCATCCGATGACAAAACCCATGAATTGTAAAGATTTGCGCTTGATCAATAAGGGCAAGTGCCTTTTGGATATTCAAGGATGGGGTTTTGTTTTTAAGGGTATTTTGAATGCGGGCTTTTAGCTCACGTGTGGCGGCTCGTGTAAAGGTCACAACGAGTATTTCATCGAGGTCAAAGTTTTGTTCTTCAATCAAGCGGGCAGTGATATGCTCGATAGCAAAGGTTTTCCCTGTTCCGGCAGAGGCTTCTAAAAGATGGTGACCAAGAAGAGGGGTCTCAGGATCTAGAATATCAAACCTTTTCATCGAGCATCTCCAATAACGGGTGGAAGGTTTTTCGAAGGAAAGGCGCCCACGTTTCAAAAATGACTGCAGGATCACAATCTTTGAAGAGAGTTTTCATATAGGGATCGATCTGAGCGCTTTTGATTCGAGCGGCTAGGGATTTTACGTCTTTTCTTAACAGAGAGTCAGCGAGAAGCGGATGCAATGGGGAGGGGCTTTGTTGAGCAATATCATAGTACTCAAGATAGGCATCAAATGCCTTTTTAGGGTCAGATTTTAATGTAAAGCGGTCTCTATTCTTCAGGGAGATTAAAGGAGTCTCAGCTTTTAGGGACTCAAGAAGGTAAAGGGGATAGATTTTGATTAGGTCCGAGAAAAAATCTTTTCCTAAAAAAGTAAACCCTTCTTCTATCTCAGGTTTGTAGTCTTCTGTAATCTTTTTTTTGGCGATCTCTTTGAATCGCCCAAGAGGAAGATGTCCCCTTTCCTCAGCCTCTTTCAGAGATTCTTTAGCGGAAAGAAGGCGATGTTTTTGGAGAGGAGAAAGAAAAAATTCCGAGTCGGTAAGGTCTTCGTAGTGAAGGTAGAGGTTGAGCGTTTGGTTACAATAAAATCGCAGAGGATGTTTAGAAAACCGGGAAAGCTCTTCTTTTGTTGGCACATAACTGTGTGTGACGCTGGGGAGGGTTGCTGGAAATAAAAACTCAGGAACAAAGGGGTGTTTCTTTTTTTTTTCATAAAAGGCTTGCGCTGTTTCAAAATGCTTTTTGGAATACACTCCTTTCTTTTTAAAGTAGGAATGATGAAAGGGAAAGGGTGGGTGTTTTTCTACCATCGGATCAAGTTCTTGAACCACAAGAGAGGGAGACTGCTCTTTCCCATCTTCCTCGCTGCTGTTTTGGTAGGTTATGAAAAGATTTTCCTCTGCGGCGCAAATTGCTTCTAAAAAGAGATAGCGGTCTTCATCTGGCGTAGAAGGGTTGTAGTCCCCGTTATTAGCGAGAAGGTTGAGGGATGAGGAAGTATGAAGACGAGGAAACGCCCCTTCATGCATTCCTAAAAGGGCAATGGTATGGGAAGAAAAAAGCGTTCCAGGTTTTAAGCTGCGGAAGGTAATCGCCTCGAGCTGCTTGGCGGAGCGGACTCCTTTCTTTTGTTTAAGGCTGCTTTGAAGATACCGCTTGATACTAGAAAAATTATAGGAAGCATCTAGCTGCTTTAAGAGAAGGATTTTTTCCTGAATAGGAGCAAGTTCCTCTTCAGAGGGATCGAGATAACGATTGAAGAGAAAGAGGAGCTTCTCGCACCAATCGGTAGCTGTGTACTCTGCAGAAAACAAGGTGTCGAGGTCAGATCGAAGAAAGCGTATAAGACAGATCCCTTTTCCAAGAACCACGCTATCTGCGCAATCGAGATAAGGAAGGTCCCAATCTGTTGGTTGAGTGGGGAGGAAGAGTAGGTTGTTTAAGAGATGATCAAAAGCCTCTTCCCACGTTCCATTTTCGGAAGTATCAAGAAGGCCAGGGAGGAGCTTTTTTCGATGAGAGCTATCCACCCCCCACTTAACTCCCGATTTGTCTATCCAACTTTTAAACTCTTTTACCTCTTTGTCTGAAAGAGCCGCAAAATAAGGGCTTGAAAAAAGTTTAAAGATACTCTCTGGATCAAAACGGTGCTCGTTAAGAGTAAGGAGATCTAAGAAGGCTTGGAGAAGGGGCTGCTGAGAAAGGTCGCGAATGGTGAAATCAAAGGGAGATTCATCGGACCCAAAAACGAGTTCTATTAGGGGTGCATAGGTGGAAATATCAGGAGCAAAAACTTGGATCTCTGAAGGTGGACAACGCAAAGAAAGGAGCTTTGTATAAAGAATTTCTACTTCACGCAGTTTAGAAGAGGCAGGAAGGAGGAGAATGGAGGCGTCTTGTTCTACAGATCCTTTTCTAAAATGAAGCATGTCATTTTGCAGATGAGAAAGTTTGGTTTGAGGAGTCGTTTCAATGTAGTAATCCTCTAAAACAAAATCTTCTTCTTCAAAAATACGGAAGGTTTCTCTCCCCATGCGCCCCAAGTTTTTAAGGAGAGAATGCCCTTCTTCCAGATAGAGGGAAAGCTGGGGGTCTTTTTCTAAAAGGTGGATTTTTTCGACTTCACTGACGGTATCAGACCAAAACTCTCTGCAGGGAGAGAACTGGTAGTAATAGATGGGGAAGTACTTCGCGAGTTTAGCAAAGAAGAGGTGATAAAGCTTAGGCAGAAAAGGGAAATTAAAAAGATGAATCTCGGCAGTTTCGGAAGATTTTCTTAAAGGGGTTTCTAAAAGCTGATAGGGATAATTCCATTTTGTCGTGATCTGATCCCAAAGCTCTTTTTGCCACCCATTGCTCCAGTTCTTTAAAAAGGCCCCCCCATACTTTCCGTATTTAATGAACTCTTTAGCAAGGGCAGGTGCAAAATGGGGTTTATCAAGAAGCGCTTCAAGATGGAGCGTTAGGAGGTCTTGAGGAGGGAAAAGGAGTCTTTTTCCTGTTGTCCATTGATAGAGTGTAGAAACTCCCCGTCCAAGTTCTAGAAAGTCAATCCCAAGAACAACATCCAGTTTATCACCGGCAACAAATGAAGATAGAAGAGGGGTTTTTAGAGAGGAGTTAGGAAGAAAGACAAACTTTTTTGCAAAAGGTTTGCTCTCTTTAGAAAAGAGGTTACCGCGCAGATGTGATGTAAGCACTTTTTCTTTATTGCTTAAGTATACAGTTGGCTTTCCGATCATCAGACTTTCTTTTAACAACATTTAACAGTTATGTTAATGGGTATGGTTTTATTTAAGAAGAAGAATGAAAAACAGGGCTTTTTTCAAACGATTGAAACTGTCCTTCACCGTTTTAGATTTTTCAAAAAAGAAACCTATTTTCAGCGCCATGCAATCCAGTTTTTGAACCTTGCTCAGTTTCTTGGCGTTGTAAATGACAATTTTTTTAAGTACCTCATTGTCTTTTTATTTATCGACCTCAAAGGGATTGAATCCTCTCCCATTATTTTAACATGGGTGGGCATTGTTTATGTTCTCCCCTTTCTCCTTTTCTCATCGGGAGCAGGTGTTCTTGCTGATCGATTTAGCAAACAGCGAATGATTATTATTCTCAAATTTACTGAGTTAATTATCATGGCCCTAGGGGTTCTTGCCTTTATGTTTAAAAGCGGTTGGGCAAGTTATACTCTTCTCTTTTTGCTTTCGATGCAAAGTGCCTTTTTTAGCCCGCCTAAGTATAGTGTCATCCCCGAATTGGTGAAAGAGGAACACATCCCCAAAGCAAATGGTTTAATTACCTCCTTTACTTATTTAGGAATCATCGTCGGAACCTTTCTAGCGTCGTTTTTAACGCAAGTGACCCATAAGAACTTCCCTCTAACTGCTGGTGTTTGTCTAATTTTAGCAGGATTTGGCTTCTTAGCTTCTATCTTGATTCCGAAAACAACCCCAAAACTTTCACAGAAGCGTGTCAACCCATTTTTTCTCTATGAAATTTACAAGAATCTGAGCTACGCATCAAAAAACCCTTATTTATTTGTTACAATCTTAGGTTCCGCTTCATTTTTATTTATTGGGGCCTATTTCCAACTCAATATCATTCCCTACGCTGTACAGTCGATGGGATACACTGAAGTTGCAGGAGGATATTTATTTCTCCTCACCTCATTAGGAATTGCTTGTGGGGCCTTTCTAGGCGGTAGGATGAGTCATCAGCGCCCTGAGGTGGATATGGCATGTATCTCGGGGATTCTTCTTTCTACAATCATCGTTCTCCTTGGCGTGCTGTATCATTTCCCCATCTTTATCTTCATTGCACTCCTTGCATTAGGGGTATTTGGAGGGCTATTTATTGTTCCATTCGATTCATTTATTCAACAGCATGCTCCAGAGAAGCGGCGAGGACAAATTGTGGCTGCAATGAACTTTCTCAGTTTTTGCGGCGTCCTTGTTGCACCAATTCTCCTTTTTCTGTTCAGTGAAACTTTTAAGTTTACAGCTGCAGAAGGGTTCATTATCACAGGCGTAATTATTTTTGTGATGGTAATCAGCATTACATCAAGACTCTCTGGCTACTTTTTTAATTACTTAGCCCGGATGTTTATTAAACCGCTCTACAGAGTAGATATTAAAGACTCTCCCCTTGATCAAAGGCTCCCCTCCGCCTTGATCTGGGAAAAAATTAAGGGGATCCATATCGCTCTTCTTGCAGCCTTTAATCCGGAGCTGCATTTCTATATTCCCCGCTCCCGCAAACGGTATATCGATTCATTTCTCAGACTTTTTTCTTCTGTCGACTTCCTCTATGTCAAAGACCCAAGGCAGGATGCCCTCAAAACATTTGTAAAAAAAGTGAAAAAGACAGAACATCAAATTCCTTGTCTTCTTTTTCCCTTTCCAAAATCTCTTGAAGAGAAGTCTTCAAAAAAGTTAGTTCAAAAGCTAAAAAAGATTAGGGATTTTGATTTGGTCTTCGTGAAAATTAGAAAAATTTCGAGAAAGGATCAGATCGGTCGAAAGCATTTTAAACGAGCAAAGATAACCTTTACATTTTCGAGATAAGTTCAAATAGCAACTGCAATTTCTTGCATACGAGCCTTACAACAATAAGGCTCGATTCCTCTCTATACTGCACTAGGCAGTGTACCTAGTTAGAATCCATAGATAATCTCGAATTCATATTGCTTATAGGAAAAGGTTGGTTTAATACTGGAGGTTTCATTCACAGATTGCCTCCACGCTTGATAAACAGTAATGTTATTGGTGAGGAGATAGAGCAGCTCGATTGAAATTCCCTTATAATTCCCTGCACCAACACCTTCCCCTACGCCATTTGCAGCACCAATCCCTTTATTGAATCGCGTGTAAAGCCCCCGTTTAGCAGCATTTCCGCGGCCGATTCCACCACCATCAAAGTCAGGAATTGCCTGCAGCTGCACCCACTGATAGTTGATGTCAAAAGACCAGTCCCAGGGTTTGCGAAGCTCTCCAACGGAACATCCTGCATACCAAGCCCATGCTTGCTGCTTTCCGTTGGAAACCACTGTACCATGAGCACGAGGGTTATAAAGCCCAGCGGCATACGTAGTCACAATTTTATTGATGCGCCCTGGAATAAATTTATATCCCCAAATCCATTGGATTGGAATAAAACGAAAGGCATCATTCAGGGCTTTGTTAGTGGAGTGTTTGGTATCCCAGCAGACAGCTGAAAGTTTTGTATAAAGACCGGTTCGTCCTATATTTAGAAGACCAAATTCCCCAACATAAGCATATTGGTCGATATTTTCATTTACGAGGAAGGGCCCACCATGGAAATAAAAATTTCCTGCAGCATTAAATGCTTGATTATACTTATAGAGGATCCCATCCATGAAGGAGCTAAACTGAATCTTCGAATCAAAGGTATATCCCAAAAGGCGGCGGCCAATCTCAAGGTCCATCGTATAGGTGTCTGCATTTATAATGCGCCCTCCTAAAAAGGCTCTCTCAACAGAGAGTTTATCAAAGGATCCAGTCGTCGTCCCCGCGTTGTTGTCAAACTCAATCTTAACAGTTGCCCAAGTGTGATCGGTTCGGTAATCGAGCATCAGGTTGACTTCAACGTCCCATGCATGCATCGCCGAAGGCTGAACTTCTCCCCCTATTCCTCGCTGTTTAATACCATTTTTCTTTTCGTTTGTCGATTGGAGTTCAGCGCGCACCTCCCCGCTGATGGAAAGGTTTCCCCCCCGTTCTTTAACAGTCACTTGTCGTTTAGTCTTGATCCAATCGCGAAGTGCTTCAATGTCTCGTTGTTCTAAACCCGGACTTCCGTCGTCGATCGCAAAGGCTGTTGTCGTTAGGAAAAGTAGAAAGAATTTTAGGTATCTCATCATTGTTTTTTCTCAGTGAATTTGAGTAAGCAGTGTATCGAATCAGGAATTTTTATTCAATAAACATCCACGATGAGGGGAGATCTTCCTTTCTGGGAGGAAGTTTTTCTAAAATGACTTGCTGAATTTGGGGAAGTACTTCGCGCGCTGTTTCTCTTCCATGGTTGTAGATTTCTTGGTTATATTGATCGGAAAATATTCCTAAATCGTGGAAGTTCATCTGAATTACTCCATTGGCATTTCGGGTCACATACTCTGACAGTCTTCGATAAGAAATTTCCAAGCTGCTGAACTCCTCGACTTGTAGGCGAGGCGTTGTTTAGTTACGTCAACGATTAAAACTTGATTTCTGCTATTAAAGTGATGGATTGTTCATCGATAAGGCGTGCTTCTACAGTGGCTCCGAAGCGATTTCCTGATGAAAGTGTGGTTCCAATTACCATGCCAAACTTTCGTCGATTTTTTGTTTTAAAATGGCAACCGGTTGGAAGGAATCCAGGAGGAAGGTGCTTAAATATTGCACCAGCACTGGACCATTTAGCCCCTATATAGGGGCTAAACATATCGATTTGATACGATGCTCCAAGCCCAATTTGCCACTCATGAAATACAACCTTAGAGCCTGCTTTTGGATTAACAAGCACCCCATTTGAAGTGATCCACTTTATATTGGGCTGCGCCCGCTGGTAACACCCATTGATTCCAAAAGAAAGGCCTTTCCAATCATAAAAATTTCCCCGAAGGCCGGCTCCCCACATAAACTGATCATGCGTTTGGTATTCTTGGCGCAGACCAGATCCAGAAAGGCGATTAGATGCAGAAATGCACCCTGCCCCTGCTGAGCCATACAGCTCAATCCGGTTGATAAGATTTACCGTGAGTACACCTTGGTCTGCAACATATTCAAACGTATCAAGGCACCCCGAAATCCTTGAAACCGCTTTCATATTCCGATCAAAAACCCAATCTCTTTGATACCCTGCTTTCACAGCAAACCAATTTTCTTTGCAAAAGAAAAAACCCTCCTCAATGCTCTGAGGAGCAGAGGGGTTTCCCATGTAAAGACTCAAAAGAGGTTTTGTTAAAATGAGGAGGAAAATCCATTTCTTCATATTGGCAGATCATAAAAAAAATGAATTGTTATTGCAACTAGAACCTTAAAGAGCCCGAGAGTGGAATAGCTTTTCCCCAACCACACAAGACTCTAATTTGTTTCCTTATTATGTCGACTTCATTTTTTCTACAGTACGAATTTCATGACCTAAGCGGCCCAGTTCATATCCCTCGTAGTCAACAAATTTAAAAAAGCGTTCGTATTCTGGAAAGGCATGAGAAACTTGCTTTGCCATTTCCTGAGCAACATAGCGATACATGGGGTGTCCCGCAGGAGAAGACCTGAGTTCACACATCCACTGCAAAGCGCGCAGGTTAATATGAAAATACCAATGGATGTTATAAGCCATCGGGACTACGTATTGCGCTTCTTCGGGAAGCTCACCTGAAATCTCATCATAAACTTCTCTTGCTCTTTCCATTGCTTCTCGGTAGTCTTTTTCCATTTCAGTATCGAGGATTTCTTTAGGAACATAATAGCCATGGTTACAGGTAAGAAATTGTCTTTCTTGAGTGAGTGTACGATGGCGCTGAAGATCGCGATAAATTCCATAATCAGCAACAATCTCGAAAGTAAACTCTGCATGTTCTAATGCCCGAGGGGATTTATGACGACGATTTTGTCTAAAAGCAGAAGCGGCATCAAAAATTCGAGACAGATCCTCCTTTGAAAGCTTCTTGCACATCTCCTGAAGCTCCATCAAACCACAATCAGATTGGTTAAATAGCAAGGCAGCCGCAACTTTAATAGGGCTCTCCTGATCAAAGTTTACAAGACGAACTATCGGCTGGTTTAAGGGCTGGATCGAACCAGTATACTGGTCCCTCATCATGGCAATTTCTTCATTCATCTTTTCATGAAACTCTGCGTATGCATTTTGGTGTTTGTGGCTCAGATCAGCCCGCCGGACAAAGGAAGGAATCACTTTCGAGAGTTCTTGATGAGAGGTCCTGGCAACTTCCTGAAGTTCGGTTAAGTTGTGGCAGTTAAGCTTTTGAATGAGTGTTTCAAAAAAACGCCCATTCCCATAAACACCCATATTTGTCAGAGCACTTGCTGGAAGAAGCCCTCTCAAACAATCAAGCACTTTAGCTCTTAAGGCTGCAGTATAAGCCACCTTGGAAACATCGTGCTCTTTGGGAAATTCTTTTTCCATCTGCTCTGTTAATGGAGGAATAAGCTTGCCATAAATTTCAAAGAGGTGGTTACACATATCGACAAAGCGGTCACGATAGGCAGAAGTCATTAAGATAGGTTCCCTATAAAATAGGTATTCCCCTTCGTATTTCTGATCAAAATAGATGTAACGTGTCGATTTTTCTAGAGGAGATCCCCCAAGCCGAGAGTCTTCAATAATTTTTGCAGCAATCATCGAAACATTTTCAATGGCAAGATGCGCTCCTCCAAGTTCCCCAATAGAGTCATCTCCGTACCCATCAAGGATACGGTCATAAAAATTTTGCGCTTTCTTAATCGCTATGCTCTGATCTTCAAGCTCATTGTCAAATTTGTCCTCTTTCTGACCAGAAATAGTCAAAAATTCCGTTTCTTCGTTCAAAATAAATTCTTTCAAAAGAAGAGAGCGCAAACCTAGGCTTGATCTTGAATAACGGGAAAAAAGGGCGCCTTTAATAACCTCTGGGAGGTTACGGAGACAAAAAATATGACTGGATGTACTCGTCACATATTTTTTGATGATTTTTAGCTGTGATTCACTAAATTCCTCATAATCATTCAACATGCGGGAGCTCCAAGGTTGCACGTATCCAAAAAAAAAGAGTCTATCTTTTTCTCCTTTTTTTGGTAACCTTTTTCAAAACCCACATTTTGCATCGGAGGTGCTAGATGCAGATGGATAGCAACTCGGCAAAAGGTAAAGTATGAAGGTCGTAATTATAGGTGGTGGAATTGTCGGACTCGCTACGGCTCACGCTTTAATAGAAAAGTTTCCGGATTTTGGAATAACACTTCTAGAAAAAGAGCCAACGCTAGCTGCTCATCAAACCGGAAACAATAGTGGAGTAGTCCACTCCGGGATCTATTACAAACCGGAATCGCTGAAAGCAAAAAACTGCTTGGACGGGAAGAAGAAACTTCTAGAGTTTTGCAATAAACATGACGTTCCCTATGAGCAGCGCAAAAAGGTTTTAATTGCAACGCAGGAGAAGGAACTTCCGACACTTAAAGAACTCAAACGACGGGGAGATGCAAACGGCATAAAGGTCGAAGAAATCTCATCTGAAGAACTTAAAGAGATAGAACCCCACGCCGCAGGCCTCAAGGCGCTCTTCGTTCCAGAATGTCAAATCATCGACTATAAGCAGGTCGCTATGGCCCTTGCAAAAAACTTCGAAAAAAAAGGTGGAGTTATTCGAACAAATGAACAGGTGGAGCACCTCCACTTTTCTTTTCCCCGGTGGATTATCGAAACAAGTCAAAAAACAGAAAGGTGCGATTTTGTGATTAACTGCGCAGGCCTTTACTCTGATAGAATTGCTAGAATGGCTCTCCCCGATAGAAAAATCTCTTGTCAAATTCTCCCCTTCCGAGGAGAGCACTATATTCTGAAAAAGAATTCTCTGGTCAAGGGCTTGATCTATCCTGTTCCAAACCTTAAACTTCCTTTCTTGGGAGTTCACCTGACACATATGATCGATGGAAGGGCGGAAGCTGGGCCTAATGTTGTTCTTGCTACAGCTCGAGAAGGGTATAGAAAGTCAAATTTTGTGATGCATGAGTTTGCAGAAACAATGTCATACCCTGGTTTTTGGAAGCTCAGCATGAAATATTGGAAAACAGGAATGTATGAAATGTATCGTTCGGTAAGCAAAAAAGCATTCACAAAAAGCATACAGAGGCTTGTTCCTGAAATTCAAGCAGAGGACCTAATGGATGGTGGAAGAGGTGTTCGTGCACAAGCCATTCGTCCTGATGGAAAGTTAGTTGATGATTTTCTCATTTTGCAAGATGAAAATTCGCTGCATATCCTTAATGCACCTTCTTCTGCTGCAACATCTTCGCTTTCTATTGGCCAAATTATTGTTGGGATGCTAGACTTCGCAGAATGCTCCCACAGACAAAGTACAACATTGCAAAAAGACCCCGTAGAAACAGAGCCTCCGCTGCAATCCGTGCCTTGAGCGCTGAAACAGTCTTGTGTGCTTCAGACTTAATCGTTCCATTCTTCATAGTTGAAGGGAAGGGGGCTAGGGAACCTATTGAATCAATGCCAGGGATCTACCGCCTTTCAATAGACCTCTTAATGAAGGAGGCGGGGGTTCTCCACGCCCAGGGAATCCCAGCAGTTGCCCTATTCCCGGCAATCGACTCCTTATTAAAGGATGAAGAAGGAAGTGAAGGGTGGAATCCAGACTCTTTAATCACGCGAGCAATTCAAGCTCTTAAAAAAGAGATTCCTGGCTTGTGCGTAATTGCGGATGTGGCTCTTGATCCCTTTACATCTCATGGGCATGATGGAATCATTAGCAACGGTCTAGTTGATAATGATTTAACCTTAGAGTCCCTTATTAAACAGGCGCTTTGTTACTCAGAGGCAGGGTGTGATATTGTGGCACCAAGCGACATGATGGATGGCCGCATTGGAGTCATTCGAAAAGCTCTAGACGACAAGGTAGGAATTCTCTCATATACAGCTAAGTATGCTTCAGCATTTTATGGCCCCTTTCGCGATGCGATTGGAACAAGTTTATCTTTTGGAGACAAAAAAACCTACCAGATGAATCCAGCCAATCGGCGTGAAGCACTGCGCGAAGCCCTTCTAGATGAGGAAGAAGGAGCAGATATGCTAATGGTTAAGCCTGCTCTCCCCTATCTTGATGTTTTAATGGAGATTAAGAAAAAAACCTCTCTCCCTGTTGGAGCTTATCATGTTAGTGGAGAATATGCGATGGTGATGGCCGCTGCTAAAAAAGGTTACCTCAATGCAGAGCAAACTCTCTACGAATCGCTTATCTCAATAAAACGAGCGGGTGCTGACTTCATTTTCACCTACGCTGCACCTCAGGTCCTCGCTTTACTAAATTAATCATCTGTGACACTATTTAACTAAGAGACTGTGCACTTTTGCTCGCTTAGTCTCTATATGTGATATAATCAATTGGGGGGAGCCATCATGATTGAAAATGGAAAGCAAGTCGCTATCGAATATAGCGTGTTTTCAGATGACAACACACAAATCGATACCAACGTGGGGAAGGATCCTCTTGTGTTCCTTTTTGGATCACACCAGATTTTGCCTGCTCTTGAGGAGGCATTAAGAGGACTTGAAGTCGGTGATAATAAAAAAGTCATCCTAAACCCAGACTGTGCTTACGGGGACATTAATCCTCATGCATATAAGAAGGTTGAGTCTAAGCTGATTCCTGAAGATCTTCGATTTAAAGGGGCCCTCTTGGTTGTTTCTGACGAGCAATTTGGGGAAATGTTGATCCGTGTTGACAGTTTAGATGAAGAGCAGGTTGTGCTCGACTTTAACCATCCTCTTGCTGGAAAGATATTGAAGTTTGATGTAAAGGTGCTTGACATCTCTTAAATAGAATCGCCACGAGAGGGGTACTTAGGAAGGGCCTTCCTAAGTACCGAAATTTTTCACAGGAGATTCTTATAGATAAAGTGGTTTAAATTTAAACCGCTATAAGGAACAAGCACCTCGTAACAACACCATCTAGTATATAGAGGATTCTCTCTCTTCTTGCAGTGGTGGATAGAGTCTTTTTCCCGTGACAGCCCTTGCTCCTGTATCGCGGAGCCAAACCGAAAGAGCATAAGGAACAAAGGTTCTACTGCTTTTCTTCAGAAAGAAGTCCAGAGGGATCACAAATGCGATCCCTTTGTCCCGATAGCGACTCCAGTTCACGACATCATAGGCACTTGTCATTGCGTACCAAACTGAAAAGCGGAATCCACTAGGGAAATAGCGCCCCAATTCGAAGCGCGCTCCAACATCACGAGCTAAAAATTTCCCAACACTCACCTTCAAATCGATCTGCAGCGGCTTGATATCATAATATAGATCGAGAAAGTATTGAAACCCAATAAAATGTACAAATTTAGGAGTAAATCCGACAAACTTCCTAACCTTAGTCGTAAACCCAAGTCCATGATAATTTCGTTTAAGAACTCCTGCAGCCTCAACTCCAATCGCCCAATTCGAACCAACAGGATAATAAAGAAACTCAGCGGCAAGTCCTGCATAAGCAGGCTCAAAATATCCTGTTGAAACGCGCCCATACCACCCCTTATTGATGTAAAATCCCCGTTGGATATAGGCCTGTTCAAGAGTAACTGAGTTTGTTTGAAAGTGCTTCACGCTGTCGGATCGGACATTGAGGATTTGAGAAGGATTAAGCATGTCCATATCCCCCACATCTGAAATACTTGATTTGATGTTATAGCCGCCCTGAATTTTATAATAAAGCCGGTCAAAGAGATACCCCTCAGGCCCTGCAACAATACCAGCACTATATTTAAATTTCCCTGTTGCACTCCCAAAAAAGGTTAAAAGGCGAGGGCGGATAGTAAAGGTCCAAACCCCTTTCGATCGATGATACAGGAGCGACCCTTCATATGAATTGGGGGGCGTTGATGGTTCTCGCATCGGCGATAGGAGTTGGAACTCAAAGTCCCCAATCACCCCTTCTCTTAATTTTTCTAGATCAACCGTGCGGAATTGGTATTCATGCGTAGGAATCCCATCAGCTTCCACCAATACGGTTACTGAATCAATATTCGAGGGCGTTAACGCAGCAAGAACTGACTCGATCCGATGTTTAAGATCCCTCTCTTTGCGGTACCGAATATTGATCATTTTAATCCAAAGAGAGCGTTCTTTCTCTCTCTCAGTATTAATGTAAACCCGATAGACATTAAGATTTTGTCCTGCAAAAGCAAGAGCAAGTTCACTAGAAAGTTCTCTTTCGGAACGAAGGTATCCTAACGACTCTATATCAAGAGGAGTTCGGTAAATGGAAGGATCATCCACTTTAGGAAAAAACCCTGTTGTGTCCCCCAGGTTGTAATTAAGCGAAACCGAAGAAGCCACCTTTTCCCCTCGGATAGAACTCACACTGAGCTGCAATACATCAAAGAAAGTTGTCGTAAGCCCAACATTCACACGAGACTTCACACCTCTTCCTTCGGGATGTTCGTGAACATGATTTTCATAATCAGTTGCATCCCATTCAGCAAGAAGCGCAAGACGATTAATTCCTGGGAGTCGACTTCTGCGAAAGGGAGTCCACCCAACACCCCCAAACCATCCTTTTATTCTCCCCTTTCCCCAGCCAATAGTTGTCTCAAAGTTGTAGTCAAGAAATTCCTTTGTTGCCGCAACATAGAAAGAATGAAACCTTTTGGTCCCATAAAAATCCTCCATTCCCACTGAAATTTCAGGAAAGTAAGCAAGCCCATCTTCCTTCTTAAGCATAGCAATCTTAACATTCGCACCTCGATCTGTAAAATCTCCAAACCCTAAATCTCCCATGGCAGGGTCCGGGACCCCTATATAGGTGGTGTAGTTCACTCCAAACTCCAAACGTTCAAGCGCTTGAATCGCGGAAGCATAATTTCTATATGGGGGCACATAAGCGAATCCTATCGCAGCAGCCCCTGCTTCATTCATTCGGGCAGAAGGCATCGAAAAATACCCTCCCATCAAAGAATAATTATAATGGTAGGGGAGACGGTCATTAATTTCCTCATTGACTTCCTTAATCAGGCTAAGGTCTCTAAACAGCACAGAGATATCTTCTT
This sequence comes from Candidatus Neptunichlamydia sp., assembly GCA_965233865.1. Classification (GTDB taxonomy): domain Bacteria; phylum Chlamydiota; class Chlamydiia; order Chlamydiales; family Simkaniaceae; genus Neptunichlamydia. The sequence continues at coordinate 1,176,593 of OZ247587.1, forward strand.
CAGCAAAGAGAGAAAATATGAAGAACATAAGAATAGGACGGCACAAACCTTTCAAAGGTAAAAACTATGTTGGTTTAAAAGTTATTTAATTTCGCAATTATTGAAGATAAAATCAAGATTAATATGAATTGGCAAAAAATATTTTTAACTATTTAATAAAAATCCGTTTTTCATTATCATTCAGAAATTAATTAGAGACAAAAAATTTAGAAAACAAATATAAAAATTTTTAGGTATTATTATGGAAATCAATGACGATGTTGAAACCAGCGAAATAGATCAAACTACTCTTCTAAAAATAGCAACAAGTAATAACAATGAAGCAGATCAAAAAGAGCTGTATCTTGAGCACCTAAGAATAATTACTGCAAAGGTTATCGAGTCTCAAGAAAAAGAATTCAGTCAGCTTTCTTCGGAGATCAAAGCCTAATTATCAAGATATTGCAAGGCGTAAGCTTTCAGACCTTCCTTCACAATTTCTGTCATCTCAATTTTAGAGGGACAAAGATAAGTCGGAAGGGCAAAATCTTCTGGGTGAACACCCAATAAACCCAAAGCTTCTCCTTTTTCATACTCTTTAGTCAAAAGCATTTTTACAAGCAGCATTGTTTCGATAGGAAGGGGCATGACACGATCATAAATAGCTCCATCAACAAAGGCTCTTTCTTCTCCATGCATAAGTGTAGAAAGAGTTGCTGTCTTCCTCCGAAACAAGTAGGCTTTAGAAGCAGTGTACCCCTTGCGATTGAGTTTTAGAAAATGCAGAAACTCCCGCTTTTCTTTCGACTCTAGGAGGGAGCAAACAGTATGATGATAAAAACCTAGATAACCTTTAGGGCCTACTTCTACGCCCATAAGCGGGTCTCCAGATATGACTCGGCCTCCCTCTCCGTCTATAAGATCTGCAAGAGGCGTCCCTGAGTGGACTTGATAAAACCCTCCCTTATCTCCAGCAACACTTATGATCCGCTGCGTATGATAAACCCCTTCGAGCTTCCATCTGCCGATAGCAATGACATCCACAATGTTGAGTGTCCATATGATTTGATCATTCATCGTAATGGGGTGGATTGCAGCAATGTGAACCGAGTGATTGCCGATAGGATGAGGCCCTGAAGCAATATGCACCTGTGCATCAAAGCTGGAGAATGCGCCGCTCCCTTCTCTGCAGGTTAGATGAACAGGAGCAAACTCCTTAAGTGTTTTGATCCCTTCTCTAAAGAAATCTTCGTACCCTTTGAGTTGGATCTCCGGCGGTGGGGCAAAGGGAGCTGATTCAATTGCTTTTACAAAGATTGCTTCAGGCTTTTGATCGGGGCGGGCAATACGAAGTCCTGGGCGCACCTGGATATGTGGCGCAAGCCCTGCCTCGAATAACGTCTCTTTTTTTCTCTCAAAAAGGATCTGTTTTTGATCCGTTTCAATAACAACAGACAGAAGTCGACGCTTCAATCCTCTGACAACCTCTTTGACTACCCCAGATGAGGGAGAAACAAAAAGACGTTTAGGGCATTTTTTATCGTAGGCAAGAGGCTCCCCAACTCTGACAAACTCCCCCTTTTTTTTAATCAATTTGAAAAGAGTTGTTTCAAAAGGGCTGAGGTCAAGGGCCAAGCGATTAGAAAAAGGAATAGATTGAACTTCTCCTGTCGGTTCTCCAAGAAGAGGAATATCTAAACCTTTTTTAATTTTTATTTTCATCTGGCCTCATCTTAATCAAATCCATTCGTTTCTGCTAATAAAATTTTATAAATGAATCCAAAAACACAGTTTTGATTCACCCCTTTTATAGGCAATATAAGTTCTGAATTGAAGTTAATTAGCTAAATTTTTATACTCTTTCTCAACGCAGTGAAAAGGATTCCCAATTTATGTCGATGAGTTATTTAGATCAATTTCAGAAACACCTTAAGCATCATGATTACCCCTCTTTTCTCACACTTTGGGAGGAGTATTGTATGGGGGATGAGATTGATGGTGAGGAACTTAAACGCACCCTTATAAGAGTAAAAAATTCCGAGTTTGTCTCCCCGTTTGGGCGCCATGTTGAAAAAGCTTTGCATCTTTGGGGAACAATCAAAGAGACCGATCTAGGACATGACGTTATCAAACTAATTTTTGACATTCAAACAACAGACACCAAGGAACTTGGAAACCTCGCCTTTGAATATCTTAGACAGCACAACGCCGAAGACTCTTATTTTAACGATAAGATTCGACTCATCGGACTGCGCAAAATGAAAACTTTTCAGGGTGCCATTAGTAATTATGAACTCTTAACACACATGAAGAAAGGGAATTTCGTATTCCACACTGGTGGATGGGGTGTTGGAGAAATCATGGATTTTTCTTTTTTAAGGGAGCAGCTTTCAATTGAATTTGATTATGTCGGAGGAACGAAAGACCTTTCATTCAGCAATGCATTTAAAACCCTCTTACCTATCTCTGATGAGCACTTTCTTGCTCTTCGCTTTGGAAATCCTGATGAGCTTGAGGAACGCTTAAAGAAAAACCCCGTTGAGGTTATTCATTGTATGCTTCGCGATTTGGGTCCATCGACAGCAGCAGAAATTAAGGATGCGCTATGCGAACTCGTGATCCCTGCAGAAGAGTGGGCGCGTTGGTGGCAGACCGCTCGAGCTAAGGTCAAAAAAGATACAATGATTGAAACCCCCGAGGACACTCGGAATCCCTTTAGACTTCGGGAAACTGAAGTAGCTCATGAAGATCATCTTCAAAAAGCTCTAGAAAAAAAACCCGATGCTGCGGCTCTTATTCAAATGGTTTACTCTTTTCTTCGGGATTTTCCTCAAACAATCAAGAATGAGGAATTTCGAAAGAACTTAGAAGATAAACTCAAAGGAACCTTATCCGATGCAGAGATTTCTGATGCCCAGGAACTGCAACTTCATTTTTTCATGGAAGACTTGAGTGGAGGAAAGACCTATGCCCCAACAAAAGAACTCATTACACGCTTTACCTCTCCCGAGGACGTCATCAGAGATATTGAAATCGTCGCCTTTAAGAAACGAGCTCTCGTGGAAATTCGCAAACTACGCGAGGACTGGCCTATATTCTTTTTAAATCTTCTACTTATAGTCGATCAAAACCCATTAAGAGATTATATCCTGACCGAGCTTCTAAAGATAAAAAAAGAAGCTGAGGTTAAAGTGAAACTTCAGGATCTTCTAGCTTTCCCAACTCGCCATCCCCAAGTACTTCTATGGTACTTCCAGAAGATTATGAAAAACTCCACACTTCCCCTATCAGATCAGGAAGGGCAAAATCTCTTTTTTGAAGCTGTTTTGATTTTACTTAGCAGCTTGGAACAATCCACAGGCTATCGCGATTTGATTAAAAAAATCCTGACATTTTTAACCACTCAGCGATATAACAATATTCGTAAAATCTACAAAAGTTCCTCCAAAGAATCTGTTCAAGAGTTTCTCCTTCTAGCAACAAAGTGTCAGAGCTTTACTGAACATGACATAAAAATCTTTCATTCCCTTGCTGAAGTCGTTCACCCCTCTCTTGCAAACCTTGGGAAAAAATATGAGATGGATGTAGAAGATGAGAGCAATGTCATTTGGGCGACACAAGAAGGCTACCAAAAAATCAAAGAGCGGATCAAGGAAATTTCCACTTCAGAAACAGTAGATAATGCTAAAGAAATTGAAGCCGCCCGCGCACTTGGCGATCTAAGGGAGAATGCTGAATTTAAAGCGGCCCTAGAAAGGCGAGACCGTCTTCAAAGTGAGCTCCGCACGCTTTCAGAGCAATTTAACCGTGCGAGAATCCTCACAACAAATGATGTGACTACCAATGAAGTGAGTGTAGGTGTAGTGGTTGATTGTCAAAGTGATGGAGGAGAAAAAATTTCATATACGCTGCTAGGCCCGTGGGAAGCAGACCCTGATAAACACATCCTTTCTTTTGAATCAAAACTAGCACAAAATCTTATGGGGAAAAAACCAGGTGATAAGGTGTCCTTCAAAGGACAGACATTTACAATCTCTCACTTGAGAAATTATTTCAAAACACTCTAATATTAGGTCACTATGGAAATTGTTATTGCCTCTCAAAACCTCCACAAAATCCGCGAAATCCGGGCTATCTTAAAACCTGAGCACCCTTTTGATTACCTTTCATTGCTTGACTTTCCCGAATATCAGCCGCCTGAAGAATCTGGTGAAACATTTGAAAACAATGCTTTCATCAAAGCAACGCACGCTGCAAATACATTGAAGCGATGGGTTATTGCAGAGGATTCTGGTCTTGTCGTTCCAGCTCTAGAAAATCAACCTGGAGTGCGTAGCTCTAGATATGCAGGAGATACTGCCAGTGACAAGGAAAACAGAGTCAAATTAATTAATGCTCTTGATCATATCCCAGAAAATGAGCGAGTTGGGTACTATTTTTGCGCTCTAGCCTTCGCCTCACCTGATGGTATTCAAATGCAGGTTAAAGGATCTTGTGAAGGCTCTCTTCTTTTAAAACCCCGTGGCAGCCAAGGATTTGGATACGATCCTCTTTTCCTAAAATACGACTACAACAAGACTTTTGCGGAAATAGACGAAGAAACCAAAAATCGAATCTCTCATCGCCGCAAAGCACTGGATAAACTCACTCCCGCACTTGAAAACCTTTTGAAGACGTAAAATTGAGATATCTCATTGACGCCTACAATCTCTTTTTCAAGCTTGAAAAAGAAATCCTTCCTCTAGAAGAAAAACGGGAGGAATTTATCTCTCTTCTCGACAAGGAAGTCGGAAATCTAAGACCCCCGGTCCTCCTTATTTTTGATAGCCATAGAGAAAATGCTAAAGATTTTGCTTCAAAACGAAAGTTAAAAAATCTTGAAGTCTCTTTTTCTCCAAAAAACCTTTCAGCAGACCATTATATTTTAGAACTTCTTGAATGGGATGCAAAAAATACGACTCTTGTTACCTCAGACAAAAGGCTCGCGATGGAAGCGAAACATCATGGCGCAAAAATAAAATCGATTGAAGCTTTTGTTCGGTTTATTTTGCGACAACGTGAGAGAAAAGACTCTGTAGCAAAACCAGAATTACAAGAAACCGACGCCAATATTAAGCGCTATCTTGACGCGTTTGAAAAAAGCGACGAGCAATCAGAGGACTTCTGATCATACCTACTCTCTTTTTACATGTTGAAAAAGAGGGATTTCTTCAAAATAAATTTTCCAAGAACGCTTATCTACAAAAAGAGAAGCATTTGATGAATATTCAGACGTTGTTACATGAAGAATACTTGCCTCAACCTCATTCACAATTTTGAACATTCGTTTTGGAAATGCAACATACTCTAGAGATCTCACAAGGTGTTGATAACCAAAAGAAAGAGAGCCACGATAAACATCGCTAAAACAAGGTGTATTCAGTACTGGAGTCGGCTTGCCTGTGACAAAAAATGTCATATTTCAAATATCTCGTGCAAAAAATATCTTTTCACTCTAAATTCATATTTTTAGAACTTTTCTTATAGCATAGCACGAGGGTGAATATGAAAACATTTTTACGAATTGCGATTCTTCTGCCCCTAATCGCTCTATCCCTAGTGGGATGTAAACGGGGAGGAAGCTCATCAGCCCAAACCTCACGCGGTGCCCATCAGCAAGAAATTACGATCAATATTACATCAGAACCTCAAACACTAGACCCTCGCAAAGTACGTGCGCTTAATGATACAAACGTCATTCGCATGTTTATGGACGGTCTAACTCGCACCGACAAGGAAGGAATAATAACTCTTGCTGTTGCAAAAAAAGTAGACATTTCATCCGATCAAAAGACCTATACATTCACTCTAAGAGAAAGCCATTGGTCAAACGGAGACCTAGTCACTTCCCATGATTTTGCATATGCTTGGAAAAAAAGCCTGACGCCCGCTTTTTTTGCTCCTAATGCAAACCTCCTTTACGTCATTAAAAATGCAAAAGAAGTAAATGCAGGCAACCTTCCATTGAGTTTGCTAGGAATTGAAACTCCTGATGAGAAAACACTAGTCATCAATTTGAATCATCCAACACCCTACTTTTTAGACATGATTGCTCATCCAATATACTTCCCCGTTAATGCCAAGGTCGACCGCTCAAACTCTCATTGGGCAGAGAAGGAAACCTCGTATGTCGGAAATGGTCCCTTTACCCTTATTGAATGGAAGCATCACAATACGATTGTTGCGGAAAAAAACCCCAGATATTGGGACCACAAAGCTGTAAGCCTATCCCATATAAAGATGGTAATGGTAAGAGACACAGGGTTCAAAATGTTCGACGCAAAAGATACCAGCTGGGATGGATCACCTTATTCTGCAATTCCTATTGATGCAATTCAAACCCTAAAGACAACTGAACAACTCCGCTGCATCCCAGCACTAGCAACGAGTTGGATACGAGTCAACATTGAGGTTCCCCCTTTCGATTCAAAAAAGCTTCGCCAAGCTTTTGCTTTAGCAATTGATCGACAAACAATCGTCGAACATGTTCTTCAGGGACAGCAGATTCCTGCCACAGGAATTGTTCCCAAAGCAATGGGCCTCTCTGATCGCCCTTACTTCAATGACGCAGATATCGCTGCGGCTCAAGGACTTTTTAATGAAGTCTTAGATGAAATGGGCGTCTCAGTAAGTGACTTCCCTGAAGTTGTTTTAACATATAGTTCAGGGGAGAGGGCCCATTCTGTTGTACAAGCTCTGCAGAGTCAATGGCAAACGGCACTTGATATTCGAGTCAAGTTAGAACCCGTTGAAAAGAAAGTCTACTTTGATCAAGTTTCTAATAAGAACTACACCCTTGCCTTAGGAAATTGGTTTGCCGACTTTAGAGATCCCATTAATTTCCTTGAAATCTTCAAAACAAACGCTGGCACCAATAACACGAATTGGGGAAGCCCAATCTATGGAGAGCTCTTGGAAACTTCTTATCAAACGTCTGATAAGGAAAAGAGAAGAGATCTCTTTCGTAGAAGTGAGGAGCTCATCATGAGTGAAATGCCCGTCATTCCACTTTACCACTATACGATGCTTTACATTCAAGATGACAATCTTAAAGATGTGGTCTTGACAACAATGGGCGGTATCGACTTTAAGTGGGCACATGTGGATAAAAAATAAGTTTGCCCTATTGGCATTTATCTTCTCGTCGACGCTTCTTTTTGGAGGCTCTGTAAGGATTTTCAATGACAGCCCCTACCAGCTTACAGCTAATATTCTAGCTGCAGATGGAAGCCATCAAGGATCTCTAACTCTAGCCCCTCAGCAACAAGCACAATGGCAAGATTTTTCTGGGAAAAATTCTACCTGGTCTCAAACACCCTACACAGTCATCCTTATCTGTAAAAATGGAAAGCAGTTTGGAACAATTAATGGTGTTCAGCAAGGGGGGACAGTGAGCGCTATGTCTTCAAACGGTCCTAGGTTTTGCGAAAAAGACAAAAATGAGAATCACCAAGGACAGAGTTCAACAGAAAAGCAGCATCAAGAACCTTTTAATCCGAATAAAACATCCCTTTGACCCAGCTCCAAACCAAGGATCCCCATCACAAAAAGAATCTGCAGGGAGAAAGGGGGGATTTCGATCATCCAACCACTCAACCGGCAAATAAGGTCATTTCATACAGATCTCTCTTCTTGAGCACCATTATCAAGGATAGCATATCTAAAACAGGAAAAGTTCCGTAAGAGGAATGATGATTCCAAAGTTTATGAATGGAGTCGAGAAGAACTAAAGAAAGTCGCTTAAAAATGAAGAGAACCGACACAACATTTGACAATATTCTCAAATCTGAGAAATTTGCTATTTTTGTAGTTCACGGGGCCTCGCTCACCGAACCTGGAAGAATTACATTCTGCTGACAGGAATTTTGTCCTAAGTTGATTCCTTCTACAACAGGTATTGCATTCACTGCATTAAGTTCATCGCGAGCAGCAACTGCAGCTTGGGCTAGAGGTCTTGCACCAGCAACAACCACTTCCTGACCAGCAGCAGCACCTCACTGAATTGTTTTTCTTCTTTCTTCATCCCCAATCTGTTGACCTGCTGCAAAATTAGTGGCTTTGACATGAAGGTCTCTAAACTTAGAGCTAAGCATACGGTAGGAGTGGGTAATTTCACATACGTTACGTTGATGTACAGCATATTAAGGGCATCCGCTCCTCTAAATTGAGCCTCTGAAAGACTACAGCGGCTACTACAGCAATTTTGGATGGGTTCAGCTTTATAGAACTGAACTTAAAAAGAAGCTTCGGATTTTTGTGAAAAGACCCAATGATTCATGGAGAGTCGATGAAACCTATACCAAGATTAAAGGAGTTTGGCATTACCTCTATAGAGCAATAGATTCGAATGGAGAAACAATCGATTTTTACTTAAGCGAAAGAAGAGATGCCTCTGCAGCGCTTACCATCTTCAAAAAATTAGCAAAAACAGGAGAACCGCGGGTTATTAATGTGGATAAGCATGCCTCTTATCCTCCAGCTTTTTCATCTATGCAAGAAGAAGGTATTTTCAAGGAAACAACCCTCAGAAAAGTCAAATACCTCAATAACCTCCTGGAACAAGACCATAGAAATGTGAAAAGGCAATATCACTTTTCTATGGGATATCACAGCCTAGAAACGGCTAGGAATACAATAGATGGAATCGAATCGATGCATATGATTTTCAAAGATCAAATTGAAGCGATATCGAGTGGAAACGCCTACGCTGTAAAGATATTTATTGAAAGCTTGTTTGAAGGAAATAAACTAGCAGCTTAATGACAAAAAGAGAGTGAAAAGCTTCTACTCGGGCCGATTCGGTGTTATTTGCAACACTACCGTTTGATGCTTGAATGATAGCACAACCCTTGAAAAAAGAGAGCCTGTAAATGCAAAGGGACCCAAAACCTCATAAAAAGGCGCCGAAGGGGGCCACCCCTTTTTAAGCATTCTTTTTTATCTTTAATGTCCTCGAGCTGCGCGCGAAAGAAAAAAATGAAAATTTATTTTCGACTTATTTAGTGTCGTTCCTTACTTTTACAGACGTATAACCCATGGGAATGAAATGTTCGCCTAACTGATCTACGCCTGTGCCTCTATATGTTACTCCAAATAAATCTCCTTCACCTCCGGCCTCTCCCGCAAAAACTTTTGGCTCATCAATGGCTGCCCTTAAAGCAAGCTTGTGTAGGTGTGTTGGATTTGTTATTTCCACTTCTCCAAAACCATCGGTATTGAAACTATAAGTTTTCTTCTTCCTTTCTTTTTTTATAGTTTCTTGCATTGATTTAATATCTTTACTTTTACACGGTTCATTTCCTTCAGTAATTGATACACAAACATAATGATTTTTCGCGGTTGTATCACAATTCAAGGATTCCGGTTTAATTTTTCCTGTTGGAAAAGTTTTGCCATTCTTTCTTACTGTTGGAAGGTTTTTTTTTGGAATTTCTTTTCCTTTGTGTTCTATTTTATAATTTGCGCGCATTTGTTGACTTGCAGCATTATCTACGACTTGCAATTTTCTTTGACTTTTATCTGGAGAATTTCCCCTTGTTAATGCTAAGCCTTCTGGACGCTTTCCTATAAGTTTTTCATCGTTTGTCACTGGGTTTTCTTTAAATATTTGTTTTAAACAAAAGAGGCGACGGTTGTTCCAAGAAGTAAACTCACCTTTATCATGTTCGATTAACTCCAATGGCTGCCCTTGCTTCCAACCTTTTTCTGCTATTGTTTGTTTCAATTCATCAATAGACATCGAACCGTCCTTTAAAATAGGAGCAATTGTTGGATGAGAATATTTAACTTTATCAAACTGGTCTAATGTCCAAAGTTCTACCCTTTTCTCTAGAGGCTTGGAAGGTTGCTTACCTTTGCCAAGCATGTCCTGAGCAAGTTCCTGTACAACTTCATCAGTTTGATGTAAAGTTGCTGGACCCTCATCATAAGAAATATTAGGAACAAGATCGAATGAGCGATCACTTACTGAGTTAGCCATAAAAAACTCCATTTCTTAGCTTAAGCTTTATATTAAAAATAAAATTAATTGTAATTATAATGGATAAAATCTATTCAAAAACAGAATTAAATAAAAATTTAAATTTATATAAAGATATAAACCTTTGTGAAATAGATATTTACACTCAGGTTTCTTTTCAAGAGCTTCAAAAACAAAGATTTGAGCTTGATATGGACTACTATATTTGTATCGTTGAGGAAGGAGGGCATACATATCAATTTGATGCTTATCAGTTTATGCGTTCATTTTCAAGAGATAATGACATGCACAATCCATTAACAAATCGTCCTATAGAGGACTTTTCAGTCTATTTTTCTTCAAAAGAAAACCCAGAATTTATTTTTTACGACAAGAAAGAAAATATTTTAAATAACTGTAATTCCTTCCCTTTATATTGGAATGAGCCAAGATGCTCCTTAGAAAATAGAATCGTTTTCCTTTTGCAATATGGAGAGAAAAACGAAGGTATAGACGAGCAAAAAGCTATAAAAGCTTATGAAAAAGCACACACATTAGGTAGTATTAACGCTAAGATGAATATTGCAAATTATTATAAAAAAAAATCAGATATAGATTCCTATTTATTTTGGGCAGAAAAATTAGTCACAGAGGTTTCTCTTCCATCTATACAAAACGTGTTATTTTGTGCCTCAGAATTTAGAAACCATAACCGATCAGATAAAGCATATGGATATTATTTAATGGCGGCTGAGGCTAATAATCTATGGGGTATGATAGCAGTAATTTACGGTCTTGAAAATGGCATTGGGGTAGAAATTAATACCCAAAAAGCAGAAGAATGGCGCAAGAAACTTCCAGAAAAATGGCAAAATGCTAGCATGGACAACTTTTCTAAATACCTTCAATCTATTCATTATGGATATAAAGATGTTGGTTTTCCATTAGAAGAGGAGCAAACTCAATCAGACCTTCCTTCACATTAGGGAGTGGGTAGTGTTGCAAATAACACCGAATCTATGCAAGAAAAGATCGAAGCTGCAGGCCACATCTTGGAATATCTTCCCCCATATTCCCCAGATTTAAATCCTATTTAGCATAAATGGGCACAAGCAAAATCTAAACGAAGAAAATATCAATGGGGAATTGATGAACTTTTTAAGGAACATTGCCTATAACTAAATTATATCAACTTAGCTATAAGCAGCATGATCTTATCTCTAAAAGAGTTTTAAGAGACCTGTAATTAGGCTTTTTTCGTCTTACCTTTGAAAGATCATGCCGCTTATTTAGAAACGTCTTCCTTACCTCCGCTTTACAGCTCATCAACAGGAAGTCCTTTATGATAGAGGGCATGCTTGATAAAAAAACCTTCAGAGTCATAGAGTGTAACGGTTCCCTCTCCATTTTCAACGGTGGAAACGGGAGTTTTTTCTCCCCGCTTTATGTAAGTTCCTCTGCGAAGCTGGTCATTCTCATACTCTTCGATCATCATCAGAGAGCCATCCTGATACCATGCTGAACAAATTCCATGTCTCTTGTTATCTCTAATTTCTCTCTCACTCTCTAAATTCCCAGTGGGATACCAAGTTCTGCAGATTCCCTGAATTCCATCCTGAACCCATTCGATATATAGCTTTGGCTTGATTTTTTCTTCCCCAAAAGATGTGTAATAGACCCACTCCTCACCATGTTTCACTCCCTCTTTAGTGTGGAACAGAGTAGTCAGAGCTCCTCGCTCACTAAATACCTGGACTTCTCCATCTGGGGTTCCATTACGATACTCTCTAATAGAGTGAAGCGTCCCATTTAAAAAAACCGCCTGTTTCCCGTTGCCGTGTTCGATTTTTCCAATTATTTTTCCAGAAAAATCATGGTAAGTTGCATTAATCAAAAAGTCGTTTCTATACTCTTCTGAGTAAGATGGCTGTTTATTGTCTCCTTTAAACATCGCAATCCCTTGACGCTTTCCTTTCGAATATGGAGTCTTTCCAATCACTTGTCCTTGCTCATTATAATAAAGAAGATCTCCATCAATTCGATCAACTTCGTAAGGAATCATCTTTTCCACAACGCCATTGTGATGATAATAGTAGGAATTCCCTTGAAGATTCCCTTTTTCATAATAAATCTCAGCTTGAAGGCGGCCTGCAGAATCCCAGACCTTTGAAACCCCATCAAAAATCCATCCTTTTTGAGCATTTTCGCTCAAATCGCCAAGACCCTCAATGACAACAACGTCTAAACGAGGGTTTCCGTTATCATGCCATTCTCGGTAGATCCCGCAAGCTCTACCATTTATAACTTCTAGGTACTGCCAAATCTCCCCGTTTTCATGATATGTCGTCAATTTTGAAATGGTTTTCCCATTTTCACTCCGTCCAAACATTCGAGTGACTTTTTCATAGGGTTGCGGAGCTAAAAAATTTGTTTTTTCATACATGGATAAGCGATCGGAGGAACTAATTGTTTCTTTGAATCCATTTCGATTAAGAACCTGGACACTTGTAAGTTTGTCCTGGTTCTCCGTTTGATGATTCCCGCATCCAGTTAATAATCCTAAGGAAATCAATAAAGATATAGAAAGCCATCTAATTTTCTTATTTTCAAATACAGTTATCATAAAGCTTTACCTCTTTTTATTAATTGCATTTCTACTTGATAAGTTTCTCTTTCGACGAGCTTTTTCTTATTTAAGTGAAACCGTTTTGTAATAATTTGTGGACGCCCTTTTGGGGGCTTAAACTCCCCAATAGATACCCCTTCAATAACTGTTAATACGCGTTTAAGGTCATGACCATTTAATTCAACCAGGCGTTTCTGCGATAGTTCTAGTTCTTCAATTTGATTATCTGTTCTTCGCTTGCCTTCTGCAAAAATAAAACGATTGTTACCCTTTGTTAAACTGTCAAGCCTTTGATTAATATCATCGCAAAATTCAAAGGCAGGACTATTCATGACAAGGTAAAGTGTCTCTGTTTCGGGTAACAGGAATTGCATGGATTCAATGGCGTGGTCGACATAATAATGGTCAACATCATTATAGGTCTTAAAAAAGGCGCTTCGATCTTTTTGGAGTTCTTTGACCCTCTCCATTTTTATTGCTAAACAATCAATCTCAACCTTTATTTCTCTAAATTGTTTATTTTTATCCAAAATAGATAAAAGAACCAACAAGGTTGGCAACAAGCAGAGAGAATATATTCCAAGTACAAAACTTCTATTCTGAATCAGACAATTAAATGGGAGTTTAAGTGCGAAGGTAAAAGGCAATTTCATAGTGATCATCATTTCTTTTCCAGTCTATTTCCTCACTTCCATTTACAGTTAATTCGTCTTCTACAATAGCATCATGGAATGCACGCGCTTTTTTTGCCACAGGAGTTGTAAATGAAACGCGTACTTTAGGAAGATAGACCTCTTTTGGTTTCTCAATAGTGGGATATTTTTTTAGTTCATAGTCGATTTGAGTTAATTCAATGTCTTCCAGAAGTGGATGGGTCGATAAAAAAGCAAGAAAATTGCTAACCAATGGCGGGGATGCAAAATAGTTCTCCTTTCCTTTGCTCATACGAAGAACATGATAGACGTCTTCCATGACCTCCTTAAGGCTTCCTTTTGCGGCTATATGGTGCAACTTAGGAAGGTCTTCTTCATATCTTTCTGAAAGAGATTCAACATGCCCTAACAAAGTTTTTTCTTTTTTAGAAAAAAATAGCTCAGAAGCAATCGTTGTAAATAAAAACAGTGCAGCCGCTATGCACATTCCGCGAAGCACTTTTCGTTTTAAGGTTTGCATGCCCTGTTTTGAAACATAATCCCCCTGGCGAAACTGAATACTCATCTGGTCATTTTTAAGACAATCTAAAGCAAGACCAACTGGGATAGCAAATGGACGCACCATATCCCAAGAAAAACCTTTTTTTTCATCTCCATGAACTGGAACCATATCCTGATCCTTAGACAGTAGTGCTTCTATTTCTGCAGACATTTCTCCACAAAAAAGAACTTTTCGACCCTCACTTCCCTCTTCTTTATGAGCAAGAAAACAAAAGGCACGGTCGACTTCTCTCTTGAGTTTTGCAACTGCCTTCTGATCCATCTCCTTTCCAAGGTCGATTGAACCCATGTGAAGCGTCAGGTGAGATAATATTTTACTGTCTCGTTGAGAGACAATTTGAATCTTTGTTAGTCCAGTATGAAATACAACAAGGGTTGAAATCTCCGGGCAAGTAAAGGAAGCAAAGCGAGAAAGAGCCATTGGAACGGCTGACACCCACTCCGGAGAGAATCCTTCTTCTTCATATGACGAAATATGGCTCTCAAGGTTTTTCTTTGAGACAGTAAAAAAGAGAGCCTCAGTCTCATCGCTATGAGTGATGTAAATCGGCTTGACAACGACTTCATCAAGCTGATAGGGGATTAATCCTTCTAACTGAAAAGGAAGCGTTTTATGAAGAGCACGCTGCTTTTTTAAGGGGGTTTTCAGCCTCCGGAGGAGGAGATCTTGTCCCTCAATTCCCGTAATAATATAGGGATTCTTTTTAGAAAAAAATGCATCTCTTTGCTTTTCCAAAAATTCTATAGACACTTCTCTGTTGACCTGTGAGATACAGGCGATGCGAATACTTGAATTTTCTTTGTGAATTCCAATAACTTCCATGGATCTATAGTAAAGGAATCGCTAGAAAAACAAAAGGATGGAAATTTTTTCATTTTGATGTTACCATAGACCTATGGCGTATGTAATTTCAACAATTCGATTATTATTCACGGTTTACTCTCTGATGCTAATTGTGAGGATTTTTGGGTCCTGGTTTCCAAGTTTTCAACAAACCTCCATTTTCCGTTTCCTTGCTCACTACACAGATCCCTACCTTAATATCTTTAGGCGTTTTATTCCTCCCATCGGTGGAGTTTTAGATTTAAGTCCGATTATCGGCTTTTTTCTCCTTCAGTTTCTCGAGTATCTAATCACGCGCCTTCTGATCATGATGATATGAAAAAATATGTAAATCCTATTAAAATAGGGGCTCTTACCCTCCCAACAAATGTCTTTTTTTCTCCTCTTGCTGGTTGTTCCGACTATCCTTTTAGGCAGATGGCATCTCGCTTCAAACCTGGGTTAATATTCTGTGAGATGGTGAAAATGGATGCCCTTATCCGCCACGAACCCTCTACGTATCATCTTTTAGACTATGACCCTTCAATGCGTCCGATTGGAAGCCAACTCTGTGGCAGCAAACCCGAGCTTGCAGGGCCTACAGCTCGCATTATTGAAGAACTTGGATTTGATGTTGTTGACCTCAATTGCGGCTGCCCTGTGGATAAAGTCACCAAAGATGGAAGTGGAAGTGGAATGTTAAAAAACCCAGAGCTTATTGGTTCGGTTATTTCAAACATGGTCGCAGCTGTCAACATTCCTGTTACAGTGAAGATCCGCACTGGTTGGGACGATGAGAGCATTAACGCCTCCCTTATCACAAAGATAGCAGAGCAAGCTGGCGCTCAGGCAATCTCAATCCACGGAAGAACAAGGAAACAGAAATATACAGGCAGAGCAAACTGGGACCACATTAAAGCCGCAAAACAGGTAGCTACTTCTATTAAGGTCATCGGAAATGGTGACGTATTTGATGCTGAGGCTGGCCTTGCCCTTTTCAAACATACCCGATGCGATGCGATCCTAATTTCGCGAGGAACTTTTGGGAAACCTTGGATCGCTGAAGATGTGCGCCGTCTTGACCAAGGCCTTTCCCCCTTCATTCCTGATGTAAAAGAAACGCTTTTAAACCACCTTGCCTATACCGCAGCCTATCAGACAGACCGCAAAGCTCTTCTTGATATGAGACGTGTTGGCTGTTGGTACCTCAGAAATGGGACAGGCACAAAACAATTGCGTGAATCGTTGAACCGCACAAAAAAACTCACTGAGGTAGAAACCCTCATCAATAACTATGACTGGGAACAAACAAATTTTGAGAGTGCTTGAGCTTCCCCAAAAAAATAGGCAACAGCAACGAAAAACAGTAACCAGTAAAACCACATCTCCCATTTTTTCATCCCTTCAAGATCAATGACTATCATCAAGATCCCCATAGAAATTACGCGGCATAGAATGAGAAAAACCACTTTCATCTATGAAAACTAAAGATCGACCAGAAGATTTTAGTTCATTGGTTTCTTTACAAAAAACAGATTTTTTTCTGCATCTGCCTTTGGATGATTGAGAGTTTTTTATAGGATTTTTAGACCACCTCACTAAAATTAATTTTACTTCTACAAGTGCAATCAATTTATAATTATCTAGATATACAAAAGAATGGGTTAATTTATGAAATGTTATTCTAGAGGTTGTTGGAACAATGAAGCAATGTAAGGTTCTTAAAAAGCTCTCTGAAATGATCGAGTGCTTCAAAGACCCCAGTAATCCAGATGATCTAGGGTATAGATCCACGAACAAAAAAAGGTGAGGCTCTTACAGCTCCCCACCTTTTGTAGGATCTTAATTGCTACGTTTTAGATTAGAAATCCCATTTGAAATCTAGTGTTAAACCGTGCATGCTGACGTCTTCAGAATATCTCTCATATTTGAGAACTGCGGCGTCGTCAATCTTAATCATCTGGTTTTGTCTCCACCAGTAATTAGCTTCGAACCCAAGTCCAATCCCAAGATGTTGCTTGTTATTGTGGATGCACTTGTCAAAACGCAATCCGAGCTGCATCTGCACTGTTGGCGAAAATGCATGTCGGTTAGCATTAAGTTTGATTTGATTATCTGCAACAGCACTGAACTGCTCTTCGTGGTCTACATCAAAGTATCCAAAAAGAAGCGCACCAGCAACATTACCGAAGAAGCTAAACCCATTCCCAAGATACCACTTAGAGTCCATACCAACACGTGGTCCTAGACCCCAAAAGTTGCAATCGTCTTTAATGTGGACTGTATTCACACCAAGTCCAAGGTTGTTACCTTGATATTCAGGCCCTTGACCGTTGCTAGTAGCAACTCCACCAGTGTAGCGAGTTTTCTGTTCTTGATCAATCCAAGCAGTCTTCAAACCCCAGTGAGGGCGAAAAGATAGCTTTCCACTGATGTAGTGTGCACGACCTAGTTCCAAGTCAATTGCTTGGTAGTCAAAATCATACTGCGACTTTGCGCTAGAAGCATACAGGAATGCATCCCAAAGTGTTCCAGTAGCAGCGCTTGTTGCTACTACGATGGTAGATGATCCACGAAGTGGAATAACTGTACTATTAAGCCCAGAGCGAGTTGAATCACTTCCACTGGAATTAAACCAAGCATATTGGAGTCCAACATCCCAACCATCATGATCGAAGTTATATCCAAGACCGAAGCGCAGGCCCCAATCCCAATCAAAATCGATATCTTTAGTTCGACCTTTTACAGGAAAAGATCCTGCAGGGTCATTGTCTGAATATGCAAATTCTGTCCCACCTACTTTTGCGTGCCAATATAACACGTCAGCAGTGAAGAACCAGCCACACCCGTCGACTTCCGCCCGAGCTGTAGCTGTTTGTGCACCATATGTTCCCATGGCAGTCTCAGTACGCACTTGCTGCATCTGGTTTTCAAGTTGCGTTACCCGAGAATCCATGTCCATGCCAGCAAAGGCAGTGGACGATGCCATAAGGGTAACAAGGGCGACTGAGAATTTTCTCAATAAGCTCACTTTCATTTTTTTTACCTCATGGGGGTTAATTTTTAGCTTTGTTGCCTCAATTTTTTCTATAATGATAACGCCTAAATAAATGAAACAATTTTTTAAGTTTATTTTAAAAGATATTAAAAACATGTCTCTTTTGTTTACGATAACCCTCCTCCTGAGAGCTGCAAAGTCGTTACCGGAAGCTGTCATAATATGTTAATCTTCCTTCAAACCCAGAGATACGAAATTATTTATATAATTGTACAGAATTATCTAAGCTTTTATTTAATTAAAAAATAATTTAAATAATTTAAATGAGAAAAAAGCTCTCAGTATGAGAGCTTTTTATTGCTTTTGAATGATCCCTCTAGACTAGAAATCCCATCTAACATCAGCTGTCAATCCGTAAAATGCTACGTCTTCAGAATATCTCTCATATTTAAGTTCTGTAAAATTATCAATCCTAAGCATCTGATTTTGTCTCCACCAGTACTCAGCTTCAAAACCAACTCCAATTCCAAGATGATTGCGATCATGATGAAGATAGGTATCATAACGCACTCCTAAATTAAAGTTTACCATCGGTGCAAATGCACGACGGTTAGCGTGAAGGCCAACTCTAGCATCTCCAACGGCGCTGTAGCGCTCCTTGTGATCCACATCAAAATGGCCTAATAGAAGAGCTCCGGAGACATTTCCAAAAAGGCTTAGCTTATTTCCCATATAGCAACGAGAGTCAATCCCTGTACGTGGCCCTAGACCCCAGAAGTTACAATCTTCTTTAACGCGAACTGTATTCCCTTGAATCCCAAGAAGGTGTATTCCTTGATTAACCGTTGGACTTCCACCTACATATTGAGTTCTCTGCTCTTGGTCGATCCACGCAGTCTTCAACCCCCAAAATGGACGAAGCGAAAGAGTAGAGCTAACATAGTAATCGCGCCCTAATTCCACATCAACTGTTTGATAATCTAAGTTATACATCGATTTAGCTCTCGTTGCAAAGATAAACTCACCAACAGTTTGGTTCACCGCAGGAACTGTTGTCAGTGCGCTCGATCCTCGAAGAGGTATTACCGAACTATTGAGCCCAGCTCGAACAGAATTTGATCCACCAGTTTCCCACCAGGTGCAACGAGCTCTAAAATCCCACCCATCATAGTCAAAGTTATAGCCTAGACCCGCTCGGATCCCCCAATCCCAGTCAAACTCTATACTTTTCTTTCTTCCTTTAATAGGAAGGGAAGCAATTCTATCTTGATCCGTGTAAGCATATTCAGTTCCACCTATTCTTGCCTTCCAATATAGAAGATCAACAGAGATAAACCACCCACGTCCATCAACCTCTGGGCGCGCAGTTGCGGTATTTGCACCATAGGTCCCTATTGGTGTCTTAGTTCCTACTTGCTTCATCTGATGTTCAAGCTGGTTTAATCGAACTTCTCTATCAGCCGCTGCATACGCCTGAGAAGAGATCATAAGAAAGGAAAGGGTGCCCAGTCCAAAATTTCTTAAATATCTCAGCTTCATCTTTTTTACCTCTAGAGGGGGGAGTTAAATATAATGGTTATTAGTTCCCTGATATAAAGTATAATGAAGAATAAAAAAAAGAAATTTTTATAAAAAGATAGATATAAATATTAAGTGCTAATTATCAAAGCAATAGAATTGCAGAGCTTGTGTAAGATTTTCTATTCCTGCTCAATAATATCTAGGAAAGCTTGAAGCTGCTTTGATCTTGTTGGGTGGCGCATCTTGCGGAGAGCCTTAGCCTCAATTTGACGAACTCTTTCACGAGTCACTTTGAACCGCACTCCAACTTCTTCTAAAGTCTTAGGCTTTCCGTCAAGGAGCCCAAAACGTTCAATGAGAACTGTTCTTTCTCGATCAGTCAGCGTCGAGAGAACCTCATTCATCTTATCCTTTAATATAGAATACCCCGTAGCTTCATCAGGAGATTCGATCGAAGTGTCTTCAATAAAATCACCAAACTGGCTTTCTCCGCTATCTCCCACCTCAGCCTGCAAAGAGATTGGATGCTGAGCAATCTTATAGATTTCCCGAATCCTCTCGGGGGTTAGACCGAGTTCCGTTGCCAATTCTTCAGGAGTAGGCTCTCGCCCAGTCTCCATCATTAACTTCTTGGCACCACGAAGAACCTTATTAATCGTCTCGATCATGTGGACAGGAATTCGAATCGTCCGAGCTTGGTCAGCGATTGCGCGTGTCACTGCTTGGCGAATCCACCAGGTAGCATAGGTAGAAAATTTATACCCTCGACGGTATTCAAACTTTTCAACCGCCTTCATCAGACCCATATTCCCTTCCTGGATTAGATCAAGGAATGAAAGTCCTCTGTTGGTATATTTCTTTGCAATCGAGATCACGAGGCGAAGGTTAGACTCCACCATTTCCCTTTTAGCCTCTTGGCTCTTATCCATCCAACGTTGAAGCATCCGAACGTCTTTCTTAAACTTATCTAGAGTGCGTCCTGCAGCAAGCTCACGCTTTGCCAATTTTCGTTCAGCAGCCATTAGCTTTGCTTTTGCAAACCTATTTTTCTCAGCACGAGGAATAAGTTCTTGAATTTCTTTTTCCAAGGCCAAGAAACGATCGTAGGAAGAAAGAATAACCTCACCAAAATCATCAGTAATGTTATGTCGGAAATGCATCCGCCTTAAATAAGCTTGAGTCCGTACATTACACTTCTCTATATCTTCTGAAAGCTTAACCTTTCCGACCTTTGAAAGCTTTGGCTCTAAAGAACGGATCAAAAAACCCTCTAGGGTAATATCTTCTCTATAGAGTAATTCTTTAAGTTTAGGTAGCTTCTTAAGGAAGCTATTTTTATCCTCGATTTCCTTTTCAGCAATAATTTTATCGAAACGGTCTTTTCCAGAAATTAAATAGTTGGCAATAGAGATCGATTCACGAGTTGAATAGCGGAACCGCATAATAATTCGTTCGATCTGGATCTGTGCTTTTTCAATCCTTTTGGAGATTTCCACCTCTTCTTCCCTAGAAAGGAGGGGGACAGACCCCATTTCTTTTAGGTACATTCGAACAGGATCGTCACTACTCCCTTCCATCCTTTTCGGAAGGGCTTCCATTTCCTTAGCTTCTTTTTTTCTTTCTTTTTGGCGATCAACTTCAGATTGATTCAAAATCTGAATATCCATTCCGCTTAAGAAAATCAGCACTTGGTCGATTTGCTCAGCAGAATCAAAGGTCATTGGGAGGATTTCATTGATTTCCTCATACGTGATAAACCCTTGCTCCTTAGCAATAGCTACGAGCTCTTCGATTTTTTGTTGATGCTGGGGATCGAAACCCTGACTAAATCCGGATTTGCTCATTATCTCCTATGGAATAACGCACGAAAGGTCTACCTACTGTAACAATTCCAAGCGTAAAATGCCAGAACTATCTATTATAATGCTGTTCATATTGCAGCGAAAAAAGGATATTGTCAAGAGATCATGCATTGCTATCACAAAGTAATCCAAAAAACGTTAGCTAATTTTCTTCAAGGCAGCGTTATTGAATATCGATTCTCGTCAATTCGAAGAATTGCTGACGTTGTTTTTTTTCCTAAAAAAATTATTTTTGAAGTGCAGTGTTCTCCTATTTCAGTCGAAGATGTTCAAAAAAGAAACGAAGACTATTCGTCCCTTGGCTTCACTGTAATTTGGATCTTGCATGACAGAACTTACAATAAAAAAATTGCTACCCCTGCAGAGCTTTACCTCCGTCAAAATCTCTCTTATTACACATCTATGACTCCCTTTGGACATGGTTTTTTTTACGATCAGCTTGATTTTTTTAAAGGCGTGACACGAATCTACAAAAGCAAGCCCCAAACAATCAAGTCATTCTTCCCCAAGCCTCTCCCAAGGTTCCCCTTTTTCTTTCCCAATAAACTCAGAAAACGCCCTCTGATGCTCTCTGGAGACACCACCGACTATCTCCTCAAGAGCAAACAAGGAAAATGGGCATGGCAACTTGAGAAAAGCCTGACGCGAAAATGGACATGTAAAAAAGTTACGAAAGAGCTTTTTCATTCCCTTCTTCTGAAAAACGCATCCCCCTCACATAAATATTTAGAAAGGCAAAATACAATATAATTCCAAGAGACACCGCAAAATGAATCGCCTTCTTTGTTGGAAACATTTTTTGAAGAAATGCATCATGGGGGTGTTTAGGATTATACCAAATTTCCCAAGTTTTTTTTTGCCACGCTTCGATTAAATCCTCCGCTAGATAGGGGTTAGGATAAACTGGTTTTGGGAAAGAGTATATTCCCATAACTGCCCTTTCCTCGACCTGAAACTGATACGCAGCCTCAACAGAAAATTTACCCGATTTGATTTCGACCACTTTCCAATCAAAAACCTGGGCTTCTGAGGAGTGTGTCAAATGGAAGTAGCGATTAAGGTTATAAAAAAATTCCCCACCAAGATAGAGGCTTGCTCCACCAACGATTAAAAACATAAATATAAAAAAATTCTTAGAGATCATAAAGACACCTCACTGCTTGATTGACGAATTATTCCCAAATTGGTATATTTTTTTCCATCACTCAATTTTAACGATTGGAATTATTTTATGTCTGAAGAAGGAAAAAAGGGCCCTGCAAAGAAAAAGTGCCCGACTGCTCAAAAACGCATTAAGCAAGACGAGAAACGCAACCTTCGTAACCGTTCTTTTAAATCTAGTGTAAAAACTGCAATCCGTTCTTTTGAAAGCGCACTGACTTCAAAAGATAGTGAGAAAATGCAAACAGCGCTCAGTGCTGTTTACAGTCTCATGGATCGCGGAGTTAAGCAAGGGGTTTACAAAAAAAATAAAGCGGCACGCGCCAAACAACGCATGTCTTTAATACAAAAAAGCGCTTAAGCTTTACTATAATAGATCAAGCATCTCCCGGACTTCATCCCATATGGGATATCCGACAGCTTTGTAAGCATCAAGCCAAGCAAACGAGATGCTTTTGTTTTCCTCTACCGCAAATGGATCATTCTTGTCTTATTCCTTTATAAAACTTGAACTACTCTTCTCCAGAGGCACTCTATGAAAATATTATCAAGGGTCCTTCCTTTTCCGTCCATGAGGTAGCTTCTATGCAGGGGTCAAGATCTTTGCAACAAAACCTTCCTTCCCATATGTACTTGTTTTAATGTTGCGCAGATTTCAAATTTAAACCTGTATAGTCTATTTATAATTTTATGACGCAGATAAAAGAAGAGATTACAGGGGATGAAGGAATTATTATTGCTGCAAACAGTCAATACGAGCAGTTCCTCCCCTGGTGGTGGAAGCATTATAACACGCATTCTTCCTTGCCCGTTACGTTTTTTGATCTAGGTCTTACTAACCCCCTAAAAGAGTGGTGTGCTTCTAAAGGGACTGTTATTCCCTTTTCTAAACCGATGGATTTTTTAGCCAAGCGCGATGAAGTGGATCACAAAAAAAGAGATCACTGGGAAAAGCATTGGACACCAAGTATTTGGGGAAAACGAGCAGCGTGGTTTGCAAAACCCTTTACCCTTCTCCAAAGTCCCTACAAAAAAACTCTTTTTCTAGATATTGATTGTCGCGTTCAAGCAGACATTGCACCTCTTTTTAATTATCTCACGCCTTCAGTTGGATTTACAATTGTGAAGCACGAGTTTCAGGAGGGCTTCTACCACAATTCGGGAGTATGTGTTGCGCTTCAAGGGTCCCCTGTAGTTCTTAAGTGGGCACAAGAAGGGGTCGAAAAAAATCACGAATTCATGGGAGATGAAGATGTCATCCATCATCTCATTCTCCAAAACCATTTTGATATTCCCTTTTTTCCTCTTAAATACAACCACCCCCATCTCTTTGGTGGAGGAAATCAAGCAATCATCCAACACTTTCTTGGCCTCGAAGGGAAAGATAAAATTTTGCTCGATCTCTAATGATCGCTCGGATATAGATACAAACATGGCAGCAATTACAAAGTGGAATCAGAAAAATTACACAGGCGGAGATGGCGTTATTGTCGCTTCAGATATGAAGCAAGAGTGGATCTTAAAATGGTGGTGGGACCATTACTCCAAGCACAACGATTCCCCAGTCACTTTCTTTGATCTTGGAATGTCAAAAAGCGCTCTTATCTGGTGCGAATCAAAAGGAAATGTTGTTCCCTTTTCCCTGCCAGACTCAACAATTTCGAAAAAAAGTGACATCCCCTCTGACCTTCAAAAGCAATGGGAAGGTAGCTACTCAGAGCGCATCTGGGACTGTAGAATCGAATGGATGCACAAACCATTTATTATTCTTCAAAGCCCTTATAACAGAACCATCTGGATTGATGTCGATTGCGAAGTTAGAAATTCACTAAGTCCCTTGTTCAACTATTGCGACACCGAGGATGGGATCAGCCTAATCAAGCTCAACCTTAAAGCCAATACAGTGATTAACTCTGGTGTTGTTATTGCCAAAAGACTTGCCCCCGCTTTTACTTATTGGGCAGAAGCCGTATTAGAAAAACACCATGTCACCATGAGCGACGAAACAGCCCTTATTGAAGCCCAAAAAAAACACCCCATTAAGATCAATCCCCTCCCCTTTGGCTTCAATTTCCTCAATTTCTGGAAAACCAATTCTCCTGTGAATGTCTACCATCATGGCGGAGGCGCAGGGAAACGAGAAATTCTAAAACAAATTAAGTGATTATTATGGAAGAACATCTTAACTGGAATTCTAAACCCTCTGGAGATGGAGTCATTGTTGCAACCGACATCACGCAAGAATGGATGCTCAAATGGTGGTGGGACCACTATTCCAAACAAAGCTCATACCCCGTTACATTTTTTGATTTAGGAATGTCAAAAAGCGCCCTTATCTGGTGCGAGACTAAAGGGACAACCTTCTCTTTTTCCTTCCCCGAAGGTTTGATTAAACCAAAAGAAGAGATCGATCCAAAGCAAAGCTCTATTTGGGAGGAAAAATATCCTGGAGATCTTTGGGAAGGGAGAACCGAATGGTTCGCAAAACCCTTTCTTCTTCTAAAAAGCCCCTACAAACGAACCATTTGGATGGATCTAGATTGCGAAGTGCGCCACCCTATCGATAAACTCTTCGAATATGCTGATGAAGGCGATGGATTTAGCATCTTAAAATTCCAGGTAAAAGATCTCGATATATATAACACAGGCGTTATTGTTTGCCGTCACGGCTCTTCAATTCCCCAAAAATGGGCCTTTCACACACAGGAAAATAATCACAAACATTTTGGTGATGAAACAGTCCTTATGGAAATGCTAGAAAATGAAAACCTTACTATTACTCCTCACCCTCTTCTTTACAATTGGCCAACAATCATTCCTCAAGACCCTAATACCGTTATACGTCATCATGCTGGAGGATACGGGAAAACTAGAATCCTTGGAAAACTGCAATGAAAAAGGGAGTGCTAACTGGATGCAATGCTGAGCAAGAGTGGATGCTTAAGTGGTGGTGGAAAAACTACTCCAAACACAATAACTATCCCGTCACTTTTTGCGATTTCGGAATGAGCTTAGGTGCCAGAAAATGGTGCGAAACAAGAGGAAGAGTTCTCTCCTTTAACCCTAAATCAATCTCCACAGATAAAAACCAATCGGCTCCATGGTCAGATAAAGTGAGTCTTTCGACATTGAATAAACGCTCCGTTTGGTTTTCTAAACCCCTTATTCTCTCCCAATCCCCCTATGAAAAAAACCTTTGGACCGACGTTGATTGCGAAATTCTCAAAGACATCACCCCCCTCTTTGAAATGACAGAAAGTAAAGATGGTTTCGCCATCGCATACGATACAGAAGAAAATACAAAACGCGCACAAAAATACAATCTCTTAAAAGATAACGTGCAAGTTCTTCAAGCAGGCGTCATTGTATTTAAGAAGACTTCTCCTGTTATCTCTGCGTGGATTGATCACTGCTTAAAACACATCGATACCGAGATTTCAGATCAAACAGCCCTTAGCCATCTAATTGCAAAAAAAAACTTTGATATCACCATCTTCTCCAACAAATACAATTGGCTGATCTCCGAATTCTCATCCGATCACATTGCCATTATCCATCACACAGGAGCCAGCCGAAAAAGGAAGCTCCTATCCGAGATGAAGTTTCATGGATAGCGGGGTGATCACTAGGTGAGACGAGCGCCAAGAATACCTCCTAAAATGGTGGTGGGCAAACTATTCCAAGCACAACACTTACCCCGTTGCTTTCTACGACTTTGGAATGAGTCCTTCTGCACAAAGCTGGTGCACAAGTAAAGGAACGCTTATCTCCCAACCCTCCATTACCTATGAGCAACCTATCAGAAGAAATCGAATCCGTCCCCATTGACCCATCTTCAAAACAACTAGCATCTAGTATCAGATCCCATCAACCTTCATCGCCGCTTCAAAACGATCATTTGCCCCTAAATGCTCAAGAGCCGTTGGATCTACACTCTGAATCACCCCTTCAATCGAAGGGTAAATCCAATCCTTTCGTTCATCAAGCGAAGAGTCAAAAACCGTTCCTAAAAAGCAAATACATAATATTACAACGCGCATAACCTTCTTCGAATTCCTGATAATCTTTCACTCCCTTTTTTCACGCACTCCTCAATCACACCCTCTTCCCCCAGAACAATCAACTCATCTTTGGCCCGAGTCATTCCCGTATAGAGAATCTCCCGACCAAACATCTCTGATCCCTTAGGCACCAATAAAACCACCTTCTTAAACTCACTCCCCTGACTTTTATGAACTGAAATACAATACGCCAGCTCAAATTTTGGCAAAAGCGCAGCAGGAAATTCCCGCTCCCCAAACCGTACCACATCATTTTTTCCAATTGCTCTCCCAGGATCCCTCTTTGATAGCACCCCCATTTCCCCATTGCTCAGCTCCATTCGTCGATCACTCCGCGTAATCATAATAGGAATCTCTCCCTCGTCCCGCATCAACTCATTGATTGCTTCCACCCCAAAAGGACCCTTTCTCAAGCACGATAGCACCTGATAGCCTCCCCTTTTCCATCCCTCAACGTCCCTTTCTAGATTCCCATATTCAATCGTTTTCCCCTCACGCACCGCAGCTGCCTTCTCCAAAATTTCCACTCGATCACTCCGCATACATTCATCCAAATGCACATAACCTCGGCCCCTCTCCTTCATAAAACTACACAGCTCTCCGAACACCGTGCCTGCCTCCACCGGCGGCAACTGATCATGATCCCCCACTAAAATAAGTCGTGTTCCCTTCTTTACATTCCTAAGAAGCGCCGACCACATTCCCACATCAATCATCGAACACTCATCAACAATCACCATCCCAGAGTCTAGCACCTTCCCCCCAAAAAGCATTTCCTTCCCATTCCGTATCCCCAAAAGACTATGAAGCGTTCCCACTTCCGAATCCAACTTTTTCCGAAGAAGAAGCGTAGCCTTACCCGTAGGTGCACACACACATACATCCATTCCCCATCTCCTTACAACCTCCCCAATCACATACGACTTTCCCGTCCCCGGCCCCCCCGTTAGGCAAACAATACTCTCCCCCAAGCACTCTTCAACCGCACGCTGCTGCCCCTCATTCAGACTTCCTACATCCCCCAAGTCAATCCGCTTGACATCCCCATCTAAAAGCCGACCAAACTCTCGAACCACACTCCCTTCAAGCACCCAGTTCTTCTGCAAATACACAAGATCGCCCCATCTCCCAACCAGCCCCTCAAACCGCTCTTCATCACCCTTGAGAATGACGCCCTCATTTCCTTCCTTCCGAATACACAGATGTCCCTCCCGCGCAGCTGCCA
The DNA here is from genome assembly GCA_965233865.1 of Candidatus Neptunichlamydia sp. Lineage (GTDB taxonomy): Bacteria > Chlamydiota > Chlamydiia > Chlamydiales > Simkaniaceae > Neptunichlamydia. The sequence goes on from OZ247587.1 coordinate 1,204,060, forward strand.
TCAGCTCCGCCCCTAAAGGGGCTCGCTCTCCAACAATCTGATCAATGTCACACATTTCCATAGAGAGCAACCATACCATTCCTCATAAAAAATACAAACCTGATATATTTGCGCAGCATCCAAACCCAAAGGGAGGATACCATGACAAAAACAGCAACAATGAACCAAGTCGTTCACTTTTAAATTCCCTATGATGACATAGAAAAAGCCAAAGAATTCTACAGCATCTTTAACTAGGAATTAAATGATATTCTAGGAATGGATTACGTAGGAGTTCGAACCACTCCCGTCGATGAAAACAAAATGCCCACTCAGCCCGGAGCCATTAACGGCGGATTCATGAAAAGAACCGAGCAAGTCAAAGGCCCAGTAATCGCAGTCCAAGTCGACTCCGTCGACACCTACCTACAACTCATTGCTAGTTTCCCTAAAAAATCGTATGGAAAATTTATGCAGCTATATCGAAAGTTCACATTGGAGCCGAAAAAATACTCTACCTCCCCTGCATGGCACGAAAACAGTCATTTTTGGACATGCGAGTGCATCTTCAAAACAAACTAGTCTCGATGAAAGTAGGTTTGTCTTGGGCCTAACCGCTGCAAAAGTGGCGTAAGTTAATGAGAGCAAATGCTATATACTTCATCCCATAGTGATGCGAGCTGATTCTCTCGAACCGTATAAGAAGCCGTTTGAACTTGTCCTCCCATGCAAAGACTCGCTATATGGTACGGAAGCGTTCTTTAAAAACCTCGAAGTCAAACATGGGCTTGCGACTACTCTTGCTCTTTTTTCTATTTCGTTTGTTTGGATTGATGTTAGGTTTCATTCTCGCATTGAAGATTTTCTTACCGTTTTTACGGCAATCATAGACCCCATCGAGGCTCATGGTGGATCCTTTAATGTTGAACCCCACAGCCTTTGCCATACTTTTCAATGGGCCCATTGCTTCACGTATGAGAGGTGATTCATTCTTGTTGCCTGGTGCGAAAATCATAGGCGCTATAACATTGCAGTTGCGATCACATAGAGCGACAACCTTATCGCCTTTCATGTGTTTATGACCGTTGAAACCTATATTATCGCCCCTTTTTTAGCCGTTGTCGTGCTACCATCTCCGTGAATCACATTGGTATCTAATAATTTTTTTGAAAACAACTGCTGAACAGAACCCACAAAGATCTTTTCGAAACAGTCATCTCTATGCTAGCGTTGAAAGGTGCGGAATATGCGAGTGTGGTGGATTTCCGGCTTGCCAGATGCATCTTTGTTAATGGGGATTTCTTCCTATTGACAACCGGTATGCATCAACTTCAAAATGTAGTTGAAGAGACGGTAAAATCACACCTTTGTCTTAGGTCCTCTCGATCTTTCCATGAGGTGGGGCAAGACAAATTGGTCAAACTCCTCTCGTGACAGATGGGTCGGAATGCTTTAGTATTTCTTGCTTCTACTCATTATTATTGGAGACATTCAACAGTCATTTTGGAACTTGATATTTGTTATGGGTTCTAACTAAACCCAACTAAAGTTTAACTAATTATACTAAAACACGATAGATTGCATTTAATCGCATTTTAAGCCATTTTAAGCTATTCTACGTCCACGTAATCCAATCACAACTCCAACGTTCCAATAGCGCAACACAGCGCAAACCTGAGCTTCGTTTTTTGTTAGCATCTTAAAACTTAGTGAAATGGAGAGTGCCATTGGGAAACCTCAGCCTCTTTAGCCATTAGATACGCGGTGTTTTCTGAGTAGTCTTTGACTTTTTTCTTTTCTAGACAGGGGTGCCTAGATATCTGGGCAGACCCTCTCTTTGCATAATATTCTTTCGTACTTTCCCCAGACTTCTTCCTACCTTCGTCCATCTCCTTGAAGTTAAGCTTCGTATTAAATAAGGATATGAAGATTACGGCGTTAAGGCTGTTCCTGCGGTATTAAATGGGTATCAATCTCTAAAGATTATCAATTGCAGTTGGGTATCAAACACATGGAAAAGCACTAAGAAATTCGTCAAAAGAAACAAAAAGGTAGTGATTATCTCAGCTGTTGTTGTAGTTGCTGCAACTGTGGTTATCATCGCTACAAGTGGAGCTGCTGCGCCTGTTATTGCTGCGGGAGCTGCTGCTGCAGATTATGATGCCAATGGAGAAACGAAGCCAAAAAACAATCCCAAACTACGAACACCTGTAAATAAGGCTGGGGAGGTGAACGTACCTTATGACGCCTATGATTATGATACTTCGCTTAATAATTCAGCTTATCCAAGCCATTGTGACTATGATCGACCGAAAGAAATAGAAGCTTTAATACCAAAGATCACTCCACAATTAGAGCCGATACCCGAGAAAAGTGCTCTCCTAAAAGAAACTATCGAAAGACAAAACACCACTCTTAAAGAAGAGCTCAGTCAAGAACCTGTGCTAGCTGCAAATAACTTAAATATTCCAAAGAAAGACGAAGCTTCGTTTTGGTCACAAGCAGCCGAAAAAGCGCGAGAGGTTGGCTCTTATGTTGTTCATAATTTCGTTGGTGGAACAGCTAACTTTGTCGAATCTTTAGGAAAAATGAGTTCCTTTTTATACGATGATTACCCTCCAAAAAGGGAACCTTTCGATGAATTCTTTAGCAATGACGTGGTTCCGTTTAGCGATCGTCTGCATGATAAGATAGACCAATCTTTTAATACTGACTACGCCGGACAATATGGCAGCTTTAAATCTTCTTCAACTGACGGGAAAGGGCGAGCTCTTGATAATATTTTCATAGAGCGTCTTTGGAGAAGTGTGAAGTATGAGGATATTTATCCTAAAGGGTATGAAAGCCTTAAAGAACTAAAAAAGGGACTAGAGGTGTATTTTGAGTTTTATAATGGACAGCGCCGTCACCAGAGTTTGGGATATCAGACGCCGTCAGAGATCTATTATGGAACAGGCCTTGAGGTCTAAAGAAGGAATAAGAACTGAATTTAACATCAGGAAAAACTAGCTTAACTTTTGCAAATTTTGGTCTTGACGTCTGGGACCACCATAGGGTGGTGCTACAAAATATACGACGATTCTGTCAACAAATCTTAACGAAATGGATGTTGTTTAAAATGCATCTCTGCTCTATACAGAGCGCAGCATGATTATAAAAAGCTTCCCAAAGATTGCAGCTCTGATTTATGGAAATCAGAAGCATTATCTTGATCATCTAGCCCCCTTAGCGAGCCTTTTAAGGGTCCCTCTAGTTGTTACAGACTTTGAGGTTGAACGTTTAGCAAAAAACTATTATCCCGACTTAAATCTTCTCTATTTTGACCCAGCTGAAATGGCAGAAAAGGTGGTCTCTCAGTTTGAAGTCGTCATTTCATGCCTCCCTAAAGACCTTTTTGATTCCCTTTTTTTTATTACAGAAACTCTCCATCAAAAGCGTCTAACGAATGTATGGTGCCCACATGGCAACTCCGATAAAGGTCACTCCTCTTACTTTATGGAGGGCCTTTCAAAAGAAAAATGGGCCTTTGTATATGGTCAAAAGATGATTGATTTCCTTAAGGAAAAGGGGGCTTTTGAACAATTAAACGAACTTTTTATTTTAGGCAACTATCGATATGAGTATTATTTGCGACACACTGAATTTTACCAAAGAATCCTAAACAAAAAGATCCCACTAAATCGGAAACGTCGTACGCTTTTATATGCGCCAACTTGGAACGATAGTGAAAGCTCTTCATCTTTTGAGAAAGAGCACTCCTTTCTAATCAATAATGTTCCCAAAAACTGGAATTTGATCATTAAACCTCACCCCCATCTAAAATGTCCTCTCGAATCTTCAAAAGAAAATGTGATCATTCTGAAAGGCTTTCCCCCTATTTACCCCTTGCTTCAATTGATCGATGTTTACTTGGGAGACATGTCTTCAGTTGGGTATGATTTTTTAACATTTCGCCGCCCTCTCTTTTTTTATAACCCCCAAAACCGCAACCAAAATGAGGACCAGGGGCTGTATCTCACGCGGTGCGGAACGATTATCGGTCCGAATGAAAACCCTTTTGAAAAGATCGATAAAATCGATCCTGTATCCTTTTTAAAAATACAAGACCACGTGTATCATGAGGTCTTTGAAAAGAACCAAACCATTACGAAAATATATGACCTCCTCTCCGAAACAGTCTGAAGCATGTGGTATCTGCCTCGCACCTGGGGATTCAGTCAACCATCTTGATCATTTAGCCCCTCTCGCATATATCATGGGAATGCCTCTCGTTGTCGATGTTGAATTCTTAACAGGCGTGATGGAGACCTACTACCCACAAGTCAAGATGCTTTACATTGATCATCACGCAAAGATTCTAGAATATTTTGCCCATAACCATAACCTCCTTTTTGTTTCTAGTGCTAACTACCGTAAGGACTTAAGCCCTCTTTTTGAAGTTGTCTTCCGAAAGCAGATGAAATTTTGGTACTGTCCCCATGGAAACTCAGACAAGTCTATTGAAACTTTCAAGGACCAACACTATTTTTTCACCTATGGTCCCATCATGGAAGAGCGGCTACAGGAAAGTGGGATTTTAGATACAGTTCGTGGACATGTGAGAACGGGGAATTACCGTTATCCTTTTTATGAAAAACACGCGGTTTTTTACGATAATCTTGTTGAAAAGGAAGTATTTTCTCTCTTTGCAAAAAAACAAACAACCCTCCTTTATGCTCCTACTTGGCAGGATTTAGAACACTCTTCTTCCTTTACCGATGTGGGCCTTGTTGTCCCCGAGCAACTTCCAGACCACTACAATCTTATTATCAAGCTGCATCCCTGGCTTATCCATTATAAACCAGGCTATGTCGCTCACTTAGAAGAAAAATACCGAAACGTTAATAATGTCGTTGTTCTTGCCCAATATCCCCTAGTCCTCCCTTTACTAAAGCGAACAGACATCTATTTGGGAGATTTCTCATCGATCGGATATGACTTTCTTTATTATAACCGCCCCATGTTCTTTTTCAAAGGCTCTCAGTGGGGAAAACCCAAAGACTATTCCTCTTATCTTCACCAGTGTGGAACTGTCATTCCAAACACTTCGTATGACAAGATATTTTCATTTATTGAAGGCAATTTGAAAGCGCAAGAAATCCTTAAACCCATCCGTACAGATATCTATGAACGTGCGTTTGGGAAACATCGCTCCTTCGATGAGATCAGAAAAGGGGTGTTTGAAACACTCTCTCAGTATTCAGCTGTGAAGTGATTTCCCCCTTTTGCACAGCCCCCCAATGGCTATTGTTTCGACTTTTTGGATGGACATTCAGAATTACTACACCATACTAAGTATGATTGACCGCAGCTTGGGCATGGTTTGTATATACTGGTGTCATTGCATAGTTTTGGGATCCAACATCCTCGACTATCCGATTGCAAATGAGCCAAGCGTACAAATTCATTATTACTGAGATCCAGAAATCTATTTGCAGTCATGAGAAGCAAATTGTTAAACACAAAGATAAGATTACAAACCCTTCTAAACATTGTCCAGCTTGGAATAACCTTCATCCAGAAAAAAAAGCGTTGGTTGAGAAAAGATGGCCAAATGAAATACAGTGCTATACAGAGCAAAAAGAAGGGTTGAGTTATTACATACAAGAAGTAAGTGGATTACTGAAAGAGTACGCTAAACAAGCAAAGACAGATGCAGAACATTCCGAAAAGGGATCTGGGAGGGGAGTGTAATCTAAACTGTGTAAACGGTCATTAGGCCTCAACTCCTTTTGAGATCCTATCTTCGTAAGGAGACTGTAAGAATAACTGTGTAAATGAAAAAATGTTAAGGAAAAATAACGTTGATTTCACACAAGGATAAATCATGAATTATGATCTCGAAGAAGAATTAGATAAGTGCGCAACCATGGAAGACCTAACCGGTCAAAATGGGCTAATCCAAAAGCTCATTGGTGGAATGGTTGAGAAGATGCTCGAGAAAGAGATGGAAGGGCACTTAGGATATGAAAAGCACGCCATCAAGGGTAATAATACCGGTAACAACCGGAATGGGAAAAACAAAAAAATCTTCGCTTACCACTTTTTTGAACCTAAAAGAGCTTCTTTCGGAGTTAAATCTCAATCTTGAGGTTGAAATATCTTCATCTCGAGTATGGATTTGCAAGCTAGATTTGCTTAATGATAGCTTTTCTGGAGTGGTAGATCTGGACCTCTAGCCTGAAATCACAGGCAAGGATGGAGTTTGCATTGAAGTAAACCGCGGACATCACAGAAATTTTCGCTTTGAAGGAGTAGACATATCTAAAGCATCTTTGAAACAGAGTTTTTTGAATGTGCTTTTAAGTGCTATTGCCAATTTAGAGCGGAGTTGTTAACCTGGAGACTCATTTTCTATCTCTTGATTTCGATTGACCCCATTAGCTTCAAGTTGGTGGGGTTTTTCTTTTGTGTTGTCTTTTTCAATATCGATATCCTTACAGCGGCTTGCGTAGTTTTCTATATCTGCTTCTTTTATATTTGTGTTTATTGGCCTTATCTTTGGCATGTTTTTGATAGCTCCTCAATTAGTTGTTTCATTTCTTCGGATGCTTTTTTGTTCTGAAGTTCGTGAACTCCTTTTCCCTGACTCATACAATCACGGTATACCTTTCTTTCATATATCGTAGACTTCAGCAAATCAAACTCTGGGTATTGCTTGATATAAGCTATGGCTTCATTTCTTTCAGTAACACTTGGGTTTGTGGAGACCATGGTTAAGAGTGCTCTGACATTTAGGTTTGGATTGAAATCTCGAGCTTCTTCGATAATCTCTTTCATTTTTGGCAGCGTATCAAGATCTGGCTGGGAACTTTTAAGTGGGACAATTAATAGGTTAGCTGCTGTGATGCCTGTCCTCATTTCCCGAGAATCTCTTCCAGGAGAATCTACAATCACATATTCATAACGCTTGTTGAGATCTAAAAGTGTGTTGCGAATGTTTCCGTATTTCTGAATCGAATGGACTTTTGGGAGATCAGTTTGTTCATCACGATCCATGATCCAAGTACTTGCTGTTCCTTGGATGTCTGAGTCAACAAGCATACAATCCTTTCTCTTGTTAGACAAAAAGGAAGCAATATTTACTGACATTGTGGATTTACCACAGCCGCCTTTCTGAGAACATAGCATAATAATCATATAGAACCTTGCGCATCACTTTGATTCAGAATGATTCATGTACCTAAAAGAAAAAGAGCCCTGGAAACAGAGCTCCATAAAAAGAAGTTTGTGCTTTAACGAGATTGAAGAGCAACTAAAATTTGATCCAGTTTTTCATCTGTACTTTTCTGATGATCCTGAGAAGATTTAAATACCTCTACAAGCCCATTGTGGCTGGTTACTAGTTGGGATAAGGTGTTGTCCACCAGGTTTTGTCTCTGCAGCACTTCTGTTAGGCCCTTACTTACTGAAGAAATTTCCTGTCTTGTAGTATCAAGTTTTTGGTGTGATTCTTTTTGATTCCTCAATATAGTTTGTGTATTATCAAAAGTTTTTCCAGCTATACCTTCTGTTTTATGTTGGACCTCGTTTATTTCTCTTGAAGCATCTTCTATAGAACTACCGATAGATGACAATTGCCCTGAAAGCAATCTGACTTCGCTAACAATTTTTTCATTTTCTTTTTGAAGGTAGCTAACATCTATCAGAGACAAATCGACACCTCTTCTTGAGTGAAATTGAACTGGCTGAAGGCTGAAGCTTGGTGTTCCTGAAGATAGAGGAACGTTTCCTGTGATTGTACTCATAACTATTCTCCTTTCTTTTTATATTGTTTAGTGCCCAAGATGATATCACTGATCCTTGATTAACCACCATACCACCAGATATTTTATCAAGTAATTATCCCAATCTTCCATGCAGCCCCATAGAATCTCAAAAAGTATACTCTTACGGAATTGACTTGACGTGTCCGAATTAATGTCCTAGAATGTAATTCTTTTGAAGCTTAAGGATATTAAAGACACAAGGAGGCCCTAATGGCAAAGATAGGATATGCAAGAATCAGTTCAATCGGATAAAGCTTAGAAGTACAACGCAGCAAGCTCAAAGACTGCGGCAAACTATTCGAAGAGAAACGCAGCGGTGTAGATGGTTCAAGAGAAAAACTCCGGGAATGCCTTGATTATGTTCGTGAAGGAGATACTCTTGTTGTGACTAGACTGAACCGATTGGCAAGATCAACGTTGCACTTATGCCAGATCGCAGAGCTACTCCAAAAGAAAGGCGTAACCCTAGTTGTAAGGGATCAGCATATTGATACAGAGACTTCAACCGGAAGACTGCTATTCAACATGCTTGGAGCTATTGGTCAGTTCGAGACAGAGATAAGAGCCGAGCGTCAGTTAGATGGCATCAACAAGGCAAGAGAGAGTGGAGTCCAGTTTGGTCGCAGATCTAAGATGAATAAAGAGGAGATCAAAGAACTCAAAGAGAAGCGAAAGACAATGATGATCAAAGAGCTAATGAAAGAGTATGGACTATCAAAGTCAAGCGTCTACAAGTACCTGAGTAGAGCCTAAGCCTCAAAGGGACCCGGAACCTGGTGGTCGTCGCAAAGGGGGGCCACCCCTAAAAAGCATTCTTTTTTTATTCTTGATCAGGCGGATTTGCGCACGAAGGTAATTTTCAAATTCAGATAATTTTATTATTTATCACCTTCTGCTTTTGAATCTCTCTAATACTTTCCATACAATCCTCGTACAGGCACCTGCTATCATACCCAATAAAAATATTCTAACAGTTCTATGACTCAGTATGTTCGGTAGTGCTGAAGTCGATTGCTGTTTTCTAATAGGGCTGATTCTTTGGGGAGGTGTAGATGGGGTTGAAGATTCTGACGTTAATCCCTGAGAAGAGAAGGACGAAGACATTGGTGGTTGATCAGGCCGTATCCCAAAGCGTTTATTTAGCTTTTCAATGGAGACTGCATTTTCACGTTGACCCTTACGTATGTTTTGTTGATCTTTACGTATGTCTATAAGATCTTCGCTTATGGTTTTTTGACCTTTACGTATGTTTTCTTGACCTTTACGTATGTTTTGTTGATCTTTACGTATGTCTATAAGATCTTTACGTATGTTTTGTTGATCTTTACGTATGTCTATAAGATCTTTACGTATGTTTTCTTGACCTTTACGTATGTTTTGTTGATCTTTACGTATGTCTATAAGATCTTTACGTATGTTTTGTTGATCTTTTTTGATCTCATCGCTCTCCTTCTTCAAAGCATCAAAAGCTTCATTAGCATTTTTTCTCCTTTCAGAAGTAGAGCAATTGTCATCTAGCCTTTCATTTAAATGCGCTACAGCCTCTTTTGCTGAAAGATCTCGTTGCCAACCAGGCCCCCTTAGAGATGGAGGCCTTATTGAGTCAGAGTCTTCTTGAGGAACAACATACACTACTGGATTATCTTTCCACTTATGATATTCGCTAGCAATCTCCTTGTTATCTACAAAAAGGGTTTTGCTTAGTCTATCCGTTCTACAAGCTGGACAATTGTTATTTTCCTTCAGCCAATCCTCTATGCATATCTTATGAAAGGAGTGCTTGCACCTAGCTGATGAACAAGCATTTTCTTCCATAGGATCTAAGCAAATTAGGCACTTAAAGAGTTCTGGAGGCTGTGAAAAAGTCGTAATTGCTAACATCATAACCTACTTTGGTACATTTCCAGTTACTCGATCTTGGATGCCCACTCCTACTCCCATAGCATGTACTATTGAAAATCCTAAGGACCCTACAGAAGTAGCCGCATATGTTGCTACGATCGCTGGTCCCGCTATAGGTCCAGCTCCCACTAATGCTGCTCCAGTCAATGCGTCGATAGCAATGATAGATACTACCCCACCTACAACTTTCACCGCTCCCAGTAATGGATTCTTGCGGGCAGGCACGGGATTAATTATGGCATTGCCTATTTCAGAAACTTGTTCTCTTAGAGTAAGATATTTCTTTTCTTCTGGAGCATTTACTGCTCTTTCAATTCTTTGTATAGCGTCTCTTTGTTGGATGTTTTCTACCCCAAGTGTTCTATTTTCATCCCTAACGGTTGTAACTTCTGCCTCAAGTGTTCTATTTTCATCCCTAACGGTTGTAACTTCTGCCTCAAGTGTTCTATTTTCATCCCTAACGGTTGTAACTTCTGCCTCAAGTGTTCTATTTTCATCCCTAACGGTTGTAACTTCTGCCTCAAGTTTTCCATTTTCATCCCTAACGGTTGTAACTTCTGCCTCAAGTTTTCCATTTTCATCCCTAACGGTTGTAACTTCTGCCTCAAGTTTTCCATTTTCATCCCTAACGGTTGTAACTTCTGCCTCAAGTTTTCCATTTTCATCCCTAACGGTTGTAACTTCTGCCTCTAGCTGACCATTTTTACCCCTAACGGTTGTAATTTCTTCCTTCAGCTGACCATTTTCAATCCTAAGCCCTTGGTTTTCTGTCTCAACGACCGTGAACCTTCCATGAAGTGCTTTATTCTCAGATTCAAGTACTGTCACTTTCTCCTTCAAAGGATCTGTTTCTAAAAGTACAATAGCTCTTATTTGCTCTATATGTGCGCTACTTATAGCTGAAGAAGAAAATGGATTCACAACAACAGCGTCTCCATCGTCCTTGTAGATGCCATTTGAAGAAGAAGAAGTTAGTGATCTTGAGGGAGAAACATCTCTTTGAAGAGTAAGAGTACTTTTGAATTCCTCTCCTTCTCTTTGAAAAAGACCATCTGATGACGAGCCAAAAGATGATAAAAAAGGCTCTTTAATATTTTGATTTAGTAAGTTACTTGAGACATTTACACTTGTATTTCCTATTGGTGATGTCATTTGGAACTCCTTTGTTCGTTGTCTAATCATCTGAGTGTTTAAATTTTTATTTGCATTCCCTTAATAATTAAGCTTGAGCTTTCACTAAGATACTCCCATTGAACTTTTTTAGAGAAGAATAAACTTAAAACTCGATATCCGTCTCATGATATACTCCCTGCATTTCTACATGAAAATATTTTTAAAAATGCGAGAATTCATGCCACGATTCAGCGTAAAATGTGTTATAATAGACACAAGGAGAACGAGATGTCAGCCATAGCAATTACACCAACAAGCACCATCACTTATTTTGAACAAGCAATGCGATCACAGCTTGAAGCGCGAGCAGAATTAAAAGATCGAGAGATTGAAATACGCGAAATGAAAGCTCAAAAAACAATGAACGATAGGATAGTTGAGGAGCTTAGGCCTTTATGTGAAGAATTGTCTGGATATGCTTTAGATCCAGTGATGTATGAACCAATTAAAACTCCTTTAGTGATGCGTTGTAGCCATGCTTTAAGCGCGAAAGCTGTAGAAATGATTGGAAAAACAAAGGGCTTCACAATGGACGATAAAATCCCTTGTCCGATTTGTAGATCTGAAACAACGGGGCGGTTTTTCTTATATGACCAGTCATTTGACGAAACGGTAGGTTGTGTTGAGAAATTTCCATGAGTGGTGCAAGCTGACTTCCTGAAGAAGGAGATCTATATGCTATACCCGCATAAAATAAATGACCACGCCTGGTCGAAACTTTACGAATATCTGAGTAATTACCCCAAAATACACACAAATAACAAAGAGAAAACTCGTTGCTTTGTAGAGGCTGTATTTTGGATTGCCAAGAGCGGAGCACAATGGCGTTTGCTACCAAAGGAATATGGAGACTGGAATGCCGTCTATCATCGTTTTGCAGACTGGGCTGAACATGGTGTGTGGTACAAGATGCTCTACTATTTTTCAAATGATCCAGACATGGAATATATTATGATCGACAGTACAGTCCTCCGCGCTCATGCCTGTGCCGCAGGAGCCAATAAAAAAAAACCGGAGGTCAAGACGAGCAGGCCTTAGGTCCATCCTGTGGAGGTTTTACGACTAAAATCCATAGTATCTGTGATGCATTAGGTAATCCACTTGATTTTATTTTAACAGGTGGTCAAGCAGCTGATTGTCATCAAGCTAATCCTTTGCTCAAGGGTAGGGATTACAAAGGATTATTGGCTGACAAAGGCTACGACAGCAATGCAATCATTGATCATGTAAAGAGCATCGGAGCTGTTGCCATCATTCCCTCAAAGAAAAATCGCATTGATCATCGAGAGCATGATAAAGACATATATAAAGAACGACACAAAATCGAATGTTTATTTGGCTTCCTCAAACATTATAGACGATTGTTTTCTCGGTTCGAGAAGTTAGCATCAAGGTTCAAGGCATTCCTTCATTTTATCGCGGCTCTCCAATGGTTAAAGTAAATTTCTCAACACAACCTAGTAAAATCTGAATAGCCAAAAAAAAGGGCCCCACAAGAGCAGCAGAGCCCGGTATAACTAACGAAGGAGTAGCTCAAGAAAGCAATCTCAAGGAGTAAGAAGATAAGATGAGCGAAGATGTTGCTTTCTTAAGCTGCGTTAGTTATGTAAGTGTAGTTGTGTTTTTGGTTGATGTTTCCCTCCATCTTCCAGTTTACCAGTTAACCTTTCCTGAAAATTGCTTTACAGGTCCATTATAGAGTGATAAAGGTTGGTTTTCTTCTCCCCAAACAACCGGCGGAGCTGTAATTGATCTCTCATAGTGGTCTTTATCGGGCCAGTTTTTGTTGCCGCCATTTTTGTAAACTCCCCAAAATCCTTTCTTCTATGTAGCGCATGGGTTAACTCATGAAACAAACCAGAAAAAGTATGGGGATTATTCTGCATTGTAATGTCTCCACTCCTACTCATACGGGGCTCATACACAGAACTGTCTCTGGGATATTGAGTACTCAATTCACGATTAGCTCTGTTATACGCCCATCTAGATCCTGGAACAACAGGTATTCGATCAAGCCCGTTAGATACTTGAGTTAATTCATGAGCTCTTTGAACTTTCCCATGGTGTTAAATGGTAAAGAATCCCATTCGTCTTCAATAGCCTCTCTTGCGGAAGATTCCTCGGCATCTAGATCCTGCCTCTCTTTTCTTAATCGCTCTTGATTGTTATCATCTGCAAATTCATAAAAACGGGTGGGTTGTTTTGAGTATAATCCGAAAGGAACAAACTCTTCTCTTTCATTAATTTCAGTTTCTCTTGGCCTCAAAGCAAAAGGAAAAAATTGCTCGCCTTCACCTAGATCAGTAGTCCTTGGTTCCAACTTAAACGGAAGAAATTTTTCACTTGAAAAACTCAATAGACTTTTTTGGTCGTATTCTTTATCAAACTTTTCAAATTCATTTGATCGATCTTTCTTAAGGAGAGCACGTTCAAATCTTTCATCAGACAGGATTTGATTCAAGCTTGTTTTTTCTTGTGATGGTTTTCCTTCATGTAAGTCATAAGGAAATTCTGTGCTAATACTTGGTCTTTTTTTGTGTTCTGGAACCGCTTGTACTACATCAAAAGGGCTTCCCCACTCACTTTCAATTTGGTCTCTTTCCTCCAATTCTAATAAAGTAAGAGGAATTGTGGTATGTGGCGCGGACCTTAATAGATCTCCAAGGCTTCGATCTGTTTCATTATTGACAATAGCTTCCCTTGCTGCTTTTTCTTCTTGAGACAGTAAATACTTTTCTCTTTCTCCAGGTCGCAGCCTTCTACTTAACTGATTTAAAGGCAGCATATTATGCTGGAATTGGTATGTCACTTGCTTTTTCCTTTTTAAATACATCAGCTATTTTCTTAAATACGTTTACCATTCCCATGATAGAAGCGCATGGAAATGTTCCATTTTTAGGAGAGAATTTCCACCTGCAAGTTGGGCATGTTAATCCATTGGATTTCCTAATGCCTTCAGACCCACCAGATATTTCCATTATTTTTTCTAGTGTTGATTGATTGAATGTATGACAACATGCGGTAACTAATGGTTGATGTAAAGGCTCCATAGTAACAGGGTCTAGAGCATCAGGAGGAAGTTCCTCACAAAGAGGTCTTAGCTCTTCTACGATCTTATCATTCAACGTCTTTTGAGCTTTTACTTCCCGCATTTCCACTTCTTGAGACCTCAACTGCTCTCTCATTTCGAGTTCTTGAGTTTTGAGTTGCTCGCGGATGAATTTTTCAAAGTAAATGGTGTTATTCTGAATGCTTAATATGGCTGTCATCTTGTTTATCCTCTTACCTTTATTATAACATACTCTGCACGGAATCATTGAATGAAATCGTTCAAAATCAAAAATATTTTAGACCTTCGTTTCATAAAAATTCAACGCTTGCTGCTTACTGGATTTATATTTGCTGGTAAAGCTACAAAGGGCTAAAATGAGAATTAAACGAAAACAATGGATGATAATCATGGACTGGACGCAAGCACTTACTGTTATAGGAGTTTTCATTGGTGGGTTTATCTACATGATGAACAAAATGGACGCAAATAAGAAAGACACTGATACAAAAATGGAGTCTCATCAAAAAGAAAATAACACACGCTTTAATGGCATAGAAAACCGTCTAACTGCCATGGAAGTAGAGGTCAAAAACATCAATCAAAGAATCGATGACTTTAAGCATGAAACAAACCAAAGACTCTCTACGATTGAAGGGTATCTAGTCCCAAAGAAGGTATTTCGCTTTGAGGAAACTAAAGACGAAGAACCCAAAGAGAACTAAGACATCTATCATTCTAACTGATAATGAAATGCTACAAAAACTTCAGGAATCTTTAGAGCTAAGATTCGATGATCAGTTTGCGTCATCTGGGTTTGTAAGAGCGCTTTGTAAGCTTGAACTTCTTGTTTTAGAAGAAAATGCTCCAGTAGGTATTTGGCTAAAGTCTTCAAAACGAGTTGGAGCAAGAAGGTGTTCTTGAGGTAACGCATTTCCCTCAGATTCATAAAAAAATGGGTGTTGAGAGCTAGTTGACATGTTTATTGAAAGCCACGCTTATATTTTTTAATGTATTTGTGCAGTTATCTAAAGAAAAACAAGCATAGGTTTGTTTTAGTGGGGTTTTTGCCTTGCAGCTTGGGCATTCCATTGCATCTTGCTGACATAAGCCATTGGCTTTTGCTAAACTAACGATGGTTGTGATATTTAATGTATGCCCACACCTAAAAACCATTCCTCTATCTAGTGGCTCCATAGTAACAGGATCCAAGGCGTCAGGAGGTAGTTCTTCGCAAAGAGGTCGCAATTCCTCAACTATCCTATCGTTCATTGTCTTTTGAGCTTTCATTTCGCGTATTTCAAGCTCTCGATCTTTTAATTCTGCTCGTGCTTCGAATTCTTGAGTTTTGAGTTGCTCTCGAATGAATCCTTCAAAGTAAATGGTGTTATTCTGAATGCTTAATATGGCTGTCATCTTGTTTATCCTCTTACCTTTATTATAACATACTCTGCACGGAATCATTGCATGAAATCGTTCAAAATCAAAAATATTTTAGACATTCGTTTCATAAAAATCTAATGCTTGCTGTTTATTGGATTTATATTTGCTGGTAAAGCTACAAAGGGATAAAATGAGAATTAAACGAAAACAATGGATGATAATCATGGACTGGACGCAAGCACTTACTGTTATAGGAGTTTTCATTGGTGGGTTTATCTACATAATGAACAAATTGGACTCCCATCAAAAAGAAAACAATACCCGCTTTACTGCAATAGATAATCGCTTTAATGGCATAGAAAACCGTCTCACTGCCATGGAAGTTGAAGTTAAAAACATCAATCAAAGAATCGATGACTTTAAACATGAAACAAGCCAAAGGCTCTCTACGATTGAAGGGTATCTAGTCCCAAAGAAGGTATTTCACTTTGAGGAAAATAAAGACGAAGAACCCAAGGAAAACTGAGCCTCTAGTATGCTAACTGATAATGAAATGCTACAAAAACTTCAGGAATCTTTAGAGCTAAGATTCGATGATCAACGGGATTTATTCATAAGAGAGGACGATAGCAGCACTGGGCAGTTGTTACTTTTTTAGCAGAGCCTATCTGAAAAAAATTTCCCAGTTTCAATACTCCCTACTAAGGAAGTAGCATCACACAATTCCTTTATAGGATACTTTAACTGTTCATCTAATGGCAGCTTCCCCACTTTCCATGACTTTTTCCCATCCCAAAGCCACCATATCTTATCGAGGGGATCTCTCTTAGGCATACTGTTTGTTCCCTTGAATGTAGGAAATTCTTGAGCAAACACTGGAATTGAGAGGTTCTCTATAAACTTAA